>NZ_CP009888.1:1699166-2448332 GCF_000788395.1 Pseudoalteromonas piratica
ACTGCGCTTGAGGATAAACGATATGCACCTGAGTTATTGCAATATGAGTTTGATACCAACCCTGAGTTGTTTTCCCTCAATGTCACTTTTCACCCTTACCAATACGATAAATATACCCGTTACTTTAGCCCTTATTATGAAAGATTAACCGGAGTCGAACGCAAATTTGATTTAGTAGATTATGATAAACCTGATGTTGAGTTTAGTTGGTATCATCG
The DNA here is from genome assembly GCF_000788395.1 of Pseudoalteromonas piratica. Lineage (NCBI taxonomy): Bacteria > Pseudomonadati > Pseudomonadota > Gammaproteobacteria > Alteromonadales > Pseudoalteromonadaceae > Pseudoalteromonas > Pseudoalteromonas piratica. The sequence continues at coordinate 1,699,385 of NZ_CP009888.1, forward strand.
TCCACTTAAAGAGGGCGCAATTTGGACCGAGCCCTATTATGAGCCTCAGAACAATGTATTAATGACAACGTATTCGGTGCCATTTTATGCATCTGAGCAAGCAAAAAAATCGGGTCAAGCTGCTTTGGGAGTTATCCCATCAGATGTGTCACTTGATCACCTTACATCTTCACTGCGAAAGTTAAAGCTCGGCTTGGGTGGGTATGGTGTTATTTTTTCAACAGAGCAAAACCTGATTTCACACCCAGTATTTGCGCATGTAAGAGAGGGCGAAGATAAACCATCTCTGGTTAAGAAAGCTGAGTTTACTTATCTAAACCAAATAGAAGGTTGTTTCGATACCAAATTAGATTACTTATTTTTTAATGGTGAAACATTAGATAACGATGAACACTACGCGGCATGTACATTAATTCCTCATACAAATTGGGTGCTAATTACGCGCATGTCATCTGATATGTTTGAAATCGATAAAGATTTTAGAAGACAAACGAATATCATTGCAATCAGTTGTTATGCAGCGAGTATTATTTTCTTGATTTTGCTACTTACGCGAAAGAGAAGACTAAACTGGACGCAAAACAACGTATCAATCTCCATTGTATTGATGATCAGCACAATCATAGTGCTTGATTTCGCTCGAAGCTTTAATGAGATAGAAGCGGAAGATACAGTTATTGTCACCTCTAACTCGCAAAAAGAGGCCTTTCAAACAAGCTACCGTAATCGTTTGCTCCAAATGCGCATTGAAGAGCCTCATTTTGTGGCGACCGGGGCGTATGTTGAATCTATTGAATTTGTTAATGCGAATAATGTCCATATTACCGGTAGTGTTTGGCAAAAGTTAACTCCAGACCAGCGCCAAGTATTAACAGCAAATATAAGCTTTAATGAAGCAATTGAAAGTAAAGTAGAAGAAAACTACCGAAAAGAATTAAACGACGGCTCATTGCTAGTCAGTTGGCATTTCTCGATTATTACACGGCAACAATTCGATTATTCAAAATACCCATTTGACCATAAAAATATTGTTTTGCGACTCAGTGCATCTGATCTTGGTGCTAATGTTGTATTGGTGCCCGATCTTGACGCCTATGAACGATTAGGTAAAAAAGATAACCCTGCAATCGCCAATGACATTGTGATGGAAGAATGGCAATTAGTTCAGAGTTATTTCAAATATACCTTCCAACACTATAACACCAATTTTGGTTTGGATACGTTTACAAATCAGGATATTAACGCCGAACTTAATTACAGTATTAATTTAGAGCGAGAGTTTTTAGGCCCCTTTGTGACTACACTGCTACCTGTGATGGTAATGGTATGCCTGCTCTATGCATGCGTTGTCAGTATGGCCTATACCCCGTATGGGGATTTACGTAATAACATTACTGCTGTGGTGTTTACCATTTTGTTAGCCCATTACAGTATACGAGAACACCTGCAAATCGATGAAGTGGTGTACTTTGAAATTTTTTATTTTCTATTGTACTTGATTGCATCAGCATTTATGTTGATTGCACATCAATATTATAAAGCGGTTACCTCGCGCGGTAACGCAAAATACTTCAAGCACATCGCCAATATTTGGTTTTGGCCATTGCTTACAGTGATGATTTTCGTCACAACGATAATGACCTATTACTAAGGTAAAATAATGAAAAATGGAATTGAAAATGCGGAGTCACTTGCTGGTATTCCAGAGGAGCACTCTAACGTTTTTGCATCGGTGGCACGTGAAACGGATACCGTAATATCGTCCCGTGCTGTGGGTATCTACGCCACCCAATTAATTAGGCAAGGCTATGCCACGAAAGGCTATCACGTCAAAGCTAAGTCATGTGATTGGGGCCCGATGGCGGGCTTTGTGCTTGCCGATCCGTCACTAGGTAAAAAAGGCACAGACAGTAAAGCGCGTGCCTGGCAAGAAGGGAAAGTAAACGATGCAATGAACCATTATGGCGCGATGGCTATCCCATTATACATTACGTCAGAACGTAAAGCCGCATTGCCTGCACTCATGTTAAGAGCTGGTAAGGCGTATCAAGAACAAAGAATCAACGACCATGTTTTTAAAATCACCGCAGCCGCAAAGGATGGTAAAAAGCATGAGTTTGTTTTAGTTCAAGTAAATCAAATCGCTCAAAACTCAAGAGAATATAGTCCGCTCAATACTGATTGGGCTGTGTGTTATGGAGAAAATAATGAGCTGGTGGCGCATTGCCCACAAAATAGAAAGCATGCGATAACAGTGGGTACTGACCAAAGTTATATCCAGGTGTGTGGTCTGACAAATCCACTTGGTTATGGCGCAAAAGCACCTTCAAATTATAAGGGTGTGCAAACTGGTGACTACGACCTTTGGGGCGTATTTCCAAAAGATAGATTTTTTTCTGAAGAAGAACGTAAAATCGTACAAGCTGCAACAAATGGTAAAAAAGACTCATTTTGGCAGCGTGATGTTGATGGTAGTGATCAGTTTATTCGTACTTTTGAAGAATACGGACGTCAAGAAGGGGCACACACAGGAAACTTGTCGCTATTAATTGAAGAGATAGCAGTGAGAGTTAACGCTGGTTGTATGAAAGCGGGCAGCGGCGGCTGGATGATCCACCATAGTGATGAAGCTGGTCGTCCAATGGTCGATGAAGTCGATTATGAAGCGGTGGTTTATTTTCCCGATGGTAGAATTTGGATTATGGAAAGCGAACAAGATGTCAAAACATTAAGAGCGCAATTAGTACAAATGAATTATGTGCCACTATTTAATCCAATTTGGAATTTTAAATTAGGATTCCACTGGATGAAGATATTATCGGAGTGGCTTGAACGTCATGGCACGATGAAGGATTTCCCGCTAAAGGATTACCGCAATATTCAGTTAGGATTTTAAAACGCGCTATTGCGCGTTTTATCCTATCAGCACATTAGGCATGCCTAAAACGATATTACCACCGTGACTGGTTGTATCACCCATTCTTACAGCCGGTCTGCCACTTATAAGTACTGAGGTGCTACCTTTTACAATGACATCCGGTGGACCAACGCACACAGCCATGTCGCCGACAACAGCAGCGGGAAGACTTCCAATTAGTACATTTGGTACTGATGGGCCAGATATTGGGCCACCAACATGAGGAACAACCCCGGTAACCATTGGGCAGACGTGCATATCTGTAATTCTTGCAGCAGGCAAACCTGGCATATCAGATCCTAGAATTTTGAGATTTTTTTCAGTTTACTTAAATCTAATAATGAAACAAGTTGTTTAACTTTAGCTGATGCTGTTTTTAAAGGCAGGTTTTAGCAAAAAGGCTGTTAGGGCAGCCTTTTTATTGGGAAAGTTACTTTTTAATGCCTTCAATATGAAGGTCAAAGTCAATTTGACCAAAGTCCATTTTGTAGCCAAAGTCTTTCATTTGAATCGACGTTGTGCCGGCAAAACCTGCGCGATAACCACCCCATGGATCTTTACCTTCACCAATTTTCTCTGCGTCAATAGTGATTTCTTTTTCAATCCCTTGCAGTGATAAAATACCTGTTATAGCAAGTTTACCATTGCCTAAATCAGTCACTTTAGTACTGTTGAAGGTTGCGGTTGAAAACTTCTTAACATCTAGAAAATCACTGTCACGTAAGTGCTTGTCGCGTTCTGCATGATTGGAATCAACACTGGTTGTATCAATGTTTACTGAAATTTTGCTCGCTTCAGGTTGTTTTTCATCGTAGTTAAACTCTCCAGAAAAAGTATTAAAACGACCTGTTAGCCAGCTGTAACCTAAGTGTTTAACCTTAAAATTAATTGAAGCATGGGCGCCTTTAGTATCAATCACATAGTCTGCGGCCATTACAGGCATTGCCAAACTGCTAAGTGCAAGAACTGATGCTAATAGTGTTTTCTTCATCGTCATTTTCCTTATAAATTTACTTAATCATACGGCGCAAGGTGGCATCTTTATCGATAAAGTGATGCTTTAGCGCCGCTAAAATATGTATTAATACTATTGCCATTAAACTGTAAGCTGTATATTTATGAATGCTACCAGCAACGTCTTCTTGGTTTGCAATCAGTTCACCAAGGCTCATAACTTCAAACCAAGTGAATACTTCAATTGCACGCCCATCTGCAGTTGAAATGAGATAACCGCTAATGAGGATCACCAATAAAATGCTGTACAGCGCTAAATGGCCTAATTTCGTTGCTAATTGGGTTAGCTTTGTATGCGTTGTTAATGTTTTTGGTGATGGCGTTATAAATTTCCACAGCAATCTAGCCAGCGTAAACCCAAGTAAAAGAATACCAATACTCTTATGCCAATAAGGTGCTGTGCGGTACCATTCGCTGTAGTAATTTAAATCGACCATCCAGAAACCGACGGCAAACAGTCCGAGAATTACAATGGCGCTAAGCCAGTGAAACACTTTGCTAACTGTACCGAATTTAGTTTCGTTATCGAGAACCATAATCATTTCCTTAAATAGATAGGCACACTTTAATTGAGCTTCATTTGAATTTGAATAGTTCAAAAGTGAATTCATTATTCACTTTTGACTATCAATAAGCAGTATTAGGAAGCGGTTCTTTAAGAAAAAAGAGAAGGGTAGAGTGCAATAACTTCTTGTTTGCGAAAACAGTGATTATGATGGTCGTTTACCATGCCACAAGCCTGCATATGCGCATAAACTGTGGTTGGTCCTAAAAATTTAAAACCTCTTTTCTTGAGGTCTTTAGCAAAGGCTTCGGATTCTTTGGTGGTGGCTTGATAATCATCTTTGCTGTTGATGTCGTTAATTATTGGTTTGTTATTTACAAACTGCCACTGATAGTTGGCAAAACTGCCAAACTCCTTTTGAATCGCTAAAAACTGCTGTGCATTATTTATCGCGGCGTTAACTTTTAGTCGATTGCGAATAATGCCACTGTCATTCATTAACTCAAGCTTCTTACTTTCATCAAACTGTGCAACTTGATTTGGGTCGAAATTAGCAAAGGCTTTTCGATAATTATCGCGTTTTTTTAAAATGGTATACCAACTTAATCCTGCTTGGGCTGACTCAAGTGTCAGAAACTCAAACAACAAATGGTCATCAAATAATGGTACACCCCACTCGGTATCATGGTAGGCAATATAATCCGCTTTTGTGGTATCGAGCCACTCACATCGTTTGCACATATAAATCCCTTAGACAAATAATTGACGTCTTTTTTGTGCTTTAAGTTATTGTATTTTATAAAAATAAAAATTGGCACACTTCGTGTATAAGTACTCATTAGTTAGAGTAATTAATTGGTGTACCATTATGGCGTTAGCGCAAATCATACCCCAACAATTTCACGAGGTATATAACCCATGTTTGATGCAGGAAAAGTACGTGGGTGAACTTAGTGAACTGAGAAAACAAGCAAGTTGGTTGAGTCATTTAGTTGATACCATGCCTGCCGGTGTGATTGTACTTGATGGTAAAGGAATGGTGGCGAAAGCAAACCAAATTGCTATTGATTTACTGGGGGAGCCGCTGGAGGGTGAGCGATGGTTTACAATTATTCAGCGCTCGTTTGCACCTAACGGTAGTGATGGTCATGAAGTGACATTACGCGATGGTCGTTTAGTAAAGCTTGATATCTCGCCACTGACACCTGAGCCGGGTCAGTTGATCTTAATGACAGATTTAACCCAAACAAGGCAGTTACAATCGCGCATTGCACATATGCAACGCCTGAGTGCATTAGGTAAAATGGTCGCCTCGCTTGCACACCAAGTACGCACGCCACTCTCTGCTGCAATGTTATATGCCGCCAATTTATCGTCTGAAAAATTAAACCCGACAGCGCGCACCAATTTTCATGAAAAGCTGATGTCGCGTTTACAAGATTTAGAAAGCCAAGTTAATGACATGCTGCTATTCGCTAAAAGTGGTGAACAGCAAGTGTTAGCACCCGTATCAATGCAGGCATTACTAACAGATGTTACTAATGCGTCTGAAGCCATGATAATGCGCCAGCAGTGTGAACTTGATTTGAAGTTACCCGAGCCGGATATTGAGATAATTGCTAATAAAGTGGCGCTTAGCAGCGCTATCAGTAACTTGGTTCATAATGCAGTGCAGGCATCTGGGCAAGGTGGCAAAATTATTTTAAGTGCAACGCGCTCAGAGCGATTTGCGGATCATGTCAAAATTTCGGTGCAAGATAATGGGCCGGGGCTCAGTGAAGCTGCTGCTCAGCAAATTTTTGAACCGTTTTTTACTACCAAGTCACATGGCACAGGTTTAGGTCTGGCAGTTGTGCAGTCGGTTGCAAACAGCCATCAAGGGTTTGTTAAAGCGGGCAATGGTGATCTCGGTGGTGCTGAATTTAATTTATACCTTCCTATTATTGGCAAAAAAGCGTGTTAGGAGACATTATGAGCGATGCAAAAGTATTAGTAGTAGAAGATGATTCTGGTTTACGCGAAGCTTTAGTTGATACCTTAGCATTGGCAGATATTAGCTGCATTGAAGCCGATAGTGCCGAACAAGCCATTATCAAGTTAAAACAAGGTGGTATTTCACTGGTGGTGAGTGATGTGCAAATGGGTGCAATGTCGGGCATCGATTTACTTAAAAGCATCAAGCTAAATTACCCTGATTTGCCAGTATTAATGATGACTGCATATGCGACTATAGACGATGCAGTTGAAGCGATGCGTCTAGGTGCTATTGATTATATGGCGAAGCCATTTGCACCAGAAGTACTGTTAAATATGGTAAGTCGTTATCTACCGGAAAAAGAATCGATTAAAGATGGTCCTATTGTAGAAGATCCTGCCAGTAAAGCATTAATGAAACTTGCAGAAAAAGTAGCGAAGTCAGATGCATCTGTGATGGTGCTGGGTCCAAGTGGTTCGGGTAAAGAAGTTATGGCCCGCTATATCCACGACAAGTCATTACGCTCAGAAGAAAATTTTGTTGCTATCAACTGCGCAGCCATTCCTGAAAACATGCTTGAGGCCACATTGTTTGGTTATGAAAAAGGGGCATTTACAGGCGCAATTCAAGCCTGCCCAGGTAAGTTTGAACAAGCGCAAGGTGGCACCATTTTACTTGATGAAGTCACTGAAATGGATTTAAGTTTACAGGCAAAGTTATTACGCGTTTTACAAGAGCGTGAAGTTGAGCGTTTAGGTTCACGTAAAACCATTAAACTCGACGTACGTGTGCTTGCTACGTCTAACCGTGATTTACGCGATGCGGTGGCGGAAGGGGTGTTCCGTGAAGATTTATATTATCGTTTAAATGTGTTTCCGCTCGAGTGGTTGCCGTTGGCAGAGCGTCCAGGGGATATAATCCCGTTAGCTGAGCATTTAATTCAGCGTCATAATAATGACATGCCAGTGCAATTTGATGATGCTGCAAAAGCAAAATTATTAAGTCATACCTGGCCGGGTAACGTACGTGAACTTGAAAATGTGGTGCAACGTGCACTTATTTTACAAAGTGATAAAACCATTCATACTGATGACATTTTCTTAGGCTCTGTAGCCAGCCTGCAATCGAGCAAGGTTACAGCGAGTGTTGTAGAAAAAAGTGAAATCATACCTGATATTGCAACGGAACAAAGCAAAGACCCTATTCATGATGAGTCACTTGGATACAAACAAGAGTTGAAAGACAAAGAAAACTCGATAATTCTTGATATGCTAAAAGCCTGCAATGGTAAACGCAAAGATGTAGCTGACAAACTAGGTATGAGTCCTCGTACATTACGTTACAAGTTAGCAAAAATGCGTGAAATGGGCATCGAGCTGCCTGCATAAGAAAGCGTTTCACTCTTCTCAAGCCCTCGTTCTGAGGGCTTCTTGCTGTTTAAATATTCTACATTGTCAAAATAATGGCTTTATAAGTTGTTGATAGATAGGGTTTTATTTCTGGCATTAAGTTTGCATTCATCTTGGTAAGTTTATTTAGTACGGTTTGTCAGCATGAATATTTCAGCAAACAATCTTTATCAGGAAATGCAGTCGCTTGCAGTTGAAGCAAGTAATTTTTCAAAACCAAAACAGCCGATTGAAACAATTCAAGGTAGTTCGCAAGTTGAGTTTAATAACTTACTCAAAGATGCGTTAGATACCGTTAGCGGTTTGCAAGCAGAGTCAAAAGCAAAAGCAACTGCTTTAGAAATGGGTGACCGCAATGTTTCTCTTGCGGAAGTGATGATCGCTTCACAAAAATCATCAGTGGCCTTTGAGGCAACGGTTCAGGTGCGTAATAAGCTTGTTGAAGCTTATAAAGACATCATGAACATGCCAGTTTAAGCGATAGTGGAGTAGGGTTGTGGCTAATTCATCAACAGATTTAACAACAATGGACACCAATGACTTAGCTGTCACTGACATGGACAGTGACAATCAAGAACAAAAATCAGGTTTCCTTGGCAGCTTGAGTGGTGTTGATGTAATGCGTCAAGTGACACTTATCATCGCATTAACCATTTGTGTTGCGATTGCTGTGTTCATTATGATTTGGGCTAAAGAGCCTGATATGCGCCCACTTGGCAAAATGCCAATGGATGAGCTGATCCAAACCCTTGAATTCCTTGATGCGCAAAAAGTTGAGTATAAACTTGATGGCAATGTGGTGATGGTGCCGGTAGAAGCTTATCAGAACATCAAGTTATTAATGGCAAAAGAAGGGTTAGAGCAAACACCATCATCTGGCACTGAAATTCTGATGCAAGATATGGGTTTTGGCGTGAGTCAACGATTAGAGCGTGAACGCTTAAAGCACTCTCGCGAACAACAGCTTGCGCGCACAATTGAAGAGCTGAGCAAAGTAGCCCGCGCAAAAGTGCTACTTGCAATCCCAAAAGAAAATGTATTCGCACGCAGAGAGAAAAAACCTAGTGCAACAGTAGTTCTCACTGTTAGACGCGGCCGCACACTTAATGGCGAAGAAGTGGATTCGGTTGTGGATATGGTAGCGTCCGCGGTACAAGGACTTGAGCCAAGTCGTGTTACGGTAACCGATCAAAATGGGCGCTTACTGAATTCAGGTTCGCAAAACTCCCTGACAGCACGTTCGCGCAAAGAGTATGAAATTGAACGTAAACGTGAACAAGAGTATTTAGAAAAAATCGACTCAATCATGATCCCTGTGGTGGGACTTGGTAATTACACCGCACAAGTCGATTTAGTGATGGATTTCAGTTCAATTGAAGAAACACAAAAACGTTTCAATCCAGATTTACCTGCAGTGCGCAGTGAGATGACCCGTGAAGATACTAATATAGGTGGTCTGGCTGTAGGCATTCCTGGTGCACTTACCAATCAGCCGCCAGTCAATTCGCAAATTCCTGAACAAGCGGGTGAAGGTGCAGGCGAAACCACATTACCAAGCAGAAACAGTAAAGAAGCGACGCGTAATTATGAACTTGATACTACGATTTCGCACAAGCGCCAACAAACGGGCGTGATCCGTAGAATTAGTGTGTCTGTTGCGGTCAACTATAAAAATGGTGTTGCGGAAGGCGGTGAGGCCACGCGTGATCCTCGAACACAACAGGAACTCGCTAACATTCGTCGCCTGTTACAAGGTGGTATTGGCTTTGATATGCAACGTGGTGATGCGTTAGAAGTTGTAACCATTCCATTTGTGCAAGAAGAATTGGGTGAAGTGATTGAATTACCGCTTTGGGAACAACCGTGGTTCTTTAAAGTTGTGCGTTTAGCATTAGGTGCTCTGGTCATTATTGTTCTGATTCTGGCTGTTGTTCGTCCAATGTTACGTAAGTTGATTAATCCAGAAGATACAACCGAGGATTATGATGACGCAAGCCTATCTGCAGGTGTAGACTTAGGTGATGATACAATTGATATGCTAAGTCAAGAATTTGACGAATCAGCAGTAGGCTTTAGCCCTGACGGAACGTTGCAGTTACCTGACTTACATGGTGATGAAGACTTACTGAAAGCTGTAAGAGCACTTGTGGCAAATGAGCCGGAACTTTCTTCTCAAGTAGTTAAAGCGTGGTTAACCGAAGATGACTGATCAAGAGAACCAAGTAGCAGAACAATCGAGCGGCAACTTTGATGTTGATAAGCTGGATGGTGTTGAAAAAGCCTCGATTCTTTTATTGAGCTTATCTGAAGAAGATGCTGCACAAATTTTAAAGCACTTAGAGCCAAAGCAAGTGCAAAAAGTGGGTATGGCAATGGCAGGTCTCGATGATTTAAGTCAATCGAAAATAGCTGCTGTACACAAGTTGTTTATAGATCAAATTCAAAGCTTTAGTACGATTGGCTTCCAATCAGAAGACTTTATTAAGAAAGCACTTACCGCGGCACTTGGTGAAGAGAAAGCAGCGAATTTAATTGACCAAATTATTATGGGCTCTGGGGCAAAAGGCCTCGACTCCTTAAAATGGATGGATTCCAAGCAGGTAGCAAATATTATTCGTAATGAACACCCGCAGATCCAAACCATTGTATTGGCATATTTAGAACCAGAGCAGTCAGCTGAAATTATTAATCAATTCCCAGAAAAAGTTCGCCTTGATTTAACCATGCGTATTGCCAACTTGGAAGAAGTGCAACCAGCGGCATTACAAGAATTGAATGAAATCATGGAGAAACAATTTGCCGGTCAAGCAGGTGCACAAGCTGCGAAAATGGGTGGCTTAAAAGCTGCGGCAGATATTATGAACTACCTCGATACCAATGTAGAAGGTCAGTTAATGGATGCAATTCGTGAGCATGATGAAGAGATGTCTCAACAAATCCAAGACTTGATGTTTGTATTTGATAATTTAATCGATGTAGATGATCGCGGTATTCAAGCGATTCTTCGTGAAGTTCAGCAAGACGTATTAATGAAAGCCATTAAAGGGGCTGATGAAGGACTCAAAGATAAAATCCTTAATAATATGTCTAAACGTGCGGCAGAGATGATGGTTGACGACCTTGAAGCAATGGGGCCTGTGCGTATTAGTGAAGTTGAAGCAGCACAAAAAGAAATCCTCAGTATTGCACGTCGTCTTGCCGATTCGGGTGAAATTATGCTCGGTGGTGGCGGTGGTGAGGAGTTCCTCTAATTTATGAAGCTTGGAAAGTACCGCTCAGGTCAAAAAATTGAAAATTCAGAGGCCATCGAAAGCCTTTTGGAAAGTTGGCCTATTCCTGATGTTAAGGATGAGCGACGTAACCTCAAGGGTCGCTCTACCGCAATGGGTAAATCGCTTGAAGAGCTTTATCAAAAAAAACAAGCTGAACAAGCCCCTGAGCAGGAAGAAGAATTTACCCCATTAAGTATACAAGAAATCGAACAAATTCGTGAAGAAGCCTATCAAGAAGGTCACGCTGAGGGTAAAGAAGCAGGTTATCAAGAAGGGTTTGAACAAGGAAAGTTGGAAGGTGCACAAAAAGGTTATGAAGAGGGAGTTGAGCAAGGTAAACAGGAAGGATTTGAAAGTGCTAAACCAGAAATTGCGGAAAAAATTGCGCAATTGACTAAGTTGCTCGATGAGTTGGCAACCCCATTTGAACAAGTCAGTAATGAAGTTGAAAAGCAAGTTGTATTGTTGGCAACTGAGCTTGCTAAAGCGGTTGTTCATGGCGAACTTACCGTGAATGAAAAAGCAATATTCAATGCAATGAAAGTGGCAACTGATGCACTTAAAAATCAACATCATGCCCTGGAAATATTATTAAACCCAGAAGATTTTGAACTGGTAAATCAAGCGATCCCCGCAGAGCAGTTAGCTGATAGAAATTGGAAGCTAGTTGTTGAGCCGAGTATCACTAAGGGTGGCCTTCACATCAATTCTGATAATTCATCAATTGATTACTCGGTAGAATTACGCCTCAAAGAAATACTGGAAAGCTTTTTGCAAGAAGCTGGTATCGATAGTCAAAATCACGACAGTTAATTATGAGCCAAGGGCTTGCTGAGCGTCTCGCCAGTTATCAATCAAAAATTAAATTACACCGACCAGCAGTCGCTGGCAGTTTAAAACGTGTTGTTGGTTTAACGTTGGAAGCTGAAGGTTTGAAAGTACCCGTAGGCAGTAGCTGTAAAATCGAAACGCAACACGGTTTGGTCGAAGCTGAAGTGGTTGGCTTTAGTGGAGAGACACTCTATCTCATGCCCAATGATGCAATTTCTGGTGTGTTACCAGGTGCGCGCGTAATCCCACAACACTCTGATGCTGGCCTGCCAGTTGGCATGAGTTTATTAGGCCGTGTCGTTGATGGGCTTGGTCGCCCACTCGATGGACTCGGACCAATTCAAGCCGAAACAAAACTCAAATTTGCCGCTAAGCCAATTAATCCACTTGCCAGGCGTCCAATAAAACAGCCAATGGATGTTGGCGTGCGTGCGATTAATTCAGTATTAACAGTTGGTCAAGGTCAACGCATGGGCTTATTTGCAGGTAGTGGTGTGGGTAAGTCGGTATTACTTGGCATGATGACCCGAGGCGCTAATGCGGATGTAATTGTGGTTGGTTTAGTGGGCGAACGTGGTCGAGAAGTAAAAGAGTTTATTGAAGAAATACTAGGGCCAGAAGGGCGCGCACGCTCAGTGGTGGTTGCAGCTCCCGCTGACGCATCTCCGTTAATGCGACTTAAAGGGTGCGAAACAGCTGTCACGATAGCCGAGTATTTTCGTGATCAAGGTTTAAACGTATTGTTGTTATTAGATTCGGTAACACGTTATGCCATGGCGCAGCGTGAGATAGCCCTTGCTGTAGGTGAACCGCCAGCGACAAAAGGCTACCCACCTTCGGTGTTTGCAAAATTACCTGCGCTGGTGGAACGAGCCGGTAATGGGGGGGAAGGGCAAGGAAGTATAACGGCGTTTTTTACTGTTTTATCCGAAGGCGATGATATGCAAGACCCTATTGCCGATGCTGCTCGTGCGATTCTTGATGGTCATATTGTGTTATCTCGAGAATTAGCTGATTCAGGCCATTACCCCGCCATCGATATCGAAAAATCAATCAGCCGTGTAATGCCGCAAGTGATTAGTGAAACACATCTGCAGCAGGCAAGAGTATTAAAACAAATCTATTCGCTTTATCAACAGAATAAGGATTTAATCACATTGGGTGCATATCAAAAAGGCAGTGATCCGATGTTAGATAAAACCATTGAAATGATGCCGGGTATTAACCACTTTTTACAGCAAGGTATGACAGATGTGATCCCTTATGATGAAGGGTTAATTAGTTTATCACGCATACTAGGACAAGGTTAATGGCACGCGATCAACTTGCATTATTGATTAAGCTTGAATCAGATAAAGAAGAAAAGTTGCGTATGGATTTTATCGGTGCACAGCAGCACCTCGCTAATTTACAGCGTCAGTTAACTGGTATCGAAACTTTTCGTTCCGACTACCTAGCGCAGTTGCAAAACCGTGCAACTGAGGGGGTTGGTGGCAGTTATTATAATCAATTTCAGCAGTTTATAGGCAAACTAGATGATGCTTTAAAACAGCAATTGAATGCGATAAATACGGCAAATAAAGTCCTCAAACAACGTGAGGAACTTTGGTTAGCGCAAAAAGCAAAGCTTGAAGCTATAGAAAAATTAAAGCAGCGAAAACAGTTAAAACAGCAAGCAATACTTGCAAAAGCAGAACAAAAACAACTTGATGAATTTGCCACCAATATTTTTGTAAGAAATAGAAAAACACTGGCTTAGTTCTTGCTTTTATTTCTATACCAGCGAAAAGCGGCAAACTTTAACAAGACGAGAAGCGTGTTATGGCAATAATTGATTCACAGTTAAGCGTTACAAACCTTGATGTGGGATTAGCGTCCTCAACTTCTGAAACAGACAATAAAAACGGCTTTTTAGCTGTTCTAACCTCAGTACAAAATGAAGCTGATGCAAAACAACGTGCAGCTGAAAATGAACAAGCCGAGTTGTTAAGACAAGAAGAATCTAATGAAGCTGATAAAAAAGTTGCAGAATTGGAGCATGAAGAACGCGAGAAGTCGGAGGACAACAACGCCCAAACTGATGAATCTGACACAGCGAAGCAAGCTATAACAGTTGAAAAAGACTATTCGCAAGATGATGTTTCCTCAACACGTTCTAAAGACTTTCAACAGCTCTCAAGCCTTGCTGTAGACACTGACAGTGACACAGATAAATCAAAGTTTGAGCGTTCTGACTGGGCTAAATCTCAACCTTTAAGCAAAGAAGAAACAAAAGCTAACATGAGTGGTGGAGTAAATGACGCTGCTCAAAAGAGTAGTTCAGCTTTGCAAGCACTTGAGAATGCAGACGCTCAAACTGAGGACGCCACTTCATTTTTAGAACAATTAGCGAAAAGTCAGTCACTTAATGTGGAGTTATCAAAAACCACGAATGATCAAGCAGTAGATAAGCAAGCGATAACCTCAATAACCGATAAAGCTATTGATAAAGGCGAACCAAAAAGTGACCCTAAGTTTACGCAAAATATAGTCACTCTTGATAAAGAAATTGAAAAATTAGATAAAGAAGCCCTCGCCTCTCTAAAGCAACTATTTACTCAGCTTAATGACGAAAACTTTGAACAATTGGGGTTATCAAAACAAGAAATCCGCCAAGTGCTTGATAAACTGAACTTAGCTCTTGAGCGCGTTGATACAAAGCCTTCAAAACAAACCGTTACATTGCAATCGGTGTTAACAAAGTCAATGGAAGGCAGTGAACAAACTGAAAGTGTCAAGAATGATGGAGCAATCAAGCTCAGTGAGAATACAAAAAGCAGTCTGTCACAGTTAGTTGACGATGGAAAAATAATCATACCATCTGACAAGTCTGCAACTATTACGCGACCAGATAAACAAGTTCCACATAGTGCAACTCCTGTTAGCAATGCAATAGCGCAAGCTATTACAGAAGAAGCAGGAACAAGCCAATTAGCTAATCAAAAAACGGCAGAACTAGTGAATCAACCGGTCGTAAATCCTGTTCAAGCTAATTTATATAACCAAGATTCAGCGCAAAAGCAGCAGTCACGTGCAGAACTAAATAACATGATGAAGCAAATTGTTACTGATACCGAGAACGTTGAAGCGGAAAATGAGTTTGATTTTGGTGATCAAGCAAGTGAGCAATCAATGAGCTTTAGTAAGTTGCTTAATTCACTAAAAAATAATGCTAATACACCTGTGTTATCGCAACTCGTCACACAAATTCAATCGAGTCAGTTGCAACAAGCTGAATTAAGAGACGTGAATCAACAGCATATTGCATTACAAACAGCACAAGTTATGCAGAATACAAAAGAAGTGAGTGCGACAGCGGAACAAGTTTTACAGCAGCCAGTTAATATTGCTCGAAATGATGCAGCTAAGGCATTGTTTGATAAAGCGAATATGCTGCTAAATCTGAACCTTAAAGAAGCTGAGATTAGATTAGATCCGCCGGAGTTAGGTTCGATGCAGATTCGTATCCGATCAGATGCCGAACAGGCACAAATTAATTTCGTGGTGCAAAGCCAACAAGCGAAAGAGATGTTAGAACAATCGATGGGGCGTTTGAAAGAAATGCTAGCTGAGCAAGGCATAAATCTAGGGGAAAGTAGTGTCTCCGAACAAGGACAAAATGAGCAACAAATGGCAGAGCAATCAAGCTCACCGCTAGGTGTTGAGCTTAGTGCAGACGATGGTGTTGAATTATCTGAACAAATTCTCAGCAAACAGCAAGATGGAATTGATTTTTACGCTTAACACTAATTGCTATTAAACCGAAATAAACGCACTATTATATAAAATAATAATTTGTAGCTATGGAACTGTGACAATGGCAGATGAAAAAGATCTTGAAATAGAAGAAGGTGGTGAGAAAAAAGGCGGAAAAATGATGATTATCATCATTGCCGTTGTTGTCTTGCTCGCCGGTGGTGGCGCAGCCTTTTTCTTTATGGGTGGTGATGATAGTGCTCCAGCAGAAACACTCGCAGAAGAAACAAGTACTGCAGAGGGTGGCGAAGGGCAAGCAAAAACCAGCTCTGCGGAAATTGGCAGTGCACTTTATGTTGGTATGCCACGACCATTTGTTTTTAATGTACCAGGTTCAGCGAAAGATCGACTCGTGCAAATTAAGGTACAGCTTTTGGTTCGCGGTGACGTGAACGAAGAAACAGCAAAACGACACATCCCATTAATTGAAAACACCCTGCTACGCGTTTTTTCAGCAAGTAATGCCGATGATTTAAGTACCACAGCAGGTAAAGAAGCATTGCGCTATAACGCATTAACTGAAGTGCAAAATGCTTTAGTTGAAATTGAAGACAGTAAAGTGATAGAACGCGTTCTATTTACTGGCTTTGTAATGCAATAATTAGGAGTTTAGGTGAGCGACTTATTATCTCAAGACGAAATTGACGCGCTCTTACACGGCGTTGATGATGTTGACGAAGAAGAGATAGACGAAGGCGGCGATAGCGATGCCTCCGCATTGCAATACGATTTCTCATCGCAGGATCGTATTGTGCGTGGTCGCATGCCAACGCTTGAAATCGTTAACGAACGATTCGCTCGCCATATGCGTATTTCACTCTTTAATATGATGCGCCGCACGGCAGAAGTGTCAATTAATGGCGTGCAAATGATCAAATTTGGTGAGTACATTCATACCTTATTTGTTCCGACCAGCTTAAATATGGTGCGTTTCAGACCATTAAAGGGAACCGGCTTGATTACCATGGAAGCACGTTTAGTGTTTATCTTGGTAGATAACTTTTTCGGTGGTGATGGTCGCTATCATGCGAAAATTGAAGGCCGTGAATTTACCCCCACAGAACGCCGTATTGTGCAAATGCTGTTGAAAATCATCTTTGAAGATTACAAAGAAGCATGGGCACCTGTCATGGATGTATCTTTTGAATATTTAGATTCAGAAGTGAACCCGGCAATGGCCAACATTGTAAGTCCAACAGAAGTTGTCGTAATCAGCTCGTTTCATATTGAACTTGATGGTGGTGGTGGTGACTTCCATATTGCACTGCCTTATTCAATGCTTGAGCCTATCCGTGAACTGCTCGATGCTGGTGTGCAATCTGATACTGAAGATACCGACTTACGCTGGTCTAAAGCGTTACGTGATGAAATTATGGATGTTGAAGTCGACTTAAGCACACGTATGCTTGAAGTTGATTTAAGCTTACAGCAAATCATGGAATTAAAAGAGGGTGATATCATTCCGGTAGAAATGCCTGAGCATATTACGGTATTTATTGAAGACTTACCGACCTACCGCGCTAAAATGGGTCGTTCTCGCGACAATGTTGCGTTGCAAATTAGTGAAAAGATTAAACGTCCAGAATCTGTTAAATCCGAACTGCATGTATTCACCAAGGGCGGTAAAAAACTCGATTCAGATGCTGAATTAGAGCAATTAGAAGAAGATTTACATTTATCAGATGGTGTAGACCTCGACTGGTAATTAACTGAGAGAAATTTAGTATGAGCGATGATCAAGATACAATGGACGAATGGGCTGCAGCGCTAGCTGAAGCAGAAGGCGAAGATGGTGGTGAAGCAGAGGTTGCTGAACTCGAAGAGCTGTCTGAAGATTCAAAAGCAGATTTAACCACTGAAGAAAAACGTAAACTGGATACGATTTTAGATATTCCTGTGACCATTTCAATGGAAGTGGGTCGTTCTAAAATAAGCATTCGTAACCTACTGCAGCTTAACCAGGGCTCGGTCGTTGAACTTGATCGTGTTGCAGGTGAACCGTTAGATGTGTTGGTGAATGGTACACTTATCGCACACGGTGAAGTGGTTGTGGTTAACGACAAATTTGGTATTCGTTTAACGGATGTTATTAGCCAAATTGAACGGATTAAAAAACTACGATGATCAAGCGAGCAGCGCTTTTATTTTTGCCATGCACAGCGTTGGCTGCCGAGCCTGCTGGTTTTCAACAGTTGGCTTCGATGTTATTGTCGTTAATCTTAGTCGTTGTGTGTATTGTTGCTTTGGGTTTGTTGGTAAAACGCTTTAACCCTCAAATAACTCAAAGCGAAGACTTTAAAGTTATCCGTACAATTAATTTGGGTAGCAAAGAGCGATTGTTAGTTGTTGAAATGGACGATAAGCACCATGTGTTAGGTGTTACATCAGGCTCTATAAACTATTTGTATCAACTAGAAACACCTTTGGCAGATCAACAGATGCCAGAGTTTGCCAAGCAATTGGCGCATTTTATGAATCCGAAAAATAAGAAATAATATGATCCGAATGTGTCTAAAATTATTCGTTGTTGCGCTGTTTTTTCTTTTACCTGACATAGCGTCTGCAAATGATGGATTACAAGCATTAACCGTTAAAACGAACGCGGATGGTGCACAAGAATACTCAGTCACATTACAAGTTTTGATCATGATGACGGCGCTGAGTTTTATCCCAGCGGCAGTGATTATGATGACATCTTTTACACGTATTATTGTGGTGCTGGCAATTTTGCGCCAAGCAATTGGCTTACAGCAAACACCCTCCAGTCAACTTTTAGTGGGTATGGCGCTGTTTATGAGTATATTTATTATGGCGCCTATCTATAAACAGATTGATGATCGTGCAATTCAGCCTTATCTAAAAGAAGAGCTAACTTCGATTCAAGCGCTCGATCAAGCAAAAGAGCCACTAAAAGCCTTTATGTTATCGCAAACACGAATTTCTGATTTAGAAACTTTTGCAAAAATAGCAGGCTATGAAAAGCTCGATGCACCTGAAGATACACCTTTTATTGTTGTTATTCCTGCCTTTATCACGAGCGAACTGCAAACCGCGTTTATTATCGGTTTTATGTTTTTTATTCCGTTTCTGATTGTTGACTTAGTGGTTGCCAGTGTCTTAATGGCAATGGGTATGATGATGCTCTCACCTATGATTGTTTCACTGCCTTTTAAGATAATGCTGTTTGTATTAGTGGATGGCTGGTCGCTGGTGATGGGAACATTAGCCCGTAGTTATGGCTTAGGGACATAGGATAATGTGTAGCCATACCAAGGTGTCGGGAGGTTAGATGCAACCAGAAATATTTGTTGAGGTACTTAGTGAAGCACTTTTTTTGGTGATAAAGCTCGTAGCAGCGATTATTGTTCCCAGTTTAATCGTTGGTTTGATCGTGGCAATCTTCCAAGCAGCCACGTCAATTAACGAACAAACATTAAGTTTTCTTCCGCGTTTAGTCGTTACCTTGCTTGCACTTATATATGGTGCCCATTGGATTACACAAAAGCTGACTGATTATTTCCATCAAATGGTGGAGATTATTCCGCAAATTGCCGGCTAGCCAGAGCTAATTATGGAAATATTATTTAGCCAGCTTGTTCAATACCTTTCGGATTTCCTTCTACCTTTAGCACGTATTTCGGCCATGTTTATGGTGATGGTGGGTATTGGGGTTAAAACTGTCCCCACTCGTGTAAAACTAGGTCTATCTGTGCTTGTTACTTTGTTGGTAATGCCAATTTTGCCACCTAGTCAGTTTAATGAACTGTTTAGTTTTCAAATGATACTGGTTGTCTTGCAGCAAATACTCATAGGCGCGGCAATGGGGCTAGCTTCTGTAATGATGTTAAACACATTTATATTGGCTGGCCAAATACTCGCGATGCAAACGGGTTTGGGTTTTGCATCCATCGTTGACCCTGCCAATGGCCAAAATGTCCCGGCGGTTGGTCAATTCTATTTGATTTTAGCGACGTTGCTTTTTTGGGTATATGACGGTCATTTAATGATGATCCAGATGTTAGTTCATAGCTTCACGGCATTACCAATCGATGGAACATGGTGGCCTGTTGTTAATTTTCAAAAAATTGCTTTATGGGGCAGTTGGATGTTTGCAACGGCGCTGGTGTTGTCATTAGCGCCATTAACTGCCATGCTGGTTATAAACTTTTCGTTTGGGGTAATGACTCGAGCTGCACCTCAGTTAAACATTTTTACCATTGGTTTTCCGTTTACACTGCTTGCTGGGCTTGTGATTATTTGGGCAACTATGACTAACTTCATTGCACAGTTTGAGTTTCAATGGTTAAAGATGATTGAGCTAATGTGTGACCTTGTTGGTTGCCAAGTATAGAGAGTTAATATGGCAGAAGGCTCAGATCAAGAACGCACCGAAGAACCCACCGCCAAAAAATTAGCTGACGCGGCTAAAAAAGGGCAGGTGGCCCGTTCAAAAGAAACTGGCACAACCTTTGTGCTGATTGCTGCTGCTGTTAGCTTTTTATTGTTTGGAAAGGACATTGCTGTTGGCCTTTACAATGTAATGGGTAGATTATTAACGCTCAATCGCAATGAAGTTTACGATACCACTAAAATGTTCTCTGTGTGGGGCGAGATAGCTAATGAACTGTGGTATGGCATGACCATGTTTGTATTATGTTTACTGGTTGCTGGCGTAATCGGTAATACCTTTTTGGGAGGGTTTAATTTTAGTTGGGAAGCAGCAGCGCCGAAAGCAAGTAAAATGTCTCCAATCAAAGGTCTTACGCGGATGTTCGGTAAACAAGCTGCAATTGAGCTTGTCAAAGCGTTATTAAAATTTGGCCTTATTGCAACGGTCGCTGTCTATTTAATAAAAGGCTATTTTCCCGAAATTTTAACACTCAGCTTGGAAGCCGTTCCAGGCAATATTGAACATGCTCTTTGGATCCTAGCATGGATGTTTTTTGCGTTGGCTATGACATTAATTGTTATTGCAGCAATTGATGCGCCTTTTCAGAAATGGAATCACAACGAACAGCTAAAAATGACCTTGCAAGAAGTGAAAGATGAGTTCAAAAATAGTGAAGGTGACCCACAAATTAAAGCGCGTATTCGGCGTACACAACGTGAGATGTCTCAACGTAGAATGATGCAGGATGTACCGGATGCTGATGTTGTGGTCACTAACCCGACTCATTTCGCTGTGGCACTGAAATATGATACAGAGAAGGCCGGAGCGCCTATAGTAATCGCAATTGGTGGAGATGAAATCGCCCTGCAAATTAGAAAAATTGCAGATCGCTATGACGTTCCAATAGTTGAATCACCATTACTTGCTCGTTCACTCTACCACACAGGTGAAATTGGGCAGCAAATACCAGAACAATTATTTGTTGCTGTGGCACAAGTGCTAGCATACGTTTATCAATTAAAACAGTTCAATAAAGGACGTGGCAAACGGCCTGAAAAATTGGCTGCAAACCTACCTATACCTGAAGAATTCAAATATTAGTCAGTATGTTATAGCACTTAACTAGTTGGAACATAATTTGCTTTAGCTATACCAGTGTCAATATTTTGAATAGCTGCTGTATGGACTTCAAAGCCACAATAAACCAACTGAATGCGAATAAATCGGACTACTTAAAAGGTATAGGAACGCCTATTCTTGTGCTCGCAGCACTGGGCATGGTTGTACTACCTATGCCTGCGTTTCTACTCGATATTTTATTCTCATTTAATATTGCGCTTTCACTAGTTGTCCTGTTGATAACTTTATACACACTTAAGCCACTCGATTTTGGCATTTTTCCTACAGTGCTATTAATTGCAACGATTCTCCGCTTAGCTCTGAATGTAGCAAGTACGCGTGTGGTGTTACTTGAGGGGCATGAAGGGGGCGATGCAGCAGGTAAAGTGATTGAAGCATTTGGTTCAGTTGTAATTGGCGGTAACTATGCCGTTGGTTTGGTTGTATTTTTAATTCTGATCATTATAAACTTTGTTGTAATTACCAAAGGTGCTGGTCGTATTTCAGAAGTTTCGGCACGTTTTACGCTCGATGCGATGCCAGGTAAACAAATGGCAATTGATGCAGACTTGAACGCTGGTTTTATAACGGCTGAACAAGCCCGTGAACGTCGAACAGAAGTAACCCGTGAGGCTGACTTCTATGGTTCGATGGATGGTGCCAGTAAATTCGTAAAAGGGGATGCTATCGCGGGCATTATCATTTTAGTGATCAATATTATCGGTGGATTATTTATCGGAATGATCCAACACGATTTACCTTTTAGCCGTGCAATGGAAGTATATACTTTACTGACAATTGGTGATGGTCTAGTTGCTCAGCTACCTTCGTTATTACTTTCTATCGGCACTGCAATTGTTGTTACACGTCAAAATGAATCACAAAATATGGGCGAACAATTTCATACCCAACTTGGAAATGATAAAGCGCTTTATATCGCAGCAGGTATCTTGATTGTGATGGGATTGGTCCCTGGCATGCCAAAAGTCGCATTTTTAGGTCTCGGCTTGTTAATTGGTGGTGTTGCTTATTGGAACCAACGTATTAAGACCAAAAAGGCAGACGAAGAAGCAGAACAAAAAGCGAAAGGTAAGTCACCGAGTCAAGAACAAGCACAAATTGAACAAAAAGAATTAGGCTGGGACGATGTACAGCAAGTCGATGTTATTGGCCTAGAGGTAGGTTATCGCCTAATTCCACTAGTTGACCAAGCGCAAGGCGGTGAACTACTCAGTCGCATTAAAGGTGTACGTAAAAAGCTTTCACAAGAACTTGGTTTCTTGGTGCCGCCAGTGCATATTCGCGACAACTTAGAGCTTGATCCAAATGAATACCGCATTACCTTGATGGGGGTATCGAGTGGTTACGGTGAGTTAAAGCACAATAATGAATTAGCAATTAACCCAGGACAAGTTTTTGGTGAGGTGAAAGGGGTTGCGACTAAAGACCCTGCATTTGGTTTAGATGCTGTTTGGATTGCGCCAGAACAAAAAGATGAAGCACAATCACTTGGCTATACAGTAGTAGATGCTGCCACAGTTGTTGCCACTCACATTTCACAATTACTTCATAATCACGCTGCTCTTTTGCTTGGTCATGAAGAGGTGCAAAACCTGCTTGATATGTTAGCTAAGTCACACCCACGTTTAATTGAGGGACTTGTGCCAGATATTTTACCGCTCACAACTATCGTAAAAGTATTACAAAATTTACTTAACGAAGGGGTGCCAATTCGTGACATGCGTTCAATTGTACAAACCTTGGTTGAATATGGGCCACGTAGCCAAGATCCTGATGTATTAACGGCTGCAGTGCGTATTTCACTTCGTCGTTTGATTGTTCAAGATGTGGCTGGTAACACCCCTGAAATTCCTGTCATTACATTGGCGCCTGAGTTGGAACAGATGTTGCATCAGTCACTTCAAAGTGCAGGTGATGAAGGTGCTGGTATTGAACCAGGGCTTGCAGAAAGACTTCAAAACTCTCTCGGCGATGCTCATCAAAACCAAGAAATGGCAGGTGAACCTTCAATACTGTTGACATCGGGTATGCTGCGCAGTGTGTTATCACGATTTGTGAAACACAGCTTACCAGGGCTGCGTGTGATGTCTTATCAGGAAGTACCTGAAGAAAAACAGATAAAAATTGTTTGCTCGGTTGGTCAACAGTAATAAGTCAAGGTGAGGTGTGACATGAAAATTAAACGTTTTTTTGCGAAAGATATGCGTAGTGCATTAAATGAAGTTAAACATGAATTAGGTCCAGATGCTGTCATTATGTCAAACAAACGTATGGCTGATGGTATTGAAATTGTTGCTGCTGTTGATTATGAAAAGTCGGTTCAAAGTGCGCCAGCAGCTCCACAAGTTCAAGCAGAAAAACCAACGTTTAATAGCCAATTTGTTAAACCAAAGCCACAAACAGCAAAGCCTGAAAAGCAAGCCGCAGTGGCTGATAGTTTATCTGCTTTGTTAGAACGCCAAGCGAAAAAGACACCGCAATTTGACAAACCATCTGCACCTCAACAATCGCAAAATTGGTTTGATGAAGATAAGTATCAAGCACCAAAAGACGACAGTTTTAATTCGTTTAATCAAAGCAAACAGGCGTCAAGCTTTGACTCAGAACCTCAGCCGTCACATGAAATGCAAGCAATGCGTGATGAAATGGCATCTATTAGACAGTTATTAGAGCATCAACTTTCTGGTTTAATGAATGAGGATATGGCACGCCGTGATCCAACCCGAGCTCTGTTATTAGATCGTTTAAAAGGTATGGGAATTAGTGAAGCTGTAGCAGACCAGTTAGCCTGTTTCATTCCTGATGACGTTGCTCCACGTCAAGCGTGGCAAGAGACCTTGAACATGCTGAGTAAGCAATTGTACACCGCAAACAACGAAATTTTGCGCCGTGGCGGTGTATATGCACTGGTTGGCCCTACAGGTGTAGGCAAAACAACAACAGTTGCCAAGCTTGCTGCGCTTGGTGCACAAAAGTTTGGTGCCAACAATATTGCACTAATTACTACAGATACCTATCGTATTGGCGCATATGAACAATTATCAACATATGGACGTATTATTGGTTGCCCTGTTAAGCAAGTTAAAAATGCAGAAGAACTTACTGAAATTCTTTATCATTTAAGAAATAAACGTCTAGTATTAATTGATACAGCAGGAATGAGCCAACGAGACTTGCGTTTGACTGAGCAACTGAATACATTAATGCGAAATAGCCGAGTAGATATTCGTAGTTACCTTGTTTTAAGTGCAACAGCACAATTAGAGGTACAACAAGAAGCCATTAAGCAGTTTAAACAGGTACAGCTAAGTGGTTGTATCTTCACAAAACTTGATGAATGTCTAAGTTTAGGCGAAATTATCAGTGTAGCCATTCAAAATCGACTGCCAATAGGCTATCTTACCAATGGGCAGCGCGTACCAGAGGACATTCGTGTAGCAAATGCGGAAAAATTGGTCAGCAAAGCACAGCAGTTGTATGCAAAACGAACAAACGCGCAAGCAAGACGTGCATCAAGCATGGCGCATCAAGCAGTAGGAATGTATGATTAACCCAGAATTAGATCAAGCTAGTGGCCTGCGGAAAATGAAAAACAATAACAAGGCTGTAAAAGTAATTGCGGTAACTGGAGGTAAAGGGGGAGTTGGTAAAACCAATGTTTCTCTTAATATGGCAATCGCCATGGCCCAACAAGGCCAAAAAGTACTTGTACTCGATGCCGATTTAGGTTTGGCAAATTGTGATGTTATGCTTGGTTTACGTGTTGAGCGTAACCTGTCTCATGTTTTATCTGGTGAATGTGATTTAGAAGATATTCTGGTGGAAGGTCCGTATGGTGTAAAAATTGTGCCTGCGACTTCAGGCTCTCAGAATATGGTTGAACTAACGCCTTCAGAGCACGCTGGACTTATTCGTGCTTTTGGTGAACTTGATTCTCACTATGACGTGCTGGTAGTTGATACTGCAGCAGGTATTTCTGATATGGTATTGAGCTTTTCTCGTGCTTCTCAAGATGTGCTTGTTGTTGTATGCGACGAACCAACATCAATTACTGATGCATATGCTCTGATAAAGGTGCTTAGTCGAGAGCACGGTGTATACAAATTTAAAATTGTTGCCAACATGGTACGAAGCCTAAAAGAAGGGCAAGAACTTTTTGCTAAATTGTCGAAAGTAACCGATCGTTTCCTAGATGTCTCATTAGAGTTAGTGGCAACCGTGCCATTTGACGAAAATATTCGAAAAGCCATTCGTAAACAAAAAACTATTGTAGATGTTTTTCCTAAATCTCCAGCAGCAATTGCTTTTAAGGCGTTAGCCTCTAAAGCTGCGACTTGGCCGATCCCAAATCAGCCTTCAGGACATCTTGAGTTTTTTATCGAGAAACTGGTTAGTAACTAGGAATGCCTATGAAACGAACCACTGCTTATGCTAACCAAAATCAATTATCACATCTTGTTGAACAGCATACGCCGTTGGTTAAACGCATTGCCTATCATATACTTGCACGATTACCGTCAAGTGTTATTGTTGAGGACCTGATTCAAGCTGGCATGATAGGATTGATTGAGGCTGCGAAAAACTTCGATGGTTCTAAAGGGGCTAGTTTTGAAACCTATGCAGGTATTCGTATTCGTGGTGCAATCATCGATGAAACCCGCAAGGGGGACTGGGTGCCACGCTCAGTGCATAAAAATGCACGCGAGGTTGCTGCTGCCATTAGTTCCTTAGAAGCAGAGCTTGGTCGAGAGCCTAAAGATAGTGAAGTTGCTGAAAAACTTGATATTACGATAGATGAGTACCATCATATTCTTAGGGATATAAGTAATGGCAAAATTATCGGCATTGAAGATCTCGGCGTTGATGAAGATGTAATCGATGCAGGCCTTGGTAATAATGAGCAAAACCCATTAGCAGATATTCAACAAGATAAATTTAATAAAGCATTGGTAACGGCAATTCAAACTTTGCCAGAAAGAGAAGCATTAGTGCTTTCGCTTTACTACAATGATGAAATGAATTTGAAAGAAATCGGTTTAATCCTTGAAGTTAGTGAATCTAGGGTTAGCCAAATACATAGTCAGGCCATGGTGCGCCTTAAAGCAAAAGTCCATGACTGGATATAGAATAAAGTAGTAAGTAAACAATTAGGTGCATACCTCACTGGAGGATATTTTGGATAAAAACATGAAAATTCTTGTGGTTGATGACTTTTCAACAATGAGAAGAATCATTAAAAACCTGTTAAGAGATCTTGGTTTCACAAATGTACAAGAAGCAGATGATGGAAGTACCGCGCTGCCAATGTTACAAAATCAAGAATTTGACTTTGTAGTAACGGATTGGAACATGCCTGGTATGCAAGGTATTGACTTGCTGCGCGCTATTCGCGCAGATGACAGCCTTAAACACATTCCTGTGCTAATGGTGACAGCAGAAGCTAAGAAAGAACAAATTATTGCTGCCGCACAAGCTGGTGTTAACGGATACATTGTTAAGCCATTCACTGCAGCAACGCTGAAAACAAAACTTGATAAAGTTTTTGAGCGTTTAGGCTAATTGGGAAGGAGAGGTTTATGTCAGCAGGTGCTGCGCCTCCAATTACCTTAGAACAGGCTAAACAGCTTGTTGCGTTTCTTGAAAATGGTGAACAACAACAAGCGCAAGAGCTGTTACAGCAAGTCACGGCAATTGAGCAAGATGAATTGTTTGGCGAGGTTGGTAAATTAACACGCCAACTTCATGATTCATTAAAAAACTTTCAGCTAGATACCACGTTATCTGCGTTAACAACAGAGTCCATACCGGATGCTAAAGAACGCTTAAACTACGTTATGGAAATGACAGAGCAAGCAGCAAATACCACAATGGATGCGGTTGAAGCTTCTCTGCCTATTGCCGATAAACTACAAACAGGTCTCAATGATATTAAACCTAAATGGGATAAATTAATGTCTCGGGACCTAAAAGTAGGCGAGTTTAAAGTGCTTTGTCATGAGTTGAATGGTTTTATGGAAGAAGCTAAAACAAACTCTGACGAATTGAATAGTTTAATGACAGAAGTATTGATGGCTCAGGGCTATCAAGATCTTACAGGTCAAGTTATTCGCCGCGTAATCGAGCTAGTACGCGAGGTCGAAGAGAGTTTGATTCATATGTTAACGGTGTTTGGTACACCTGTTGAACATACAGGATCGCCTGAGACGACACTAGAACAAGAACAACAAATGGTTGCTGATGGTGAATTAGACCAAGTAGCTGAAGGCCCAATTATAAATGCTGAAACCCGTGAAGATGTGGTTTCAGGTCAAGATGAAGTAGACGATCTATTATCTAGTTTGGGCTTCTAATCGGAGAATTATGCATGAGCTTTGATGTCGATGAAGATATTTTACAAGACTTTTTAGTCGAAGCCGGTGAAATCTTAGAATTGCTCTCAGAACAGTTAGTTGAATTGGAAAATAACCCAGAAGATGCTGACTTATTGAATGCGATATTTAGGGGCTTTCATACCGTTAAAGGGGGAGCGGGTTTCCTTTCAATGACGGAATTGGTAGATGCCTGTCACGGTGCGGAAAATATTTTCGATGTCCTTCGCCAAGGCCAACGCAGAGTTACCCCAGAATTGATGGATGTCATCTTACAAGCACTTGATACCATTAATGAGATGTTTGCTCACATTCAAAATAGAGCGCAACCTGACCCAGCTGATCCTCAATTACTTGCAGAGTTACACCGCTTAAGTCAGCCAGAAAGTGCAGATGAAGCCCAAGCAACTGTTGCTGAAGAACCTGCAGAAGTTGAACCAGCGCAACCTGAAGCTGTTGAAGCCGATCCGTTTGATGATATTTTATTTGATGCAGATGAAACTGCTTCTTCAGATGAATCTGGCAGTGTTGACGATATTACCGAAGAAGAGTTTGAAAGTTTACTTGACGAACTTCATGGTTCAGGAAATGGTCCAGTAGCACAGCCAAGCGGAGAATCGACTAGCGCTGATTCTGATGAAATCACTGATGATGAATTCGAAAGTTTGCTGGATGAGCTTCATGGCGCAGGTTCGTTTGGTGCGTCAGCTGAGGCTGCTTCACCAAGTTCGGAAAGCAATGCGCCAGCACCTGCTTCTGCTCCAGTTAGTTCCGGTGATGATGAAGATATTACTGAAGACGAATTTGAAGCATTGTTGGATGAACTTCATGGTAAGGGGAGTGCACCAAAAGCGAGCGAGAATTCGTTTAATACTGAATCAGTCGCACAACCGGCGGCAAAACCAGCCCCAGCACCGCCACCGAAGTCTGAGCCGGTTAAACCTCCTGCTGCTGCCAAACCTGCGGCACCGAGTAAACCTGCTGCGCCAGCTAAGCCTGCAGCAAGTGCACCAGCACCAGCTGCGAATAAAGCGCCTGCCAAACCAGCAGCGCCGCCTGCTGAAACCACTGTACGAGTCGATACCAAACGTCTTGACCAAATTATGAACATGGTCGGTGAGCTGGTACTAGTTCGTAATCGCCTAGTTAGCTTAGGTGCAAATGTTAGCAACGAAAGCATGGGCAAAGCGATTTCTAACCTGGATGTGGTTACTGCAGATTTACAAGGCGCAGTAATGAAAACGCGCATGCAACCAATCAAAAAGGTATTTGGTCGTTTTCCTCGCGTTGTTCGTGACTTAGCTCGAAGCTTGAAAAAAGAAATCAATTTACAATTAGTTGGTGAAGAGACTGACCTTGATAAAAACTTAGTGGAAGCACTTGCAGATCCACTTGTTCACTTAGTTCGTAATTCAGTAGACCACGGCATTGAAATGCCAGATGACCGTGAAGCTGCAGGAAAACCGCGAACAGGTACAGTGACTCTCTCCGCATCACAAGAAGGCGACCATATTCTACTTACCATCGAAGATGATGGTGCAGGTATGGATGCAGAGAAATTAAAAAATATAGCAATTAGCAAAGGTGTTATCGATGCTGACCAAGCGGCCAGATTATCGAACACAGAAGCTTATAACTTAATTTTTGCCCCAGGTTTCTCAACAAAAGAAGAAATTTCAGATATTTCAGGACGTGGTGTGGGGATGGATGTTGTTAAAACAAAAATCACCCAATTAAACGGTACTGTTAATATAGAATCTGAAAAAGGTAAGGGTACAGTACTGGAAATTAAGGTACCGCTTACTCTTGCAATTCTACCGACCTTAATGGTTGTTGTTGGCCAGCAAACATTCGCATTACCACTTGCCGGTGTCAGTGAAATTTTCCACCTTGATTTAACCAAAACGAATTTAGTAGATGGCCAGTTAACAATTATTGTTCGTGATAAAGCGATTCCGCTTTTCTATCTCGAAAAATGGTTGCTTCGTAACCCTAGAACGGAACAAAAACGTTCTCAAGGACACGTTGTTATTGTTCAACTAGGCACACAGCAAATGGGCTTTGTGGTTGATTCATTAATTGGTCAAGAAGAAGTGGTAATTAAACCTTTAGATGCACTATTACAGGGAACTCCAGGCATGGCCGGTGCAACGATTACATCAGATGGCGGGATAGCGCTGATTTTAGATGTACCGAGTATGTTAAAGCACTATGCCGGTCAAGGTCGCAATAAAAAGTAAGAGAGCATTTAATGACAATTAGGGTATTAGTTGTAGATGATTCAAGTTTCTTTCGCCGCAGAGTGAGTGAAATCTTGAATCAAGATCCCAATATTGAAGTAATTGGCACTGCTAACAATGGTAAAGAAGCGGTGGAAAAAGCTGCTGAATTAAGACCATCAGTGATTACTATGGATATTGAAATGCCGGTGTTGGATGGCATTAGTGCGGTCAAACAAATTATGCAGCAAACACCAACACCCATTCTAATGTTTTCTTCATTAACTCATGATGGTGCAAGCGCAACTTTAGATGCGCTTGATGCGGGTGCGTTAGATTTTCTTCCGAAAAAATTTGAGGATATTGCACGTGACAAAGAAGAAGCGACCAAGGTATTACAACAAAAAGTACGTGAAATTGGTCGTCGTCGCGTAAGTGGCTTTCGTCCTTCGAGAGTCGCTGCGACACCTTCTACTGCGTCCCGAATTGCTTCTGAAAGAACGACAACGTCATCACTTCGCCAACCCGACCGTTCATTTTCGCAACGTGCGCCAGTTACCGATACGAGAAATACGGGTACATCAGAAAGACCTAAGGCTTCAGGTAAACAATATAAGTTGATGGCAATTGGCACATCGACAGGCGGGCCTGTAGCATTGCAAAAAGTATTGACGCAGTTACCTGCCAATTTCCCCCACCCAATTCTGCTCATTCAACATATGCCAGGAGCTTTTACACCGGCATTTGCTCAACGTTTGGATACCTTATGTAAAATTAAGGTAAAAGAGGCTGAAAATGGGGATTTATTGAAACCTGGGGTTGCGTATTTAGCGCCTGGTGGCAAGCAAATGTTAGTTGAAGGACGAAGTGGTAGCCAGAAACTAAAGATTTATGAAGATGACAGTCCAAGAGTGACATACAAGCCAAGTGTTGATATTACGTTTGCCAGTGCTGCTAAGAGTTATGGCGATGCTGTTCTTGCAATTGTTTTGACAGGAATGGGAGCTGATGGTCGAGATGGTGCGCGTTTATTAAAACAAGCAGGTTCTAAAATTTGGGCTCAAGATGAGGCTTCTTGTGTCGTTTATGGCATGCCTCAAGCTGTTGCAAGTGCAGGCTTAAGCGAGAAAAGTATTGCTTTAGCGGATGTTGCAAAACACATCAATACGGAAATAGGTTGTGGATAAATTAGCCATTTTTGGTGTTATTTTAGCGTTTGTTGCGATTGGATTAGGGTACACACTGGAAGGTGGTGTACTCGCAAACTTATTTGATTTATCGGCTTTTATAATTGTTTTTGGTGGTACACTCGGGGCGGTGATGCTGCAAGCAACCAAGTATCAATTTATCACTGCGTTGAAAATGTTACCTTGGGTAGTAAAACCACCAAAACACGACTTTTCGCAAGGCATTGAACTAGTTAAGAATTGGGCTGCAAAAGTACGTCACGATGGTTATTTATCATTAGAAAACTTGGCGATAGATGAAAAAGATTATTTTGTCTCCAAAGGCTTAAATTTATTGGTGGATGGCAGTGAAGAGCAGCAATTTTTTGACACAATGGAAAATGAAATACTTCAAAGACGTCATGCACTGAATGAATCAAGTCAAGTTTTTCATGCAATGGGCGGATACAGTCCTACGCTTGGAATTTTAGGTGCGGTCTTGGGTCTAATCCAAGCGATGAATTTTATCCAACAACCGGATATGCTAGGTGCGGGTATTGCTACTGCATTCGTCGCGACAATTTACGGCGTTGGGTTTGCCAACCTTATTTACATTCCTATCGCTAATAAACTTGCAAATTTAATTGATGAACATTGCCGCTATCACCAAATGTTGGCTGAAGGCATGTTTTGTATTTTACAAGGCGATTCGCCCAATGTGATCGATCAGAAATTATCGGCATACTTAACTGAAAAGAACAATAACTCACTGTTTCGGTAATTTGAATGGCGCGTTTTAAGCAATTTAAGCAACCAGACCAAAATGATAATTCGCATCGTTGGTTAGTTTCATATGCTGATTATATGACTTTAATGTTTGCTTTGTTTGTTGTTATGTATGCAATGGCTATCATTGAAGAAGAAAAGTTTTCCGTTCTATCTGACACTATCTCCCATGTATTTAAAACAACCGATAAACCATTTCAAGCTGATGGCACAGGTGTATCTGGTGAAGGCTTATTAAACAGTAATGAAGCGAATGTTGATATGTCGCTACACGGCATTAGTATTGTCGAAGAAGAAAAGGGCCCTGAACTTGTCGATGGACGTGGAGAGTTAAGTAATTTAAAACAAAAATATTTAGGGCAACCATTAGATTCACTTGAAGAAGAGCTAAAGAGTGCGATTTCTGATGAACTTGAAACAGGACAGGCAAGGCTTGAAAAAGATATGGATTGGCTGACCATCGAGCTTAGTTCAAGTTTATTGTTTGCAAGTGGCAGTGCTGTTGCGACTGAGCGTGCCAGAGAGGTTTTACGGGCTTTATTACCGATACTCAATGCAAACCGAAATTATTTAAGGATCCGTGGTTATACGGATAACCTGCCAATTAATAATGAGGTATTTCGTTCCAATTGGCATTTGTCCGTTGCGCGAGCAACCGAAGTACTTGTATGGTTGGAATATCTTGGCGTGATTTCTGCTAGGATGGCAATTGAAGGCTATGGTGAATATGCGCCATTTAGTGATAATGATACGGAAAGTGGTCGTCAGCAAAACCGTAAGGTGGTTATTGCCATTTCTAAATACGCTTTGCCAGTTAAAAACACTAATGAACTGACAGAATCACAAACCACAGCATTAGAAATTGAAAAACTAAAACAATCGAGTGAACAAGATGATTCACTTAAGGTAATACAACTACCCAATGGTGGGATCAGAATTACAACCCGAGAACAAGAACAATAGGTAATTAATTGAGAATTTGGACTGTAGCAAATCAAAAAGGTGGGGTAGGTAAAACCACTACCACAGTGTCCCTTGGAGGCTTATTAGCTTCACGGGGCAAGCGTGTTTTATTGATTGATACCGATCCTCATGCATCATTAACTTATTACTTTGGTATTGATTCTGAAGAATTAGAAGTAAGTGTATTTGACCTTTTCACCCGTGGAAAAACCATGGCAAGAGAAGAAATCTTACAATCTCTATGTCCCTCAGGTGTTGAAAACCTAGATATTCTTCCAGCTACGATGGCAATCGCAACACTTGACCGAAGTTTAGGTAAAAAAAGTGGTATGGGGCTTATTTTACGTCATGCACTTGATAAAATTAGTGATGAATATGACGTTGCTATCCTTGACTGTCCACCAGTACTTGGCGTGTTAATGGTGAATGCCCTTGCTGCGTGTAATCGTGTTTTGATCCCTGTGCAAACAGAGTTTTTGGCCTTAAAAGGCTTAGATCGTATGATGAGAACAATGGAGCTGATGCAAAGCTCACAAAATAAGTCATACAATTTCACAATTATTCCGACAATGTACGATAAACGTACAAAGGCTTCATTAGAGGCTTACAAAAAATTACGCGCCCTTTACGGAGATAAAGTATGGCCGGGTGTTGTTCCGGTTGATACTAAACTTAGAGATGCAAGCCTTGCCATGCAGGCTCCACATCAGTTTTGCCCCAAGTCACGCGGTGTATTTGCTTATACTTCATTGTTAGAGCATTTGGAGATGGCAGAAAATGACTAAGCAGTTATTTGCAAACGAAAAAGTGATGAAGCAGTATCTAGATGCGCTGTTACAAGAAGAATCATCGGAAACACTAGTAAGTCCAGTTGAAAATTTGCTTAGTGATGTAGAGAGTAAAGCTGCTGAACATCAAAAAGCCATTTTAAAACCAAAAGAAAGCCCACAGATTGCGTCTACCATTGAGCAAGTTGAGTCGAGAGAAGTCGTTGAAGCTGTGGAAGTCGCTTTACCACCATCACAAACTCAAGATGACAGTTTTGCGGCCGATGAATTCCAAGCACTTTATTTTGAAGTAGCGGGGCTCACCCTTGCAGTACCACTAAAATCGTTAGGCGGTATTTACCAATTAGGTGAAATAAATCAACTATTTGGAAAGCCAGATTGGTTTAAAGGGGTAATGTTGCATCGTGAAGAGAAACTGAATGTAGTTGACTCTGCGCGCTGGGTAATGCCAGAAAAATATAACAAAAACTTAGAAGAAGCGCTAAACTATCAGTATCTTATAATGTTAGGTGAATCTAACTGGGGACTGTTAGCTGAGCGATTGATTGATAATGTTAGCTTATCACACCAGGACATTAAATGGCGTGATAAAGCCGGCAGAAGACCCTGGTTAGCTGGATTAATTAAAGAGAAAATGTGTGCTTTAATTAATGTATCGGCAATGACCGAGTTATTGAATCAAGGTTTAGATAGCCAAGACGATTAGGGCTGTTCGCAATAGTCGTTGAGTTAGAAGCAGTTAACACATATCCACTTTGGATAGGAGCTTAAAAATGAGTGAAGAAAGAGTTCTTTCGTCAAATGCAGCCGACGTAAATGATGAAGTATTGCAGTGGGTTACGTTTCACCTAGAAGAGGAAACGTACGGCATCAATGTAATGCAAGTTCAAGAAGTACTGCGCTACAGTGAAATTGCGCCAGTGCCCGGTGCCCCTGCTTATGTACTTGGCATTATCAATTTGCGTGGTAATGTTGTAACTGTCATTGATACACGTACGCGTTTTGGCTTAAATAGCGCTGAAGTGACAGATAACTCTAGAATCGTGATCATTGAAGCTGAAAAGCAGGTGATTGGTATTCTAGTCGACAGTGTTGCCGAAGTTGTTTATTTACGTAGTTCTGAAATAGACAGTGCACCAAACATTGGCACTGAAGAAAGTGCTAAGTTTATCCAAGGCGTTTCTAACCGTGACGGTGAGCTTCTAATCTTAGTTGATTTAAATAAGTTACTAAGTGATGAAGAGTGGGATGAACTAAGTAATTTCTAATGGTTTGGCAAATAATTTCAGTTGTTGCACTCTGTGTTGCTGTTTGTGCCTGCATAATTGCGTTTAGTTTTCTTTCACGTTTAAAGCAGGTACAAAAAACACATCAGGACAGTGAAGCTAAGTTACTTACTCAACAAACAATCAACAAAAATGAAATCGCAGAAATCCGTTCGGGTTTACTGAAAATTGGTAAACATGTAATGGAGCTTCAGTCCGAAGCACAAGAGCTAAAACAAAAGCAGCAAGATATTCAGTTGGCAGATCCAGAATCAAAAATTTATTCTCGTGCAGTCAAAATGATCACCTTAGGGGCGGATATCGACGAAATTATGCGCGAATGTGAATTGCCAAGAGCTGAAGCTGAACTGCTCTTTACACTTCACCAAAAAGAAGGGTAGTGCGCAAATAAAAAGCCTAGTTTTCTACTAGGCTTCTACGTCTAATTTGTTATGCAATGCTTGCCAGCCTGGTGGAAACTTTCCTTGTAGTACATAAGAAAACGCGATTAACTCTGCAATAACGTAATACAACTCCTCCGGTATTTGTTGGCCGATTTCAAGGCCCGCTAAGCTCTCTGCCAATGCTGAGTCCTGATGCAGCAGTATGTCATTGTCTTTGGCATATTGAATTATATGCTCTGCTAATTCACCGAAGCCTTTACTACTCACTTCTGGGGCACCTTGGCCATCGTAAAATAGCCCGATTGCTGATTTCTGTGAAGTCATATTAAACCTTAATATTTACGATTCCTGAGCGCGACTTAAGATGCTGTTGCTCAGTTAAAACAAATTCACTGTGTAAAACGTCAAGTCCGTGTTGCGTTAATTTTTGCGCTAATAAAGGAGCCTGTGACTTTGCTTGATTGATTAATATTGTGTTGTCAGAGCTAAAATTGAGAGACAACTGGCGTTGATTTAACTCGGCGGCAATATTCAAAATACCGCTTTGTATCTCGAATGCTAAACAGATATGCCATATTGACGTAATTTCGCCATTATCGTTTTTGCGCTTTTCTTCTTGAATGGTTATTGGCGTAGTGGCAAGTTTTTCAGTTTGCTGCTGTGGCAACGAAAACTGCATATTTACAAGCGGTTGCTCATTACTGGTTGTTTGCTGTGTAGCTGATTGCAAGTTACCTTGAAGGCCTTTTTGCAGGGTATTTATATTATCACTTAAATTTCTTTGCAGAGCATTCGACAGAGATAATTGTCCCTTTTGCGATTTACCCTCTTTTTTGCTGTTCAAGGCTTTCGTTAAATTAAGCAATAATGGCAATAAATTCTCTAGCTTGCCTTGCTGCTCAGGTATTAAACGGGCTTGTTGTGATAACCCCGTGGCTGCAAGTGCAATTTTTACATGTTCAATTGCACCAATAGGTGTTTGTAGGCTGTCTCTTTGCTTTACTTCTAAAGGGGCAATTATCGACTTTATTTGCAACATGGTGGGTTGCAAAGCACTCGACTCATTTATCATCTTATTAAATGCATGATTGACAAGCTTTGCTAATGGATCAGGTAATTCAGATGAGGAAAGCGTTTTATTAAGTTGCATTGTTAATGTTTGCAAAGGGTTTTGTTTTGCGATGTTTTCAAGCTTATGCTGGATTGACTTAATGGCATCAGCTCCAGACGTGATGGTTTTTGCTAGCCCCCCATCAAGGTTGCTTGTTTCTTTGTGAGTGGGTGAAGTCGGAGTTATCGGGCGTTTATAGGTTGGCGCTTTTTGCAATGTATCAACGGCTTGGGTTAATACAGGCAATTTGATGAGTGCATCTTGAGACTTTTTAGTTTGCTGAGTATTAGAGTTATCTTCGTTTAAGGGGGTGAGCTTGGGTAAATGCACACTTCCTTTAGAAGCATGCTTCAAAGTGATATTTCGTTCAAATAAAACGGTTTTAATACTTTCAAGCATTGACCCAATAAGAGATTGGTTGAAGCTTTTGTCTGTCGTTGCCACTCGTTGAATAAGTGAGAGTTCTTTGGCTGAAGATTGGGGTACCGAGAGCATGTCTCTTGGCGCTATGTTTAATGGTGAAGGTTCGGCATTAAGTTTTACCTGAAGATTTTGACTCGGCAAATTTAATACAGCCTTATCGCCTAAATTATTAAGCGTGAAAGGCAGTGTTTGATTGGTTACCACTTTTGCTAAATGAGGTAGTGGAATAGCCTGACCGTTAACCTGTATTTCAGGTGTTTTCTTTAAATTTAATAGTAAGCTAGATGATTGCAGCTTGATTAGCTCGATGGCTTTTTTTATCGGTAAAATTTGAGATTGCACAGGCTGACTATTCTTATCCAATTTAACATTTATTTTTAATTGCTCACTTTTATGTTCAACTTCAATAATTGCCGGCTGTTGATGTTTAACCAGGTTTGTTAGGTTTTTGGATAGCTCAGTAGAAATAGCAAGGCTGTTAGCTTTTACTATCAATTGATTATCAGAATTAATAATACTTGCAGGCAATGCAAACTTGTTTGGTACAGAGACTGAATTATTAGTTGCGTGCTTAAGTAACTCAAATATTGTTTGCTGTGGCAGCTTAATACTTTGTTTTGGTAGATTGATAAGTAGATTTGTCAGATTTGTTGATAGCGAAAGTTCTGCTTTATCTGTACGTAGCAGCAATGTTTGGTTAGGTATCGATAATTCAACTAGTTTTGACGTTAATTGTGCGAGCGAAAATGACAATTTATTGTCAGTTACAGATAGGTTCGTCACATTTACCGCATCTTTGACTAATGCTGTGAGTAGCTGTTGATTTGTTTTTGTAGGCAAATTCAAATGCTGCAAAGTTTGTTGAAGCTGTTTCACCTGTGTTAACTGGTTGTGTGTTAATTGAGGTAAAGTGCTTTGCTCAAGCTCACTACTTGGGGTAGAGATAATATTTAGCAGAGATTGAATATCTGTCATCTGTTTTAAATCAAGCTATTGCCAATTTCTCTTGTCGAGGAGATTACGTTTTACAATACCATTATGTTAGACTAATGCCCAATTTTAGGTCGAGAGATGTATTAACTTGTTAAAAGTAGATTCAATTTGCTGCATTCGGCAAGATAGATGTTTGTTTGAAGATCTCTCTTTTGAATTACATCAAGGGCAAATTGTCCAGTTAGAAGGGCAAAATGGGGCTGGTAAAACGTCCCTTCTGCGCATACTCGCTGGATTCGTTCGCGCAGAATCAGGCAAAGTGATGTGGCAAAATGTTGATATTGCTAAAGACAACCTCCAGTTTGCCAGCGATACACTTTATATTGGCCATAAAACAGGTGTTAATGGTCAACTTACAGCACTTGAAAACCTTTCTTTTTGGCTTGAAACTCATGGCCTAGAAACAGATGAAGACTTGCATGATGTATTGGCGCAGCTTGGGTTAGTTGGTCTCGAAGATGTGCCCGTTCGCTTGCTTTCAGCAGGTCAACAACGCCGCGTGGCACTTGCGCGCCTTTGGCTTAACAAAGCAACGTTATGGATGTTGGACGAACCATTTACTGCCGTGGACAAAAAAGGGGTGGTATTGTTGCAACAGCAATTTAAAAAGCATTTAGCGGCAGGTGGTGCAATTATATTAACCAGCCACCAAGATTTAACCGAACACTTTCCAGAGTTATCGCGTTTAGTATTGGAGTACCGTTTCTAAATGAACACCCATGATTCTTACTGGCGCTTATTCTCAAGTATCTATAAAAAAGATCTCACTTTGGCGTTTCGCCAGCGCTCAGAGATTATTAATCCTGTTTTATTTTTTATTATTGTTATTACCTTATTTCCATTAGGTGTAGGGCCTGAACCTAACTTACTAGCGCGTATGGCGCCAGGTATCATCTGGGTGGCTGCATTACTTTCTACCATGTTGGGTTTGGATAAAATGTTTCGCGATGACTATATCGATGGCACGCTTGAACAGATGATGTTAAGTCCATTTCCTACATCATTAACCGTGCTTGCTAAAATTGCGGCTCATTGGACTGTTACCGGATTACCTTTAGTCATAATGACGCCAATGTTTGCTTTACTGCTAAACCTAGAAAGTGAAGCGTTAACGGCGACCTTGTTAACGCTACTAATTGGTACACCGTTGTTAAGTCTAATCGGGGCGATAGGTGCGGCGTTAACGGTAGGGTTACAGAAGGGCGGTGTTTTACTTAGTTTATTAGTCTTACCGCTCTATATTCCGGTATTAATTTTTGCGACATCTGCCATTGATGCGGGGGCGATGTCGCTTGACTACTCTGGTCAGTTAGCCATATTAGGGGCGTTACTTGCTGGTGCAAGTGTATTGGCGCCATTTGCCGTTTCATCATCTTTAAAAGTGAGTGTGAGTTAGTTATGTGGAAGTGGTTACATCCATATGCGAAAGCAGAAAAAGCGTATCAAGTTTGTAATACTTTGATGCCCTATTTTGCCGTGTTTGCGGTAGTTGGTTTAATTGTTGGGTGGACATGGGGTCTTGCGTTTGCACCAGCGGATTATCAACAAAAAGACAGTTATCGAATCATTTTTATTCATGTTCCTTCAGCGATTTTGTCAATGGGTGCTTACACTTCAATGGCAATTACCGCCTTTATTGCAATGGTGTGGCAGATCCGAAATGCCGAACTAGCCGTAGTTGCTATAGCGCCAGTGGGTGCAGCGGTTGCCGCAATTGCATTAATTACTGGTGCAGCATGGGGTAAACCTATGTGGGGCACTTGGTGGGTATGGGATGCACGCTTAACAACCATGCTTATTTTGCTATTTCTTTATATCGGGGTAATTGCGCTTTATCATGCGTTTGAAGATAAAGGTGCAGCCGGTCGCGCCTCATGTATTCTGGCTATGGTAGGTGTAGTGAATGTACCAATTATTCACTACTCAGTGGAGTGGTGGAACACGCTTCATCAAGGTTCAACAATTACCAAATTTGATGGTTCTGCAATTGATAGCAGTATGCTTTATCCATTGCTTATCAATATTTTTGCATTTGCATGCTTAATGGCAGTTATCGTGCTAATGCGTTTGAAGAATGAAATTTTAGAAAGAGAAAAGCACCGCCCCTGGGTGCGCAATTTAGTGAGTGGAGGTAAAAATGCAGTTTAACTCGCTTTCAGAATTTTTCGCTATGGGTGGCTATGGCTTTTTTGTCTGGCTCTCATATGGGGCATGTGCATTGATTTTATTAGGTATTTTTATATCAAGTAAACGTACACATCGTAAAATTTTAGATAATGTTAAATCGCAAATTGCGCGCGAAGAGCGTATCAAAAAAGCGAAGGAGCAGGGGCTGTGAATCCAAGACGTAAAAAACGTATGTTTACTATTTTAGCGGTGCTGTTAGGGATTGGTTCAGCAATAGGCCTGACCTTGTATGCATTACAAGAGAATATTAACTTGTTCTACACACCTTCAGAATTAATTGAAGGTAAAGGCGAAAATAAAGAAAAGCCATTTATTGGTCAAAAACTGCGAATCGGCGGTATGGTTGTACCGGGTTCAGTTGTTCGTGATGAAGAATCTCTAGATGTTGAGTTCAAATTAATTGATACCGGTCCATTAGTGACAATTCGTTATCATGGTATTTTACCTGACTTGTTTCGTGAAGGTCAGGGCATTGTTGCACAAGGTGTGTTAATTGAACCAAATGTGATTGAAGCGTTTGAAGTACTAGCAAAGCACGATGAAGAATACATGCCAGCGGACGTTGCTGAAGCTGTGAAGGGAATTAAACACGAAAAACCAAAATATAACCTTAACAACGGCGGTTATTAATTATGATTGCTGAATTAGGTTATTTATCGTTAACGTTGGCATTGGCGTTTTCGATACTTCTGAGTGTTTACCCTATGGTGGGTGCAGTTAAAGGCAACTTGCGCCTAATGCAAAGCGCCCCAGCATTTGCTTTGGCGCAGTTTCTTTTCACTGCGATTTCATTTGGTATATTAATTTATGTAACCTTGATAGATGACTTCACGGTTGCTTATGTTGCCAGCCACAGCAGTACAACCTTGCCATGGTATTACAAAGTAACCTCTACTTGGGGTGGTCATGAAGGCGCGGTACTGCTTTGGGTATTAATGCAAACAGGCTGGACTGCCATTGTTGCATTTGCTTCTAAATCATTGCCATGGCAATTACGCGCGCGCGTACTGTCTATTCTTGGCTTTTTAGGCCTTGGTTTTATTCTATATACCCTATTAATGTCGAGCCCATTTGAGCGCTTACTACCGTATTATCCAATCGAAGGGCATGATTTAAATCCTTTATTACAAGATCCAGGTATGATCATTCACCCGCCATTACTGTACATGGGTTATGTTGGCTTATCTGTGTCATTTGCTTTTGCGATTGCAGCACTATTAATGGGTAAACTCGATAATACATGGGCAAAATGGTCACGTCCTTGGACCATGGCTGCATGGTTGTTTTTAACATTAGGTATCACAATTGGCTCATGGTGGGCTTATGCTGAATTAGGCTGGGGCGGCTGGTGGTTCTGGGATCCAGTTGAAAACGCATCTTTAATGCCATGGTTAGTCGCAACCGCATTGATCCACTCACTCGCAGTGACTGAAAAACGAGGTGTCTTTAAATCGTGGACAGTGCTTTTGGCTATTGCTGCATTCTCTTTGACCTTACTCGGTACCTTTATTGTACGTTCTGGCATTATTGTATCTGTACACGCATTTACCACAGATCCTGGGCGAGGTTCATTTATCTTGTCATTCTTAGCTCTGGTGGTGGGCGGCAGTTTACTCCTGTATGGCTTGCGCGCAGGTACGGTTGAATCGTCATCGCGCTATAAAGTTTTGTCACGTGAGGTTGCACTTTGGCTGAATAACTTACTGCTTTGTGTTGCAACCCTGATTGTACTGCTTGGCACATTACTGCCGATGGTTCATAAAGAACTAGGCTTAGGTACAATTTCTATTGGTGTGCCTTTCTTCAATCAAATGTTCTTTTATTTACTTGCGCCATTTGCATTGTTATTGGGCTTAGGTCCAATGTTGCGCTGGAAGCAAAACAAGTTTTCACATCTCACTAAAAAGTTGATAGGTGCATTAATTGTGACCTCGGTTATTACATTTGCATGGCTTTACTCAAGTTATGAAAATGTATCGACCACGACATTAGTGGGCGTGTTTTTTGCGCTATGGGTGAGTTTAACCGTGGTTATTGATTTGCTTGATAAGCTTAGCAAAGAGGGCGCCTCTATCACTAAATTGGGTAACAGTTTTTGGGCTATGCACACTGCACATTTAGGCTTTGCCTGTGTGGTGTTAGGCGTTACGTTAACCTCGGCGTACTCAGTTGAGAAACAAGTTAAAGTAAACCCAGGTGAGCAAACACAGCTAAATGAATACAGCTATCGTTTTGAAGGCGTAAAAGCGATTGTAGGGCCTAATTATAAAGGGCATGCAGGGGTTGTCACTGTATTTAAAGACGAGCAAAAAGTAACAGAACTTTACGCGGAAAAACGTCAGTATGATGTGGGAATGCAAGTGATGACAGAGGCTGCAATTGACGCCAAATTAAGTCGTGATTTGTACCTCGCTCTTGGCGAACAATTAAGTAACGGCGCGTGGGCGTTGCGTATTTATGAAAAACCGTTTGTACGCTGGATGTGGCTGGGTGGATTACTGATGGCACTTGCCGGTGTCATTATGATGCTCGATAAACGTTATCGTCGTAAAGCGAGTGTGGCTTCTGAGATGAAAGGAGTAACGGCATGAAAAATAAAACGTTAATGTTGGTACCTTTTATTATTTTTGCCGTGCTTTGCGTATTTTTATTAAAAGGCTTATTTGGTAACCCAAAAGAAATTGAAACGGGTCGATTAGGTCAAACGATGCCAGCGTTCAACTTGCCAGATTTAATGGATGAGAATAAGCGCTGGACAGATAAAGATCTACTTGGTGACGTTTATTTATTGAATGTATGGGGCACATGGTGCCCTACCTGTTTAATCGAATTGCCATACCTTACTAAGTTACGTGGTCAAGGAGTGAAAATTATTGGCCTTTACTATGAACAAAACTATGACCCTGATTTCGGTGATAGCTTTGATTTAGCTGCGTTGCAGCGTGAAGTGAAGGGCATGTTGTCACGCACGGGTGACCCATATCAATTTAACATTTTGGACCTCAACCGCACACTGGCGTTAGATTTAGGTGTCTCTGGTGCGCCAGAGCACTTTTTAGTCGATAAAAACGGCAAAATTATCTTGCATCACACAGGTGATATTAATGAACGAGTATGGCGTGCAAAGTTTGCACCTAAGTTATTAGAGCTCAAGTAATGAAAAAATTATTTATCGTATTATTGACGATTTTCTCTGTGAGTTTGTTCGCTGCAGAAAATCAATATCAGTTTAACAGCGCTCAAGAAGAGCAATTGTTTCGTGAATTAACTGCTGAACTGCGTTGCCCTAAATGTCAAAATCAGAATATTGCAGATTCAGATGCCGTCGTTGCAAAAGATCTGCGTGATAAAGTGCTTGAACTGGTACAAGCGGGTAATGATAAAGATCAGGTAGTTGATTATATGATTGATCGCTACGGCTACTTTGTTCACTACAAGCCGCCTGTCACACCACTTACATTATTACTTTGGATTTTACCTTTAGGATTTGTTGTGCTTGGTTTTGTGTTTATTTTATTAACGCAAAAAAAGCAGGCTAAGAAAAAAGCACAATGGAGTGAGGCTGATGAACAAAAGTTAGCAGCATTGATCGCAAAGTATAAGGAATCAGCATGATTACATCATTTTATTTTTATGCTGCAATTCTTGTGGTATTTGGTTTGTTCTTTGTTGTTTTTCCGTTTATTCGCAAAGAAAAATCAATTGAAACTAACCCCAATGCAAATGCCTTACGTATTTCTGATTACGAATCTCGTTTAGAAGAACTATCGCAAGAAGTTGAAACCGGTAAATTAAGTGAAGATGCTTATAACACTGCGGTTGTTGAGCAAAAACAAGCTTTATTACAGGAACTTGCTCCGGAGCAACAGCTTAATCAACATGGCAATCGTTCCGTTATCGCATTAACTGCGAGTTTGTTCACCTTAACATTCTGTATAGTGTTCTATTTAATGACGGGTAGCTTCAACTTGTTGACACAATGGCAAGATGCGAAAGATAACTTACCTGAACTTGGTAAACGTGCGGTGCTACAACAAGGCGAGCCACTATCAAACAATGAAATGCAAGAGCTTGCTCTTGGTCTGCGCACAAAACTCGCAGAGCAAGGTGATGACGAAATGGCTTGGCTACTACTCGGACGAATCATGCTGATGCTAAACGATTATGAATCAGCAAATATGTCATTTGATAAGGCAATAGCTATGAATGCCAATAATATTAATGCGCTGGTGAGTAAAGCTCAGGTATTAATGTTAGAGGGGGCTGATCATTCAATAAACCAAGCGGCTAAAGTGGTTTCTCAGGTTTTAAAGATTGAACCGAGTAATACAGATGCACTTTCAATGCTGGCATTAATTGCTTATGAACGTGGTGATTGGCAACAATCTCTTGCGGCATTTGAGCTTATCTTA
This sequence comes from Pseudoalteromonas piratica, assembly GCF_000788395.1. Lineage (NCBI taxonomy): Bacteria > Pseudomonadati > Pseudomonadota > Gammaproteobacteria > Alteromonadales > Pseudoalteromonadaceae > Pseudoalteromonas > Pseudoalteromonas piratica. The sequence continues at coordinate 1,743,718 of NZ_CP009888.1, forward strand.
GGGCGTATGTCAGAAACTAACCCCAGTTATGCCATGTTAAATGCTCGGGTTGAAGAGTTAAAGGTTAAGGTTGCGCAGCAATCTAACAATTCTGAACAAAATTCAGTTGGACAAGGCCTATCCGTCTCGGTAAATATTACCCTTGCAGATGAATTAAAAGATCAACTACCTGCTAATGGTGTTTTATTCGTTTTTGCAAAAGCAGAAAATGGTCCGCCAATGCCGCTGGCAGTGGTTAAAAAGCCACAATGGCAGCTCCCATTAACCGTTACATTATCCGAAAGTGACGCCATGGTTGCAGGCATGACCTTTGCTGAGTTCAAGCGTGTTAAAATAGTAGCCCGCATTAGTATTGATGATAAAGTTGATACGCAAGCAGGTGAACTTGAAGGACATACTCAAGGCTTTGATATTGAGCAAATTAATCAAGTTAATCTGACAATAGATAAATTACTATAAGTTTTAAAGGAACACTGAGTGCTAAAGCAAACATTCCAAACCTTAGTTACTTTATTTGCCATATCTGCAAGTATGCTGTTAACAGGGTGTGCCCAAGTACCACCTGAGAAGGAAGATCCGCGCGATCCGCTGCAATCAGTAAACAGGCCCATTTACGATTTCAATATGGATGTGCTTGATGCATATGTATTGAGACCTGTTGCTGTTGGTTATACCAAAGTGACACCACAACCTGTTCGTAGTGGTTTAGTCAATGCTACCAATAATTTAGATGCACCAATTGATGCAACAAACTCGTTATTGCAAGGAAAAGTGTCGAACTCGGGGGTGAATGTTGCTAGATTTTTAGTTAATTCAACCGTCGGTATTTTTGGTATTTTTGATGTTGCCTCTGAAATCGGTTTAGTTGAAGAAACGGAGGACTTTGGTCAAACATTGGGTGTTTGGGGTGTTTCTGATGGCGCTTACTTAATGTTTCCAGGTTACGGGCCAAGTACTGTCAGAAATGCATCAGGAGATGTCATGGATGCGGTTGTATTGCCAAGTTTATCTTTAGGCACGCCTGTGACTTTGGGTAAATGGGTAATAAAGGTGCTTGAAGCTCGTGCCTCACTTATTCCGCAAGAAGCATTATTAAACGAGTCATTAGACCCATACTTATTCTTAAAAGACGTTTACTTTCAGCGCCAACTATACGAATTGTATGATGGTAATCCACCATTACCAAAAGTTGAAAAGAGCACTGAAGAAAAAGCGAATGATGACTTTTTTGAAAACTTATAGTTAATTTTTAAGCATAAAAAAACCGACCTAAGCGTCGGTTTTTTTATTAAATAACATTGTTATTTGCTCATGGCGTCCATCTGTAAGTTAGCCCACTGCAGAGCATCATGATAAGCCGTAGGAATTTCATCTGCGTTCAAGCTTAATTTATCTTGGATTTCTTTTGCTTTTTGCCATTGCGCTATTTCATATGCCTCAACTAATCCTAGGTACTCAGCCAAGCGCCCTTCACGGTTCAAAATCGCGAGTTTGATTTCTTCCGAAAGAGGAAGTTTATCCAATACAGATTCCATTGATTGATCTAAGATACCATCAATCAACGACAGCATACCTGTAAGGAAGGCTTTTGATGACTCTTGATATTGACCAGCTTGCTCTGAAAGAAGCTCAGCAAACTTTGCTCGGGTTAAACACAAACGCATTAGCTCAGGTGGCTTGTCTGAAGCCACTTGCGCGGTGAAAAGCACAGATAGAAAACGTTTAAGTTCTTCAATACCTAACACAACAAGTGCTTGTTTGATTGTGCTTATCTCGGCACGACGTTTAAATGCTGCTGAGTTTGAATAACGTAAGAGCTTGTATGATAAATTGACATCACGCTCAAACACTTCCGTTACTTTTTTCAAGTCCATCTCTGGGCTTGATGTTTCATACAGTAACTCTGCAAGTGTCATTTCGTTTGGTGCTAATGCACGGCTTTGAACTACTTCCGGTTTTGCGAAGAAAAAACCTTGGAAATAGTGGAAGCCAAGCTCCATTGCTTGTTCAAATTGTTCTGGTGTTTCTACTTTTTCAGCCAGGAATTGAATACTTGGAAAGTCTTTGGTTTGTGCAATGATTTCTTTGATTTGGTCAATCGAGGTGTCGAGCCAGTCGATTTTGATGATATCGACAAAGGGATAAAAGTGTCGCCAAACTGGGGCATGTTTATAATCATCAAGAGCAATGGTGTAACCCATTTCTTTAAGCTCTTTTACCGCAGCAAGAAGTCGCTTACCTGGTTGCACAGTCTCTAGAATTTCGACAACGACTTCTTTGGTGCCTAATGTTTTTGCATAACCTTTTACTAATGTTTCAAGTGTAAAATTGATAAATGCAGGTTTGTCGCCTGTCATATCTTCAAGCCCAAGGCTTAGCTGGCTTCCTTCAATAAGGCGCGAAGTTGCCTCGTCTTCATTTATATTAGGAAATACATTATCTAAACTATCTCTGAAAAGAAGTTCATAACCAATGAGTTTTTTTTCGCGGTTTAGAATAGGTTGTCTCGCTGCATAAAAATACATAAAAGCAGAGGTCCTGTGTGTTGTCTTGAGTTCTTTTTATGATCTGAATATAGGATAAGTAAGAGTGTATTTCACCTTATTTTTGGTTATTTTTTCCTAGGTGAAATGATTTTTCGCACTACAAGTTGTCTTTATCGCAATTAATAAACAAATCGAAAAATGTTTTGATATAGTAAATTATTATGACAGTTGGTACGCATCGTGAGAATGCGAATAAAGTACCAAGTTTGGTATGTTAGGAGAGTTATCTTGGAGTTTGGCACCATCTTTTCGTTAGGCCTTTATTTTGCAGTAATGTTAGGTATTGGTTTTTATGCATATAAGAAGTCGACCAGTGATGTATCTGGTTATATGTTAGGGGGCCGAAACTTAAGCCCAAGTGTAACCGCACTTTCTGCGGGCGCTTCGGATATGAGTGGCTGGATGTTAATGGGTCTACCTGGAGCCATGTATTTATCAGGGCTAAGCAGTGCTTGGATTGGCATAGGACTTATCATTGGTGCCTATCTAAACTATTTAATTGTAGCACCACGCTTACGGACATATACCGAGCTTGCTAATGATTCGATTACCTTACCGGATTTTTTCGAAAACCGATTTAATGATGACAAACGTATTCTGAGGGTGATTTCATCAATTGTTATCATTGTGTTTTTTACCTTGTATACCTCATCTGGTGTTGTAGCTGGGGGCAAGTTATTTGAATCAAGTTTCGGTATGAGTTACGAACTTGGCTTATATGTCACCGCTGGGGTGGTGGTAATTTACACGTTATTTGGTGGGTTTTTGGCTGTGAGCCTGACTGATTTCGTGCAAGGTTGCATCATGTTTTTGGCGCTCGTTTTGGTGCCTGTGGTTGTGCTAACAGAAGTGGGCGGTTTATCAAATGCTATTGATACCGTTGAACAACTTAACCCAACGTTATTAAGTTTTGCATCGGGTGTTTCTATATTGGGCGTTATCTCGGCAATGGCGTGGGGCTTAGGCTATTTTGGTCAACCGCATATTATTGTGCGCTTTATGGCTATTCGCTCAGTTAAAGATTTACCTATTGCAAGACGAATAGGCATGAGCTGGATGATTGTCTCTTTAATTGGCGCATTAGCGACTGGTTTTGTCGGTGTTGTTTATGTAAATCAAACTGGCATTGAATTAAAAGACGCTGAAACTATCTTTATTTTACTTTCGCAAGTGCTGTTCCATCCTCTCATTGCAGGCTTTTTACTGGCTGCCATTTTAGCTGCTATTATGAGTACCATCTCATCACAATTATTAGTGACATCAAGTTCACTAACCGAAGACATATACAAAGCATTTTTGAATCAACAAGCGTCACAAGAAAAGTTGGTATTAGTGGGTCGTATTTCGGTATTAGTGGTTGCTTTGCTGGCTATATTTCTTGCTTATGACAGAGAGAGTTCTATTTTAAGTTTAGTCAGTAATGCATGGGCTGGTTTTGGTGCTGCGTTTGGACCGGTTGTTATTTTGAGCTTGTACTGGTCACGAATGACTAAGCAGGGGGCGCTAGCAGGGATTATCTCAGGAGCCGCGACGGTGTTGTTGTGGATTTACTTACCAGTTACGGTAAATGGACAAAGTCTAAGTAGTCTAATGTATGAGATCGTGCCTGGTTTTATCATTGCCAGCATCGCAATTGTGGTCGTCAGTTACTTATCAGATGAACCTTCTGAACAACAGGTATCCATGTTTAATCAGGTGCGAAACAATTAAACAAAAATTTAGTTAGGGAAGATGGTAATGAAATGTGTGATATGGCGCAGTTTATTTGTGTGTTTTATGATGTTTTTGGGTTCTGCTGTTGCAGAGCCCAAAACTGATGTCACGGTAAAAGACCTGTTAGAGTTAGAAGAGGTTGAACAAGCCGCGAAACAAACAAATGAAATAAATGCGTTTGTTGGTTGGGACACATTTGGACGTGAAACACCTAAGAGCAGTATGCAGGGGTTTCTATCTGCCGCTCGTCAACAGGATTACCAAACAGCATCCGAATATTTGGACTTTAGAAACTTACCTTTTGAAGTCACAGCTGCATCTCAGCCTGAAATCGCACGTCAACTTCATGTCAGCTTAGATCGCACTCTGTGGGTTGATATTGAAGGCCTGTCCAATGATTTATTGGGAAAGTTACCTGAAAATGTGCCTGACTATCGTGATTTAGTCGGCACAATTGAAACTCCCGAAGGCACTGTGCCTGTATTGTTACAGCGTGTCCCGACAAGTGAAAATAAACGAATTTGGAAGATCTCCAACGCCACTGTTGCCAAAATTCCCGTCTTAGATAAATACTATGGATACAGTGAAATGGGTGAATGGTTATCACAACATTTACCTAATTATCGCTTTATGGGGGTGATGCTATGGCAATGGCTTTATTTTGCAGTGACATTTTTACTTTACATTGTCGCTAGCTGTCTGAGCTATTGGGTGTTAATTAAGTTATTTAATGCGTTCAAAATAAAACTAAGTTTTTATATAGACTTTTTATATGCGCCTTTAAGCTTTTTAACAGCAACCTTATTAACTCGTAATTTTTCTGATACGTCTAATGTGACTTTTGCCGTGAAAGCGGTGGCAGAAGCATCAACCATTTTAATTTTTGCTTGGCTTTGGTTTCTTTGGCGTACTGTAGAGCTTGTGAAGAGTAAATTGACAGGTAAACTGGTAGCGCAGGGGAAAACACACACGACGTATTTGCTTAGGCCTGCGGCAAATGTTGTTAAATCCCTCCTTGTGATCGCAGCGGTGCTAATCTGGCTTGAAAACTTAGGGTTTAGTGCAACCACTATTATGGCTGGCTTAGGTATTGGCGGTTTAGCTGTTGCCCTTGCCGCGCAAAAGTCAGTGGAAAACCTAATAGGCGCAATCACTTTGTACTCATCCACCCCGGTAAAAGTTGGTAACTTATGTCGTATTGGCAAGTTTATTGGTACGGTTGAAGAGATAGGCTTACGTGCCACCCGCGTGCGTACTATTGAACGCACCGTTGTGTATATTGCAAATGCCAAATTTATCGATATGGAAATTGAAAACTTTTCCGAGCGAGAGAAAATGGCATTTCGCCCTAAGTTATTGCTTGAAATGCCGCAGTCGAATACGCAATTGAGCGAGTTTAATAAAGCGCTCAAAGCACTGCTCGAACAGCATGAATTAATTGATGAAAGTCCATGTCGAGTTTATTTTAAGGGGTTTAGTCCATTTGCTGTTGAGTTGTATGTATTGTCTTATATTACAAGCACTGATTTTGAAACCTATCTTAAGGTCAGTGATACACTTCACTTCGAAATCATGAATTTATTGCATCAACATAAGTTAAAATTGGCTGCTCCCGAATTGTTACAAGCTTAAGAATGTAAACCAGTTGTAACCTGCTTGCGGCCATTTGTCCTTTCTTTAAATGTACTTTTTTAGACTTTTTTTCATCTTTTGTTGCTAAAAGATGAAAAAAAGACCATTTAAGCTATATTTCATATTCGATCTACTAGAACTTTTCAAGGGCATATGTCCTTCTGAGAAGGCGGTGATTTGTATTATTTTTGCCGCAAATGGATAAGGGTGTAAACAACATGTTAACCACTAGGTTGGCTTGTTGAGGCATTGTTCAACCCGCAGTATTAAGTACTCGTATTGAAGGGTCCGCGTATTAACGTGAAAAGTTGAACTTTGCCATTCACTTTAAAAGGATACAAGCATGATTTTGACACTGCTCATGACAACAAAGTAGGTCAAATCAAACGTTTTATTTTGAGTGCACAAGGTTTTAAACCACCATGAAATATCTACAAAAGTCCAAGCTAGCTAATTTAATTCAAGGCTCACTATTTTCTTCTTTAGTTGTATCAGGTGCCGCATTTGCGCAGGGTGAAGAAGCAGGTGCTGCGTCATCTCAACTAGAAGTAATCCAAGTAACAGCTCGTAAGCGTGTTGAAAATGCTCAGGAAATTCCTGTAGCTGTCTCAGCACTGCAAGGTGATAACCTTGATGCATACAGCTCTGCTGGTATGGATATTCGTTTTATGAATGCGAAAATCCCAAGCCTTTCGGTTGAGTCTTCATTTGGTCGTACTTTCCCACGTTTTTATGTGCGTGGTTTAGGTAACACTGACTTCGATCTAAACGCGTCTCAGCCTGTATCATTAGTAGTTGACGATGTGGTTCAAGAAAACCCTATTCTAAAAGGTTTCCCTGTTTTTGACATCGAACGTATCGAAGTACTTCGTGGTCCTCAAGGTACGCTGTTTGGACGTAACACGCCAGCAGGTCTTGTAAAGTTTGACTCAGTTAAGCCTTCTCAAGAATTTGATGCATATACATCACTTTCATATGGTACGCGTGGTGCAATGGACTTTGAGGGTGCTGTAGGAACAGGTCTTACTGATAACATCTCAATGCGTGTTTCGACACTTTGGCAAGAAAAAGATAACTACATCGACACAGTAGCCCCTGGTGCTGAACAAAAAGATGTTTTAGGTGGTTATAGCGAAAAAGCGGCACGTGTTCAGTTCCTTTATGAAGGCAACGATTTCACGGGTCTTTTAAATTTCCGTTACCGCGACCTTGATGGTGAGCCGATTGTTTTCTATGGCAACCTAATGGATGTGGGCTCAAACAAAATTCGCGCGGGTTGGAAAGATGATGTTGTGCATCACGATGCTGCGAAGAATGCAACGCAACAAGTTGAAACACAAGGTGTTAGCTTAAAGCTTGAGTGGGACTTAAATGATCACACAATCACAAGTATTTCAGCTTGGGACAGTGCTGAGATTTTTTCTCGTGCTGACGTAGATGGTGGTTACGGTTGTGGTTTCTGTGGTATGGAAACAGGTCACGGCTTTATTCCATTTGCAGCAGAAAGTGCGGATGCGATTCCTGATCACGATCAAATCACTCAAGAACTTCGTCTTTCAAGCAACTTCAGTGGTGATTTAAACTACCAAGTTGGTGTATTTTACTTTGATGAAGATTTAACAATTGAAAGCTTCAGCTACGATACACTGGCGAATGGCGCTCAAAATGGTTATGCGGTACAAAACCAACAAACTAAAGCGTGGGCATTATTCGGTTCAGTTGATTACACGCTAAGCGATGCGCTAAAAGTGACTGCTGGTCTTCGTTATTCAGATGATGAAAAAGACTTTGTTGCAGAGCGTATTCAAGGACCTTTCGGTTCAGGTACTGCATTTGGTGAAGCAAACCCTAGTGATGATCATGTGTCATGGGATTTATCAGCAACTTATAAGTTAACGGATGACGTAAATTTATTTGCACGTGCTGCAAACAGCTTCCGTGCCCCAAGTATTCAGGGCCGTATCCTGTTTGGTGATGAGGTAACTGTTGCTGACTCAGAAACAATCAACTCAATCGAAGCAGGTGTTAAGTCAGATATTCTTGATGGTCGTGGCCGCTTGAATATGACCGTGTTCTATTATCAGATGGACGATCAGCAATTAACTGCAGTAGGTGGTGACTCGAACTTCAACCGTTTACTTAATGCTGATAAAACAACTGGCTATGGTTTTGAAATGGATTCAGAGTGGGTGCTTGCAGACGACTTATTTGCAACATTCAACTTAAGCTACAACAACACTGAGCTTAAAGATGACTCTTTATACCTGCCAGGTTGTTTTGGTTGCACCATTACTGATCCAATGGTTGAAGGCAAAGGTTACAGCATCGATGGTAACAGTTTACCGCATGCACCTGAATGGATTGCAAACTTCACGCTTCGCTACAGTAAAGAAATTGGCGATGGTGAGTTCTTCGCATACACTGATTGGTCATACCGCAGTGAAATTGATTTCTTCCTTTACCGTTCAGTTGAATTCACTGGTGAAGCATTATTTGAAGGCGGCTTACGTACTGGTTATAACTGGGCGTCGGGCGACAACGAATATGAAGTTGCAGCATTTGCCCGTAACTTAACTGATGAACGTGTTGTTATTGGTGGTGTAGACTTCAACAACAACACGGGTATTGTAAATGAAGGTCGCTTTGTAGGCGTTGAATTCAAGGCTAAATTCTTCTAAGCATACTCTTTAAGTATATTAAAAAGCCCATCATTTGATGGGCTTTTTTTATTTGCTAAATAGCTGCTAATAGCGGTTCCTCATAATCCATTTAAATTATCATCTGGGTTAATATTCAGGACCTCCCAATTTGCAGTAACTGGGTGATTAATACCAACAGATTGATATGCCGCTGTAATTTTATTTTGTTTATGTAACAGCTTCAGGCCAGCATTAATAGCATTAGCAATATGCTGAGAGTTAGGGAAATGAGATGATATTGCAAAATGGCGGCTATCCCATAAAACAGCCTTTATATTGGGAATGGGCAACATCTCCTCATAGCTTAGATCATCTTCATCAACTCTAAAGTGGATTAAGGTGTAGTCTGCAATTTCGCTTTTAACTAATCGCTTCATATTCGGGAACGACTCAATATGAGCAAGTTTATTCGGTTTTAATTGGTTAATGGCCTGCCAATCTGCTGTCCAAAAACGATTTGATATGGCTGTAAGTTTAGAAATGTCATCAGTATTTTTCGCCTTAAGTGCTTTTTCATTGCCCTTGGACGTATATAAACCGACATCATAGTCACCCTTTTTGATAACAACATGGCTAGCGATGAGTGACTCTGGATGTGCTTGAATATCAGATAACCAAAGGGTATCTGCACTCATAGCAAATTTTCCACTATTGAGTAAATCGATGTTGCGGCCATACACAGAATTATCAAAATACACTAAACGACAATTGCACTTACCAAGGTGGAGTGCTTGATTAAGCAAAATGACATCGACTAAATCGCGGCCCTGTGGGAGCTGAGAAAAATCATTAAGTGCTAAAATATCCGTCTGTTTACTTAATCGTTCTAAATGAAGTTTTACATCTTCGGCAATTAACACCGGAACAGTGATAGGGTTTTGACTATAAACATTGCCACTGGAAACAGTGAAAACGACCAATAAGCATACTACTAAAATTTTTTGTAACCACATACTATCTACATAAAACTGCTTAGATATTCACTATACAACCAGTTTAAGAATAATTATGCAAGCCTTGTCTGTGAGCCGTTTTCAACTACTTTATAAATATTTAAAATATGCTAAAGTCTGCGCCCTTAATACGAGGAAATTATTATGTCTGCATTTTGGAATTATCGTGTCATTGAATGCCCGAGTGAAGAGGGTACCTTATTTCAAGTACACGTGGTTGAATACAATATTAATGGTAAAGCGGTAAACTGGTCTGAAACGGCAGAAGGCTCTTTTGGCACAACGCTTGAGGGGTTGTCACAAGATCTTGAGCGTCAAAAGCAAGCATTGGATAAACCTGTGCTGACAGTAAAGCGCCTAGCACGAGGTTACGAATTAATTGAAGTGGAAAGTGGTGAACTAGCTTCATCACCAGTACCAGAAGCATTACAAGAGCAAAACTAACATGTCTTTGCTGGCGATTTATTTTGATCTAGACGGCACTTTGGTTGATTCAGAGCACTTACATGCGGTGAGCTGGAATAAAGTACTGACTGAATATGGACTCTCTTTTAGTGAAGATGAATTTTGCCAGCAGTATGCTGGAAAGCCGACTCTTGAAGCAGCTAAAACCATTGTTAGCGAACATGGTTTAGAGATTACGCCAAGTGCACTTGCCAATCTCAAGCATGTGGTTTTTTCTGATATCTCAAAAAACCAGCTACCAGAATTATTGCCAGGGGCAAAAGACTTACTGACGTGGTGTAAAAAGCAAGGTTTAAAATTGGCATTGGTGACTGGCAGTGCAAAAGCGGAAGCCACCGCTATTTTGTCAGGCCATAATTTAACGCCATTTTTTGATGTGATTTATACCCGAGATGATGTTGAGTTGCCAAAACCACATCCTGAGCCTTATCAATTGGCAATAGCACAGTTTGCTTTAACAGCTGAATCCGGCCTTGCTATTGAAGATACTGTGGCGGGGTCAACAAGTGCCAAGGCTGCGGGTCTATTTACTGTGGTTGTGCCAAATAAATACACTATGTCATCTGATTTTTCGCATGTAGACCTTCGCTGTAAAGATTTAACAGCTGTTAAAGCGCTGATCGCCAGCAAACTCTAAATAATCCGATACACTTATAAGAGCCGATCTAATTTCAAGGAGGAAATCATGGCTCTTAAACTTCTTTTGTTCTTTTCTTTAATTTTTTGCTTTGAACATACATTTGCCGTAGAAGTTCAACTGGCAAAAACTTATCAGAGACAAGGTGTAAGCGAGTACTTAGTTAGCGAAAAACTAGATGGTGTAAGAGCTATTTGGCGTAATCAACAGCTTGTTACCCGTAATGGAAATAAAATTTATGCACCGAGCTGGTTTACTAAAAACTGGCCAAATAAATGGCTCGATGGAGAACTATGGAGTCAGCATAATGATTTTGAGTTTATCGCCAGTACCGTTTTAGATAAAAAACCGAACCAAGCAGCTTGGCGAAAAATAAAATTTTTTGTTTTTGATATGCCAGATAATGAAAACGTGTTTTCTATCCGTTATCAAAATTACCTCGCAGCAATTCTTGAGACAGACTCTGACTACCTTGCGGCAGTCGAACAACACCAGTTCAGTGATGAATCGCAATTAGAGCGCTTCTACCAAGCACGTTTAAAGCAAGGTGCTGAAGGGGTTATTCTACATGCAAAACAGGCTCGATTTAGTAATGGACGAAGTGCTCACTTACTCAAATATAAACCTTATCAAGACGCCGAAGGGATCATAGTAGGTTACAGTGCCGGCAAAGGTAAATATCAAGGAATGGTTGGTGCGCTGATTGTTGAGCTTAAAAGTGGTGAGCAAATAAAACTTGGCAGTGGTTTATCTGATGCGTTAAGAAAAAAGCCCCCAGTTATCGGCAGTCAAGTTACTTATCGTTATAATGGGTTTACCAAATATGGCAAACCACGATTTGCACGGTTTTTACGTGTTAGACAGCGTGAATAACCACAATGTTTAGTCGAGGCGATTTGCCAAGTAGTTATGATAATCAGGAATAGTGCGGTCGATTTGCTCCGACATCATCTGACTGGCAATCAACATATCTGCTGTTGCCTCGTTACAAGCGACGGGGATATTCCAAACGGCAGCCAATCTTAAAAGTGCTTTTACGTCAGGGTCGTGTGGCTGGGAAGCTAAGGGATCCCAAAAGAAGATAAGTAGGTTCACTTCATGCTCAGCGATTTTGGCACCAAGTTGTTGATCACCACCCATCGGGCCGCTCAAGAGCTTCTCGACTTGTAGCCCTGTTGTTTTCTCAATGAGGTGGCCTGTAGTGCCGGTGCCGTATAAATTATGCGCTGCAAGAATCGATTTATGTTTTTCACACCACGCGCTTAATGCGGCTTTTTTACCGTCATGTGCGACTAATGCGATGCTTTTCTTTGCTGGAATTGCAGTGATAATTTGTTCCATTTGTTAACACCTTAAAAAACTTCAAGTATCAAGCGTAACCCTAATAAAATAAAAATACCACCGGCAATGCGGTCAATCCATTGTTGCGCACTTGGATGATGCTTGAAGTAACCTGCAATTTTATTGCCGCTCTTCACATACATAACGTCAATTGGAAACGCTAAAATAGGGTAGAGTAAACCAAAAATTAATAACTGTAGCCAGACAGGCGTCGCTAATGTGCTGTCAGCAAATTGTGGAATAAACGCCAGAAAGAATAGAGCCACTTTAGGGTTGAATATTTCAGTCAGCATGGCTTGAACGAAAATGTTTTTCTCTTTTTTACCCGACAGTTCACAATGGATCTCTTCGGGAGGGCGCAAACTATCAATAATACTCGTTACTCCAAGATACACTAAGTACAAAGCGCCAACCCAAAGTACGGTTTGATAGGCTATTTCTGATGTTTTTAAAATTACACTCAAGCCTGCAACGGCTAAAATTGTGTGTACTACGCCCGCTGTTGCAAAGCCAAAGGCAGTTTGCATACCGGCAGTTTTACCTTTTGCAAAAGTTTGCGCCATCAAAAAAGCGTTAGACGGGCCGGGTGAAACGGCTAGCAAAAAACTAAGAGTGACAAACGATAATAGCGATTCAAAATTAATCATAACGAGTTTTAACTGTAAGCGGCCAGAGGTTCATTATCATGCTGTTTCAAGCGAATTAGAAAAGGCAAAACACTTAATAAATGGCATGCAATAATATAGGGAATAGCAATAGGTAAATACTGAGTTAGGCTAACAATTAGGCCTGCTCCACTCATTTGCATCATCCCCAGTAATGCCGATGCTTTACCTGCATTTTGTTTAAAAGGTGCTAAAGCATTACCTGCTGCAGCGCCCATTGAAAAGGCAAAACCAATTGAACCGATAAAGATGGCAATCATAAAACTTGTGACATTCGTGAATGCCAGCTGAAATGCTATCACTAAGCAACCTGCAGAGATCATTAATAGTAGGCCAATCATAAGTGCCAATGAGGTGGCTTTTTTGATTAATTGCGGTGCGAGAAAGCTGCCTATTATGCTCACCGTTGCGTTAATGCCAAACCAAAAGGTAAAACTTTTTTCATCCAGTCCTTGTTGCGTCATTAAATAGTTGGGAGCTTGGGCAACAAATGCCAAAATTGCACTCATAGACAACATACATATGGTGGCATTAAATAAAAAAGTAGGGTGAGAGAAAATTTGCCAGTACGATACTTTTGCTTGATGCTTTCCTTGTGGGGTATTAGAAGCCTTTTTTGGAATTGCAAAAATCAGTATTAGTAAACTTACCAGCGCAAAACTAGCTAAAAAGTAGAAGTTACTTTGCCAACCAAATTGTACTGTAAGCCATGCGCCTAAAATTGGCGCTAATGCAGGGATAAAACAGACAATGCCATTTAAGTAAGAGATTACTTGCGCACTTTTATTCGCATTATAGTTGTCCCGCACTAAAGCAAAAGTACTGACAAAGGTTGCTGCAGCGCCCACACCTTGAATAATTCGAGCGATGATTAATAAAGATACGGTTTCAGCAGATGCAGCGAATAGTGCACCAATGAAGTAGGTGACCACACCGAAGATGGCGATTTTTCTACGGCCAAATCGATCGCTTAGAGGGCCTAAAATTAATTGTGCCAAGCCAACGCATACCATAAATGCGGTAATACTCGTTTGGATATGAGTAATTGAACTACTCAGTTCTGTGGCCATGAGGGGCATGGCAGGTAGATAAAGATCGATTGCTAAAGGGCAAAAGATAACAAGCAATACAAGGGCGAGTTTCAGCATAGTTACAACACATTTTTCAGGGGAGAGAATTGTATACGTTCTGCTGGGGAGATCCAAGCCTATAACCGATGTTAAGGCTTGGCTGTCATTAAGTTACTCTACCAAAATTTTAGCTGAGAGAATCTCTAATTTTTGTTTTGGCTGACCGCTTCGGCTGCCATTTTCATTAAATAAATCAAGGGTTTTTTCGTCGCTCACTAGTTTACCAAACACAGTATGTCTGCCATTAAGGTGAGGCGTAGCACGAAAAGTAATAAAAAATTGACTGCCGTCGGTGTTAGGGCCGGCATTTGCCATGCTCAATAAGCCTTTTTGATCATGCGGTACCAGTGGTTCAAATTCCCCCGCGTAGCGATAGCCTGGAAAGCCACGGCCATTGCCTAGAGGGTCGCCACCTTGAGCCATAAAGTCATTGATTACACGATGGAAAATCAATGAGTCATAAAACCCTAGGGTGGTGAGATAAATGGTACTTGATGCATGCATAGGTGCTGTTTTATGGAAAAGCTCAAATTTCATTTCACCAAGCGTAGTTTGAAGCACCCAATAGTAAGTAGCGTCTTCTGCAAATGTTAACTTGGGCGGCATTGTTAGTTTGGTACGCCACCCCTCAGTTTGCTTATCTACTTTTTGTTCTGTGATAAATTGCTCAACTTGTTTAATGGCAGGGTCTTGAAACCAACAAGCCGATAACAATAATGCCGCTGAAACGGATAACAGTGAATTTCGTAACATGTTCATTTAAGCAGATTTCTTTTCTTTTTTATTTTCTTTTTCTGATATAGGTGCAACGGGCTTAGTTGTTTGTGTCATCGAACCTTGAATCGATGCACCTTCTTGAATGCTGATGGTGTCGTGGAAGATATCACCAACTACCGTTGCAGACTGTTCTAAAACGACCTTTTTAGCTTTAATTGTGCCTTTCACAGTGCCTTTTACAATCACTTCTTGGGCATTAATATCGCCTTCAACACGGCCATCGCTTCCGATAGTTAAACTTTGTACATTTACTTCGCCATTAATGCACCCTTCAAGTTGTATGGTGCCTGCGTTATTAATTTGCCCGGTGATTTCAACGTCTGAAGAGATAATAGAAGGGAAAGGGCTTTTTTTCTTGTTAGAGAACATTCTCAAATGCCTTAGTTAGTTTTAACGGGTTGATATACTTGTTGTTGTGTAAAATTTCGTAATGTAAATGGGTACTTGTACTGCGTCCTGAGCTACCCATTAGCCCGATAACTTGGTCTCTTTGTACTTGCTGTCCACGCTTTACATTTATTTTTGCTAAATGGCCGTAACGTGTAACGAATCCATTTTTATGTTCTATTTCGATAAAGTTGCCAAACCCACCGTTTCGGCCTGCGCGCTTGACGATGCCATTTGCGGGTGCAAATATTTTTGTTTTATGCCAACCAGCCATATCAATGCCGCGATGCATTGCACGGCGTTTTGAAATAGGATCGGTACGAAGGCCGTAGGCACTTGAAACATAAAAATCTTTTGCAGGCAGAGTAGTTGGTAATAGCGCAAGGTTGCCGTTTAGTTGGTTCAATAATACGATTTTATCTAGCAAGCTTTGCTGCTTGATTGTCAAAACTGAGGTGTCGATGGCGTTAAATGGCCCGCCTTGAGCAGTCGTGTCTAACGTTTGCTGAATGATGAAACCTTTATCAACACCCGCTTTTTCCAAAGCTTGATGTAAACTCGCTGTACGTTCGTCAACAATTTGCGATAGCATTGCAAAGTTGGCATCGAGTTGCTGATTTTCTTTTTCAATATCACTTTCGATGCTTTCAGCCTCAGTTTGTTTTTCTTCCGTCTTAGGCTTAGCAGTGGTAGGCCTTGTGTCAGCCTTATCCGTTTTTTCAGCTGATTCGGTTGTCTCTTTTTGAGTAGTTTGCTCGCCTTTGTCAGCATCATCCGCTGCAATGACAGGTTCAGCTTCGACACTATCTGCTTTTACTTTTGGCTCAGCGGCTGGAGTATTTGTAGTGTCTTTCGTCACTTCAGCTTGTTTTGCTTGGAATTCTGCTTGTTGTGCTTCAGGTAATGACTCCAACATATTCGTCATCAGCTGAGATTTTTCATCAATTTGAGAAATTCGGTTTGATAGTTCGCTGTGTTTTTCGCGATAAGATAAATGAAGGGCATCAAGCTCGGTTTGCTTTTGCTCGATAATTTGGTCTTGTGTTGCGATCACTTTATTGAGCTCAACATATTGATAACTACCAGCGCCTGCAACAACACATACAGTCACACCAATAGCAAATAAGCTTACTTGTAGCCAACTAGGTAATGTAATGTATTTAACATCACCATTTTGGCGGACCAATAACTGTTTATCTGGAAAAAGTGCTTTTAACATTATGACAACCGATGTAGTTAAGTGTACTGCCGTGAATTATTATTTTTTGAGCAGGCAGGTTAACCGGTACAAGATACCAAGATAGTTTAAAAAATCCAGAGAAATTTTTGAAATGGTACTTAAGGGGGAGTATAAGGTGGCAAATTGCTTGCCACCTAAACAGCTAAGAAGCTTACTTAGCAGGTAATACCGTGCCTTCTACACGACCAAAACCAATACGGTTAAAGCCGTCTGCCTCACACCAACCACGCATAATAACTTTGTCACCGTCTTCTAGGAACTTACGCTCTTCGCCGTTGTTAAGTTTAATGCTTTCTTTGCCGCCACGAGATAACTCAAGCATTGAACCTGCTTCTTCGTGTTCTGGGCCTGATTGTGTGCCTGAACCTAACATATCACCTGGTACAAAGTTACAACCATTCACTGTATGGTGCGTTACCATTTGCGCGACTGTCCAATAGCTGTGTTTAAAGCTTGACTCTGAAAGCTTGCTCGCCTCCATGCCTTCGTTGCGCATTTTCTCCGTTTCAAGTAACACGTCCATTTGAATGTCAATTGCACCTGCTTCACGGTTATGTGATGACTCTAGGTATTCAAGTGGCTGAGGATCGTTTTCATCACGATGCCATTGTGTACGGTATGGTGCAAGTGCTTCCGTGGTTACAATCCAAGGAGAAACAGTCGATGCGAAGTTTTTCGCAAGGAATGGGCCGAGAGGCTGGTATTCCCACGCTTGTAAATCACGTGCAGACCAATCATTAAATAGACAGAAACCAAATACGTGATCTTCTGCATCATTAATGTTAATGGCGTCACCTAATTCATTGCCTTTACCAAGGTAGATACCCACTTCTAATTCGTAATCCATGCGTTTTGCAGGGCCAAATGATGGTACATCTGCATCAGGAGCCTTTGTTTGACCTTTTGGACGCGGAAAAGCTTGCCCTGATACGCCGATTGATGATGCACGGCCATGGTAACCAATTGGTACCCATTTGTAGTTCGGTAATAATGGGTTGTCTGGGCGGAATAAGCTTCCTACTGCTGTTGCGTGGTAAATTGACGTATAAAAGTCCGTATAGTCACCAATATGACATGGCAGAGCGTATTCAACATCGGCTTGTGCAATAAGTGCTGATTCAAGCGCTGACTGATGCGCAGAGCCTTCAGCAAGAGCATCACTTAACGCAAGACGAAGGGCTGACCAATAGGCTTTACCCATACCCATAAATTCGTTCAGTGCTGGTGCATTGGCAGCCGTTGCCGCTTCAAGTGCTAATCCAGTTAATACACCAGATGCAACCACAGCGTCTAAATCAAGCACCTGATCACCAATGGCGACACCGCCACGAAACTCTTGATTGCTGTTTGCTTTGCGGAAAATTGCAAAAGGTAAATTTTGAATAGGAAAATCAGTACCGCTCACATTAGCAGACGCCACCCAACTTTTAAGGTTAACGTCATGTGTTTTGTTAATTGCGCTCATATTGCACCCTTATAATTGTAACTGTTTACTTATATTGCTACGCAACAGTTATTTTTAAAGACTTTAAGTGGAAAAAGCAGCATATAAAATTACATGCTGCTTGTTGGGCTTAACTTGACTGTGTATTTATTACTTAAATTACACCACGACGCTCTTGGTCGCGCTCAATTGATTCAAACAGTGCTTGGAAGTTACCTTCACCAAAACCACCGTCATCAACACGTTGGATCATTTCAATAAAGATAGGACCAAATAAGTTCTTAGTGAAGATTTGCAGTAAGTAGCAATCTTCGCTTTGGCTATCTACTAAGATTTGGTGTTCTCTAATTTTGTCTTTGTCTTCTTTAACCCAAGGAACACGGTCAAAGATTGTATCGTAGTAGTGGTCAACAATATCAAGTGTTGCAATGTTCGTTTGGTCTAACTTATCTAATGAACCAACTAGATCATTTGTTAAGAACGCTAAGTGCTGAACACCTGGGCCGTTGTATTCATCTAGGTATTCATCAATTTGGTTGTTGTTATCGTCTTTACCTTCATTGATTGGAATAGAGAATGTGCCACACGGTGATTTAAGTGCATAAGAAAGTAGCGCTGTTTTTTGACCTTTAATGTCGAAGTAACGTACCTCTTCAAAGCCAAATACGTCTTTGTAGAAGTTAGCCCAAGTTTCCATTGTGCCTTTGTAAACATTGTTAGTTAGGTGGTCAATGCGAAGGAAGCCTTTATCTTCAACAATGTTTTGCTCCGCTAAATCTTCAAAGTCATTTGCGTAAATAGAACCTTTGTCGCCAAATACGTCAATGAAGTAGATTAAGCTGTCGCCGATACCATAGATTGCTGGGTATGGTAGGTCTTTATTTGCTGAATCAGTCGCTGGTTTTGCGCCGCGCTCTACAGCAACATCAAATGCTTTTTGTGCATCTGCTACACGCCAACCCATAGAACAAATTGCAGGGCCATGTGATTTAGCAAACTCAGCAGAGAAGCCATCACGCTCATTGTTTAGTAAAAAATGAATATCATGTTGGTTGTAATAAGTAATATCTTTACCTTTAAACTTCTTTAGCTTTGAAAAGCCAAAGTCAGCAAAGATTTTGTCCATATAGTCTGCATCTGGTGTTGCGTACTCTGTGAATTCAATACCTAATAAACCGAGTGGGTTATTTGCAGTAGTCATTTTTAGTCCCCTAAAGAGTGAGAGATGGCTTAGTTAGTTGGAGTGGCCAACTCTTTAAACACGAATTGGGTAGATAATTATCCAAAATAAAGCCAAGGGAAAGAGGGGAGGAGCTTTTGCTTAGAGGTCTATTTTGTAAACTTTTAAATACAAAATTAGGGGTTTCAAGGGAAGTTTAACCTAATAATGAATAATAAAAACGAAAAGCAGCAAAATACCGAGAACAAAATTTTGATTTTTGCGGCTTAAATAAGCAAATCATAAAAATAACGTAGAGATTTTCTCTATATGATGAGTTTAAAAATTGAGCTTTTTTGTACTGTTATATTTACAAAATTAAACGAATGATAACGCTG
Organism: Pseudoalteromonas piratica; assembly: GCF_000788395.1. Lineage (NCBI taxonomy): Bacteria > Pseudomonadati > Pseudomonadota > Gammaproteobacteria > Alteromonadales > Pseudoalteromonadaceae > Pseudoalteromonas > Pseudoalteromonas piratica. The sequence continues at coordinate 1,762,904 of NZ_CP009888.1, forward strand.
CAATAAAAAAGGGGGCAAAATGCCCCGAATAATTTAGTGCGATGTTACTTTGTTTTGAAGAACTTCTGGCGCTGCAATAACCAAGGATTTAACGCCATCGTTGCAACACTTTCACTATGGCGTTCGACTTTTTCATTTAATAATCGTGTTTGCTGAGTAAAACGCATTGTTTTACTGGGTCCACCGAGAGATGCAATTTCATCTGCATCAAGGCTGCGTCCAGCAAAAAGTAACGCGTTTAAAAAGCCTGGTTCAGTCTCATAAGTATCATCGGTCAGTAGCAATAAGGTATCACTCAATGCCCAGCGTTCACCAATTTCGCCCTCATCTTTTTCACCCGCCAGTTCGCCATTGATAAATACTTTTAACACGCCGTTTTGTGGCGCGGCATAAAAGACAATGGCAACGCGATACCAAGTATTCGCCTCTAAATTACCAAAAAAGCCACTGTCTCGCGTTGTGATGCCAACCCCATTGGTATCTCTATCAACAAATAGATCAGCATCATTATTGTTGAGCGGATCAGTTTGTAAAAGTCCTCTAAACTCATTAATACTGCTCTCTGGCCACATGATATCCATAACAAGGGTATAATCCGACACTTTACTACTGAAATAAAAGTCGCCATTTGCAGGTGCGTTATGTGTAAGTGAAAGCCCTTGCGATGGACTGTGACGCCCAAAAGCGAGTACCCCTGATGAGCCATCAGGTAAAGGCGTGATGTCAGCGTTACTTGTGGTCGTAAAAGGGCTGCGCTCTGGTCCCCAGTTATTGACCAGAGGGTCAAAATAATTTAACTCAGCAGGCCCTAAATCCGATGCAAATGGAGAGTCTAAGTCATCAAAATTCCAAATAGTAATATTGTCATCTCGCAGACAGCTATTGAGTGGCTGGTTAGTATCGATATGAACACATTGGCTGGTGCGGTGGCGGGCATATTGATCAAGTGCCCACCAAGACTCTGATAATTCAACAGGTGCAGGTAGAGTGTTTCCAGAGAAAAACTGACTGCCATTAAAAGCAGGGCCTTTTTGCAGTGCAACGCGATAGGTTTTATCGTTATCGATTGATTTATCTGTCGCCAGTTTAAATACCCAAGTAGGCTGCGCTAAACGCATTTGGTTTAATTCACTGCCTGTTACTGATACTTGATAAAGCGCGTTAAAGCCAGGAGTATCGGAAGGTTGTCTTTCAACATAGTAAGTTTCATGAAACTTTTCTTGAGTCAGCTTGCCAGGTGTCCAGCGGTTTTGTACTTGAATTGGATCAAATAATGCGGCGTCGACACTGTGCGTAAAAAAGGTGGCGTTTGCTAAAATTTCAGCTGTTTCGGCTTCGTCAGGGTAATTTTCAGAAAAGGCAATGGCTGTATTAGCATCTGGCGCGTAACGCCCCATTATTTGGTCTACACGCTCAACCATTTGCTGATCAATACTACTAATTGTGCTCGTTAGATGTGTTTTGTAGTCATACTCAATTAGGGTTTTGGTGTTTGTATCTATTGTGAGTGATAAGTCAGTTAACCCCTGGGCAAAAAAGTTTGGTTGTATTACTAATGCATTATTATCAAGTGCTTGAATACTTTCACCACCATGAGTATGGCCACCCAAGACCAAATTAACACCCGAGATGTTTTCAGCAATACGGGTATCGCCACCTACGCCCATGTGGCTTAACATCACCATAAAATCAACATCTTCACGATAAGTATTAACAATACTTTGCGCAACGGATGTCCAATCCCAATTCATGCTAAAGTCAGGGATAAAATCCGGAATAGGGGCAGTTTGTAGCGGTTCATCTAATTCATTCCATGGCACTGAGGTCATGCCAAAAAAGCCGACTTTCAAACAGCCGACTTGCACAGCAGCAAAATCAACTGCCGCAAAGCCATTCTCATCATTGCCAACATAGCGGGTATTACTGGCTAAAACAATGGCATGATCATCGTTTGCATAATCCAATAGTTGTGCTGGTCCCCAGGCATAGTCGTGGTTGCCCACTACGCGCACATCGAACTCCATTGCTTTGATTGCATCAACTGTGGCCAGCCCTTTTGAAATTTGTTCAGCAACCGTGCCTTTTTCGTAGTCATCGCCACCGTTGGTAAACAAAGTATAGGGTTGCTCTGCTTTTGCCTGTTGGTAGTAACCTTTGATACGACTAAACAGCTGCTCTTTGTAACCAAACCGAGAATGTAAATCGGCAACATGGATAAAGCGCAAAGTTTGAGAAGGTGAACTCGTATCACAAGCTGGGCCAATTGTTTTACTGATTACTAACTCACGTTTAGGCTCAAAAATAACGGCATATTGACCCAGTTGAATAAGGTCCGCTTTGACACTTGCGGCACTTACACTACTGGTGACAGGATTCCACACGCCATTGTCTAATCGCGCGATATAGACTTTACCCTGTTGAAAGTCAGTTAAATCTACAAACACTTCCATTTGAATTGGGTTGTTGAGTGTTTTATCAGTTGGGGCAAGTGTGTAAGTATTAGAGATGATTTGGTAATCATCATTGGTTAAACCACTCGATGAAGAGCTGACTTTCAAGGTGAAGTCACTGTCGGAAACGCCAGCGGGAATGCGAAGGCTCATCAAGCCGTTATCAAAGTTGGCATTTAAGCTCATCGTTGGGCTTATAATTCCACCTTGTTCTAGATCGGGAACGAACACTTTTTCAGTTTCGCCACCACCACAAGCGCTAAGTGCTAGCGATAACAGAACAAAACTCAGTAACTTGAAACTTTTCACAATTCACCCAAAAGAATTAATTTGAGCATGAAAATACCATATCTGATGGTTAGGCATCAATTACACTTGATGACATAAAAAAAGGGCTTATAGCAATCTATAAGCCCTTTTATGAAAATTGATAAGTATTAGCGTGTTGCTGTTACTTCTAATTCTTCTTCAAGTACTTCTTCTTCAGTGTGGTTGTGATCTTCTGCACCGTGCATCCAATCAACTAATTTGTCTGCCATAAAGTAAAGTAGAACACCTGAAGCAATCGCAGTAATAAAGATACCACCGAAGATAGACATTGCATTTGCAAGTTGCTCTTCTTTAGTTGTTTCGCCGTGGCCAATGAATGAACCAACGATACCACCAACTTTGTTAGCAATTGCAATAAATAGGAACCAAGCACCCATCATTAATGATGCAATACGCAGTGGAGCAAGTTTAGTCACCATAGATAAACCAATTGGCGATAAACATAATTCACCCATAGTGTGGAAGAAGTATGCACCAACTAACCACCACATACTTGATTTGTTTGTAGGGTCGCCGTCCATTTCCATAACTGCACCCATCATAAATACAAAACCAATACCCAATAAGATAAGGCCAAGTGCAAATTTAACTGGTGAGTTAGGCTCTTTGTTACCAAGACGGATCCAGATAGACGCAATTACAGGCGCAAATACAACGATGAAAATTGCATTTAATGATTGGAACCACGTGGTTGGTACTTCAAAGCTACCGATATTACGGTCTGTGTATTCGTTAGTGAAAATATTCATTAGGCCGCCAGCTTGTTCAAAGCCTGCCCAGAAAACAACAGTGAATAGACCAAGTACCATGATTACTTTAATACGGTCACGTTCAACAGCCGTTAGTGGCTCTTTACGAACTTCAGTTTGCTTTTCTTTCTCAAGTTTAGCTGCTGGTACAGTACCAATGTTGCCAAGAAGTTTTTGTGCAAATAAGAATTGAATGATAAGTGAAAGTACCATACCGATACCTGCACAGATGAAGCCAGCTTGATAGTTTCCGTCATAATGCGCAACTACTGAGCCTACAACGATACCTGACAGTGCGGCACCTACGTTGATACCCATGTAGAAAATTGTGAATGCGCCGTCACGTCGGTTATCACCTTCTTCATAAAGGTCACCAACCATGGTTGAAATATTTGGCTTAAATAAACCGTTACCAGCAATTAATAAACCTAAACCTACGTAGAAAGCTTCGGTTTCCATACCTGGTACCCATGCGTGCGGTGTACCTAGCATAAATTGACCTGCGGCCATTAAGAAACCACCAATGTAAATTGCTTTACGTTGGCCTAAATATTGGTCTGCTAACCAACCACCAATTAATGGCGTAAGGTATACTAGACCAGTAAATGTACCGTACATCGAAAGTGCATCGGCTTGGGTCCAACCCATACCGTTACCGCCTTCAGAATATACTTGGTCAACAAGATAAAGTACTAAGATTGCGCGCATTGCATAGTAGCTAAAGCGCTCCCAAAGTTCTGTAGTGAATAGCAGGAATAGGCCTTTCGGGTGGCCTAACATTTCACCTGCTTTAGGGACTGAATTCATCGTATGCTTCCTAATTCAAATTATTGTTATGGCCAATATTATTATTGTTGTTACTACCTTTCGGTCTGAACGGGTGGCCAATATGTGTGTTTGGGTAACAGTTACCCAGAAGGCAGATTTGTGTTAATAAACATACTGAACGAGGGGTAAAATAAGGTTATTAATACAAACTGCATCCGGCCAGTATACCTAGAGAGTTTTTTAAACAAAAGCCCTTATCTAACAGATTTGACCTGTTTGTATGCAATTTCGTCGATTAATTATTCACTCAGATACGAGGCCTTTTAAAAAATCAATGAAGCCATAGTGTTTTAGCCAGTTTAGTTTTGTTTCGTCTTTTACTAAAAAATGTCCACAAAAATTTAGCCCATTAGCAAATATCGATTCAATGTGTGGGGTCTTACGGGGGACTAACCAGAACAAATCTTTGTGCAGGATTAAATTGTATGCAGCGGTTTCATGCTCACTGTGATGCAACTTAAATTCAGTGAGGGCCTGTTGGTAATACTCATTGCAGAGCTCTGCGGTAAGAAAGCCAAAACGCACAAAGCTAATTGATTCAAGCTGTTTCGCAATGGCAGACACAGTATCAGAGTGTGCAAGGCGAATTAACTGCATATGGCGGTGCCCTTGGCTGGCACCCGCAGTAGGCCCTGCATTATAAAACCCTACATCATGAGGTGAATTTAAGTGCGCTAACCAAGCTGAAAAATCCACGGCACAAAGCGGGCTTTGCTGTGAGACAAAATCGTTACTACACAAAAGTGCGTGGGGTTTTAATACAGGAAATTTATTTAACAGTAGTTTGTGTGAAGGGGGGCATGCTTTAACAAACATGGCATCTTCATGAGGTAAAAATGGATTACTTTTTTGCGTTGTCTGATGGGGCTTATTCACTTTTTTCGCAACACGAAGATGTACTGTGAAATGAATATCGTTATCTAAAAATGATTGGCTTTGTGTCGAGAGAGGCTGGAGTGTTTTATTTTTTAATGCGATTTCTATTTGCTGTTCAACTGCTTGCCAATACATAATACATCCTATATTTGATCTTAATGAGCACGAGTGAGTTATGCGCCGCGGTTTTTCTGTGCCAAATGAAAATGATAGTTTCAATATACGCGTCTTTAAACAAGTTGTACCTTATTTATTAGAATTTCGCACGCGTATTATTGTCGCCTTTGGCTGTTTGGTACTTGCTAAGCTTGCCAGTGTTTACCTGCCTTTTGTACTTAAATACACCGTTGATACCTTAGATCAACAACAGAGTGTGGTGCTACTTGGTACGATAGGTTTAATTGCCGCCTATGGTGTGTTGCGACTTGCCAATGTGGTGTTGTCAGAGTTACGCGACATGTTGTTTGGTCGGGTGACTGAACGTGCCATGCGTCGTATTAGCATGAAAGTCTTTAGCCATTTACAACACCTCGACCTTAAATTTCATTTAGACCGCAAAACCGGAGGCCTTGCCCGTGATATTGAACGAGGCGTATCAGGCATTAGCTTTGTCATGCGTTTCTTTGTTTTCAATATTGGACCAACGTTAATTGAGTTGATGTTGGTGATTGGTATTTTAACTTCCAAATATGGTGCCAAATATGGGTTAGTGATTGCTGCGTCTGTGGTGGTTTATATCACGTTCACTGTTTATGTAACTAATTGGCGATTAAAGTTTATCCGTGAAGCCAATATGGCTGACAATCGCTCAAATACTCGCGCCGTTGATAGCCTGTTAAATTTTGAAACGGTCAAATATTTCAATAACGAAGATCACGAAATAAAAGAATACGATGTAGAGCTTGCCGCATGGGAGAAAGCACGTCGCAAAAATCGCTTATCATTATTTGCGTTAAATGGTGGGCAAGCACTGGTTATTGCAACAGCCATGACATCCATGCTGTTATTTGCTGCATTAGATGTTGAAGCAGGGGCGATGACGCTCGGTGATTTTGTATTGGTTAATGCCTTTATGATGCAAATATTTATGCCACTCAACTTTTTGGGGTTTGTCTATCGTGAAATCAAAGGCTCGCTTACCAATATTGAAAATATGTTTGATCTGCTGAAAGTAGAGACATCCGTTTCACGTAATGCTGATGGCAAAAGGCTTGATGTAAGCCATGGTGCGATAGCATTTGAAAATGTAACCTTTGGATATGCTAAAGAGCGCACAATTCTAAACAACTTATCTCTCAACATTAAAGCGGGTAGCAAAGTGGCTATTGTAGGACCAAGTGGTTCCGGTAAAAGTACACTGACTAAGTTACTGTGTCGTTTTTATGATGTGACAAATGGCGAGATAAAAATTGATGAGCAACCCATCTCTCAGCTTGAACTTGACTCATTGCGCAAAGTAATTGCAGTGGTACCGCAAGATACTGTGCTATTTAACGCCAGTATTTTTGATAACATTCATTATGGTAATTTAGCTGCAACTAAGGAGCAGGTTATTGCTGCAAGCGAAGCTGCCAATCTCAAAACCTTTGTTGAGTCACTTAAAGAGGGTTTTGATACCCATGTTGGTGAACGAGGATTAAAACTCTCAGGTGGTGAAAAACAACGCGTTGCGATTGCGAGAGCATTATTGAAAGACTCGCCCATTATGATCTTTGATGAGGCTACCTCAGCACTTGATAGCCATAACGAAGAAGCCATTATGCGTACCATTAAGCAAGTAGCGCGTCATCATACCGCTATTATGATTGCCCATCGCTTATCAACTGTCACCGATGCCGATCATATTTTCTACTTGGAACAAGGTCAGCTGGTGGAAGAGGGCACACACCAGCAGTTACTGGAAAAAAATGGTCATTATGCAGCACTTTGGCGCAGTCAAAGTCAATGATAAGCAAATAAAAAGGCAGCGAAAGCTGCCTTTTTATTTGCTTAATTAATAGTTGGCGTAAGGCACAATTAACCTTGGTACCAATGGTAATTCACCGTACATAGGGTTAAATAGATATTTCACGTAGATCTGTCCGTAATTTGGCTCATAAAAATCAGCGCGGTCAATATTAAAGCTCGCACCAATTAACCACTGTGGCTGTATGCGATATTCAACCAATCCTTCAATACCCCATGAAAAGCCACTACTTTTATCAGCTGCAAATACTGGGTCGATGCCTGTTTCAATTGCTTTTAACTCTGCAATCGCTTGTAACTCAGGGTTATTGGGATAGAAATCGATGGCATCCGTGGTAGTGCGTGAATAACCACCATTTACTTTTAGGCGATAAACTAAATCATCTTGGAAGCGGCCATCTACTGTGACAGGTACAGAGACCCCCATGTATTTTTGCGGGCTATAGTAACCACCGTGGCCGTAGGTTTCTTCAGAAAGATTATGCTTATAGCCCCAATACAACAAGTTAGTGCCGACAGACAGTTCAAAATCAGGCTGTTGGATAAAGCGATAATAGGCACCTGTCATGGCTCGCTTGCGGTCATTATCAAGTACATTCTGACCTTCATAATACTGATAATCGAGTGTTGCCCAAAAGCCCCATTCAAGTCCGAGGTCATGATAAAGCCCAAGGGTTAGGCCATTACTCGTAACACCGCCCCATATGTCATTTTGATTGACATCTTCCAGACCTGCATACGAAAGCACACTGTTAGTCAGTGCTCGGCGCTCAACTTCAATGTCATAGCTAAAATCACCAAGACTATTTTGATAGAGCAAGCCACCCACTATATTCGAGATTAAAAAACCTTGAGGCGTTGTGCCTATATCCACGCGCCAGTTTTCATTTTGCCAGCCAAAGCCAAGGGCAATGCCTTGATCGCGAGGAGTGATACTGAATAATGAGCAGGTGTCATAACAAAGTGCGCCCGTACCATAGCGGCTTGCCGAAAAACGTTCAGTAAAGTTTGTTTGCTGTGCCGAAATACTCACCGCATCGGCCTTTGCAAAAAGTTGCCCGTCCATAAAAGGAAAGTAGCCTTCAAACAAAGCTGCACCAAGGCCCAATTCATGATCGTTTTGCGTGCTTGTTTGACCACTGAAATCCCCAGCAATTGCAAGGTGGCCATCAGTACGGTTTTGAATTTTGGCAATACCGGAACGGGCAGAGCGCATATACCAAGTATCCGTTTCTTTGTCTTGCGTGAGCTCATGCAGTATTTTTTTATCGGTTGTGTCTAGGTTTTGACTTGTTAGCACTTGGCGATAGTACTCAATAGCGAGATCGCTTTGGCCAAATTTATCCGCTACTTGACCTGCAAGATTAAGTAATTCAGCATCCGCTGGTGACAGAGCTAGTAAATCTTTTTTGTACCTTAACGCATTGCTTTCATCGTTGAAATCTAACAAAAGTGCCATTAAGCGGCGTTGATTGTAGTTTTCATCGGCAGCTAAGCGATAAACAAGGTGCCGTACCACTTTTTCGCCGAGTGTATGCTTATTACTGAATAATGCCTTTTGCGCTACTTGATACTCAGTTTCAAATTCAAGCTCACCATATTTGTGAGCATTTTCATAAAGTAAATCAACCTGTTCGAATTCACCTTTATTAAGTGCAAACTGCAAAAGTCGTGAATTAGCTGGAATACTTGAAGGGTTGTTACTTAAATACGATGTTAAAATCAGTTCTTCACGTTCAGGTTGCTTTTTAACCTGATAGCGCACTTTTAAATTTTCAATTTCGCGTTTTTCACTTTGCGTACTGGCTGGCGCCATATGTAAATTAGCAAACCAGTTGTCTAATGCGACTGTGTCATCTGAGTTGAGTAACCACTCACTGTAGAGCTGGTACCAGTAAAAATCGAGTTTTGGTGTGCTATCTAGGGCAGTGCGCAACTGTTTTGTTGCGCGGTTATGCATACCAAGCTTGTGCCATTGGGCTGCAATTTGCGCATTTTGCAAATTGCTTAACTCGTTTTGGTTCTCAATTTCTTGCAATAGCGCTAGGGCTGACGCTTTTTGTTCGGTTTCAATTAGCAAGTCAACTTGTTCGAATTGTTCACCGAGCGCAAGTGTTTCTTTTAATTCTTTAATTTGCGGTGTGTAATCTTTCACACGGATATAAGATAGGCTTTGTAAGCCTGCGCGGTAATCGCCGAGAGAACGCATATAAAGGGCATGTGTATAGCGTATTTCAGGATTCATCGGGAAACGCCACAGCGCTTGGTTATAGACTTTCTTACTGGCGTCTATATCGCCTAACTTACGCCACTCAAAGGCAAGATCATAATAAAGCCAGCCATTGGTCGGAGAGGTTTTTATCGCTTTTTCAAGCAATGCGATGGCTGCTTCTGGTTCACCTCGGCTCGATAAATCATCGGCCTGCTCACGATAGATAGATGTTTTCGCAGCATTGATTTCTGCGGCAACCGCTTGACGTTGTTTTTTTGTCAAACTGGATTCAAAGCGCTCTAACGAAGCAATACTTTGTTGCTCTTCCACAATGCCGAGGAGTAAAGATAAGGCATAACTGTTGTTAGGATCATTGCGTAACACTGTTTGCAAGTATTTGATTGCTTGCTGGGTATTCCCTTTTGCTTTGGCAATTTGGGATGAATAGATAAGTACAGTGTTGGTATCTTCGTTAAGCTTTAAGGCACTGGCAAGAAGCGTTTCAGCTTCAGTCAGCTCAAGGGCGTCAATTGCAGTACGTGCTTGTGCGATTAGTCCCCAAAATTTTGAGGTATTGAGTAAACCAAGCCAAATCGACTTATCACTGCTATCAGCCAATGAGGCTGCTTTTCTAAAGTATTGTTGTGCATCAGTATGCTTACCTTGTGCCATTAAAGCGCGCCCTAAGTCACCAACAATATCAGCATCCTGTGGACGACCTGCAGCAGCTTTTCGCAGCAATTTTTCTGCCAGCGCATAATTTTCGTTGGCCATATGACGTTTGCCACGTTGCCAAGCTTGGTAATTTGGATCGGCTTCAAGTTTTAATTGCGCAACAAGTTTTTCGCTGAATACATCGTATTGTAATTTGCCTAAATCGCTATTTGGGTAGAGGCTGAAGAAATAACTATATTGTGAGCGTGTAAAAGTGCTGATAGGCATATCTTCTAGCGCATTTAACCATACTCGTTCAACTTCGATACGCATTTGCGAGTGTGTTGCATACTTTCGTAAGATGGCGAGAGATTTTCGGTCAGTTGGTTTGCGTTTTAAAATATGGCGAGCATATGCGACTTCAAATTCTGCCGTATTAGGGTAACGCTGAGTTAACTTTGTGAAGAGTTTTTTTGCTCGCTGCCAGCTGTCAGGATCTGCTGATAGCATATTGGCGTATTCGAATTTAAAACGTGCTGTTGGGATCTCGCTTCGAAACAAAGCTTTAAACTGTTTTGCAGCTTCCTTGTATTGACCTGCACGGGCAAGCAGTCGAATGGCTTGTAATTTTTCTTTGCCTTCAGGCGAATGAATATATGCAATACTGTCTAGTCGTTGAATATAAGGATAAAAGGGCTCTTCCTTTTTAAACGCTTTTAACTCCTCTACAGCCTTTTCAACTTCGCCTTGTTCAAAGTAATAGCGGATCCAGGCCGCTCTGATATCAAGACTGCCAGGCTCAACTTGTTCTAGACGCGCAAGGCTATCAATCACTAGCTGTGGTTTTTGTTGCGCTTCGCCGAGTTCAACTTGCTCTAAAAGCCAACTAATAGGTTGTGCATCTAGCCCATCGCTGGCATGCACTTGTGTTGTAAGTAAACAACTAACTAATAGTGCCGAGGCTCTTAGTTGCATTCGGTGCTCCATGCAGGTACTAATGAACCGTCATTTAGCAGTTCAAATCGCGCATTTGTTGCAGCAGTACCAAATAACGTTAATACACTGCTGTAGTAGTTATTGCGCAGCTCATAATCAATATTGGCATTGATTTTTTGATTTATCATGCTGGCAGTTACGCGGTCACCAAATGATTTCATAAAGGGTAGTATCGCTGCTTGGAAGCCAAGAGGTCCAGTTTTATTAGTGCGGCCAGTTTTAGCATAAGTGTTTAGCGGCACTGCGCGATTGGTACTTACTTTTCGTGCCATCGGGTCGAATTTGAACAGTAACTGCTCTTTATAGCTCGCATCATCGGCTAACAGGCCTACCCAAAGGTAACTGCGAATGGCATTGAAGTTACCTTCATCATTATGTTTCTTAGTAAAATGAAAGCCTTTTTTCGGATTGTAAAGCACCCAATCTGGGCTAAAGCCTTTTGGCGCACTTTCAGAAAGCACAACAAGTGAAGAATTCAGTACTTCTTGCCAAGGCTGACTTGGGTAGAGTTCTATAAAACGCTGGAAGATAAAAGGAGGTAGATAGCTTGGGTTTAATCGCCAAGTGCTATCGTCAACTTTAAAGCCATAAGGGGCTGGTAATACGGTTAAGCCAAGTCCAGGTAAAAACTCGGTTTCTTCTTTAAGAATACGCTTTGCCATTACCGCGGCCAAAACGGCATAGCGACGCTCATTCCACAAACGACTTGCTTCCGCGAGTGCGTAGGCAATCCATAAATCGGAATCTGACGCAGGATTTGAGTCTAAAATACTGTAGCTGGTCGGTGTCTTTCGGCCCCAAAGCCACGCAGGTAGGCGTGCGCTCAAATCGCCCTCGGCAAGATGACGTTCTGTCCAGTTTAATAGCTTATCAAAGGTTTCTTGGTCGTTTGCAACGAGCGCGAAAAACATTCCGTAGGACTGGCCTTCACTGGTTGTAATGTTTTTCTCTGAGCCTAAGTCAATGACACGCCCATCTTTAGAAATAAAGTTGTTTTTAAAGGTTTGCCATTCAGGCCACACCAAGCAACTTTCAGCTTTCAACCATGTTGGCATCAGAAGAATGAGCAATAGTATTAACTTTTTCATAATTTAGTCTTCCTTATCGCCAACACGTTTACGCGCTAATGTATTGAGTACACGCCATAAAATAACAGATAAAATGAGTAATGTAATAATGGTCATAAATGCTAATAGTAACGGGTGGTCAGATAAATGGAACCAGATTAACGTGTGTAACGGCAGTGACCCCACATAATAACGTTCACCAAGGTGTGATTGATGCACTTTATACGGGTTGATGATGGTTGCAGTACCTTGCACTTCAATTAATTTTGCACCGTCAATTAAAGTATCATTGATTAAGTGAAGGTCGTTACTGCTTGCCGCCATGATGGTTACAACACTGCGCTCATCGTTGAATGGCGATTGAAAACCTGCGATAGCAGCAAGCGAGCCATAGCTCTCTAATGAAACATGGGTGGCCGCATCTTCATTGCTTTTAGCATACTTATAAGGCTGTGTTTCATATATAGCTTGTTTAATTTCACGCAGTGACTGATTAATAAGCACAGACATATGTTCGCTTTGCGAAAAGCTTTCTGCGCCTGTTTGAGAACCAATTAATAGAATGTCTTTGTCATCAAAGTCTATGTCAGCGCCATTGTCAGTTAGAATGGTTGCTTTCAGAGATGGGTAACCAGTGGTTTGCCCTAAATGACCGGTTGCGGTCAGTAATGTTTCTACCTCATCGCGATTTGGTGATGCTGGAAGCACAATCAGAGTTTCACTTAAATCTGCATATTTAGTAAAAGGAAAGCCACCTTGTGCATAAGCATGTAAGTTAGGCATGGCGATATAGTGATGATACCCCGAAACATCGATGGTTGAGTTTTCATCAATGGCACCAATTGTTCCCTCTGGCGCGGTCGTTTGGCAGAAACCTTCTTTTTCAGTAGAGAATAAGAATTCAAAAGCAACATCATTTTTGATATCTACTTTAAAGCCGGGAACAGTAAAATAACGCTCTTTGTCCGTATCATCTGTTGATAACAATGGGATGCGAATATCTTCATCAACAAGGGTTGAATATTCATCTGGGTCAAGTTTGTAACCCTGCACATATTCTTCGTTAATTGACATATTTAACCGAGACACACCTTTGTCCGTTGGGGGGGTGTAACGGTATTTGAGTTCAATGGGTAACCCATCTGTGTACCAAGTAAATAGATCAGGAGCGACGCGCACGTCTAATTTAACTGGTGGTGCACTGTAACCTATAGCTTGTAATTGATTTTTGTATTCAACTAATTCACCAAAGCGAACAGGGCGATCTGAGCGGATCCAGCGCGGCGCATCATAGGCTTTGCGTGGTTCAATAAACTCCACTTTATTAATTTTAGCCGTACGTCCAGTCATCATTGGCAAACCTAAGGCGAGGCCTTCGGCAGCTACTTTTAAATCGTCACTATTGCGTCCGAGAACAAGTAATAATTTTTGATAGCGATGCTCTGGGTTGGCAATCACCTCAACAACAGGCCCTTCCACATCAGGGTAGTCAGCTAGAAAGTCAGGACGATTATCGTTTGTCGCAAAAACTACGCTGTGTGAGCTTGGTAGCTCATTGTAATTAACAGGAAATGTTGCACCGCGCCAGTTTGCTTTTGCACCAAACCATGAACTTAAAATACTGGCAGCATGCAGGGTTGTATTATCAGGCGTTTGATTAAATACAAACGGTAAATTTAACTGGGAATAATCACGTTCATCAAAAAATGGTTCTGGGAATTGCGCCAATAAGCTTTCAAAAGGTAATTGCTGCTCAGTAAACGTAATACGGCTGGTACGGCTAATGTCGGCCCAAATACTCGAATGGAATGGGTCTTCACATTCGCGTGTATAGTGACCAATTAATTCAAAACGTAAGGTATTAAAATCTTCAACAAACTTTGGTTCAAGTTTAATACTGTGTCTTTGCATGCCTTGGTTAACAGTTTCATGGCTTGCATCAACCACTGGAATCGTCGCCATTACCTCTTCATTCAGGTAGACCTTAATATGTGATAGTTCACGGATTAATGCAGGTGAACTGGTAAAGGCAAAATCGAGGCTTAGATCCGTAATGATATGGTCAACACGGTTGGTAAAATCAACGGTTCGGCTGGCTTGTACCCCGCGCAGACGCATATCTGGGCGGTTTAACTGTTCAAACGTATAGGATAAGGTGCTGCGCGGACCCGCTTCAGGGTAACCGTCTTTGTAAATTTCTTTGTTCTCAGCAATTTTTATTGCACTTTGAGCAAAGTTACCAGATAGACTATTATCGCTCGTGGTTGCAGAGCCACTCACGCTGTGAAGCGTGCAGAGCGCTAATATGCTTCCTGCTATTTTAGTTAGCACTTTCATAATTTAAATTTCCCAGCTTTGGCTTTCGCGGCATAAACGAACCAACCAAATTTAAAATATTACCAATTTTAGTTATGTATTTCTTCGCATTGTCAGGTGCATGTAAAATTAAACTTTTAAAACCACGCACACTGGTTTCTCGCACATGTTTAAAACTTTCAGAGGGTAGATCATGTGTGAAATTTTCTTGCCAAGTTAGCCATGCATCGGCACGGCTAAACGTTGATTCAATGTAGTTTTTTTCTTGTTCAAGAGTAAGGTTGTTAAGCGTCAAACCAGCACGGTTTTTGCGGCCATTGATGACTTTACATGGAAACGAAAATTGGCGACGTCCGCGAGACATTATTAATTCGATATCGCTTTCAATTTTCAGTAGATCCTCCGCTGGCAATTGTACACCTACACCTACATCACTAAAGTCAGTTACTCGCACTTTGTATGTTTTACCTTGGCTATCACGCACTGCCGCAGGAAAATCAGCTGCAATACGATGAGAGCGACGGACTTGCTTTGCTTCAGCTGCAACAGCAATGGCAGCACCTAAAATCATAAAATTATAAAGTGCCCACGCCATACTAATCAGTAATACGCCGATTTGAACAGGGTCACCAAAGAAAAGACGAAATACACCAACGACTAGACCGATTAAGTTAATTGTTGCTAAAAATAAATAAGGCTTTGAGATTTCCCAATCGTAGAAATCTTTGTCGGTTAATCCACCTTTTTCTGTTACGTTAAACTTACCTTTGTTAGGTGCAAATAATGCGACAGTAGTCGGTTTTAAAATGTACCAGGCAAGAACAGCCTCATACACTTCCCCCCAAAATGAATAACGCCATTTACCTTGGATTCGGGAGTTCGTTATTTTTACCTGCATCAAGGTCGGCACCACATACAATAAAATCGCTAAAAAAGGTGCATATATGATGTAGGCATCAAAATAGATAAGCGCGAGCGGTGCCGTTAAGAAAACAATACGGGGAATGCCTGAGAAAAAGTGCATCGCAGCATTGAGATAGCAAAAACGCTGACTTAATGACAAGCCTCTTCCAAGTAGGGGATTATCAACTCTGAATATTTGCGCCATGCCTCGTGCCCATCGTATTCGTTGGCCAACGTGGGTGGATAAACTGTCTGTTGCAAGGCCAGCAGCTTGCGGAATATTGATATATGCAGTGCGATACCCTTTACGCTGCATTTTAAGTGCGGTGTGGGCATCTTCAGTTACGGTTTCAAAAGCGAATCCACCAATTTCCTCAATTGCACTACGGCGAATAACAGCGCAAGAGCCACAGAAGAAGGTCGCATCCCAAAGATCATTTCCGTCTTGGATTAGGCCATAAAACAGCATGTTTTCATTTGGAATTTGTGCAAAATTACCGAGGTTCTTTTCAAACGGGTCGGCTGAGAAAAAATGGTGGGGTGTTTGCACCAAACACATTTTAGGGTCTTCAACAAATTGGCCAATTGTCATCTGTAAGAAAGATCGAACAGGGACGTGGTCACAGTCGAATATGGCAATTAGATCGCCATCAGTGTAACGCATAGCATGGTTTAAGTTACCCGCTTTCGCGTGGAAATTAGTAGGACGAACAATATAACCGACACCGATTTCGGCAGCAAATTGCTTGAACTCATCACGTTTACCATCATCGAGAATGTAGACATTCAATTTATCTTCAGGCCAATCTAATGCGAGGGCAGAAATAGTCGTCGGTTTAACTACGCTCAAAGGTTCGTTATAGGTTGGAATATAGACATCAACTGTCGGCCAAGTGCTGGTATCTTTGGGTAATTTAACGGGTTTTCGTTTTAGCGGTCTAATAGTTTGAAAGAAACCGAGGATAAGTATAAACCACGCATAGGTTTCGGCTGCAAGCAAACCAAACCCGAGGAATAATGCGATTGGGTCACCCCAGTTAAGTGTTTCATTAAAACGCCACCAAATATAACGAGTAGAAGTCGTGACAGACAGCGTTATCATAACAATGGTCGGTAAGGGGCCTTTGATACCGCGAAGGGAATACGCGATAAATAAGATTAAGCTCATAAAGATGGCTTGTGCTTCGAGTGAGAAGGGTACCGTGATAAAAATAGCAAGTAAAAAAAGCACGCCTGCGAGCAGTATCTTGGTAATGTGAGGCTTTTCCCAAAAATCTGCATTGGTTAATTTCTGCAAACCCGTTTGCGAGTTTTCATTAATTTCTTTATTAAGTGATTGACGAACTCTTAACGTAAACCATTTATCAAATTGATTTGCCCACTCTATAAATAGCGGCAAAATTTTGAAAATAGAGTACTTGGCTTGTTTCTCTTGGTTGTCTTTTTGGCCACGCTTAAATTTTACTAGCGTCAGGAATATCAGCTGTATGATAAAACGAAGTGGGTCACCTAGGCGAAAGCGATTTGGCTTTAACTGAGGAAAGTAACGATAAAAAGCGTTATCAAAATCTATCCGCTCTAACTTAATTAAAGCAAAGAAAAGGAAGTAAATAACGGTTAACAGCCCCGACATAAACACACTATAACTGTTATCGACGAAAAAATAGTCATAACGTGATTTGATAAGTTTAAAGCCGCTGGTTTGGCGTGTTGAATTGTTCTCGCTCATGAGGACTGTGTCTGCGCGTGACGTTTGTTATTCAACCAACTAGCGAGGGCATGAAAGTCTTCTTTCACAACACTTAGCGGGAAACAATTGATAAGTACATTTTTTGCCGCTAACGCTTCAGGTACAGCACTATCAAAATGCATAAAAAACGGCGCAAGCTGAGCTAGGTTAGCACGCCAGATTTGGTAAATATCAAGTTCAAGAGGATTGCTGGCATTAAAGCGGTTAATCAGGAAATAGGTGTTTTCACCAAAGTTGCCTTTTTTGATTTGGCTATAGCAGCTAGGGTCACAGGTTACAGTATTTATTACGATGTCGTTTTCATCGAGCGGTAACTCATCAAGCGATATATAACTCGGTACATCGAAAAATAGCCAGCTATTCACTTCTGATGACAGTCGTTTAGATTGGTTTAATAGGGTATTTAATGAAAAACTATTTGTTGCCTCTGAACCATAAGGCACATACTTTACACTGTCTTCGTTAACAAAAGCGACGTCTGTCCATTGCGAATTACTGTCGTTTATTTTATTAGACCAACCAATTTGGTCGTGCCAGTGGTGGCCTAAGTGCAAACACAATTCATTTTTAGGGTCGAGGTCAATACAAAGCACATTATGTTTGCTTTGAGCTAATAGTGTTGCAATATTGGCAACAATTGAGGTGGTACCTGTACCGCCTTTAATGCCCCTAAAAAAAACTCGATTCATACAAATAAATGCTGTGCTCTAATGGAATTGTTAAGTTTCTTCGATTTCACTTAAAAGATCGTATTTAGCGATAATTTTGCTTTCTTTCTGCTTTTCGGTAATTTCAACATAATCCGCGACAGCGATGTTGCTTTTAGATTCTAGTTTAGAAATATCATGCGCGTTGTAAGCATTTTCAATCTTTTGTGCGTTTTGATTTTCAGTCACAAAATTAACCTCTCAGGTAAAAACAGTTCTATTATTAGACGGTTAGATTCGGTTAAACTATTACATTCTATTACGCGGAAGATAAATTCAAAATTACCTATTTCCCCTTATATCCCTTTAAATTCATAAGCTTCTTCAAGCAGGTGTAATTGTAATTAACTTAAACAAATAAGGATTTAGCCGTTTTCTCAAACATGGCGCTGGACTTAGCTAAATGATTGTATATAGAATCATATTTTGAGCTAAATAGAAAGTATTACTTTTTTATATCTAAGCGTTATGTGGTAATAAGACGCTTATACTGCAAAACTGGGCTAAATGTGCATAAATTAAACTTTTTAGGTATTCAAAACGAGCAAGCTGAGATCACTAAATCTGCAACATATGTAATGTTTGCTAACAGTGAAGAGTTTGGTATTGAATTGGCCTTACGCTCGCTCGACGGGCAACATAATAATTTCGTTATTTCACAAGAGCCAGGGCGCTTTTTGACAAAGACGGATGGACAGTCCCAAGCACGTTGTCAGGCATTTACCTTAGACCATACCTTTTTTGTCGACAATCAACTAAACGCTATTAGCCAAATATTTGAAGAACTAAGTTTTTATTCTGGTTTTCGAAACAGCCACATAATAGTGCATTTTTCAGAAACGCTTGCCGCTCGCTTTGATGAGAACTTTGTTAAAAAATTATTGAAAAAAACAAAACGATTGAGTGATAAATACAAGACCAGTTTAGTGTTTTTAATGACTGGGAAAAGTGCACTTGAAAAGCTGACCCATTTTGTTAAGTACAGTGCGTTACTTGATGGGGTTGCCCATTTAAATAGTCACTTAATGAATCACGCGCTGATTTTTGATTTTTGGCGGCATTCACATGGCGTATGCTCAAAAGTTAAATACCAGTTATCCTTTGATGACAGTCCTTCGGCTCAGCTTGAGCAACAACAAGATGAAGAAAATGCCTTTTATCAGCAAAACCTTGAACAGGTGTTTATTGCAAAAGAATTGTTGCCTAGTGAGACTAAACTGCCACCTAATTACCATGTGTGCGATGACAACCAAAGCGTTTTAGAAAAGGCTAAAACAAATAAAGGCGCAACCGTTGTTCTTTATGCTTCAAGAGATGTCGAAAAAGCACAACTAGCAGCCCAGTGTTACAAATTACGTGAGCTATGTGGCCCCTGGTTAAAAATTGTTATCAAAAACAAAGATGGTGTATTACGACATCATGATGAATGTGTGTTTTTAACCTTAGGTGTCAACCTTATTTTGCATACAACGACTGATATTTCACGCCTGATGTCACAAGTGCAGGCGTTACAAGGCGTTAAATTCGCACGGGTATTACCAAAAGATTATAAAGCTGTATTGGCACATGCCAATGGTGTTGAAGAAAAAGGGTATTTAACCCCAACGCATTTTACTGACGCGGTTAAAAAGCAGAGAGCGTCGAGCTTGTCCACAGGGGTAAGTGGTGTTTTAGTGGTTTTGGACCTAATTAAAGGCTTAGACCCTATTGATGCATTAAGACTTTTTTCTGTTAAACGAAATGGCGATTTTTATACTGCTAACCGAAATCAGGTGTTGTTGTATCTGCATGGTTGCCGAGAGAACGATGTCACAAATGCGTTAGAGCGTTTATTTCGATTAGCTATTAGTGAGTTCTTTACTGCACACTCCATTTATTCGCAAGACTTGTACATTGAAGATATTTGCAGAAATTTAAAGCGTGATGATGAAAATAAAGAGTTGGAAGATTATTCTATTGGCTTGTTGGAGTCTGCAGTGGAAGAACAAGTGCCCACTATGAGTACATCCGGCAGAACATCCTCTATCAACGATATTTCACGTTTACCAACTAGAAAGCCTTGTACTCCTTATACCTTAACCTTAGTGGATTCAGAGTAAATGTATTTAACTTATATTATTATTGCGTTCCTGCTCGGGGTGGTTATTGGTATGGTACTCACTCAATACCTTAAAGAGCTTAAACACACTGTTAGCAAATTTTATAAAACGTGGACGTTTAAACACAAAGCAATTCATCCCTACAAGCCACAGGATAAAGACTAATTTATGAGCATTACACACCCCGATAAAGATCCCTTGCGTTATGATCCATTAGGGCGATGGAATTTATACTTCTTAGTTAAATTAGGCTTGTATTTTAGTGATGTAATTAGTTTACATGTGTTAGAAAATTTGGCGTTTATCGCTTTTTTATTACTGCCCTTTAAAAATGTTATCTTACATAAGGCAAAGCATGTTAGTGCTGTTTTTGTTGCTGCGTTCTTACTGCATTATGATTCTTATCTACCGCCCCTAGGTCGTTTACTTGAAAGTGGCGACTTACTCAGTGATTTTAGTTTCCCTTATCTTATCGAGTTATTATCACGATTCTTATCGTGGCAATTTGTCGCGATGGCATTGGTATTGTTGATTGTATATATCTATTTGGTGAGCTGGGTGCGTTTTACAACAGTCAGCATCGCAGGGATATTGTATATTGGCCTAGTTCAGTTTTTTGCCACGCAAACTGTGGTTAACACTGATGCCACATTGGTAAATAATGCGCGCCATGCATCGCCTTCACAATCGCAGCCCACATCAATGGATCCTGAACAAGCGATACAAACATTTTATCAACAGCAATCGCGCTTGCGTACAGAGTTTCCTGCTACAAACTTAGGTGGTGATTTTGATATCGTGTTACTTAATGTCTGTTCACTTGGCTGGGACGATTTAGAGCGTGTTAATCTAGCAAAACACGCGCTCTTTAATCAGTTTGACTTGTTATTTGATAACTTCAGCTCAGCGACGTCTTACAGTGGCCCCGCAGGGATTAGATTATTAAAAGCGAGCTGTGGGCAAACCTCGCATCAAGGCCTATACAGCGATGCTAATAATCAGTGTTATTTGTTTGAAAATTTAGCAAGCTTAGGTTTTGACAATGATTTTGCGATGAACCATAACGGTAATTTCGATAACTTCTTAGGAATGGTTGAGAGCCAAGGCCGCGTTGATGCAAAGCTTCAATCACTTTCAGGGGTAAAAATCGCCCAACGCTCGTTCGATGGCACACCGATTTTTGATGATGAGCAAGTATTAAATAAGTGGCTTAAATCACGGTTAACGTCATCTAAACCACGTGCAGCCCTTTACTACAACACCATTAGCTTACACGACGGTAATATTATTGAAGGCCGCAGTAAGTTCGGCAGTAGTTTAAAAAGCTATGGAACCCGTACTGAAATGCTGTTTAAACAGTTTGACCGATTCTTTAAACGTTTAGCACAAAGCGGTAGAAATTATATGGTGGTGATGGTGCCAGAACACGGAGCCTCATTAGCTGGAGATAAAATGCAAATCGCGGGTATGCGCGACATACCAAGCCCTGCAATTTTAGATATTCCTGTTGGCGTTAAGTTTATTGGCCCTAAAGTCAAAGCCAATAGTGCACAAAAAGTGATTTCTGACCCCTCAAGCTATCTAGCTATTTCAGAATTAATTGCCCGTGCAACGCGCCAGAATCAATTTGAAGGTACTTTAGATCTTGCCGCACTGGTAGCTGACCTGCCAAAAACCCCTATGGTGGGAGAAAATTCCGGCACCCGAATGCAAATGTTTAATGGCAAACCCTACATTCAATTAGATGATGGTGATTGGATGGTTTATCCAGGCTATTAAGGGAATTTGAATAGGGAGCGAATGCTCCCTTTTTCATATCTGAAAAATTAGTTATTGATTATAGCTATTTTGTTCATTTATGTTTACAAATTTGCTTTCAATCTGTTGTTTTTCCAGTATTATCAACTTCAACGTGCTTAAGCTGGTAATGGGGAAATTATGCGCTTAGAAATACACTGTGCGGACCGAATAGGTATCGCTCAGGAAATACTCAATATTTTGGTGAGTTATCAAGTTGATTTAAAAGGCATTGAAGTTGATTCGGTTAATTGCCGAATGTATGTGTCATTTCCACCAATTGAGTTTGAACAATTTCAAAAAATTATGCCTGAAATTCGTCTGATTCAAGGTGTTGAAGATGTTAGAACAACGGCATTTTTACCTTCTGAACGAGAGCATAATGAATTAACAACATTACTAAGCGCACTGCCTGATGGTGTGATTTCAATCGATGTTAAAGGCATTATCCGACAGTGTAATGATTCTGCTTGCCGAGATTTAAATACCACACCCGAGGATGTTATCGGGCAACACATTAATACACAGTTAAAAGGGTTTAACTTTTCGCGTTGGCTTGAAAGTGATGAAGTCCTGGCGCAAACCACGCGCGTTGAAGTGAGTGGCGAAGATTTCATTGCTGATATTTTACCTATCTCAGTACCTGACTCTGAAAATGGTTTCACCTTTGTTGGCGCGGTTGTCAACATCAAATCGCAGAGTCGTTTAGGCGAACAAGTAAGTGCCTTTAGGCGTCAAGGAAACGAAAGTTTTGCAACAATTCATACCCACAGCAGTGCAATGCGCAAAGTGGTTCGTGAAGCGCGCAAAATGGCGCAACTTGAAGCACCTATTCTAATTACAGGTGAAACAGGAACAGGTAAAGAGCTACTCGCTAAAGCGTGTCACTATGCTTCTAATAGGGCAAACAAGCCATTTGTCACACTTTCATGTGCGTCATTGCCAGATGATGCTGCAGAACCTGAACTATTTGGTTGTGCATTACCAAATGCAGAGAGCCGAGGAGTGTTAGAACAAGCCGATGGTGGTACAGTTTTCCTCGATGAAGTAGGTGAAATGTCGCCACAATTACAAACGAAACTATTACGCTTTTTACAAGATGGTACGTTCAGGCGTGTAGGCAGTGAGAATGAAGTCAAAGTAAATGTGCGTATTCTTGCTGCCACCCAAAAGGATATTCCTGGAATGGTACAAGAAGGGCGTTTTAGAGAAGATTTGTATTATCGTATTAATGTATTGAGTTTAGAGCTTTCACCACTTCGCGATCGCAAAGCGGATATTGTGCCGCTGACTGAGCACTTTATTAGTCGATATTCACATCAACTTGGTCGCAAAGCGCCTGCATTAGACGAAACTATTGCGTCATTTTTACAGCAATACCCTTGGCCTGGCAATGTACGCCAATTGGAAAATTCCTTATATCGTGCCATTTCATTATTAGATGATGAGCAGTTAAGCATTGAGCACTTACAGTTACCGAGTTTCACTAATGACTTAGGGTATCTTGAGTCTGATTTTGAGGGCACACTTGACCAAGCCGTTAAGCGTTTTGAGTCAACGTTGTTAAGAAAGCTTTATCCTGCGTATCCAAGCTCAAGACAGCTAGCGAAACGTTTAGGGTTAAGTCACACTGCAATTGCCAATAAATTACGTGAATACGGCATTAATCGTAAAACCATTAAAGTATAAAAAAACGCTAGCGAGTCTAGCGTTTTCTCCCTTTATCCTTGGTAATACCGCTGGGAAGAATGTAATTAATGCCGTCTTTATTAAACACAAATTTGATAGTTGGGTTACCCGTTTTTAGAAAATAGTTGTACTGGTCTACCCACAGAATGTAATCACCTCTAACAGGATAATCGAGCCTTTCTTTTACAAGTTTGATGGTGTGCGGGCCAATTTGCCATTCAAATTCAGAAATAAACCCTTTGGCAAACTCTTGTACAAAAACGGCTTGGTCATCACCGGCAAGGGTAATCGCCAAAGAATAAGAATCGGGTAGCTGATCCATCGGGTATTGTTGTGAGCCAATGGTAAATTGCTTGTTCTTTTTATCCCACTTAAAACCAAAGTCAAATTCTTTCTTCATACCAGATGGGTAGGTAACGGTACCACTTCCTGGTAATTCAAAGCTCGCCTGACAAACGAAGCTGATGCAGCTTAATAACAAAATGAGTAAGTACGACTTCATAAACACCTTAAAAGTATCGTTTTGTGCTTGAGTTTATTATTAAACCTGAGAAAATGATGTTTTCTGGTATGACCACTCAAGACTATGAACTTATATTTTAGATTACTATTACTTTTTTATCGGATAAAGCGAAATAAACTTTACCAACCATTGCTTGAAGAGGTTGAAATAAACTACCGCGCTTTGCCTAGCGATTGCGATATTAACCTGCATTTGACTAATTCACGTTACCTTGCCTTTATGGACCTTGCCCGTACTTGGATGACAGAACGCCTAGGATTATTTCCTGTTGTCATGAAAAACCGCTGGTTTCCAATCGTAAATGCAACTGCCATTACCTACATTCGCGACATTAAACCGCTTCAAGAGTTCACTGTTGCTACGCAGTTAGTCGGTTGGGATCATAAGTATTTTTATATTAAACAAACCTTTAAATCTGAGCGCGGGTTACATGCTGTGGCCTATGTGCGCGGTGTGTTTAAGAAAAAAGGTGGCATTGTAACGGTAGAAGAATTACTTGAGGCGGCTGGTTTTGATGGAGAAGCACCTGAGTTACACGAAGAAATAGTGCATTGGAAAGAAATGCTGGAGTGTAAAAAACAGCGCGACCATATTTAATTAATCTTTAAAAAGAAAAGCCCCAGTTTGGGGCTTTTTGCTTTTAGTTTAATTAAAACTTATAGCTTGCTTGAACATAGGCAAATCGACCTTGTCCACTGTGAACGTTAACAACGAAGCCCATAAAGTCATGATAGGCAAATGGTGGTTCTTCGTTGGTTAGGTTGGTAGCACCCACTGTTAGCACTAAATCTTCTAAACCAAAATAGTTAACTGACGCATCGAGCGTAGTCATTGCATCCACATCTTTATTTAGATTTAAAGAGGCTTTTTGTTCGAATGAATCGATATAGTTCAGTGCGGCTGTTGCGCTAAAGTCATCTTTAACCCAATCAACAGATGTAGTCCAACGCATTTGAGGTTGTTCAAAACCACCTTCTTTGGTGCCTTTGTAATCTTCAAAATTCAGAACATAGTTAAGCACATAGCCAAATTTAAACTGGCCAACTTTAGTATCCAAGTTATAACGAACGTCTAAGTCGATACCTGATGTTTGTAAATCGCCAATATTTTGGTAAGAGTCATTAATTTGAATCACTTCACCGGGATCATTTGGAATAGTAGTTGGACGACGTTCAACAATATTAGGATCTAAACCGTGCATATCCATTACAAATTGCGTATCAGCATCAATGATATCAGTAATATCATAATCATAATAATCGATTGAGAAATTCAGGTTTTCTGTAATATTATAGATTAAGCCTAGGTTATAACTTTCTGATTCTTCTGGCTGTAAATCGGGGTTACCTTCAAAAATTGCAGTATATTCTTGTAGACTACAAGAATTATCCGCACCATTTGTTAACTCACATCTTTTTGTATCGATCAAATTCGGCGACTCATCAGTTCGGCCTAAACCGAGTTGGTGCAATGATGGTGCTCTAAATGCGGTGCCCCAAGAACCACGTAGGCTCACATCATCCATTGGAGACCAGAAGAAAGACACTTTAGGGTTTGTGGTATCACCAAAGTCACTGTAGTCCTCGTATCGTGCAGCAAGTTGCACTTCTAGTGAATCTAGTACTGGGATCGACATTTCACCGAAAACAGACATGTTATCACGTGAGCCATTAGCTTGTGTCGCTTCGGTACCAAATACCTCGCCACGCAAGAATTGATCATCAGGGTTATCACTAATTGACTCTTCGCGATATTCACCACCGAATGCCAGCATTAAATCGCCGTGTTCCATTTCAAAAATTGAACCAGAGGCTTTGAAATCAAGCGATTTCATCGTTGATTTACCAATACGTGTTGTGGTTGTTTCAACATAGTCTAAAACTTGTTGGCCATTTGTTGATGGTTCGAACGGGTCATACGCACCCGAATCAATCGCTTCTTGCATACGTCTTTTATTAGGGAAACCATCCACACCGCGCTCAGTTGAACTACTTTTAATATAACTGTATGCCGCTTCCCAGTTCCAATCTTTGAATTCACCTTGAATACCGATAATTGCACGGTGATAGTTCGAATCTACACGCTTTTCACGGTTACCGATGTCTACAGTACGACGGCGCATTGTTAGGTCTTGGCCATGGAATTTATGATCTGGCATATTGGCAAATGGGTGGTTAATGTTATCGCCCGCCATCGTTAACTCATTAAAGCTAGGGCTACCTGCACCACGAACGGTCGACTTTGAATTTTGACCATTTAACTCCGCAAATGCGCGAAGATTATCTTGGATTTCATATTTACCTAAATAATTCCAACTGAAGCGCTCAGCAGCTGGGATCATTGTCATATGAGGGGCATAATCGTAACGACAATTACTACCTATTTGATTTCCGTTTCCATCATTTATTGGAGTAATTTGATCTTCTGGGCAGGTATCAACACCGAAAGTATCAGCTATTCGTCCACTGCCGTCAGCATACATTATAGAACCGGTGATACCTGAAGTACTTCTAAAATCTTCAGCTAAAGGATCGCCTGTTCTTAATGCTTGGTTAGCGGTTCTTGAATAGTCTCTGTCGGCATACAACACTTCTTCACGGTTGAAGTACTCTAAAATAAAGGTATGGCTTGAGTTATCAGTTTGATTACCAAACACTAAGTTAACGCTTTGCTCATCACCGCCACCATCGGCAGTCGTACCGAATTTTGCTGACACTTCAGCACCTTCAACATCATCGCGTAAAATAATGTTAATTACACCAGCAACGGCGTCAGAACCATACGTTGCTGAGGCACCATCTTTTAAGATATCGACACGTTTAATTGCAGATAATGGAATATTGTTAATATCAACAAATGATGTATCAATTCCTTTCGCAAAAGGTGACACCGAAACGCGTCGGCCATTAATCAAAATAAGTGTTGAATCAGCACCTAAGCCACGTAATGATACTGACGAACCACCATTTGCTGTGTCATCACTGCTGTTTGCTTGGGTTGAGAAAGTACCTTGACCGGAAATAGGTAATTTAGTGAATAAGCTGATTAAATCTGTAACCCCTGATTTTTGAATGTCCTCAGCTGTTAGAGTAGCAACAGGTGAGGGACCTTCAAGGTCGGTACGCTTAATGTGAGAGCCTGTGATTTCGATGCGTTCAACTTGTTTTTCTTCATCAGCTTTTGCAATAAAAGTAGAGAAAAGTAATGAAGATGAAATAACTGAAGCGAGAGTACTTAACTTGAACTTTGTAGCGCTGTTCATAGTAAATTCCTTGTTTAATTATTATTAAAATTAAGTAGTTAATTTACGTCCATTAACTAACCAACAATATTAATATCATGCAAACAAAAAATTAACAATTCAGGTTATTAATGCATCAAAGTAATTGTAATCAAATATTTTTTACGAAATAGTTTCAGAAACGCTTGGGTAATAATTTCTTTATAGCAGCGTATTTAGTGTGAAGAGAAGGGCGGGGAATAAGCGTGTTTGAAGACAAAAAAGCCACGCGATTGCGTGGCCATTATTAACGAGCAGCGTGTTTCATTGTTCGTTCTTTTTCACGTGCCCAATCTTTTTCTTTGCTGTCAGCACGCTTATCATGAAGCTTTTTACCTTTAGCTAGGCAAAACTCTAATTTCACCCAACATTTCTTCCAATACATTGCCGTTGCAACAAGTGAGTAGCCTTCTCGTTCTACGGCACCAATTAAACGGTCAATTTCGCGCTTTTTCAGTAGTAATTTACGCGGACGCATTGGGTCGCATACAACATGTGAAGACGCTTGAAGTAAAGGTGTGATTTGGCTCGCGTGTAAATACGCCTCGCCATTTTTAACTTGGATAAATGTCTCGGTAATGTTTACTTTGCCGGCGCGAATACTCTTCACTTCCCAGCCTTGTAGTTCCATTCCAGCTTCAAATTTATCTTGCAACAAATATTCATGACGCGCTTTTTTATTTAACGCGATGGTGTTGCTTTGTGCTTTTGGTTTTTTGTGTTTTGCCATAATGGCGTCATTATACTTATCCGTTGTGGTTTTACACTCTTTTTTGACATTCTGAGACTTCTTTTTTTGTTTCTTGGCTAAACCTTGGTAGAATTCGCGATGTTAATTCTGGAGAGTATATGCCGCAAATTAGTCGATCTGCGCTTGTCATGTTTAGTGCGCAGCAAATGTATGATTTAGTTAATGATGTTTCTAAGTACCCCGAGTTCTTACCAAACTGTTCTGGGGCGAAAATACATAATCACACTGCACATTGTATGTCTGCATCGGTTGAAATCTCGAAAGCAGGTATGCGGAAATGGTTTTCCACAGAAAATACTTTAACCGACGGACAAGCAATTGAGATGAAATTACTTGATGGCCCTTTCAAAACACTCGCTGGTGGCTGGCGATTCACTCCGTTAGATGAAAAAGCCTGTAAAGTGAGTTTAGAGCTGGACTTTGAATTTACTAACAAGCTTGTCGAGTTGGCATTTGGCAAAGTGTTTAATGAAGTTGCAAATAATATGGTGAAAGCTTTCACTCAAAGAGCAAAACAGGTGTATCAATAATGAAAACAATTGATATTGTTTATGCATTGCCAGACTCTGCCACAACCATTACATTCGAAACCAATGATGAGCTTAATGTTGAAGAAGTCATTCAACAATGTGGTATTTTGCAAAAGTGTCCGGAAATTGACTTAGCATCAACCGCTGTTGGTATTTGGAATCGAACATGTAAGCTGAATCAAATGGTGAAGGATGGCGATCGTATCGAGATTTATCGTCCGCTGATTGCTGACCCTAAAGAGGCGCGCAGACGTCGTGCTGAAAAAGCGAAAGATGAAGGTCGAGCAAATAAAATAACAGGTGGCCGCGCAGGGCGACGTCAGTCATAAAAAAGTCATGCTGTTGCATGACTTTTTTTAAATTTTTGCTTACTGATCGAGAGGTGTATTGAAGGTTTCCGGTGTTTCATAATCACCGCTAAGTGCTTTTAATTTATCACCATCGAATTCGACAATTAGCTCTTTTCGTACTTCGTTTTTTCTTCCTGCGTTGAAAAGGTAAAGGTAATACCAAGTACTCTCATCAAACGCATCTTTTGCAATTGGTTGACCAAGAACGTATAAAACTTGTTCCCGTGACATCTCTACTCGTAATTTATCAATGTCTGTTTGCTCTAAGAAATTTCCTTGCGGAATTGGCATTCTATAAAGCCAAGACGAACATCCAGAGGTGATAACTAATACAGCACAGAGAAAAATATACTTAAACCAATTCATTGAATTCTTTAATCCTTACTACTAATCGCATCATGATACCTCTTGCTATCAGGTTATAAAAGTGTAAATTTGACTTAAATTAATCAATGAAGTTCCCAAATCGCTGTTTTTATGTCAAAAGAAGTTCACTGCACGGCACCCCAATTGATAGAAACGCCTTGGTATCTTTATATTGTTGAAAATAAATATGGTCATTGGTACACGGGCATTACGACTGACGTGGCTCGCCGCTTTGCGCAACACAATGCTGGTAAAGGAGCAAAAGCCTTAATCGGCAAGGGACCTTTAACACTTATTTTTCAGACTCTCGTTGGTACACGAAGTGAAGCCAGTCAATTAGAGTATCGCGTGAAAAAGCTAACTAAGCAGCAAAAGATTAATTGGGTAAAGAGCGGCTTAGAAGGTGCGGATTTGCATCCAATGTTGAAATCACTTTAGCAATATTTCTTAAATTAGCATCAAAAAATGAGTGATCTAAATTTTCATAGGTGTCTTGCACTGTATGGTAATTATCATGTTCACCAACACCAAAGTACATAATCGGAATTTTCTTTTGGTAAAACACGCGATGATCTCCCGCATCAATAATACGGCGGCGTTGGTTTTTCACTGAGCTATTATAAAATCCATTTCCTTTGGTAAATTTTATACGACTATTTTGGTGCCAGTTTGCGTCTCTTAGAGAGTCAACAAGTGCCATCGAAGGTGTATTATAAAGCGCGAACAAACGCTTTCGTTTACTTACGCCTAACATGTCTAAATTGATATTGATTAACACTTTGTTAAGCGAAACGGGGGGATTTTGAATAAACGCACGTGCACCGAAAAGTCCTGCTTCTTCCGCATCGGTTGCGAGAAATATGTAATTAAGTTGTCTGTTGGGGCTTTTAGTTATTAACTCTGCGAGTGTTAACAACGCTGATACTCCCGAGGCATTATCATCAGCACCATTGTAAATACGACTTCCTTTGCTGCCTAAGTGATCATAATGGGCGGTTATCACAACGAATGGCTGCTCAGGATTAATAGGGGTCGATGCCAACACATTGTGACCAATGCCATTGCTAAAAAAGCCACTTTTGTATTCAAATGACGAAATAAAGTGTTCGCTGAAGGGTAACAATCCTGTGTGTTCGAATTGCTGGGCAATGTAGTTAGCCGCAATAGTGGCGTGCTGAGTTGCTGTTTTCCTGCCGTAAAGTTTGTCATGGCTTAAAAACACCAGATGGGAATGTGCCGTAAGTTGTGACTTTGGGGTGAGCGAAAGTGTTAACGCGATTAAAGCGATGTTTATCATTGCACTAATTGCGCACTGAGTGACATGATTTTACCGCGGTAACGCTGTTTTTCACTATCAAAATAAGCATGTTTTTCTGCTTCTTCTAACTCACTTAGCGCCCCACTAATATCGCCGATATAAAAATAGGCTTTAGCAAGGCCAAAATGACTTTCATGCAGCGTACGATCTAGTCGAATTGATTTTTTAAATAGTTTAATCGCCCGTTCAAAGTCCTTTTGATAGAGCGCTTCATTCCCTTTGGCAATGGCATAATAAGGGTTTTGACTGCGTTTGTGCTCAAGTGCAGTACGAATCGCAGCCGCCTTTGATTCTCTGCCAGTTAAGTCATAAAGGCGTGCCAAATTTCCTTTGGCAGTATTATTGTTATTATCTAATAACAAGGCGTGGTTGTAGGCCAACTCTGCCTGTTCTAATTGGTTATTAATGCGATACAGAACGCCAAGGTTTCCAAAACTAGAGCTGTATTGTGGCGCACTTTCAATTGCTGCACTGAAATAAGAATAGGCAAGATCGTATTCACGGTTGATCATTGCTGCAGCACCTTTATTGTTGTAAAACATCGCGAGAATAACGTCTTCACTAATTATCTGGGTGCGGAACTTTTGTCTAAAACTACTTGGATTAAAATCAACGATTAAGTCTCCAACTGTGTCGTAGACAGTGGAAGTGAGCGCAACATTACTCGCACTTGGTCGCTTAAGGCGTAAATTTACGTGCCCCGTTAATAAACTATAACCATTTTCACTTGCCCAATACTCAGGAATAAATACCTGTTGAAAACGAGACTCGAGGCCAAAATGTTTTGCCATACTGTGCGCCATAATTGACAGCGATAAACAGTTTGCATCTTTACTATTGAATGTTTCTTCAGCAGTAAGGGTTGCACCGGTGAGGTAGTTTAAACTTTGGTTTTCCGGAGCAAAAATATATTTTATTAAGGATCGTGTTGTCAGGCGTTTATCTAAAGAGCGAGATATTTCTGCTTCCATTTTGGCAATCGAGTTTTCGGATAAGGCAAAGACATCGTTTTTTGATTCAATGGTAACAGGAGTAAAGGAGTGGTCAGTCAGCAGCTGAGCGGGAGGTTTTACTGTATCTGGTGTAGAGTTACACCCAGCTAAACAAATTATTACCAAGCAAAAGAAGACACGCATAGGACCTCCAAAACCACTAACCTATTGATTAAAGATAGTAAAGTTTTGCACTCTTTGCTTGGTAAAATTGTTACAGTTTATTACTTAAACAATGCTTCGAGCTGTGGCTGTGATGGGGCAAACCAATAGGCGCTATTAACAGCTTTTGAGAAATCAATTAATTTGTCATAAATACCATCATCGGTTAGACCAAACATACGCTCAAGTTGAATTTGAAAGCGTTGTTGTTCACAGGCAAACCCTAAAAAGTAAAGCCCTTTTTCGTTGGCGTTACCAAATGGCACACTACGGCGATAGAGTTTCATCGCAACATTATCTACTTTGACATCTGTACGGCTCACATGTGAGTTTTCAGGCATATCATCACCTTCTAACTCGATGGAATCAGGTTTAGTACGGCCAATTACTTTCTCTTGCATTTGCGTTGGCATTTTTGCGAATTCACTTAAGTCATGAACCCATTTTTGGGTTAAAACAAAACTGCCGCCAGCATGTGAGTGTGTGCTTGGCAAAAGCGCAGCTTCCGCTTTTGCTGCTAAATCTTTAGGGTTAGCACTGCCATCAACGAATCCAGTGAGATCTCGATTGTCTTTGTAGCGGAACCCAGGGCACTCAAGGGCTAATATCGCAACCTCAGCAAGCTGGATTTGACACTGTTGCATCGCATCAAACACATTATCTACCTCATTATCATATAACCAAATAAGTAGATCATGTTGGGTAGCTGGTGCAGTATGACCAAACGGGCCCGAGAGGGTAGCAAAATCGTCAAAGGTGAGTGAATCAGCTTTACTATCTAGGTGCTGCCAAAGACGTTTACCAAATGCAACAACATAACTGCAGTCAATGGTTTGAGTGATGGTTTTAAGCGCGTCGGTTAATTGGGATAGCGTATCAGCATCGCGGTTTGTAATGACATACTCTAAGAAATAGCTGTGTCGATTAGTTTCATTAAAAATGCCTGGCTGCGCATGTTCCATATCTAATACCCCTTATTTTGTTTTGGCTACATTAACCTAGGGTCTGTTGATCTTTCAAGTTCGTTTTTGCAGCAGTTTGACTAGTTTTTTTGAGCGCACTTTTCTCATTGTTGCCTACATGGGTGTAGGTAAGGGGCGTTAGCAGGACGCGGAAGCTTTGCTCGATATTCGCTTAGATTGCTAGGCCACACATCAAGCGACGCGATAAAAGCACGCTCAAAGAGAACAAAAAGAGAACAGCAAAGATCAATAGACCCTAAAACCAAGACAAAAAAAAGCCCGCTTAGGCGGGCAGTTTACTCAGGGTTTATCTTAAACTATTGGCTTCATAGCTGACATATAACCACGCAGCGTTTCACCAATGACTTCAACTGGGTGAGTGCGAAGTGCTTTATTCACCTCAATTAAACGCGCGTTATCAACACGGTTATCCTCAGTTGCTAGACCTTTACCGATAACATCAGTGTTTACAGTACCCATAAAGTCTTTCAATAATGGTAAACATGCATGGTTGTACAAGTAACAACCGTATTCTGCCGTATCTGAGATTGTTGCGTTCATCTCATACAACTTCTTACGCGCAATTGTATTTGCGATTAACGGCGTTTCATGCAGTGATTCATAGTATGCAGATTCTTCTTTAATACCTGCCGCTGTCATGGTTTCAAAAGCAAGTTCTACCCCAGCCTTAACCATAGCAACCATTAGAATGCCTTTATCGAAGAACTCCTGTTCAGTGATTTCGTCACTGGTGTTTACTTGTTGTTCAAAGGCGGTTTCGCCTGTTTCTTTACGCCAACCTAATAGCTTTGCGTCATCTTCAGCCCAATCCGCCATCATACCTGACGAGAATTCACCACTCATGATGTCGTCCATGTGCTTGTTATAAAGTGGACGCATAATCACTTTTAGCTCTTCAGATAAATCAAACGCTTTAATTTTTGCAGGGTTTGATAAACGGTCTAGCATGTTGGTTACACCACCATACTTAAGTGCTTCTGTGATTACTTCCCAGCCATACTGAAGTAGTTTTGACGCATATGCCGCATCGATACCTTGCTCAACCATTTTGTCAAAGCACAGTAGAGAGCCAGTTTGTAGCATGCCACAAAGAATAGTTTGCTCACCCATAAGGTCTGATTTTACTTCTGCAACAAAAGAAGAAAGTAACACGCCAGCACGATGACCACCGGTGCCTGCCGCATATGCCTTAGCTTGTGCAAGGCCTTTGCCTTCAGGATCGTTTTCTGGATGAACAGCGATAAGTGTCGGAACACCAAAGCCACGCTTGTATTCTTCACGAACTTCAGTACCAGGGCACTTAGGAGCAACCATGATAACGGTAATGTCTTCACGAACTTGCATGCCTTCTTCAACAATATTAAAACCGTGTGAGTAAGCAAGCGTTGCACCTTGTTTCATTAGTGGCATAACCGCTTTAACTACGCTGGTGTGTTGCTTATCTGGTGTTAAGTTAAGTACTAAATCGGCATCTGGGATAAGTTCTTCGTATGTACCTACAACAAAGCCATTGTCTGTTGCGTTGATATAAGATTGACGTTTTTCAGCAATTGCTGACTCGCGTAATGCGTAAGATACATCTAAACCTGAATCACGTAAGTTTAAGCCTTGGTTAAGGCCTTGTGCGCCACAGCCCACTACAACTAGTTTTTTACCGACTAACGCATCAACCCCATCGTTAAACTCTGATGGATCCATAAATTCACATTGCGCTAACTGTGCAAGCTGCTCGCGTAACGGTAAGCCGTTAAAATAATTCGTTGCCATGTCTAATTCCTAATAATCAATTGTGCGCTGCGTTTTGCAGCATTGAATTAACCTTAAAAGAATTTATTAATTGCGTAAAATGATATATTTGAATTATTGTATTACAAAAAATGAAATAAAGGGTTGATGTGGATATAAAACGCCTGCAATTGTTCTTGTTATTGGCTGAGCAACTTCATTTTGCAAAAGCGAGTGAGCTTGCCAATGTCAGTGCACCAACTTTAAGCCGCAATATTAAACAGTTAGAAGATGAAGTCGGGGCAATCCTTTTTAATCGCAATAAACGCAGTGTCTCCTTAACTAAACAAGGAGAATCTTTTTTACGTTATGCGCGCACAACGGTCACTGAGTGGCAAATGTTTCGTTCTTCTTTAAACGAAGCGGGTGAAGCCTTATCAGGTGAAGTGCAACTGTTTAGTTCCGTTACGGCCACCTATAGTTTTTTATATGACTTACTGAAAAAGGTGAGGTTGGCTCACCCTCATATAGAAGTGAAGTTAAATACAGGGGATCCCGCCCTTGCTATCGAACGCGTTATGAAAGGGTTTGAAGATATGGCCATTGCGGCAAGACCTGATAAATTACACGAAAGTTTGGCTTTTTATTCACTCGGGTCCTCACCACTTGTGTTTATTGCGCCCAATGATGATGGGCCTTTAGGCTCAATGATCAATGATGCAATCAATGCTCGTGCAGATATACCTTGGCAAAAATTACCGTTTATCGTGCCTGATCAGGGGCTTAGTCGGAAGCGTTTAGCAGATTGGTGGCATAAAAATGGCATTAATCCACTGATTTATTCTAAAGTTGCTGGCAACGAGGCGGCTGTTTCGATGGTAAGTTTAGGATTTGGTGTGGCACTTATTCCGAAAGTTGTTGTCGATAATAGTCCAATTAAAGATAAAGTACAGATTTTGGCAATGCCCGATCCTGTGCCAGCTTTTGATGTTGGCTTAGTTACAAAAAAAGCACATTTACAGCAGCCAATCATGAATGCTATATGGCAATTGCTTAAGTAGCTAGGAATAAAGTACTATAAGTTGACTAGATTTTGTCAGGACGTGTAAGTAATTGTAATTTTTGTTGCAGGATTTACATGACTTGGTAAAGTGCGCGTGTTTTCTCGGAGATAGGTAATATTGAAGCACCTTATTTACATTGCGATAGTGTGTTTTAGCTTATGTTCAAATGCTAGACAAACGAATGAACTGATTAACCCAGGGCAACTGCGCTTGGGAATAGCATTTGGCATGGGCACAATTACCAACCCATTACATGATGGCGATAACTTTCCATTAGTGCTAATACCTGATATTGCATACTATGGCGAGCGGTTTTATTTCGATAACGGCCAATTAGGCTTCACATTTTTAGAAAAAAATCGCCATGTAGTGAGTGTTGTTTCCGAGTTTAACCCCGAAAATCGCTTTTTTGTTACTTGGCACCCTGCCAACGTATTTATTAATAGAAACGCTTTCACGGAACCAGCATCACGAGACAGGATATCCATTTCTGAAATAAATCGTCCCGACTGGGCATTGGATGGGGGGGTTAATTATCAGTATATCGCAGAATCATGGCGTTTTTCTGCCGATGTTCTGCATGATATTAGCGGAGTTCATTCAGGTCATCGTGTGGCATTAAGCCTTGCCAAGGGCTGGTATTTTGATTCAGGGGTTTTGAGTGTGCGTTTGGGGCTAGATTATTTATCTCACAAACTCGCAGATTATTATTATGGTATTCAGGCCGACGATAACGTTGATCTAATTTTTGAGCAAGATGCCGCATTTTTGCCGGCACTTGAACTCAGTTGGCAAATGCCTATTAATGAGCGTTTTGGTTTGCTTGCAAAAATAAAATACCACAATCTTGGTTCTTTAAGTGATAGTCCTTTATTTTCGAGTGATGAGAGCGTGACAATATTTACTGGGGTGACTCATGTTTTTTAAATATTGTATGCTGGTAGTATGTTTATTGAGTACCTGTTTTGTTTCTGCGGCTGAAAATACAGTGTTTCAGTTAACCCCAGCGGTATGCATGGTGCAAAACAGTGATGATGTTTGTCAGATTAAACTTAATTTTGAGTGGGAAATAGAAACACCTGCCAATGTGTGTATTTTGCGTGACCAAACCCCACTAAAATGTTGGCAAGATGCAACAAATGGTAATTTTAGTTATAAAGCGGACGTTCAGTTTGGCACGGTATACTCCTTAGTGAATCGTAAAAGCGGTGAAAAAATTGCAACGGCTAAAGTCAAAGTGCAAAGCAGTAATAGCAAATTTCAACGTAAACGACTTCGTACCCCATGGAGTTTTTTCTAGGAGATACTAATGGCACACATTTTATTAGTAGAAGATGATTTAGCCTTACAACAACTAACAAAAGATTACCTCGAGCATAATGGTATGACGGTCGATGTTTTGAGTAATGGCGCTGATGTGATGGCGGCACTTGAAACAAATATGCCTGACTTAATGATTTTAGATGTGATGTTGCCCGGTAAAGATGGCTTTAGCGTGTGCCGAGAAGTGCGTGACCGCTATCAGTTACCTATTCTGATGCTAACTGCGAAGGGTGAAGACTTTGATCAAGTTATCGGTTTAGAACTTGGTGCCGATGATTACGTTATCAAACCTGCAGAACCACGTGTTTTACTGGCACGTATTTCAGCATTACTGCGTCGTGGCGCGGTAGAAAAAAGTACTGATGAATTGCGTTTTGGCACACTGACTATTGATAAAAATAGTCGAATCGTCAAATTGATGGGCAATGAGGTCAGTCTGACCTCTCATGAATTTGAATTATTATGGCTGCTGTCTAACAGTGCTGGTCAAGTATTAAGTCGCGACTTTGTACATGAAAAAATGATTGGTCGTGAATATGATGGGCTTGATAGAACCGTTGATGTACGCGTTTCACGACTGCGTAAAAAGCTGGGTGACAACAGTGACAAACCATATCGAATTAAAACGGTTTGGGGACAAGGATATTTATTTGTGTCAGA
This sequence comes from Pseudoalteromonas piratica, assembly GCF_000788395.1. NCBI lineage: Bacteria > Pseudomonadati > Pseudomonadota > Gammaproteobacteria > Alteromonadales > Pseudoalteromonadaceae > Pseudoalteromonas > Pseudoalteromonas piratica. Next base: position 1,800,319 of record NZ_CP009888.1, read on the forward strand.
TGCTTGGGGTTAGTTATAACTCCCTAGGAGATTAGATGGGCAAGTTATTTCTTAGCCTCTATGCCTACATAATCATATCTATTTTTATTTTAAGTGGCGCGCTTGAAAAGCTATGGCCGGAACCAACGGGCATTGAAGCGTTGCCGCTTGCGCCGCAAGTGAGTGCATCAATTTCAGCATTAGCTGATACACCTCAAGGTATTGATAAGTTGAAACGAATTTATCAAAACCAAGTCATTCCTACCGACCAAATTGCATTTTTACCTGAACAATTAACCAATTTGCAGAAGGGGCAGGCGGTTCCCGTGTTTGATGGACCAAAGCAAGTGATTTGGTATCTTCAATTGAACCCTCAACACCTGCTTAAAATTGGCCCTTATCGCTTTGACAGTAATAGCTACGATTCAATTTGGCCATTTATCATCATGCTAATGGTAATCGGAGTTCCCGTTGCGGCATGGAGTTATTGGCTGTGGCGCGATTTTAATCAGCTTGAGCATGCATGTAATAACATCAATGCACCTGAAGATTTGCAATTAAACGGTAATGATAAATCAGCGCTGTTGCCAATTAAGCAAACTTTAATTGCAATGAAAGAGCGCATCAAGCACCTACTTGATAGCCAACGTGACCTGACATCATCGGTTTCACATGAATTTAGAACGCCGCTAGCAAGGCTTAAATTTGCCATCGCTATGCTAGATGATTTGCATAGTAATGAAAAAAGTAAACCGTATTTAGAGAGCATGCAGTCAGATATTCAGGAGCTTGAATCTTTGGTGACTGAAATGCTGGAATTCGCCAAGTTAGAGCGGGAAAAACCAACACTTAACTTAGAACACTATGATGTGGTTGAGCAAGTCACTGTACTTGCAAATAAACTGGGGTTTGGCAGTGATATCAATATAAAGATCGAGGCAAAACCAACACTTCTGATTACGGCAGATGCACATTTTATTGGCAGAGCAATGCAAAACTTTATTGGTAATGCATTGAAATACGCCGAACAGCAAATTAGCATATCCATCATTCAAGAAGCAGACAGTGTTGTGTTGAAAGTTGCTGATGATGGCATTGGCATAGAGCAATCGCAATGGGACGATGTATTTAAACCGTTCACGCGCCTAGATAAAAGCCGCAATAAAAAAATCAAAGGATTTGGTTTAGGATTAGCGATTGTGCAAAAAATTATCACTTGGCATAGCGGTTGTTGTTACTTAGAAAAAAGCCCGTTAGGTGGTGCTTGCTTTGTGATGAGGCTCCCCCAAGAAAATTTAATCAAGTAACCTAGGTTTTTTTGATCCAGCTTACAGTGTGGACGATTAATTATTGTTAAATTTCGATTGCGTAAATAAAACATTAAAATAAACTAAATGAGATTGATTCTCATTGGATTTGAGGTTTATAATAGCGTTAGTTTAAAAATCTTCACTAATAAAAATTATTTAATAGGTCTAACAATGATTAATCTTCGCAAATCTGCATTAGCATCTGCTGTACTTGCAGCGGCAATTGGTTTAACTGGTTGTGGTGGTAGTGATAGTAAAGACTCTGGTGAAACACCGGTAACGCCTCCTACAAATCAAGCACCTACTGATATTCAAGTTTCTACATCTATGATTACTGAAGATACACTGGGTGTAGTTGTTGGTGCATTAACTGCAACTGATGATGCAACAAGCGGACATACATTCACTGTTTCTGATGAACGTTTTGAAATTGTTGATGGTGAACTTAAAGTTAAAAATCATTTAGCGATTAACTTTGAACAAGAAACAGAAGTTACTGTGAGCGTAACTGTAACTGATGCAGATGGCTTAACTTTCACAAAAGACTTAACGCTTAATGTAGCTGATGTTGATGCGGTTGCTGGCGTAAATACCTATGAATTTAATTCAAAACTAGGTGAGGGTTCTTCAGTTTCTTACACAGGTCAAACTGCGCGTCATGCACTTTCGGCAGAAATCAAACACTACATGGGTTTAATGTCAGTTGAGTACATCGAGACTAATGGCATTATGGCTGCTGATGTAAGAGCTAAACTAGATGCACTTTGGGGTGATTATGCGGCGGTTGCAGACTCATCTATTTCTCATCTAGGCTCAGATTTATCAGCTTATAAGCAAAAGTCATTTTCTGAAATTTCAAGCACAGGCAAAGAGTTAAGTGGCAAAATTGCAGGTAATGATGCAAGCAAAATGTATCAGGATTGGTTAGTAGCTGGCACGTTCAAAGGCTGGAATGATTTCGGTACACGCGCTGCAACGCCTGAAGGCTTAGTTGAGCATTACTTTGATTTATTTATTGCTCAAATTGAAAAAGTAAACGCAGGTGAAGCATTAGTTGATGCAAATGGCGTAGCAATTGCGCATGCCTACATCACACCTGAAGGTTTAGATTTAGTTCAACTAGTTCAAAAGCATACCTTAGGTGCACTAATGTTCTCACAAGGTGCTGATGACTACCTTGGTGAAGGTCTTGAGACAGACAATAAAGTAGCGCAGAAAGAGTCAGCAAAATACACAGCTCTTGAGCACCAATTTGATGAAGGTTTCGGCTACTTTGGCGCTGCGCGAAACTACCTTGAATACTCAGATGAAGAAATTGCGAAAAAAGGTGGCCGTGAAGACTACCAAGGCAAAAACGACACGAACCTTGATGGTGTAATCGATCTGGCGTCAGAGTTTGTATGGGGCAACTCTTCAAATGCAGCAAAACGTGACCTTGGCGCAACGGTAACAACTGACCTAACGGCGCAGGCAATGCTTCACTTTATTGCTGGTCGTAAAATGATTACTGATAACCATGGTTCAGACCTAAGCGAGTTCTCAGCTGACGACCAAGCTAAATTCCGCGAGCATGTTTTCCAAGCTGTAAATGCGTGGGAAAAAGCAATTGCTGCAACAGTTGTTCATTACATTAACGACGTGATTGCTGATATTGAAAACATTGAAGACGGTGAATATACCTCGGCAGAATTTGCAAACTATGCAAAGCATTGGGGTGAAATGAAAGGCTTTGCTCTTAACTTCCAATTCAACCCATATTCACCGTTTGCAAATCATGAGTCGAATCCGAAGAAAGATACTGTAGGTGAAGCAAAATTTGTGGAAATGCATGACTTATTCGGCGACATGCCAGTACTTGCTGACGCTGATGCATTTGCACAGTACAAAGCACAATTAATTGCAGCGCGCGATATTTTAGATGATGCGTTTGATTTTGAAGACGCGAACTCTGAAAACTGGTAATTTAAAAAACGCTTAAATTAATAAAAGGTTAGTGACTTAGGTCACTAACCTTTTGCTGTATTTATTATTCGAGATTTTAGGATAAATTTATGTTGATATCCGCAAAACTTAAACCGATAGCACTTGCGACCTCTTTAGTTCTCACTTTAGCTGCATGCTCTGAAGACACAACAAGTACGCAAGGCCCAAATTTCGGCGGTGGCACAACTGACCCAGGTAATGGCGGTGGTACCAATTTTGACGAAAAAGCCTTGGTTGCCAATTTAGTTGATAATGTAATTACTCCAACATTTACAGCCTTTAACCAGCAAGCTACTGCAAATCATGCAACGTTAAGCCAGTATTGTTCAGTTGAAAAAGCAGCTGCACTCGGCGAAGCATCAGAAGAGCAACGACTTGATGCGTTAACAAATGCGCAAACTAGTTGGCGAGATACCACAACCCTTTGGCAACATGCAGAAGTGATGCAAATGGGTCCGCTGGTTGAGAATGAAGGTGAGCTGCGTAATTTAATTTATTCATGGCCTGCGAAAAGTTTATGTGGCGTCGATCAAGATACGGCATATTTTGAAGATGGTGTAATTAATTTAGATTCAAACAGGCCTTATGATATTAAGCAGCGCACGGCAACTCGCCGTGGCCTGGTAAGTCTCGAGCACCTCCTTTTCTCTGAACAATTAAATCACAGCTGTTCGATTGCTAATGATGCACTTGCTGATTGGAATAACAGAACGGATAGTGAGCGTCGTATTGCACGTTGTGAATTCGCTGTTGAAGTGGCAAGTGACCTTGTTGATAACAGCCAAGTGCTTTTAGACAAATGGAATGGTGACACGGGTTATGCAATGACGCTTAAAAATGCAGGCGAGGTTGGCAGTAGCTTCGATTCTGCTCACCAGGCGGTCAATGTAATCTCTGACGCATTATTTTACTTAACAGAAGAAGTAAAAGATAAAAAGCTAGGGATTCCTCTTGGTTATGAGAGTAACTCATGTGGTTTAGAAGCGTGTCCTCAGGACGTTGAATCGCCAATCGCTGCGCAGTCATTAGCTAATATCCAAGCAAATTTAGCGGCTTTTGAAAAACTCTTTACAGGCAATGGTTCGGTTGAAGGTAACACCACAGGCTTTGATGATTTTCTTGTTGAGGAAGAAGGAGCGGACACCAAAGATGCGATGTTAACAGGCCTACAAGAATCTAATCAGGTAATTGAGTCAATTAATGGTTCACTTCAGCAAGCGCTAGTAAGTGAAAAAGAAAAAGTTGAACAGACACATGCCAAAGTAAAGGATGTGACCGATCAACTTAAACATGATTTTATAAATAAGCTTGCCCTTGAGCTACCAAAATCTTCCGCTGGTGATAATGACTAGAGCTTTATGAACATGAAAAAAACACTATTAGCATTAGCAATTGCAAGTTGCACCACACCTGTTTTAGCTGATGAGCAAAAAGCCAATAAAGATGATATTGAGCACATAACAATAATTAGTCATGGTGATAAGCTTCGCACTGAGTCAGGCTCTGCAACACTGCTCTCCGAAGTCGAATTAGAAAAATATGAATACGATGATATTCACCGTATTTTGGCTAAAGTACCGGGTGTAAATATTCGTGAAGAAGATGGTTATGGCTTACGTCCAAACATTGGTTTTCGTGGTGTAACACCAGAGCGCAGTAAAAAAGTAACTATTTTAGAAGACGGTGTGTTAATTGGCCCGGCGCCATATTCAGCCGCAGCAGCATATTATTTCCCTGTTACCACGCGTATGACGGCTGTAGAGGTCTTTAAAGGTCCTGCAGCAATTAAACATGGGCCGCAAACTGTGGCAGGCGCGCTAAATATGGTAACACGCCAAGTACCTTTTGAACTTACTGCAGGGATTGATATTGCCGCGGGCAGTGATGGTTATGCTAAAGCGCATGGTTATTTTGGCACTGACGTCAGTAAAAATTTAGGTGTGTTAGTTGAAGCAGTACGCCTGCAAGCGGATGGCTTTAAAGAAATCGACAATGGTGGCGATTCAGGCTTTGAAAAAAATGACTTCTTATTCAAAACCAAATATTTACTTGATGGTGAACAGTTTGATCAAAGTTTTGAATTTAAGCTTTCGTATGCCGATGAAAACTCAGATGAAACCTATTTGGGTTTAACTGACGCTGATTTTAAAGCGAACCCTTACCGTCGCTATGCTGCATCACAGCCTGCCAATATGGATACTGAGCATTCGCAGTTTATGTTTACTCATAATGTAACAAATGATGTGTTTTCAATGACCACACGTTTGTATCGTAACGATTATGAGCGTGCATGGCGTAAGCTTGGAAAATTAACAGGCTCAAATGCAAGTTTATCAGATATTATGACCGATCCGCTATATTACGAACGTGAATACAACGTGATATCGGGCCAGCAAAATTCTGTTGAAGCAGGCTCTAATGCCATGTTTTTGGTGATGGGCACCAATGATCGTGAATACTATTCGCAAGGTCTTCAAATTGATGCAGATTATAATTTCTCACTATTGAATCTTGATCATCAATTATCAGTGGGCGTGCGTTACCACGAAGATGAAATTGAGCGTAAGCACTTCGAAGAAAAATATGCAATGACGGACGGTTTTGCAGTGAGAACCGAAGAAGCGAAAGTATTTACAACGCAAAACATTGAAAGTACAGAAGCTTTATCTATTTACATTGAAGACACGGTTAAGTTCGGTGACTTAACGGTATCTGCGGGTGTGCGCGGTGAAGACATGGATATGTTCTATACCGACACGGTTGATAAAGATGATTGGCAACGTAAATCGACAACCATTTGGTTACCGGGTGTCAGTGGGTTTTATCAACTGACCGAAAATGCAGGTGTTCTTTTTGGTGTGCACCAAGGCTTTGTACCAAGCAGCCCAAAACAAGACTCAGAGATTGAAGTTGAAAAGAGCATTAATTACGAATTTGGTGGCCGTTTTAATGATGGGGCAACTAACTTTGAAATTGTTAGCTTTTTTAATGACTACAGCAACTTAAAAGAAAGTTGCTCACAATCAAGCTGCGGCATTGATGAGGAACTTGACCAAGAGTTTAACGGTGGCGAAGTGAATGTGTATGGTGTGGAAGCGCAACTTGCGCAAAGCTATCCAATCAGCACGCAATTCGATATGCCGTATAGCTTTACTTATACCTATACAAAATCTGAGTTTCAAAATGATTTAAATTCTGACTTTGTGCAATGGGGTAAAGTTGAAGCGGGAGATTCACTTCCTTACCTTCCTGATCATCAACTGAACTTTGAAATTGGCCTTGCTGCAAATAATTGGGAAACCAATCTTAATTTCAAATATGTCAGTGAAATGAAAGAAGTTGCAGGTGAAGTTGTTGATAAACCAGTTGGCGTTAATACTCTAGAGGGTGTTAAGACTGACGCTAGTCTCATTATTGACCTTTCAGCGAGCTACGATCTTGGCGAATACGGCCGTATCTATGGTAAAGTTGATAACTTAACTGATGAAGCTTATATTGTCAGCCGTCGCCCATATGGTGCAAGACCAAGCAAACCAAGACAGTTTGTAATTGGATATAAATACCAATTCTAACTTTTTTGACATTGCGATTAAGGGGCATTTTGCCCCTTTTTTGTAGGAACTGTTGTGTTAGAACTACTTACTAAAAGTTTAAGCGAATTACCGAGTTATTTTAGTGATGCTAACAAGCGCATTTTTTATATTTATTTATTAAGTGCGGTGGCTTTGGCATTACCCGTATATTTCGCCGCTTCCACTAAACGAAGCCCTGTTGGCTTTCTAAAGTTTCTTTTTCCTAAATCTGTTTGGCTTGCTAAGAGTGCTAAGCAAGATTACGCCCTTTGGGTTGCGAACAAACTGTTAAAAGCATTATTATTTGGTCCAATTGTATTGACCATGGCACCGATTGCTATTGCATTAAGTGATTTGTTGGAATGGTCATTTGGTCATATCGAGCCAATAGCACTTGCGAAATGGCAAATCATTACCTTTTTTACATTTTTACTTTTTATAATCGACGATTTTACGCGTTTTTTACTGCATTACGCGCTACATAAAGTCCCATTTTTATGGGAGTTTCACAAAGTACACCACAGTGCCAAAGTACTTACACCGTTTACCATTTATCGTTCGCACCCTGTTGAGAGTTATTTATACGCGTGTCGTATGGCAATCGTGCAGGGCACTGCAGTCGGAATAGGGTATTACTTGTTTGCCGATGCCATTAGCATGTTTGATGTGCTTGGCGCCAATGTATTTGTCTTTTTGTTTAATTTATTTGGTTCCAATTTACGTCACTCACATATTTGGTTGTCTTGGGGTGATAAGCTAGAGGGGATATTTATTAGCCCAGCACAGCATCAAATTCATCATAGTGATAATCCCCAACACTTTGATACTAATCTTGGCTCAGCACTTGCGATTTGGGACAGAATGACTGGGACCCTAATTAAGGCATCTGAAGTGGGTAAAATTTCGATAGGTGTTGGCCAATATGATTGTGGTCATGACTCACTTTTTGCAATTTATACAAAACCGTTTATTGAATCAGCCAAATCATTAAATCTCAGCGTCAAAAAAGGCGTAACTAAATTACGCCTCAATAAACATACGGATAAAACGCGCGGCTAATGCGCGTTTTTGTTTTATGCTTTGTTTGGGATATTACCAAGCACTTCAACTAATAGGTTAAAGAAAGGCTCAACCGTGTCGATTTTCACCTTTTCATCTGGCGAATGAGGGAATCGAATCGTTGGGCCAAATGACACCATATCCCAATGCGGATAGGCATCTTTAAATAAACCACACTCAAGACCCGCGTGGATCACCATAATTTTAGGCAATGAGCCAAACATGCCTTGATACGTTTCTCGTAAAATATCTTTAATCTGTGAGTCGTCTTTTGGCTCCCAACCAGGATAAGCGCCAGTGAAGGTAACGCTTGCACCAGCAAGCGTAAAGGTCGATGCAATCATATTTTGTGTATTTGTGCGCGCGCTATCAATTAATGAACGTACAAGACATTTAACACTAATATGATTGTCTTTGGTTAATACCACACCCAGGTTAGTTGAGGTTTCAACGATGCCCTCAATGGTATCGCTCATGCGAATTACACCATTAACACAGCCATTAATGCTGTTAATTACCGCAGTTTGTGACACTTTAGCAAGTTGCTTTTCAGGCAGTTCAACATCATTAATAGAAATTAAAATATTAGGCTCTATCTTACTTAACTCGGCAAGGAATAAGCGATTAATATTGTTTAATGCTGTGTTTAGGGCTGCTTTATCTTGGTGATCAATGATTAGGGTGACTTCAGCTTCGCGGGGGATTGCATTTCTAAGCGATCCACCTTGAATACTTGCAATTGAATAGTCAATATCTAGTAAGCTTAACATTCTAACAAGCAACTTATTGGCATTGCCGCGACCAAGGTGAATATCAACACCAGAATGACCACCTTTTAAGCCATTAAGAGATACGTTAATTGCCGCTTTAGTTGCATCTGTGGTTTCCCACTCAACGGGTAATTCAATGTTTACATCAATACCACCTGCACAACCCATGTAAACTTCGCCTTCGTCTTCTGAGTCGGTATTAAGTAAAATTTCACCATCAAGCCAGCCTGCTTCTAAACCAAAAGCGCCAGTCATACCGGCTTCTTCGTCTATAGTAACTAATACTTCAAGCGGACCATGTTTAATGTCTGCACTTTGCAGTACAGCTAAACTGGCGGCAAGGCCAATACCGTTATCTGCTCCTAGGGTTGTACCATTGGCAGTTACCCATTCGCCGTCAACGTAGGCTTCAATAGGGTCGTTTACAAAATCATGTTGTTTATCGTTATTTTTTTGCGGCACCATATCCATATGCGCTTGTAAAATAACACCTTTGCGATTTTCCATTCCTGTTGTCGCTGGCTTTTTAATGATTAAATTTCCAACCTTGTCTTCTTTAACATCAAGACCAAGGTCAGTGGCAAATTGTTGGATCCATGCTGATATTTTTTGTTCGTGTTTACTCGGGTGAGGAATACTGCATATTTTTTCGAAAATTTGCCACAGCGGTTGTGGCGATAATTGAGAGAGTTGCATCACTGTGTTTCCTTGTTGTTACTTGAGCAATGGCATTAACACTTTTTCAAGGCCATTACGTTTTACTTCATATATTAATGCGAGTTGCTGACCAAGCTTTCCTTCAGGAAAACCTTTTTGTTTGAACCACACTAAGTAAGGTTCTGGGAGTTTTAAGAGAGGACAGCCAGCATATTTACCAAATGGCATTGGCTGATTGATAGCGTCTAACAACGCTTGTTTGTCTGCAAGCATACATAAAGTAGTGTTGTGAATGTCAGAGCCAAGTATACCCTAGTGAATCTGAGTTTTGATCTGTTTTGATGGCGTAAAGCCTTTTTCACGCAACAAAATACTCAGTTGGTCGACTGGTAAATGGTGTTGGGGGCTTTTGCGAAGCGCATGATCCTGCGGCACAGCGTATTTGTCGAGAAGTAGGGTGTAGAAAGTAAGCTTGGCAAAATCGGCGTCTAGGTACTCCAATTCATCACTAATGTACTCTAGTAAGTCAGAGGAGAATGCTTTGTTTTTATTTTTTTGATGCATAGCTAGGTCGTTCAGGGTACATTTGTCTAAATTTTACCCCGAATAACCTAGTGTTGTGTTTCAAAAATGTAAACGAACGTAATAGTTACCTTAATTACCTTTGTGAATTCGGTATAGAAAATACTTTTTCTTTTACGTGCTCTGCAAAACCGCTACCCGCTTCTAGATAGAAGTTAAACGTTGAGTGTACACCCATATCTTCAAGCTCTTTTTGTTGATCGGGGTAATTGGCAATAGCTGTTACTTGCCCGGTAAAGCCCGATGCTTTTAGGCGCTCCAAAGCAAATATATTCTGAGCATGTTTGGGCATTGCAAGCATTACCATTTCTACTTCAGAGTGATTGATTCGATTCCAAAAGTCGGGGTCAGTTGCATCGGCAAGAATGGCAAATCGACCGCGATTAGTATGTCTTTCTACCGTTTCAGGGTTGATATCCACACCTGCAACAGAGTTCGGATACGTTTGTGCAATGGTTTCATATGCACCCGTTCCGACACGGCCCATACCAAAAATAAGAATTTTTGTTTGATTTAAATTCACTGGCATTTCTTCAGCGAGGCGTTTTTCAGACTCAAACTTTAATAAGTAGTTTTCGAATTTGACATACAACTCATTTGATTTTTTGTTAAGTGGAGACGCCGCAATAAATGTAATTGATACCGCAATAGCCACTACTGCTAGCCATTCACCGGTGAGCCAGCCACTCGATACCGCTAAGGCACAAACAATTAAACCAAATTCACTGTAATTTGATAGCGAAAATGCACCGAGTAGGGATGTGCGCGCGCGCAAATGAAATGCATTGGTTAGAACGTAATACAGTAGGATCTTAAGTGGTAACACCAGGATTAAAATGGTGGCGACCATCAGCGCATGTAACGTTAGCTCTGCATTGAGACCAATTGTTAAAAAGAAGCCGACTAAGAAGAGATCCTTAAAACTTAATAAGGCTTTTGAAAGTTCACCTGCTTTTTTGTGAGGCGCTAAAATCATACCAATAATCAATGCACCTAAATCACCTTTTAAACCCGCAAATTCAAATGCATGGTAACCAACCACAAGTGCAAAGAAAAAGCCGAAAAGAGGCAGTACTTCACCGTGTTTTGAACGGCCAAGCATCCAATAAAACGCAGGCCTTACAAGAGGGAGTGCGCAAACAAGTGCAATTGCCCAGTAGTTTGGGATCTTACCTGTGCTGATAGCTAGAAAAACAACGGCGAAGATATCCTGCATGACTAGAATACCAATGGCTACTTTTCCGTGCAAACTGCTCATTTCACCGCGTTCTTCTAATACCTTTACAGCGAAAACAGTTGATGAGAAGCTTAGTGCAAACGCTAATATTGCGGCCGATTGCGTTGATAGCTCCGAAAATAGGGGTAATTTTAGCCAGCTTAGTCCAAGCAGGGATCCCCAGAATAATAAACTACACAGCACAATATGTAATGTGGCAGGCCCCCACACTTGGGCTTTTACTAAGTTGCCAATTTTAAGTTTTAAACCAATGCTAAAGAGCAATAGCGTAACCCCAAGGTTTGCCATTTGCTCAAGTAAAGCGGTACTTTGATAGCCCGCGATGTTTAAAATAAAGCCTGCGCATAAGAAACCGATCAAGGGTGGTAACTTAAACTGTAAAATAACAAAGCCACAGATGAAGGCGGTTGCGTAAAACAATAATTCCATGGGATATTTTTTTAATTCTCAGTTAACCAGAGTGTAACTAAAAACAGTGTAGCGCGCTATGCATTCTCGTCCAGTCTCTGCTTATAAGCCTTTAGTTGTTGATCCCACGCAAAACACCAGCTTTCAATTAACTGTGTTAGATGGCTTAATGAGAGCTTTTCACTACTATTTTCTATTTGTAAACCTTGTCCGCCAAGCACTGAAGTGGCAAGCAACTTATCGTTTAAGCCATTTTTAATTTTCGTTTCAAGGCGTATTTCGACATCACGGTCTCGTCCACCCAAGGATAAATTTACCGCAGAGATAACAGCACGAAATGGGATTACTTCAAGTGGAGATAAATCTTCCAACGAAATCTTTACTGCCGTGATAGCGGGTTCAATCACCATTACATTCTCACCTTTTACAGGAGAGATAGGAAAATATTGTGAAACAATATATTTCATTCGCATATCTAAATAACGTTGTAACTTTGTCGCAGCCTGATGATCAATTTGCTCGTGATGCTGCAGCTGTGGGTAGTAAATTACAGGGGCAATGTAGACCGATTCAGGTTCGAAAGGGGCCAGTTTTCGAGAGATATCTCGAGATACCCAGCGCTGATGATATCCAGTATTTTCATCCGCTAAGGTGGTCAGGTTACTATAACTGGCTAAGTAGCCATTTTTAATGTCTTTTGTAGTTAGAGAACAACCCGTTAACAGTAAAAGAACAGCACTTTTTATAAACAGTTTTGATGAATACATAATCAATCTAGGAGTGAACAAAAATCGCATCATAGCAATGCAAACTTAATCAGCTCTTAACAACGAAAATTTTAACTGACAAGCATGAAAAATTATGGTTAATATGCATTATAAGTATAAAGAACAAGGTGAGTTATATGTTCAAAAAAGTTCTCGCATCTATCGGTATTGGTGCGGCAAAAGTGGATACTGTGCTACATACTGAGCATTTACAGCCAGGGCAAAAGTTTTCAGCAGAAGTAATTATTACTGCGGGTGATGTAGAGCAAGATATTTCAGGGTTAGAACTCGCCCTAATGACCAAGGTAAAGGTTGAATCGGACGAGGGTGATTACTTTGCGGATCATGTGCTAGAGAAGTGGTCGATTGTTGATCAGCGTACCTTAACCCCAGGGGAAGAATTGCGTATCCCGTTTGAAGCACGCCTTCATTCTGAGACACCGATTACGCAAATCTCCCAGGGTTTAAATCAGAGTGTGGTGTGGATTGCAACTGGGTTAAACATTGATTTTGCCCTTGATGCGACTGATCGTGACCCAGTTTATGTATATCCTAACGAGGCCGTGAAAGCGTTTATGCAGGCAATGGAAAAGCTAGGTTACAAACTAGTTAAAAGTGATGTTGAAAAAGGCTACCTGCGTACCTCAAACTTCAATTCAACTTCTGGGTGCTATCAAGAGTTAGAATATAAACCGGCTGGTTTGAAAGTATTTGGTCCGAAAGAGGTGGAGCTTTCATTTGTACCAGAAGCGCACAAAACGCATGTATTGATTGAAATTGATCGCATGTTTGGCTCTGATGGTTATGTTGACCTAACAATTGAGCACGATCAGGTAAATTTAAGCCAAATTTGCGATCAGCTAGAGCATATTTTTGGTTAATTAGTTTAAGAATTGAAAAGGGGCTCTTGCCCCTTTTTTTGTGAGTAAATAATATGACGAAATTTTACAGTAAATCGTTTAATGAACTGTCGGCACTCGAGTTATACAACTTAATGAAGCTCAGAGTGGATGTATTTGTCGTTGAGCAAAATTGTCCGTATGAAGAGCTTGATGGATTAGACACAGCACAACAAACACAACATATTTTAGGCTATGACAACAATGAACTTGTGGCCTATGCACGTTGTTTAGCACCCAATACAAGTTATGAAAACAGTGCTGCAATTGGTCGTGTACTGGTTAAACAGTCTCATCGCGGAAAAGGTTTAGCACAGGCTGTTGTGTCCCTTGCTAAAGATATTTGTGTTAGTCATTGGCCTGATAATGGCATTGAGATTTCAGCGCAGTGCTACTTAACTGACTTTTATGAGGCTCAAGGCTTTAAAATTGTTGGGGAACAATATTTAGAAGATGGTATTCCACATATTCATATGATTGCTGTTTAGTTATGCGAAACCTTTAATTTACTAAGATATAAACATAAAAAGCCGATGCACGTCATCGGCTTTTCTTTGTGTTTAGATAAATGAATGAATAAACACCGCTGCAATTGCCAATGGGCAGACAAACTTAGTATACCAAGGCCAAATTTTCCAAAATAGCGTTGATTCAACCTGTTCATTACCCTGTTTAATTTCTTCAATCAGAGAGTTACGTTGCCAAATCCAACCTGCAAATACACAGCACAGCATCGCAATGATTGGTTGGCCATATTCTGTTGCTAACGTTGCAACAAAATCAAGCATGGTACCAATGTTAAAGATAATCACGAAACTAATGGCGAGAATACCGATTCCTGTCCATGTTGTTGCTGTTTTACGCTCAATATTATGGCGTTCTACTAAGAAAGAAACAGGGCCTTCTAACATCGAAATTGAAGATGTTAGTGCGGCAATCGACATTAAAATAAAGAAAGCTAAGCCAACAAATACACCTAGTTGCCCCATTGAATCGAACAAGCTAGGTAATACTTGGAAGACGAGAGTAGGGCCAGCGAGCAAGCTACCATCTTCCGCGAAAATTTGAACACCTTGTTCTAATGCAACATACATTGCTGGAATAACAAGCAAACCAGCTAAAAACGCAATCGATACATCGATAAAGGTCACTTGCGCACCGATAGTTACCATGTTCTCTTTTTTAGAGATATAGGAGCCGTAAATAACCATGACACTTGTACCCAGTGACAATGAGAAGAATGCTTGACCAAGTGCGCTTATGAGTAAGTCTGGATCAAGAACACGTGAAATATCAGGGTTCAGATAGGCTTCTAAGCCTTTATCAGCGCCATCAAGTGTTAATACGTAAATTATAAGTAGGATTAGCAGGCCAATCATTGCGGGCATTAAACGTTTTGACCATTTTTCTATACCGTCTTCAACGCCATTACGAATAATAATGACCGTTAAAAACATAAACACAGCACAGAAGAAGATATTACGTGCAATGCTGTCACTTACAGCCCATTCAGCAACACTTGTAGCGCCAATAATAGTGGCGCCAGACTCAACGGCATAAGATGTCATCCAGCCTGCTAAAATACCATAAAAGCTTAAAATTAGGGCAGCACATACAATCCCGCCAAAACCCACAATAAACGCAAACCTTTTTTGCATTTGCGTGCGAGATATCTTTTCTAATGAAGTCACCGCATTTGCTTGGCCGTAGCGTCCAATCAGGATCTCAGCCATAAAAGCAGGGTAGGCTAAACAAAACGCTAATATTAAATAAACTAAAACAAATGCTGCACCACCATTTGTTGCAGTTTGTGTTGGGAATCCCCAAATGTTGCCAAGACCTACCGCGCTACCTGCGGCAGCCATAATAAAACCGAGTCGAGAGGTAAACTCTCCACGTGAAGCACCCATATATTTTTCTCGTTATTAATTTGCCGCCCAATCTACTGTAAATTGAAATAAATTAATAGAGTGACTTTGCTTGATTTGGATCAATTGATTTAAAAAAATGTAAACCTGGCGTTAGCATCATTAAGCGTGTGAAATAATTAAATTCATCAGCTAACTCTTGGCAATCTTACCAAGTGCCTGTTTTGTTTTTTAAATGACAGCGATGAGGCAGGCGTAAAGTAAACTTTGCACCCCCTAGTGACTTAGAGCGCGACACTTTAATTTCACCAAAATGCCAAGCTATCACTTTTGCTACAATTGCCAGTCCTAAGCCAAAATTTTTGGCTGCGCGGTTACGGTGACTTTCTTGCTGAAAAAAGGGTTTCAATACGTTATCGAGGTTTTCTTCATCAATGCCTGGACCGTCATCTTCAATCTCTATATAGGTATCGCTGTGTGTTTGAGTGGTGCTGATAGTAATACGTGTTTTGGCAAAATCAGTCGCGTTACTAAGTAAATTCACAATAGCGCGTGCTAACCAGTGAGGGTCAACATACAGTAGATAATCTTCTGCTTTTATATCTAATTTGATTGATTGTGCTTGTAGTTTGGGTGCTACTTGATGGACACAGTTCTCAAATAACTCTGAACTGGAGATCGATGTTGGTGAAATCTGATATGATTTTTGCTCTAAGGTTGCATACTCTAAATAACGATTAAGCATCGACTCCATCTGATCCAAATCACCTTCCATTCGCGCCAGATAATGCTTAATTTTTTCAGAGTCATGACTGTCAATTGCTGCATCTAGGCCAAATCTTAGGCAAGCAAGCGGCGTGCGAATGTCGTGAGACATACTTGATGCTAATAACTGGTTTTCTTCAATCAATTGCTGAATTTGGTCAGCCATTCGATTGTAACTGGTTTCAAGTTCGCGGATATAACTAAGCCCAGTTAAGTTGATGCGCGCATCCAAGTTGCCGTTGGCAAATTGGGCGGTTGCTTTGTTCAGCAGACTCAAACGTTTCGTTAATGGCGCAAGCCACCACCACATGAAGATACAGATGCCAAGATAAAAACCAACAGTTAAAAATAAATCAGTTCGATTAGCAGGCATCGGGGGCTTTTCAACGCGAAGCTGAACATGGTGATCCGCTAATGCCTCACTGGTTTGAATTAAATAAAAGCCTAATTCATCTTCAAGTGTAATCCCACCAGGGATCAGCAATTGTGAGTGAAGTTCAATTGGTAAAGCTAATTCCGCATTATCATGATAGCTTAAACTAAAGTGGCTCGATTCAGCAAAGCGGTTCAACCACGCTTGATGTTGGTCGCTTGGGTGTTGAGCCATCTCAGACACCACACCGGCAAGTACTTGCTTCTCAAGTTTAAAATTATCTAGATTACTGGGTGGAGCACTTAATGAGTCTATCAGCCAGCCAAGGATAAAGGATGATATTAATGCACCTGTGATCAGGCTGATATAGAGTTTCTTCATTGATTACCAAGCTTGGCTAACAAATAAGTAGCCTTTCCCCCAAATGGTTTTGATTTTATTTGGGCTTTGTGGGTCATCACCAATTTTCTTGCGAAGCGCAGAAATAAGGACATCAACGCTGCGATCTAAACCATCGTATTCACGCCCTTTAGTGGCTAAAAACACACTATCGCGATCGAGAATTTGATCTGCATTTGAAGCTAAGAAAAACAATAATGAATACTCGGCATTAGACAGCGCAAGCTTTTCTTTATTCATAAATACATCGCGCGATAGGGTATCGATTTGTAAACTGCCAATGCTGATTTCATCGGTGTTTGTATCGGAGTTACCTTGTTTTTCTCTGAGTACAGCATTAATGCGAGCCAGCAAAACACGCGGACGAACAGGTTTAATGACATAATCACTTGCGCCTACTTCAAGGCCAAGCACTTCATCTATTTCGTCACCTTTAGCTGTCATCATAATAATTGGCTGGTGGAAAAACACACGTAGATCTCGGCACACACTCATACCATCTTTACCAGGTAGCATAAGATCAAGCAGTACTAGATCAGGGTTGTGTTTTTTAACTGCCTGTACTGCTTCGTCGCCACGTTGGCATAACACAACTTCGAAACCTTGCTCAACTAAATACTCACTCACCCATTGGGCGAGGGATGTGTCGTCTTCAACTAATAGTATTTTCTTTGCAACATCCATTAAAACAGCCTCCATCGACGCTTTTTACGTTTATTGGTGTAAACCCAATTTACTTTCATTTCTACTTGTTCACTGACTTGGCCTGAACCAATTTCAACCAGTTCATAGCGTTTTGCATCAGGTGAGTTAAATTCGCTTTCTAATTCGCCAAATGTGCTGTTATACCAACAGCGAATGAGTTTTTGATCACTTACCGTGCGAATACAATAATCGCCGCGAACAGGTGCGTGCCATTGAAACTTCAATTTAGTGTAACAGTGCTTGCCTTGGCGAAGAGCTACACACTTCTCTGGAAAGATAGCAAGCTCAGGATTAGCAAACGGGTTATTTACCGGTAATTCAGTACTCGCAAAACTCCCGTTAGCGACAACGAAAAGTGCTGCCAGCTTGAGCTTTATTAAGATAAACTTAAGGTTAAAATACATAGCGAATGCCAACCTTAGCTCTGTGCGTGATACTGTTGCTAATCAGTGGACTGTCGCTGATTTCTTTCGAATACCAAGATGATAACCAACCACCTAAAAACACCCAATTTTCATTAATTGGGTATTCAGAATGAAATTCAAAGGTAACGCTGTAGGCAACACTTGGATCATAAATCGGCCTAGCATTTTCAATTGCTTCACTGGCATCTACACCAAAATAATACCCTGTAAACTCGGATGAATAGATATTGAGACCAGAGCCAACGCGAAACTCCCAATTTCGATAATCTTGAATGGTACTAATAAAACCACTGGCCCACAGGCTTTTGTGTGCGCCGGAAATGTCTTGCAATAATTCAAAAGATACTTGGTGTGTTTTCTGCTTTCGAGTGAGTCTAAAGCCAGCATTAAAATCACTTTCTCTTTCTCTTATTCCCTGAAGTTCAAACACTAAATCGTTATTATAGTAAGTGCCCGTTTGATCAAATCCTTCATGAGCATTGATAGCAAATAAATCGAGACTCCAATCATATTTATCTACTAGGTTGTAACCCACTGTAAGCCCACCAGATAACTGAGAATTATCAACGTCGAAATAAAATTTATCGTAATTGATGGCAATATTGATATTTAGTTCGAGCCCATCTTGGTAATCCACACCCTGAAGGTAATGCTTATCGATGTAGTAACCTGCACCAAAACTCCAATCCCAAGTAAAGCCATCACTTGCTTCAAGCGTATTGTCGGCATAAAGACGGTTACTGGCCTGGCTTGGTGCGGAAACAAGAATGGCGATAAAAAGTAGTGTGATTGTGAGTTTGTTCATTATTTTTTTAAAAGGGATACTGAGTGCTAGCTACTAAAATACGTATTATATGTATAAATGTGTAGTGCACATGTAAAAAAATGTAGTGTAAGTGTGCAATTAAAAATAAATTAACAATTTTTCCTGCATCAATTCGTGTTGCTTGTTAAACTATGTGCGTAATTATTCCGAGAATAGCGATATATATGCGGTTTTTGTTTTTCTCATTCCTCTTGAGTGTACATTCTTTCACCTTTGCTGACAGCCTTGATAATGCTGGGCAGAGTGTTGATTTTGAAAAATTTGTTAAAAGCTATAAGCAATCCATGGTCAAAAAGCTGCGCAAAAAAGGCATTCCAGGTGCTGCGCTTTCTGTTGTCAAAGTCGATGGGGGAGAGTTTGCTTATGGCTATGGTAAAACAAAGCGTGTAGGTGGAAATCCTGTTGATAGCAATACGCGCTTTCGCTTAGCGTCTGTATCAAAAACATTTGCAGGGTCTTTAGCCGCCAAGTTAGCGACGCAAGGGCAGCTTCAGTTGGATGATACTGTCACTAAGTACTTGCCTGACTTTCATTTCCATAGCCGCGACAAAAAATTACGCGTATCACATCTGCTAAGCCATAGTAGCGGCTTAGTACCCAATGCCTATGATAATTTGATTGAGTCACGTATGGCGTATGACAAAATTAAGGCTAAACTGGCTGACGTTGAGCCAATTTGCTCACCGGGCAGATGTTATGGTTATCAAAATGTCATGTTTAGTTTAATTGGCGATGTCATTGAGCAATCAACAAGCATGGACTACGACACTTGGGTTAATGAATTTTTGTTTAAACCACTCAATATGAAAAACGCGAGCTTAGGCATGAAGGCAATGGTTAAAGATGACAATTATGCACATCCTCATGTGAGAGCTCGAAAGCGTTGGTATACCACTAAATTAAAACCTAATTACTATAAAGTTGCGCCAGCTGCCGGCGTTAATGCCAGTGCCAGTGATATGGTGCAGTGGTTAAAAGCGCAGTTAGGTGAGTATCCGAGCGTATTATCGAAAGAATCGTTAGCGCTACAGGCAACACCTCATATTAATACTAAAAAAGAGTTAAAACGACGAGTTTGGCGATCAAATCTTAAAAAGGCGCAGTATGGATTAGGTTGGCGAATTTATGATTATAAAGGTGAAACAATTTACTATCACAGTGGTTGGGTGCAAGGCTACCGAGCAGATCTGTTGGTAATTCCTCGATTAGAGTTAGGTTTCAGTTTAATGATTAATGCTGAAGCAGGCATTTTAAATGAATTAACGACTGACTTTCTTGACCTGACATTAAAACAATTCAATAAAAAACGCGCCTAGAGCGCGTTTTTTTGATTCCGTTGAGCTTGTTAGCCCTTTGGTAATTGGATTTTCTTATCTTCGCTTTGTTTATAAAGCACAATAATGTGTCCAATTGTTTGTAATTTGATAGCACCTGTTTCGCGCACAATCGCCTCGAAAATCAATGCTTTTGTTTCACGATCGCTAGTCGGTACTTTAACTTTAATGAGTTCGTGAATTTCCAGTGCGTTTTCAATTTCGAGAAGTACACCTTCCGTTAAGCCATTTGCACCTAAAAGAACAACTGGGTTTAACGCGTGTGCTTCGCCTTTTAAAAACTGCTTTTGTTTGTTTGATAACTTCATATTTAGTAAATTTCGCAGAAATAATCTTGAATTATGGGTATTCTACCGCCATATAGAGAATAATACTAATTCTAGAGTAGAATTTAATGTCTAATAAAAAGCATTCGGCAAGTTCAAAACGCTGGTTAAAAGAGCATTTTGATGATGTTTATGCCAATGAAGCCCGTAAACTCGGGTATCGTTCGCGCGCTTATTTTAAAATTGAAGAGCTCGACAAAAAAGATAAATTAATCCGTCCTGGCCTTACTGTTGTGGATTTAGGTGCCGCTCCGGGTGGTTGGTCGCAATATGCTGCGGATAAAGTGGGCGATAACGGCACTGTAATATCTTGTGACATTTTACCTATGGACCCATTACCAGGGGTTGAGTTCTTACAAGGTGACTTCCGTGAAGAGGCGGTACTGGATGCTTTATTAACCCGTATTGACGGTAAAAACGTTGATTTAGTGATGTCAGATATGGCGCCTAACATGAGCGGAAATAACGTTACAGACCAAGCCGGTAGCATGTATTTAGTGGAACTTGCATTTGATATGTGCCATCAAGTTCTCAAGCCAAACGGTAACTTCGCTGTAAAAGTTTTCCAAGGGGAAGGATTTGATCAATTTGTTAAAGACTTACGTAATAGCTTTAAGACTGTAAAAATTCGCAAGCCAGACTCTTCGCGAGCACGCTCACGTGAAGTATATATAGTAGCGACAGGTTACAAACTGTAGTACAGTATTTATAGTTAAAAGATTTTTTCATTATTAGATAAGACAAGAGGTTAATGCCTTGAGTGATATGGCTAAAAATTTAATTCTCTGGTTGGTTATCGCCGTTGTATTGATGTCGGTATTCCAGAGTTTCAATCCGGGCGAAGGTTCTAATCGCCAACTCGCATATTCGCAGTTTGTAAAAGAAGCGCGCTCTGAACAAATCCGCGAAGCAAAATTTGATCGCACTGCTGGTATTGTCTACGGCACAAAATTAAATGGTGAGCAGTTTAAAACTGTAATTCCAATGCACGATCAATATATCGTAGATGAATTAATTAAAAGCGGTGCAATTGTTGAAGGGGTAGAGCCTGAAGAACAATCTCTTCTTGCTACTATTTTCATCTCTTGGTTCCCAATGTTACTACTTATCGGTGTATGGATATTCTTTATGCGCCAAATGCAAGGCGGTGGCGGTAAAGGCGCGATGTCTTTCGGTAAGAGTAAAGCCCGCCTTATGAGCGAAGATCAGGTAAAGACTACGTTTGCCGATGTTGCAGGTTGTGACGAAGCGAAAGAAGACGTAACAGAACTTGTTGATTTCTTGCGTGACCCATCAAAGTTCCAAAAACTCGGTGGTAGCATTCCTAAGGGCGTACTGATGGTAGGTCCTCCAGGTACAGGTAAAACCTTGCTTGCTAAAGCAGTTGCAGGTGAAGCAAAGGTACCATTCTTTACAATTTCAGGTTCTGATTTTGTTGAGATGTTTGTTGGTGTAGGTGCATCACGTGTACGTGATATGTTCGAACAAGCAAAAAAAGCAGCGCCTTGTATTATTTTTATTGATGAAATTGATGCGGTAGGTCGTCAACGTGGCGCAGGTCTTGGTGGTGGTCACGATGAGCGAGAACAAACCCTTAACCAAATGCTTGTTGAAATGGATGGCTTTGAAGGCAACGAAGGTATCATTGTAATTGCAGCAACTAACCGCCCTGACGTACTAGATCCTGCGTTACTTCGACCTGGTCGTTTCGACCGCCAAGTGGTTGTTGGACTACCTGATATTCGTGGTCGTGAACAAATTCTTAAAGTACACATGCGTAAAGTACCTTTGGCTGACAATGTTGAGCCAGCAGTTATCGCGCGTGGTACACCAGGTTTTTCAGGTGCAGATCTGGCTAATCTAGTAAATGAAGCCGCATTATTTGCAGCGCGCGGTAACAAGCGTGTTGTAAGCATGGCTGAATTCGATGCCGCTAAAGATAAAATCATGATGGGCGCAGAGCGCAAGTCAATGGTTATGAGTGAGCAAGAAAAAGAAATGACAGCTTATCATGAAGCAGGTCACGCAATTGTTGGACGTCTAGTGCCAGAGCATGACCCAGTTTATAAGGTGTCTATTATTCCACGTGGTCGCGCACTAGGTGTCACTATGTACCTACCTGAGCAAGATCGTGTGAGTCACTCTAAGCAACATTTAGAGTCAATGATCTCAAGCCTTTATGGTGGCCGAATTGCTGAAGAGTTAATTTATGGTGCTGATAAAGTAACAACAGGTGCAAGCAACGACATTGAGCGTGCAACTGATATTGCCCATAAAATGGTTACCCAATGGGGTTTAAGTGAAAAATTAGGTCCGCTTCTGTATTCAGAAGATCAGGGCGAAGTTTTCATGGGTCGCAGCCAAACTCAGAATAAGAGTATGTCTGGTGAAACAGCTAAGCTAATTGATGCTGAAGTACGTGACTTCTCTGATCGTAACTACCAGCGCGCAGAGGATATCTTAAAAGAAAATATGGATATTCTTCACGCAATGAAAGATGCATTAATGAAGTATGAAACGATTGATGCAGCGCAAATTGATGACCTAATGGCTCGCCGTGAGGTTCGTCCACCGCGTGACGCACATGATCGCAAAGACGACGACAAGCCAAGCGCTGGTGCAGCAGCAACAACAGATGAGGCAACACAAGTAGAAAAACAGGTTGAATCAGATAAAAAACCTGAAAATAAACTTGATGACACCGACCAACCATCGGTAAACTAACAACCCTAAAAACCCCGATTTATTCGGGGTTTTTTAAATCTACATTTCTATGTCAAAAATCAATTTACCAAACGGCAAGGTACTCGACCTAAGCCAAACCCATATCATGGGCATACTAAACTTTACTCCAGACTCTTTTTCTGATGGCGGCAGTTATCAACATGTCGACAGCGCTGTCATTAGCGCGTTGGCGATGCTTGAAAATGGCGCAACTATTATTGATATTGGTGGTGAATCAACCCGCCCTGGTGCGCCTGACGTTGCATTAGAGGAAGAATTGTCACGTGTAATCCCTGTTATTCAGGCAATTCGAGAGAAGTCAGACTGCCTAATTTCTATCGATACAAGCAAAGCTGAGGTAATGCGTCAAGCAGTGAATGCTGGGGCGGATATAATCAATGATGTTCGGGCACTGCAAGAGCCAAATGCGTTAGCAACAGCAGCAGCGCTTGGTGTTCCTGTATGTTTAATGCATATGCAAGGTCAACCTCGTACCATGCAAGCTAACCCTCAATATACAGATGTGATTAACGACATTAAGCAGTTCTTTATCGAGCGGATTAATGAATGTGAAAAGGCTGGCATTACGCGCGATAAAATTATTCTCGACCCAGGTTTTGGCTTTGGTAAAACACTTGCACATAACTACCATATTTTAAAATACATAGACGAGTTTAAAATGATGGGGTGTGAAGTACTTGCTGGACTTTCGCGTAAGTCGATGATTGGTAACTTATTAGGACGCGATGTAGATCAGCGTTTAGCTGGCTCAATTGCGGGCGCACTGATTGCCGCGCAAAAGGGCGCTAAGATTATCCGTGTACATGATGTTACAGAAACCGCTGACGCGTTAAATGTTTGGCGGGCCTGTGAACAAGGAATTACAAATGAGCAATAGAAAATATTTTGGCACCGATGGTGTCCGTGGTGAAGTAGGTCAATATCCAATCACCCCTGAATTTGCATTAAAACTGGGTTGGGCAGCAGGCAAGGTACTGTCTAAAAAAGGCACCAAAAAAGTTATTATTGGAAAAGACACTCGTATTTCTGGTTACCTATTAGAAACCTCACTTGAAGCGGGTTTAGTTGCCGCGGGCATAGATGTTATTTTGCTAGGCCCAATGCCTACACCGGCAATTGCATATTTAACACAAACATTTCGCGGTGAAGCGGGCATTGTGATCAGTGCGTCGCACAACCCATATCAAGATAACGGTATTAAATTTTTCTCATCGCAAGGCACTAAGCTGGATGATGCATTAGAGCTTGAAATCGAAGCCATGATGGATGAAGACATGACGTGTGTTTCTTCCGAGTCATTGGGTAAAGCAAAACGTCTCGATACGGCTGCAGGTCGTTATATTGAATACTGTAAGAGTCAATTTCCAAGTGCCTTATCACTCGAAGGCTTACGTATTGTAGTTGATTGTGCCAACGGTGCAACCTATCACATAGCGCCAGACGTTATGCGCGAGCTTGGTGCTGAGGTAATCAAGGTAGCATGTGAACCAAATGGTTTAAATATCAACGCAAAATGTGGTGCGACACATGTCGATACCATGGTGCAAAAAGTACTTGAAGTTAAAGCTGATGTTGGTATTGCATACGATGGTGACGGCGATCGTGTGATGATGGTTGATCACAAAGGTCGAGTATTCGATGGTGATGATATTGTTTATATTATTGCCAAGTACGCGTTTGAAAAAGGCGAACTGGGTGGGGGCGTTGTAGGCACTGTAATGTCGAATATGGGACTCGAAAATGCACTTAAATCACTCGGTGTTGAGTTTGAACGTTCGAAAGTCGGTGATCGTTATGTTTTAGAGCTGCTAAAGCAAAAAGGTTGGAAAATTGGCGGTGAAAGTTCAGGCCATATTCTTAATTTAGACCGTATTTCAACGGGCGATGGCATTATCTCTAGCTTACAAGTGCTTGCCGCGATGGTTGAAACTAATCAAACCCTTGAAGATTTAGGCCAAGGCTTTACTAAGTACCCGATGAATATGATTAACGTACGTTATGCAAAGGGTACAGAGCCGCTTGCAAGCAGCGATGTTGAAACAGTAATTGCTGAGGTGGAGCAACAGCTTGGTGATAAAGGCCGTGTGCTTATCCGCAAATCAGGTACTGAACCCGTAATTCGCGTAATGGTGGAAGCGGAGAAAGAGAAACAAGTTTTCGATTTTTCAAAGAAAATTGCCGATGTTGTTGAATCTGTAAGCAAACAACTCGAAAACGCACAATAACCTCTTGTAACTTTTAGCGAGTCAGGATAGTATCCTGCTCGCTTTCGAAATTGGAGTAAGCAATGGCTTTACGCAAACCTATGGTTGCTGGCAACTGGAAAATGAACGGTTCACTTGAACTGGTTTCTGAATTAGCTGCAGCGATCGCAAATATTGATACGTCTGACGTTGATATTTTAGTTTTCCCGCCATTTCCTTTAATTAAATCTGCCTTAGATGCGGGTATGAAAGCAGGCGCGCAAACTGTATCAGAAAACAATGCGGGCGCATTCACTGGTGAAGTTGATGCCAAATTGGTTCACGCACTGGGGGCGAATTATACGTTAGTTGGTCACTCAGAAAGGCGAGCTATTTTTGGTGAAAGCAACGAAACCGTTGCTGCTAAATTTGCAAAAGCGCAAGAAAATAAATTGACGCCAATTTTATGTGTTGGTGAAAGCGAACAAGAGCGTGAGCAAGAATTGACCGAACAGGTTGTTTGGCAGCAAATTGACGCAATTATTGGCAAATTAGGTGTAGATGCACTGGCTAATAGTGTGATAGCATACGAGCCCGTTTGGGCAATTGGTACAGGTAAAACTGCATCGCCTGAACAAGCACAAGCTGTGCACAAATTTATTCGCAGCAAGCTGACTGAGTTAAACAGTGAGCTGGCTGCAAAGATACAACTGCTTTATGGCGGTAGTGTTAACGAGAACAATAGCGAACAATTATTTGCGCAACCAGATATAGATGGTGGTTTAATAGGCGGAGCAAGCCTAAAAGCTGAAAGCTTTGCAGCCATCTGTAATAGCGCAAAAGGAAATGGCTAACAATGTACGAAATTTTATTAGTAGTTTATCTTATCGTAGCGCTTGCTCTAATTGGATTTGTTTTAATCCAACAGGGTAAAGGTGCTGATATGGGTTCATCATTTGGTGCTGGTGCATCTGCAACCGTATTCGGTTCAAGCGGTGCTGGTAACTTTATGACTAAAACAACCACAATCTTAGCTACAGTATTCTTTATTATGAGTATTGTGTTAGGTAACTTAACAGCTGGTCAGATTAAAAAGACTGACGAGTGGTCAGATTTATCTTCTGACGCACCAGCTGCGACAACGGTTGTTGCTGATCCAAAAGATAAAGACGTTCCTGCTTCTCAAGATAAAAGCAACGACGTACCAAACTAATAAATAACATCTTTGCGGATGTGCTGGAATTGGTAGACAGGCAGCGTTGAGGTCGCTGTGTGAGCAATCACGTGAGGGTTCAAGTCCCTCCATCCGCACCATGATTTAAGCCCGTAACTCAATGAGTTACGGGTTTTTTCATTTTAGCTGGGACGCTATTGGGGTGTTTTGTACGGAAAACCCTAATATTTTAGTTACCCTTTGAGCCATATCTGGCACTTCACTTTCCATCCATTTACCATAATGCTTTTCTAGCATCTTGATAGAAGTGTGTCCCATTTGGACACAGATCCATCTTTCGTTAATGCCAGCAGTTAATAGCTGACTAGCAAAAGTGTGTCGCGCTTGGCTTGGGCCTCTATATCGTACTCCCGATTTTTTAATATGTGTATTAAAGAATCCATCCCGAAATTTATCACCGAACCGGAAGGGTTTACCCGTTAGTGAATGTATGAAGACAAATTGAACCATTTGCTTAACTTTGGTTTTATTATCTTCTTGTATAACATCGATCTCATGTTTCTCTGACAGAAAGCTGTATTGTTTTTGCTTCTTAAGAACATCAAGTGCTGGCCCTATCAAATTGATTGTGCGAACTGACTCTCTGGTTTTTGGGACTTTATAATTGCCCCTAACAACCGCACGTTTTACTTTGATTATTCCTTTATTAAGATCCACATCTTCCCAAGCTAGCGCTAAAAGTTCACTTAAACGCAAGCCTGTCCAACAATTAAATAAAAACGCATTCAACTCCTGAATTCTATTTGTGGCAGTGTTAGCTATTTTATCAATCTCCGAACGCTCAAATGGATCACAATCTGTGCTCACAACTTCTAAATTGTCTATAAACTCAAAAGGTGAGTGTTTGATTATTCTGTCTGCCAACGCATCATTATAAATGCCGCGAAACGGTATTAGTGTTTCGTTGATCGTTTTGTTTGCTAAATGATGCAAGTCAATAGTTACCCACTTCTTCAATTCACTTGGCTTTATCTGATCTAGCCGGTGCATTCCCCAAATTGGCAGAATATGAGTTCTTACCTTGGATTTATACGCTCTAAAAGTGCTGTGTGCAGTTGTTTGTTCTTTAATACTAAGCCACTTTTCCATTGCTTCATTTACAGTCGGTATCTTTTGAGTATTAGAAAACTGTGCTGCCTTTTTAGAATTTGGAAAGCGCTCAGCATAGTCGAAAGTGCCTACTGATATTTCATGAAGCACTGCGACTCGCAAATTATAAGCTGCTTTTAGGTTGGCCTTGGTTGGTTGAAAGTTTAATCCTTCTTTACAGCGAACTCCACGGTAAGAAAATTCAATACGAATCTTCTTACCATGTAATTCAACACCAGGATATTTCTTGCAATGCTCTTTAAGCAGCTCTAAGTCCATGCTCTACATACTCATCATAGTTTTCGTAATGGTAATAGATGCGGCCGTCATCAGCTTTTTTGAAGTGAATACCTTCAATCAGCTTTCCGGTTTTGCGTTTCTTATCTAATGCATCCTTGGTGATGCCTTTGTATTGCTCAAATATTGTTGGGAGTACCCAACCGAACTGAATATATGCTTTCATGCTGCCACCTTATCACTAAATTTATTAACTTCATTTCCCCAGCTCGACCAACCTGGCGAGCTTTCGCGGGCAAATAGCTCAATTTTATTAACGTTACCAGCTAAGTTATCGCACCTCTTTCGAAACTCATCAGGTTTGCGGCTGTGCTCTCTTACTGGATATGAGCCAACAGCCCGTACACTTCTTGAAGCAATTTGCGGCTTACCCTTAATTGCAATTAATGCTGACTCGCTGCCAGCGCGTGTATAAAACCCCATACCAAAGAACGGTTTGAATTTTTTGGTTAACTTATTCCACACAAAACCATTCATATTTTTTAGTTCGAAGCCCCACGCTTTAACAACCTCTAATGCTTCAGATGGCATCGAATTAACCCACCACATAACAAGTATGCAATTATCTGCCGCGATATCAGCCACGGGCATAGCTTTAATATCTTCAATACCCATTACTGATTTATATTGATGCTCAGCACCTGAAGTCATTGAGCCGCCGGTTTTTTTGTTGCTAAACTGCCACGCTGGATCTGCATAAATAAGGTTGAACTTCTGACCTTTAAACTCATCAAACACTTTCAGGCTCTCCCAATGAAGCGGTTAATTGCTCTAAAAGTAGAATGAGCTCTGACGTTACCAAAATAAAATCAGCATCAAGCTTTTGTGCCATATCTTCTTTTGGAATGTCAGCGTTTTCTTCTTTTAACAGTTCTGCGTACGCTAGGCGTTTAATTGAACCATCTTCTTGCAGGGTGAAGCTGATACGTTCTTGCCAATCAAGTGATAATTTGGTAACTGCTTTGCCATTGTGTAAATGGGTTTGAATTTCATCAGCGGTTAAATCAAGCTGTTTTAATACGACTTTTGCGCCTTTTTCTTCTGGCTCAACTAGTTCAGCGTCATACCCAATAGAAAATTGAGCTGGCGCTTGGTTTGTGCTTAACCATTTAGTTAAGAATAGGCCTATGTCATGATTTACAAACGCGGGTACTACTGGCAGCGAACCGAGTGATTTGCGAAGTAGGGCAAGTAGTTCTTCTGCTTTATTAAAGCTTATGGTGTTTACTACTAACCAGCCTTTTGCCATATCAATAAAGGCAAATGTAAATGATGGTTTGGTGAACGCCTGCGGTAGTAAAGAATGAATGAGATTTTCTTTTAACTCGTCTTTTTCTTTTTTCTTAACAGGACGGTGTTCCGTTGATTCGATTTCGTCAATTTTTGCAGCTAGCAAGTCATTGATCACGGTTGGCGGTAATACTTTTTCTTCGCGCTTTGCGCAGACTAGTATTTTATCCGCTGAAAAGTGTGAAAGGGCGTTGCCGAACTTGCCAAGCGCGTTAGACCAGCCAAAGGTGCTTAGGTCTTGCGCTGCGCATTGGCGAAATTTATCTTGCGCAAGCGCTTGTTCAAATTTTTCTTGGTCAAACTGTGTATCTTGTTTGAAGCGATATGCAATTAGGTTGTTGAACCACATAGATATTTCCTTATTTAGTTGAATGGAACCCAGTCCCACATAGGTTTCTTTGTTGCTTTGCTGATTACCACGTTGCCTTTGGCATCTTTACGTTCGACCTTTTTTACACCTCTTAGGCCGCGATATCCCCCCCGATTTTTGTGCAAGCCCGATATATTCGGGTATTGAGTCAGGTGATGCTAATTCACCACTTACAAGCTGTGGCTTCGCTTTCTTAAAAATTTCATTCGTAATCGCATCTAGTTTTTGCTTGTATTCTTCAGGGGATTTAGGTGCATCATCACCTCTTAATCGCATGATTTCTTTCTCAGCTTTCTTTTTACAATGACTCAAACACACACCTTGAACAGCAAACATAGCTATCTCCTTATATGCATAAAAGTAAATTAGGGTACTGCAGGCCAATAGGCGCAAATGGGATATCGTCATCAAAATCCATTGGTGGCTCCATTGGGTGTGATGGGCCACCTTGATACGCGCTGTGGCTGGCGCTTTGTAATGCTGGCGCTGATTTGCTTGGTTGTTGATTAAAGCCTGATCCGGCTTGCTGCGGTGCAAAACCTGACTGTTGATTTTGTTGACCTTGAAAACCACCTACACTATTTGTTGCGTTTTCACTGCGACCGCCTAGCATTTGCATTTGACCGGTGAAGCCATCAACTACTATTTCTGTGGTGTATTTGTCTTGGCCTTGTTGATCCTGCCATTTCCGTGTTTGCAATTTACCTTCAATATAAATTTGCGAACCTTTGCGGCAGTATTCGCCAACCACTTCTGCCACCTTGCCGAAAAATACAACGCGATGCCATTCAGTTTTATCAACCATCTGGCCCGTGTTCTTATCCTTGTAGCTCTCAGATGTTGCAAGAGTAATATTTGCTACAGCATTGCCATTTGGCATATATCTAACTTCAGGATCCTGCCCCATATTTCCTACGAGGATCACTTTGTTTATCCCTCGGCTCATTATGCCATTACTCCTATTAATGGAAGCGCACATGCTACAACTGCTAGTGCAAGATAAGAAATTAAGCGAACAGTGTATTGTAACTGTTTTTGCTTTCTCTCTTTGTCTGCTCGGCAACTGTTACCACCTTTGTACATCATTGAATCTGTCATTGATTTCATTTGTTTTTCCTTGGTCGGTTTTGGTTTTATCTGTTAGCGCCTAGCTGAGTTCTAGAGGTGCCTCAACAGGTCTTGTGATACAGATTAGTGTATCAATAGCTGTTGGTCAACCATAAAAATACAAATAAATTAAACGCGAATTGTTGTTTGTTAACAGTTTTAAAGTTGGTAAGGTTGTTAAACCTCTGTTTTAAAAGCTTTTTCTGGAAAGTTGTGAATATAATTATTTTAATTTCTTGATAAAGAAAAGTGTATGGGTTCTAATGTTTGTGTATTTTTACAATCAACTCAAGCAGGAGAAATGACATGAAACATAAATATTCTTACATTCCAGGTGGTGATAATGGCACTGATGAAGTTCGTAATGATTAGCCTCTAAAACATTCTTAAGGAAGGGACAATGACTCTAATAAATTACGTTACCTATGACTTTTATACATTTCTAACCGCATTATCCGCTTTAGTTGCCTTGTTAACTAAAGACGCGCAATGGTTTTTATACTCAATGCTAGTTTGTTTGTTTATGTTCTTAGGTTGGCAAACTCATGAATTTATTAAGTCACTAGATCCCTTTATTGCTTATCGCTATTTTTACTACTCAATCTGTGAGCTGCTTTTTTTATTCATCTTGCTAAAGCTGTGGTCAAAAGGGTTGATAATTAATAGCCAATACTTCTTGGCTTTAGCACTATCTATATCTCTAATAATAACTTGGCTTTTGCGATATATTGACAGGCAGTATTTTGACTTAACTTTTACCGCTGAGATATATGGCTACATCATCCCAACAATCAATGGGATGTTTGCTATAAGCTGTTCCCTACCTGGGTTAACTAAATTACTTAAAAAATATAAGGGTTAATATGGATATTTTATTGGCTATAACCGTTGTAATTGTTCTTGTTTCTATTTTTCATTTATTAAAGAAAAGTTATCAGCACGCCAAAAGCAAAGGGCTCTTAGGTAATAAAGTTATCGTTACTGAAGAATTCTATAATGCTGCGGAAGAGGTAGTAGATGCTGTTTTAAGATCCAAATCTAAAGAGGAATGTGATATGCGGTTACTGGATGCCGCAACCAGAATTAGAACGGAGATTAAAAAGAGACAAAACACATCAAAATTTAATGCGAAAAATTTCGCAAGTTACGTAAATTCGAATCAATAGCCTAGAACTATCTGACTGATTTCACAAAAAACCCCAAGCATAAAGCTCGGGGTTTTTCATTATCAAAATAAATTAACTCAAATGAAACTAGCAATATCAGTTAACATTACTGCCTTTTAGCTTTGTTAAAACATAGCCATGAGCAGCATCTGGACCACTTTGTATATACTCATGTGCCGCTTCTTTGATTGTAGCATTAATCCAAGCCCTATCTTCAACACCTGCAAGATGACAAATGTTTAACACGCAGTCTATCGCCGTTTCAACTGCATCCATTGGGAAAGCTTCACCTTTATCTATTGGCTTTCCTTCATCATTAAATCCTAAAGGGTTAATCATGTCCCCAGGGGACACATTGAATGCTGCGGCGAATGCATCAATAGTTTTTGATTGGAAGTCTTTTCCAGCTAATACATTCGTAACAGTGTTTCCATGTAGGATATGATCACCATTATCTGCAGCAAGAGCGCAAATCTCTTTATTGTTTAACCCAGTAACTTTTTTTAACTTTTTTAAGTTCTGTACCAATGCTGTTTTAGAGTCCACTTTCAAAGCCACAAAAATAAATTTTATAAATCATAGCAACACAATACCTACTATTGAACTGTTTATTTATACAGTGAAAAATAAATTAATCAATTGTATCAATGGTTTATTTGAAATTCAGAAATATCATGTTGACAATTTAAATATAAAATACAAAATACTGTATCAGTAATAAAAATAAGTGTTTCAAAAATGAATAGCATAATCGTTTCTGCAATTAAAAGAGCCATTAGAGAAAATAGAGTTGACGAATACTCTCAAGTCACTGGAGTTTCTCGCACTCGACTATATCAACTATCGAACGAAGCATCACCTAATGTAACGGTCAAAACAGCTGAGAAAATTCTAGAAGTAGAGAAGCACCCATTACTTAACGAAATCAGAAAGTATTCAAATGCGGCCTAGTAGTTGCCAATGGATTGGTGACTGAAAGGAGAAAGGAAAGCTGCACGAAGTTCGGCAGCTAACAGATAAAACAAAGCCCGTACTTACCGACCAAAGTGATTACGGGCCTCATCCAACGGAGATAAGTATGGCATCTAGAAATTTAATTATCAACCTTTGCTGTGTAGGGGGTTCTCTATGAGCATGGAGCTTACTGCGAAAGCACTAGACACCGAAGTGGGTAATTCACTTCGCAAATTAATTCTAGTTAAGCTGGCTGATAATGCTAATGATCAAGGTATTGCATGGCCAAGTCATCAGCACTTGGCTGACATATGTGAAACAACTAGAAGATCTGTGATTACGCATTTAGGCAAGTTGGCAGCGATGGGCTTTATATCCATTAAGCAACGTAAAACAGCGGCTGATAGAAATCAGAGTAATCTTTACTTCCTGCACCCGGACAAGTGGCCAAAAGTTCAGCGCACCCAAAATAAAGCTGGGTGTGAAAATTTTTCACCACTAGAGGAAGAAGCAGAAGAAAACACTAGTGAAAAACTTTCACATAGTAGTAAACCTAATTCACCTAGTAGTGATCCTAATTCACTAACGAGTAGTGATCCTATTTCACAGAGAACCAGTCACTCTTTAGAACCAATCAATGAAAATATTTGTAATTTGGGTAAAGCAGATTTTTCAGCTGAGCAAATAGTTGAACTCTTTAATCAGTTTCTTCCTTCCTTGCCAAAAGTAAAAAAATTAACAAGCACTCGTATTAGCGCTATTACCGCAAGGACCAAACAAGAATTGAAAACTCTAAATGCTTGGCGAGATTTCTTTGATGCTGTTAGCAACAGTGATTTTTTAATGGGGAAAACTTCTTCTTGGCAGGCCACATTTGATTGGATAACTAAAGAATCTAATTTTGTGAAAATTATCGAGGGTAATTACGACAATAAATCGTTTTCTGGACCGAGCAGTCAGGCTGTTGCAGATCCGAATTGGTATAAAGATTTAGGACTTTAGGGGGCGTTATGCAAAGTATTCAATCAATGGTTTCAAATGGGTTGGCAATGAAACAACACAACGTTAAGCCGGTGATTCAGCAAAAATCGGTCAGCCCTGAAGTTGCGGCGTTGTTTGATCAGCTGTTTGGTGAACTTAAAGCCATTTTCCCTGCGTGGGCGGTGTCGGGCGCTGATGAGTCGCAAATAAAAAAAACGTGGTTAAAAGGCTTTTTGGATAATGGAATAACGTCTAAAGCGCAGTTAAGTCATGGTTTACGCAAGGCGCGTCAGTGGGGTAAACCGTTTTTACCGTCAATTGGTCAATTTTGCCAGTGGTGCACACCCACACCTGAAGATTTTGGTATGCCAACACATGTGCTGGCATTTCGTGAGGCTATTAGCAAAAACCGTTTCCCTGAAAATGAAGAGTTTAGCCATCCTGCGGTTTATGTGGCGATGCGCGCAACAGGTTCGTGGGCGTTTAAAAATCAAGATGCGGCTAGTGTTGAAAAATTATTTAATCGTAACTACGACATTGCAGTTCGCAGAGTGATAAATGGTGAGGACTTAAGTTTAGAAATTCCGCTTGCCTTGCCCGAAACGGTATTTGTTAAGGCCAGTAAAGAAACAGCCGCTTCGCGCTTAGCGGAAATGCGTAAAAACTTGAAGCGAGGTAAGGCCGCATGAGTGTTGAACAAACTATGTGTAAGTCATCTTTGAATGCAAAAACATTAGCTGTACTTAAACGTGGTGGCCGATATAGCGCGATGGACTTAGTACGTGAATTAAATGTGAGCCCGTTCACGCAAATTACTGCGCGCATTCGAGATTTAAGAAAAGCTAAGCATGGTTGCCACAATATTTTGTGTTTGCGCGATGCTGATGGTGTTTACCGTTATGAGTTAATTGGAGCGAACAATGAAGCTGCGTGATTTAAGTGTTGGTGAGCGTTTTATTTTAGTTAGAACAGGTCAGCACTTTGCTGTTTCTGGTAAAGAGAAGAACCAGTTAATTCCTGTCAGATTATTAAAAAACAGTAAAACCATGAGCTTTCATCCATGCGTTGCGGTTGAGGTTTTAGATGCGCGTTCGTGAAAAAATAACTAAGGCCAGTATTGAGCGCCATTTAAAAAACGCCAAAGTAACTGAGTTAAAAGACGATAAAACGCCTTTGCTTTTGCGTATTAATGCTGGCCGTACACAATGCAGCTGCCTAGCTGAGTATAACAAGGAAGGTAAAACAAAACGCAAAAAGATTGGCGTTTGTGTTGAGCCTTTTAAAAACATTAATGCTATACGAGAAAATGCGATCAATATTGTTGCTGATTTGCTAAATGATGCTAGTGCGAGTTGTGATCACTTTGAGAACGTGGCGCAGTTGTTGAACTGGTATATCGATAATCAGTCAGTGAACCATGAAATTAAAGACAGCACCAAGGCGGGTAATGTTAGCGCTGTTAGTAAACATTTGATCCCTAAATTGGGCGATTTAGCCATAAAAGAGTTAACGCCTGCCGCGCTTAATGATTTGTTTGTGCAACCAATGCTGATTGAGAATAAACAGCTTTCAACTATTCAAAAGTATTTTAAAGTTTTGAAAGAAGCGTTTTCTCGTGCCAGTGATTTGAAAATGCTTGAAGTTAACCCGCTAGCCACAACTGCGTTTAGTGATTACATCAAAACAAAGATTTTGCCAAAGCAAGGCAAGTTGCCAACCAGTAAATTGGCGCAAACTGTTGCGGCCATTAAGTTAGGACCAAAACAAAGTTATTTGTATTTATTGCTGATGCTTTGCTATGGCACACGCAAGATGGAAACGGCGAACATTCGCTATGACTGGTTTGCGTTAGAAGATAAGCCCGTTTTATTAATTCCTGCAGACGTTACCAAAACCAAAGAGCCACTTACATTGCCAGTAACGACATTTGTGCTTGAAGCGATTGCTGAGCACCAAAACAACCAAAAGTTAAATGGTTATAAGGGCGTTTATTTGTTCCCTGAAAAATTCGGTGGCATGGGTGATAACACGGCACATGATTTGGTGCTTGCTGTGTCAAAAGGTGAGTGGACAGCCCACGATTTAAGAAAGCTTGCGCGTAGTTGCTGGGCTGAAATGAATGTGGATTATGTGGTGGGTGAGAAACTTATTAATCACTCCCTTGGCAAGCTTGGTAATACATATATTCAGACTGATTTAGAAGATCGCAAACGTGTTGCGATTGAGAATTGGCATGCACGATTATCACAATTATTAATCGCGGTTAGCTCCGACACAATGCCGACACAGCCAGATTTTAGTGCATACCTTAAAAGCGCATAAATAAAGGGCTAAACAGGAATTTAAGAATTTACAGTAGAGGAAAATTTAAAAGCATGCGTGGGTTTGAAATTTTAAGAAAAGCTCGAAAGTTTCGAGAGTACACACAGGAAGAAGTTGCGAAGCTGTACGGCAGAAGTTTGAGAAGTTATCAACGTTGGGAGAAAGGTGAAGTATCGATACCTTATGATGACCTTCGGGGTATTGTGACGGACACACTTGGGTTAAGCATTACACAAATTGAGGATATGGAAAACAATGGACATCAAAAAGCTGCGTAAAGAGTTAAAAGTGTGGGGCGGTTTCTGGCGTAATCATGAGAAGGTTGGTGGCTATGCTAGTAAATCAAATGTTGATCGCTTAAGAGAAGTTTGCGAGCTGGGTGGCTGGTTTTCCTCTGACCTGCATTTATTTGATTCATCAAGCTCGATTCAAGCCCCTGAACATATTCAAATGACCACAGCATTAATTGATCAGTTAAAGACGCCATATAAAATTGCAATTATGGCTTGGTACACAAAGCGTTTGAGAGGCGATGAGTTTACAAGTTATTTAAAAGCTAAGAATAAGCGTGATTCCGAATTGCTTTTAATGCATGCAGAGAATGCTTTACTGGTGATGTTGCGGTAAAGGCGTGAGTGTTTGATAGCTCACGCCTAATTAAATTAAAGGTTGCTCGAAAATTCTATATCTACTATTCGTGCTGAGGCGTTGCCCTCTTTCCAATTTGATAGTGCTGAATCTAGAGTGTAATACTTGCCTTTTTCTTGCTCACGAACGTAACCAGGTTTAAGAGGTTTGTTATTTCCAAATGAATAGCGGCTTACTAAAACTGGCAAATAGTCTTCTTCATAAATAACGTTGTCATCCTTATCTTTGAAATAGACCACGATTTTAACTTTATCCAAGGAGCGCTCACCATTGTTTTTGAGTGATAAGCGAACCGCTGGAACACCTTTCTTTGAATATGTATCTATTCGCTTGGCAGTAAACTCTGTTAATTCAATTTTGTTGATGTAATCTAACTTTTCTTCAAAGTCATTCATTGCTTGGATTGTTTTATCAATACCTTCTTGTGATTTCTCAGCACCAGAATCAACTTTGGCCATTTCTTCATATTTTGCTATAGCCTCTTTAAATTTATTATTTTCTAGTAATTTTTTAGCTTCTTTTTCTAGCGTTATAACTTTTCTGGTGTTTTCCCGCTCTTTATTTCTTCGAGCTGTTTGCTCTTCCATTTCACGAATCATCTGCTTTTGCTTTTCTTCTAGCTTTGCTTTTCTTTCGGCTGCTTCGATTTTATTTTGCTCTAACTGAGCCCTGTATTTGGTTAATATTTCTTGACCGGTTAGACCATTGATGTCGGCTAGGTTTGCGACAATCATTGTCTCTTTTGATATGGCTTTGTCAGCGCCAGAGAAAGCAGCGCCCAGCATATTTGAAAAACCTTCTTTACCACCAATAGAGTAATACATGATTGCTTTCTTAAACTCAGGACGATCTGCTTCTGGTAATGACTCTATAACTGCTTGAGTAGAAGATTGAATTGATGATTGGTCAGTTGAATCGAATTTTGCAGGTCCAAAACAACCAGACAAAGTGATGAGCGCTAAAGGTATTAATAACTTTTTCATTTCAGAATTCCTTTTACTTATATTTAGTTACATATTGCTAATACACATTAAACAAGAGTTATTAGATATACAAATTGAAATGTTGTTAATTTGATTTAAAGCAACGTTGTTTTCACTCGAAAAACAGTAGTAACCGCTATTAGCTGGATATGCACGCCATATGTGGCGTGTTAAGTGACACAAAGCGACCTATATTTTTAGGCTTAAAATGGCACAATATTTATAAGCTCGCGAGAGTTACAGCTACAGAGTTTTCTATTATTTCCATTGTTGATGTCCCAATCAAAACCCGTCTTTATGGCGGGTTTTTTATTTGGGAAATCTAGAGGCGGCTTGAAAGGATTCATTAGCTTTTGGTTGGCACCCAATTAACGCATTCAGTTAGCCACAACTAAATAAGTATTATAGGAGTTAATCAATGGCGGCATACTCAAGAGTTTCTAGCCAGCGGTTAGCTACTTGTCACACTGACCTTCAGTTAATTTTCAATACTGTTATTGAGCGTGGTTATGACCACTCAATCTTATGCGGTCACCGTGACAAACAAATGCAAAACATTGCATTAAAGAAAGGTTTATCACAGCTTGCTTGGCCTGATTCTAAACATAATAAAAAGCCAAGCATGGCTGTTGATGCTGGTCCTTACTTCTCAGAGCTTCGCAATACAGATTGGAACGATGAAAAAGCGTTTTCAAAGTTTGCCGGTTATGTATGCGCAATAGCTGATGAGCTTTTAAAAGCTGGAAAGATTAAACACAAGTTGCGTTGGGGTGGCGATTGGGATTCTGATGGCCGCACGAGTGACGAACGCTTTATAGACTTACCTCATTTTGAATTGGTGCCAGTATGAATATGAAACGAGTATTTAAAGTACACGGTTTTAATGTAGAAGATGGTGGCGCAGCTACTATCGATAATACAAGCCAATACATCTTACAAGCTGGCTTTGCTCCAATTGATTTTGATTATGGTCATTTAGGTTTAGTTGGTGTTGTGCTGTTTAACCATAACTTAGGGCAAGCACTTAAGTCTCAATTAAAGCCTGGTGATTGTGTTGTTGCACATAGTAATGGTGCAGCAATCGCGGTTCGAGCTGCTGAGTTAGGTGCACAGATTGATACATTAATTCTGATTAATCCTGCCCTTAAGTCTGATTACGTATTCCCTAAGAACATTCGAAAAATTGTCGTTTACTGGACCAAGCATGATAAGCCAGTAAAGATTTCACGAGCCGTGCGCTGGCTAACAATCGGAATGTGTAAGTGGGGTGCGATGGGAGCAACCGGTTATACAGGCCGTAAAGATGATCGCGTTACCAATTTTGATATGAGCAATATTATCTTTGGTCATTCAGAAGCGTTACAACCAGAGCAACTTAAGCTTTGGTTTGGAAAGAGTTTAGTAAGTAAGTTGAGAAGTGATGCCTAGTTCTAATAATAACAATAATGAAGTGCTTTCATTTGAGAAGTGGGTACTCGCAATATTTTCAACTTTAATACTAGGCATTCTCGGGTGGATGGCTAAAACAGTAAGTGATAGTCAAATACAGTATGCTCGGATAGAAGAGCGACTTTTAAGTCAAAATGTCATTTTGGTTGAGTTAAAAGGTCGTTTTGACTCTGCCACTAAGTATCGCTTAGAGCTTCAAAGTGAAGTTGTCTCATTAAAGCGAAGAGTAACGGACATTGAGCGCGAGTTAGATCGTAAATAACATGAACAAACTAATCGACAAAATAAACCATTGCCTGATGCAAATAGCTAGCGGCAAGGAAGAAGTTTATTGGTCATTGGTTTTACTCATATTCTCATCACTTAGTGTCACATCTGCATGCACACTAATCGCTATCGTTAACACACTGCTATAGGTCCATTATGTTAAGACTATTAATTGCTTTACTGGTAACAATCGTTGTTGCTGGTTGTTCGTCGTCTATGGGTACAACAGAGTATTCATTAGAGCCAATGGTTCAGGCTGATGGTTCAATTGTTTGCTGCAAAGCCACAGTCTACAACAGTAAGGACTATGACAAACTCAAGTTTAAGTTTGTTAAAAAGTCAGATGGAACGATTGAAGCTGTTCTTGATGAAAGTGGTGTTAGTGCTTCTGATCCTGCAACTGTTAACGCAGAGAATAATGGCAAGATGCTTGATGCTATTAATCAGTTAATCCCGAAGGTTACCGACTGATGCCAAGAGCCATACCTAAAAGGTGTAGGCAATCTGGGTGTGGGAACTCGACAACTCATCGTCATGGTTATTGTGACCAGCATGCAGATAACAAAGGGTTTGGTAAATACAGAAAAGACCTAAAGAAGAAAGGGAAACTGGTTTATCAAACTAACGAATGGAAACACCACATAGCTCCAAAGGTTAAAAGCCTTGCGAACTTTCTTTGTTTGAACTGCTTGCTTGGTAACCCGAGCATAGTTAAACAAGGTGTTATTGCTGAGCACATAGTTCCTGCTTCAAAAGGTGGTGACGAATCACTATCAAACCTTTCGTGTTTCTGTAAAGAATGCGCAAACGAAAAGACAGGTTGGGAAGTTGGTAAGACTAAACAGCAAATTTTGAAGCGATACGGCCACACATCTGTATTGAAATATAGGGAGGGGGCATAAAATTGTCAGGGGGAAACCTCCGATATAGTACAGCCCCGAACACAGATTTTTACATGAAAAAAATAAGAAACTTTTTTTTGAGGGTTTTTTGTTTGTTTTTTAGTCATTAGTTGAGGTTTTTATGACAGCAGTTAGATCACCTGGAGCAGGCAGAGCAAAAGGCGATCTTGCTGTTGGTGATGCTGAAATTAAGCGCGTTGCTCCACCACCTGAATTAATCAACGAAATGGCAAAAGAGTGCTGGAAAACTAACAGTAAAATACTGATTAAACGTAACAGTTACGCTCAAGAAGATGCAATTTTGCTTCTTGCATACTGCAACGCATTCGCCATGATGCTGCAATGTGATCAGGAGTTGGCTGGTACTTACTGGACTGAGTCAGGTCAGGGCGGTTTAAAAAAGCATCCATTAGTCAATGTACGCAATGATGCGATCTCACAATTAACAAGAACAGGATCTTTACTTGGCTTAAATCCAATGTCGAGAGCACGAATGCTTAGCGGTGGTAAAAGCGAAGACGAAGAGAATGAATTTGATGAATTTTAATTTATGTCTTCATATCCGAACGTTAACGCGGCTAACAAATACGCTCGTGATATTGTCGCTGGCAAAATTCCGGCTAGCCAATTAACTGTACTTGCATGTAAGCGACATTTAGAAGATTTAAAAAAGCAGACTGATAAAATATACCCTTATCGATTTGATAAAGATAAGGCTGAAAGAGTTTGTCGGTTTGTTCAAAAGCTACCACACACAAAAGGCGAGTGGCTTAGAA
This sequence comes from Pseudoalteromonas piratica, assembly GCF_000788395.1. NCBI lineage: Bacteria > Pseudomonadati > Pseudomonadota > Gammaproteobacteria > Alteromonadales > Pseudoalteromonadaceae > Pseudoalteromonas > Pseudoalteromonas piratica. The sequence goes on from NZ_CP009888.1 coordinate 1,841,326, forward strand.
GGCGTTTAAAAATTACGTTAGAGCCTTGGCAGCTTTTCTTTTTTGCTGTTGGCTACGGTTGGGTAAGAAAAAAAGACAATACACGCCGTTTTCGAGAGTTATACCTAAAAGTACCACGAAAGAACGGCAAATCAGCTATTGCTGCAGGTGCTGGTCTATATGGCTTATGTGCTGACGATGAATACGGCTCTGAAGTTTATTGTGGTGCAACAAACGAAAAACAGGCGTGGGAAGTTTTTAAGCCAGCAAAGTTAATGGCCGAAAAACTTCCATCTTTACGTAAACGTTTCGGTTTGCATGTTCACGCAAAAAAAATGACTCGTGCGGATGGTTCTGTATTTGAGCCTGTTATCGGTCAGCCTGGTGATGGTAGCTCACCACACTTAGGCATTATCGATGAATATCACGAACATCAATCAGATGATCAGTATGATACGTTCAATACTGGTATGGGTGCGCGTGAACAACCTTTAATGCTTGTTATCACAACGGCTGGTGACAATATCGAGAGCCCTTGTCACGATTTAGAACAACGTTCTATTGAAATGCTTCATGGCAATATTGATGACGAACTGTTTGCATTAATTTACGGCATTGATCCTGATGATGATTGGACCAAACCAGAAGTTTTAATTAAAGCCAATCCTAACTACGGTGTTTCAGTTAAAGCTGATTACTTGCTAAGTCAGCAGAAAAAAGCAATAGCAAGACCTAGATTTACAAACCGATTTAAAACAAAGCATTTGAATGTTTGGGTTTCAGCGAAAGAGGCCTATTTCAATATGGAGAAATGGAAAGCGTGTGAAGATAGAACGCTTTCCATTGAACAATTCAGAGGCGAAGACTGCGTTCAAGCGTGTGACTTAGCTCGTAAACTTGATATGAACTCAAAGGTTCGCATCTTTTGGAAATTTATTGATGGTAAACGTCACTGGTATTGCATTGCGCCTCAGTTTTGGATCCCTTATGACACTGCTTACGATAATGAAGATCGTGGATTAGGTGAGCGCTTTCAAAAGTATATCAATGCAAAATTATTGAGTGTTACTGAAGGTGCTGAAATTGATTATCGTGAAATTCAAGATGATATCGTTGCATCGCACTTAGAAACGCCTTGTGTTCGAGTGCCGCTTGATCCTCATGGTGCAACCAACTTAGCGCATCATCTAATGGATGAAGGCTTAGATGTTGTAACCATTACTCAGAATTACACAAATCTATCAGATCCAATGAAAGAGTTAGAAGCGGCTGTAAACTCAGGTCGTTTTCACCATGATGGCAATTCAATCTTAACTTGGCATATATCCAATGTGATTGGTAAACACATGCCAGGTAATGATGATGTTGTTCGACCAATTAAACAGAAAGATAAAAATAAAATCGATGGTGCCGTTGCGCTAATGATGGCTATGGGTGAGGCAATGTATCAATCTGCACAGCCTCAAGAAGAAGATTCAATTTATGACTCAGGGGAAGTTGGATGTTAAAGGATGCAATTAGTTTTGTTGTTGGCCTAGCCGGTGCACTTCTCATGTCGTTTGGTTTTTATCAATTTAATCCGGCACTTGGTGCGATTTGTTTGGGTGTTTTCCTAACTGTTTTTTCTTACTTATTATCAAAAGCACCAAAGGCTGAATAATGTTTTTTTCAAATTTATGGGGTAGTAATAGTAGTGGTAACTTATCTGTTGCGCCTGCTTCATCATCTACATATGCAAAGTCTGGCGTTGCAGTTGATGCTAAGTCTGCGTTAGCGCTTTCAGGTCTTCGCAGAGCAGTTACTTTACTTGCTGAATCAACAGCGCAATTGCCTTGTCATGTTTATAAACGTGACGGTGATCAGCGAGAAAAGGCATTAGAGCATCCACTTTATGATCTGCTTCGAAACCAGCCTAATCAAAAAGATTCAGCATTTGAGTATTTTGAAACAGGTCAAGGTTTCTTAGGCTTAAACGGTAACCATATTGCCCTGATTGAGCGTGATAGAAAGCAGAATATCAAAGAGCTAATTCCGATCCATCGCAGCAAGGTTCAAATTTTAAAAGGTAAGGATGGTTTACCGTACTATTTTTTGCCTGATGAAAATGAAACTTTACCAATGCGAATGGTTCACCATGTTAAAGCGTTTTCAATGGACGGTTTTCAAGGCCTTTCACCATTACAAACTAGTGCTGATTCAATTGGTCTTGCATCAGCCGTTGAAGAACATGCTTCAAAAGTGTTTTCAAATGGCACCACGTTATCAGGTGTGATTGAAAGACCAAAAGATGCAGGCACAATAAAAACGCAAGACGGTGTTAACAAGGTTGTAAGTTCTTTTACTGAAAAGCATTCAGGTTTAAGGAATATGTTCAGCGTTGCCATGTTGCAAGAAGGCATGACCTATAAGCAAATGGCAATGAGTAACGAACAAGCGCAACTGATTGAAGCGCGAAAAATGGGCGTTGCTGATATATCTCGTTTATATGGCGTGCCACTTTCGATGCTGAGTGAAAGCGCTGGTGAATCTTATAAATCAATAGAACAGCAATCACTGAACTTCGTTATTTACGGTTTAATGCCGTGGTTGAAACGTTGGGAATCGGCAATGCGCCGAGACTTACTTTTACCTGCAGAGCGTAAAGACTATTTTATAGAATTTAATGTTGCAAGCTTGGTGCGTGGTGACCTGCAAGGTCGCTATACAGCTTATGCAACTGCTCGACAATGGGGTTGGTTATCAGTAAATGATATTCGCAGACTTGAAAACTTACCTCCAATTCAAGGTGGTGATAAATATTTAACTCCACTTAACATGGTTGATTCGAAAAACATTGATACACACCAGCAAATGAATACGGCCACTTCTGATCAAATCAAAGAAATTAGAACCATTTTAGAAAGGTAACCTATGCCTCAAGTAAACTATATTCATCTTGCTGAAATGGCTTTTAATAAGCCATTATTAGCAACCTCCAGTGTTTCAGATATGATTGCGTCTTTCTTAAAAGGTAAGATGTTCAATTTGCCAATTGATGAATCCCGGCTAAGTGCGCGAGATATGGAAGTACAATCAATAGGCAGTCCTGAGCAGAGTCAAAACTTGGCAATTATTTGTGTGCATGGTGTGTTAGTACCAAGACGGGGTTTAATTACACAAGCATGCACAGAAGTTACAAGTTATGAGTTGATACGTAACCAACTATCCAAAGCATTAAATGATGATTCTGTAAAAGAGATTGCTCTTGATATAAATTCTGGCGGTGGCAGTGCGCAAGGTGCGTTTGAGCTTGCTGAGTATATCTATCAAAACAGAGATAAGAAGCCTATTCGAGCAATAGTTAATTTCAATGCCTACTCCGGTGCCTACTTAATTGCAGCAGCTTGTACAGAAATTATTCTTTCAGATACAGGTGGTGTCGGTTCCGTTGGTGTTTATACTAAACGCTATGATTTGTCTAAATGGTATGAAGAACAAAATGTAGATATACATACTTTTTACCGTGGCGCCCGTAAAGTTGATCGCCAACCTGATGTAGCAATGACAGATGAAGAAAGACTTTCGATTGAACTTGATATGGATAAAACCTATCAAAAGTTCACTGATGCGATTAGTCGATATAGAAACATTTCAATTGATGAAGCTATCAACACGGAAGCTGACTGTTTTGAAGGTGAAGAAGCTATAAAGCTAGGCTTAGCTGATACGTTGAGTACACCGCAAGAAGCAGTGAATTCAATTGCATCACGTATTGTTGCTAGTCAAACACAACAACCAACCATCTCTATTCAAGCAGCGCACATGCGTATGCAAACACAGCTCTAGCCTCGCGGCAGAGTTTTTAACAAGGGTCGCTTACAGCGGCCTTTTTTGTTTTATAAACATAAGGAAAACCCCATGGGTATTACTCAAATGCGCCGCGAACAAGCGGCTATTGCTGATCAAGTAAAAGCGCTTGCTGATAAAGAGCAAAAAGGTGAACAACTTTCAGCAGAAGACCAAGCAAAATTTACTGAACTGAGCACTCAGTTTGATGAGCTTACAGCTAAAATCAGTCGTGCAGAACAAGCAGAAAAAATGGCAGCAGCCACAGCTGAACCAGTAAAATCAGCAATTACTGCAGACGTTGCTATTCAGTCTAAGAAAGCTCCAGCTGTATATCCTGGTGCTAAAGCTGCGCGCTTTGCAATGTCAGTTGCAGCCGCAGAAAACAATCCGGTAGATGCAGCTAAGTTTGCTGAAAGCGAACTAGGCGACAAAGAAGTAGCAATGGCCCTTTCTACTGCATCTAATTCGGGTGGTGTGCTAGTACCTGAAAACATTGCATCAGAAGTAATTGAACTGCTTCGTCCTAAAGCGGTTGTTCGTTCTCTAGGTGCGCGCGTGATGCCGCTTGTGAGTGGTAACCTTTCTATTCCTCGCCTGATAGGTGGTGCGACTTCGAGCTACAAAGGTGAGAATGATGCTCAAAATGCTGAAAGCGGTCAATTAGATGATGTGAAACTATCATCAAAAACACAAATGACCATCGTACCAATGTCGAATGAGCTGATCGGTAAGTCTGGTTTTGCAGTGGAGCAAATTTTCTTAAGCGATATGATCGCCGCGATTGCAACACGACAAGATAAAGCATTTTTGCGTGATGATGGTACAAACAATACTCCTACTGGCTTTAAAGCAGTAGCCACAACTGCTGGTCAAACCGTTGCATGGTCAGGCTCCAAAACAGTTGCTGAAATCGACGCTTATCTTAATTCACTCATCCTAAAAGTGATGGAATCAGACTCTTTACTTGTTTCGCCTGGCTGGGGTCTAAGTCCTCGCACGTTTATGACGCTTAAAGGTCTTCGTGATGGTAAAGGCAACCTTGTTTATCCTGAGTTGGCACAAATGCAGCTTAAAGGTTACCCGGTTCAACACACTTCAACAATTCCTGCAAATTTAGGTGCAGGTACTAACGAATCAGAAATCTATTTCGCTGATTGGAATGATGTAATTATCGGTGAATCAGATCAACTAACAATCGATTTCAGCCGTGAAGCTACTTATAACGATAATGCTGGTAATTTGGTTTCTGCGTACTCTCGTAACCAATCAGTTCTGCGTGTTGTTACTGGTAACGATGTTGGTTTCCGTCACAATGAAGGTCTTGCGCTAGGCACTGGCGTTACTTGGTAATTTATTAAGAGCTAGCTGCTAGTTGCGGCTAGCTCAATTGGAGAAAATCATGAATAAAGCAGAACTTTTGGCAGCTATCGGAAAGTTAGCGGAAGAACAAAAGAAAACCATTCAAACAGATGGTAAAAGCAACGATGAGCTCAAAGTGATTTTGAATGAGCTTGAATCTGTAGCTAATGAAGAAGAGCTGAATTTAGAAGGTGAGTTAACAATTCACTTTGTAGCTCCTTACCGTAATTATGCAAATGGCGATGTAGCTACTTTTGAAGTAAAGAGAGCTAAAAAAATTCTAGCAATCACGCCAGCAGTGGCAAAAGAGTTTGTTGCAGAAAAAGCGAAGTAATCCGCTTTGTTTGAGGTTTTTATGGTAGTCGAATTAGCACAAGCTAAACAGCAATTAAATATCGATCATACGCTTGATGACTCATTTATCACTAGTTTGATAACTGCCTCATTAGGTCTTATTGAAGGTAAACTGCAACGTCCTATTTTCAACACGCAGGGTGAAGCTGGCGATGTAGCAAATGCAATTGTTATCGAAGATTTGAAAGCCTCAAGCAAAGCGGCGTTACAACAAGCAATTTTGTTGGTTGTTTCTGATTTGTATGTAAACCGTGAGTCAACAACAGATGCACAGCAATATGAGAATCGTGCATTAAGTGCATTACTGGCAAGCTTTGACGAAGTGGTGATTGGGTAATGCTTAGACCTGGAGAATTAAAGTGGCTAGCAATTTTTTCACAAGATGAAAAAGTGCAGGGCAAGTATGGTTCTGAAAATAAGCTCGTTGAAAAATTGCGTATACGTTGCAAGTTCGAACAAACGGCCACATCAGGCCGTATCGTTGACGCGCAAGAAATCACAGAAAATAAATACGTCATTAAGTTTAACAAGCCTCAACCGGTAGTAATTGAAGAAGACTTTGTGGTTGAGGTAAATAATGCGCTTTTATCGGTAACCGGTGTTTTAGGTAAGCCAACTGAAATACATGTTTATTGTAAGGCTTTAAAATGATTGATTTTGAATTTAATCCTAGCATTGCTGCACTCAATAAAGAGTTAGACAAGTTAGAAAATGGATTAAAGACAAAAGCGATTCGTGCAGGTTTACGAACTGCATCAGCGCCAGTAAAAAAACAAATGAAGGCAGATGCACCGGATCGTACGGGTAGGCTTTCAAAATCAATTGGTCACCAAACATTGAGCGGCAAGCGAAAGCAAAACGCCTTGTTGTTAGTTGGAAAAGGCCAAAAAGATACAACCAAGCTTGAAGAAGAACAGTATGCAATCATTGTTGGCCCAAACCGCAAAGTAGCAGGGATAAACCCAAGTTACTATGCACATATATTAGAGTTTGGCGCACGTTCGCACAGCATTTCTGTTCGTAAAAAAAATCACGGCAAAACGATGAGAATATCTAAAGCAGGTAGTTCATCAACTTCTTTCTATTTTGCTAAAGGTTCAGTAAGTCACCCTGGTATCAAAGCAACTGGCTGGATGGCCAAAGCACATGATGCAGCGGCAAACGATATAAATGCAGGCTTTTATAAAGGTCTTTCTCGATATTTGGATAGGTTATGAGTGTTTCAAATCTAATTGCTAAGCTGAAAGACACTTTTCCAACGTTTTCAATTGTTGAAGCCGGGGGAGATAATACCCAACCAAAGCTGGACACTTCTCATTTGATGTTTTCATCTGTAAAGACGGTTATTCCCGAAACTGAAACGTTTAGATTAAATGATAATCCTGCTTCAGAGAGTTGTGTCATAAATCTTGTATCGAGTAGACCGCTAGAAATTGATAGTAGAAAGATCGCACACACAGATGTATATGTGACAGAGCTTAGAGCAAAATCGCGTGATGAAAGCTTTGCGTTAGTCGCGACATTAAAAACCATGGTTGAAACAAGTGAGTTTGCTTTAGAGCTCACCGATTGGCTTCAAGATTACGATTCTTCTAGTGAATCATTTAGGCAGAATATTGAGGTTAGTTTTACTGTTCCTGCTTCTAGCGGTGATAGTAAGTTACCTGCCATTTTGGTTTATGAACTCGATACAAGTGCCAGTCCATCGCAATCAGCATCGCGTACACGCCAGCAATTAACAAAAACGTATGGTGTGATTGTTTTAACTAACCAAGGCAACATGTCTTCAATTAAAGCAGGCATTGAAAACTCTTTGATAGGTTGGTGCGAAAGCGACAACCACAGCAATATGGAATTACGAAAAGGCAACCCATTGGATATAGACGGACGGTTATCCATGTATCGGTATGTTTTTGAAAATTCATATACACATAAATCTAATTAACAAGCCGCATACAGCGGCTTTTTTATTGCCTGGAGAAAACCATGCCTAAACGCACAATTCACACAGGAACAGACGGCAAAGTGACAGTTGCGTCAGAGCCGCTTAACTGTGAAGTTGAATTAAAAAAACGTGGTGAAGAAGCTGCAAAAAAAGCTTGGACACCGAAAGATAAACAACCGGCTAAGCAACCGAAGCAAAGCCAGAAAAAATAAGGTAAAGCGCGATGAAGTTAAATTCAATTTTGCTTGCAATGCTGGAAGTTAGCGAAGGTGTTGATCCAGGTGTTGACGGCACACATGTAATGGAAACCGTTGACGGTATTTCAGTTACGCAATATGACGGTGAGAAAGTTACACGTAATGTTGATTCAGTTATTCCGAGCGTAGGCCCTGAAATCAATAAATCGCCGCATTCAACGTGGTCATTCAATATTGATGCAGCAGGCTCTGGCACTAAAGGCACTGCACCAGCTTTCGGTTGTTTACTGCAAGCATGTGGCTTTGTTGAAACGGTTGATACTGCGACACCAGGAAGTGAAACCGTTACATATGAACTGAGTCACAATAAATCGAAAACGGTAACGCTTGTTCGTCACACTGGCGGCAAGATGATCCAGAAGACACATGGTGTACGCGGTGAGTTGTCAATCGACTTTAACCAGTTTGTTCGTATGCAGTTTGGTAACTGCAAAGGTTCATATGTGCGACCATCCCCAGGAGGTAATCCAGTAACCATTGCATATAGTAATTATGCTGATCCACTTCCTATCAACAAAGATAACACTGTGACAGTTGAATTAGGTGGTCAAGCGCTCAAGATGACCGGTGGCAGCATTAACTTTGGTGGTGGTGTTAATCACCGAAACATTCCTAATTCTGAATCATCAGCGCATGGAGACTTTGAACCTACTGGTCAAGTTACGTTTATTGCACCTGATATCGCGGCTAAAAACTATTTTGCCGACGCTGAATCGCATAATGGCGTGACTGAGCAAGCATTCAAACTTGTTCATGGCACAGTCGGCGGAAACATCATCGAGATTGTTTCTGCGCGTGTTCAACTAAGTAATATTTCAGAATCCGATATCGATGGTGATGTTGGTTTTCAGGCTGATATCCGCTTCTTAGAAGCGCCAAAACTTATCTTTAAGTAACTTCTTTGCCGCTTGCGCTTTGGTCGTGGCGCTTGCGGCTTTTCCTTTACGACCAAATCAAATTAACGACTAAGAGAGAAATTATCATGGCTTTATCATTAATCGGTACTAATCCTGAAATCAAAGTGGCATGTGTTGCAGAAGTTACTGAAGGTATGCGCACACAAAAAATTAAATTTAGTGCGACTTTCACACGTTTAGACCGTAACGCGGCAAAAGATATCAAGCGGACCGTCCAAGCGGCTATGGATGAAGTACGCGCTTTATCGCGAGAACTCATTCAGCTAACCGATGATGATGCTGAGCGTAAAGCTGAAATTGAAGCACGTATTAACGAAATTGATTTAGAGTCAGAAAACCTTGTTCGAGATTACTTAAAGGGGTGGGACCTAAAAGACAGCGGTGGTGCTGCTTTTGAGTTTAATGAAGATAATTTAGAAGAGGCGCTTCGTTGGGAACCATACTTCAAAGCACTGCTTGATGGTTTATTTAAAGCAACAGGATCAGTACGTGAAGAGCAGCGCTTAAAAAACTAGTCGAACTCGGCAAAGCCTATCATGGTGGCAAACGAGAGCGAAGTGCAGAAGATATTGAAGAAGAAGCTGCTGCGCTTGGTTTGCCGCTTGAGTTTGTCGAGAAAACCCTTTCAAAGAAAAAACCAGAACCATTAGAACTATGGGCTGAAAACGTTCGAGCATTTGAGCTTTATCAGTCTGTAGCAGATCAATGGCGTATCGTTTCAAGCATGGCCGGTATCTTTTACACGGCTATAGATAACCAATCAATTCAATCCGCGTTTGAAATTTTCGATATCGATAAATCAATTCGCCAACAACTTTTTTTTGATATTAAGCATATAGCTGCAGGTGCAGCCGAGGTATTAAATGGCAAGTAAAAGCTATAAAACCGGCATTCTGATCACTGGTGATGCTAAAGGCGGTGTTCGCGCTCTAAAACTCACTAAAGATGAGTTAGGCAAGCTTAATAAAACACAAAAGAGCACGCAAACTGAATCCAAGAAAACAAAAGCGCAAATGGGAAACATGCTTGCGCGCTTCTCAGGTGGTGTTGCAATTGTTGGCGGTTTAACTGCAGCTGTTGGTTTGCTTGCTGGCAGTTTGCGAACTCAAGCAATTAAAGAAATTAATGCAACTGCGCAAGCATTTAATGTATCTACCGAAACGTTAACCGAGTGGACTTATGCCGCGAATAAAGTCGGTATTGGTGCCGATAAAATTGGCGATATCTTCAAAGATACGCAAGATAAAATTGGTGACTTTGTCGCTACTGGTGGCGGTGAAGCAGCCGACATTTTTGAAAACTTAGGTTTATCAATCGATGAGCTGAAATCAAAAACACCGGATCAGCAGTTATTAGCGATTGCTGAAGGCTTAGATCAAGTAGGCACCAAAGGCGAAAAGATTTTTTATCTTGAATCACTCGCTGATGAAGCTAGTCGATTATTGCCACTACTTGAAAATGGTGCAGCAGGCTTATTAGCTGCGCAAGAAGAAGCACGCTTACTTGGTGTCTCATTAAGTGAAGTTGATGCTGCAATGGTGGCGCAAGCTGCTAGCGAATTTGACCGCATGGGCGGCTTAATCACAGGTGCATCAAATCATTTGACTGTTGCCATGGCACCAGCCTTATCTGCAGTCAATGCAGGCATTGTTGATACAGTTACTAGCTGGGGCGGTTGGCAAGATGTATTTACGAATATCGTTGAAGGCACTGTTACTGGTATTGGTTTTGTATTGGATCGTGTTCATACATTACGAAAGGTATTAAAACTCGTTGAAATTGGTTGGCTCGAAATCGGTTCGGGCGGCATGAATGCATTAGCGAGTATTTCCGATGTAACCGCGCAAGTAATTAATGCTGTATTAAAACCTTTCACTCTAACATTAGCAACGATTGCTAATGGCTGGTCACAAATCTTGCTTGCTGCTGGCAATTTCCTTGGTGATGAAGGTCTAGTTGCTATGGGTAACAGCCTTGGTGACTTCGCCTCAAAAAGTGAGGGTTTTACTGTCTCAGCAGAAGATATTGAGGCTGCTGCAGCGGTTATGAACAGCACGCTTGAGAAATCACGCACTGAGTTTGAAGAACTTAAGTCATTTGAGCCAAGCGATAATCTTGCGAATTGGTGGAAAGGCGTAAAAGAAAACGCAGAAGCTGCAGCAAAAGCACAGGCGAAAGCCAATAAAGAAGCACGTAAAAATGGTAGCTCAACAAACAATAACAAATCACGTGAAACACAAATCAAAAAAGAGCAGCAAGCGCTCGATAAATTAATTAAAAAATCTGAAACGCTAAATAGCTCGTTATCGAATACATCAGATGTAATTGTTTCAGCATTTGGTTCAGTTGCACAGCAATTGGATAACATGATCGCAAAGCAGCAACAATTCGCGCAGCTTGAAGCCGAACTGGCCGCGCAACGCATAAAATACAATGATGAGTATTTGAAAGCTGTTGAATCAGGAGATACAGCGCGAGCTGCTTCTGCCAAATCAAATTTAACTCAAATAGGCAATGCAGAAACGAACTTAGCTGATAACCGGTTGCAGTCAAACATGAACTCTTATGCTGGTATGGCAAGAGCTGCTGGCCAGTTCTTTGATGAGCAGAGCTCTGCGCGTGAAAAATTACACAAAATTGAAACTGCTTTTGCAATTGTTGAAACAGCTTTGGCGCTTAAAAAGGCAGCAGCAAACGCACTAACTGCAATTACAAATCAAGGTAGTGGTGATCCTTATACCGCATTTGCAAGAATTGCGGCAATGGCGGCGCTAATGGCTGGCTTAGGTGTGTTTAGTGGTTCAGCATCAGGCAGTGCGCCAAGTTCAACACAGCAACGTCAATCAAATCAGGGAACAGGAACGATTCTAGGTGATGCCGATGCAAAATCTGAATCTATCCTCAATGCACTAGAACGCGCAGAAGAATTAGAGCTCGATCAGTACGCTGAAATGCGAGCTATGAATAGCGCTTTGAACGATTTGAATCGAAATATTACGAGACTAGCAACAAGTATTGTCGGTAATTTCGGGCGTTTTGATGAAAATAGTTACTCTGGTGAATTAGGCAAAGTAAGCACCACAAGTAAGTTAGAAAGCACCTTGGTTGGTGGCTTAACGCAAATTGATCCGCTTGGCATACTCGATAAAATCATTGGTTCGTTTAGTTCAACGAAAAAATCACTCGTTGATTCTGGTATCACTTTCTTTACGCAAACCATGGGTGATGTCATTGAGCGTGGTTTAGTTGATGCCGCAACCTATGCCGACATTAAAACCAAGAAAAAGAAATTTTGGGGATTAAAGTCATCAACTAAATACAACACCGAATATGATTCACTTGATGCACAACTATCATCTGAATTAGCGCTCATCTTCACATCAATGGGTGACACACTTACTGAAGCACTAGATATCCTAGGTCTTGATGCTGCGAATGCGCTTGAGTCCTTTGTAATAAGCATTCCTAATTTATCGTTAAAAGATTTAAGTGGCGAAGAGATAGAGGCTGAGCTGCAAGCTGCATTTAGTAAGCAAGCTGATTTGATGGCAAAACATCTTTTACCGCAAATTGGTGAGTTTCAAAAAGTGGGCGAAGGCTTATATGACACTTTGATCCGTGTTGCACAAGAGCAAGCAGTATTTAACCGCGCATTGGATTATACAGGCCAAAGTCTAGGCGATTTGACGGGCTTAGATATGATTGGCGCAAGCCAAAACATTATTGAGCTTGTTGGCGGCATTGAGGCGCTGGTCGATGCTGCTAGCACCTATTACTCTGAATTTTTAACAGACACAGAACAATATGAGTTTTTATCACAGCAATTAATTCAACAGTTTGGCGAGTTGGGGTTGGCGTTGCCGAGTACACGTGATGGCTTTAAAAACATTATTGACGGTTTAGATTTATCAACCGAATCTGGTCAAGAAATGTATGCGGCACTTATGGCACTTCTACCAATTTTAGACCAATACTATGACGCAGTTGAAAACCAAAAGGATAAAGCCGCAGAAGCCGCAGAAGCAGAGCGCAAGCTGGCGGAGCGAAGAAAAGCGTTTAATGACGATATTATTGAACAGATTAACCGTATAGGTAAATCAGACCTCGAACTTGCCGCGCTAGATTTAAATGACTGGTACGAGCAAATGAAAGCTGAGGCTGAGGCGTTAGGCGCTGAAACGGCACATTTAGAGACCTTGTATGGTAAAAAACGGTTAGAAATTGCTGAGCAATATATTAATGCGGCAATAGATAAAGCCGAGCAAGCGCGAGAAGCAGCAAACAATGCGTTTGCTGCGGCCGTTGACGTTGAAGTGTCACTTTACAATGAGCGCATCGACGCCATTAACGAATTTAGCCTGGCACTGTCAGCAAGTATTGCTGAAATACACATTGCGATGGGTGAGCTAAGCAACATTGATTACTTAGGCAGCGTTGAAGCAAGTGCCCGAGAGAATTACCAAAGCAGCGTTGAAGGTGGCACCATTGAAGAGCAGTTAAATGCACTCGATGAACTGCAAGCAGCGATTTTAAACCGCTTTAATGCTGAGCTTGCAGGTTATGATGGGCTGATTAATACCGCTAAATCTAACATTGATGCGCTTAACGCTGAGCGGCAAACACTTACAAATACATTTGAAAAAGCAATAAGTAACGCACAGCGTGACTTTGATAAATTAGCTGCAACGATAAACAAAACAGCAAGCAGCATTGATGCGGCAATTTATAAAATTGAATCGTCGTTACCTGGCTTTGATGCAATTGGCTACAGTAACACAGCAATAAGCGGTTTATATGGCAACCTAACAGGTGAAGCTAATGCCGATGAGCTAGCACGCATTGAGGAGCTTAACAGCGCAATAGCGGCACGCTACAGCCAAGAGCTTGCAGCCATTAATGCAAACCAGTCAGCACAAGAGCAAGCACATAGCGCGCAGCTTGCCAGTTTTGATGCGCTAAATAATGCCGCAAAACAGTTAAAACAAGCAGCAGACTCGCTATTAATTAGTGACTTGTCCTCACTCACAAATGCGGCGCAAGTTGATGAAGCAAAAAGGCAGTTTGAATCATTAACAGCACGTGCACGCCGAGGTGACACGGAGGCAATGTCGCAATTGCAAAGCGTTGGCTCGCGTTATTTAGAGCTAAGCCGTGACTATAATCCTGCTAACTATGACAGCGTTTTTGATAGCGTACACAATGTTTTTGAGAAGATAGCCCCTGCTCGCAATGTTGGCCCTGCACCACACCCTCGCATTGCAGCATTTGAAGATAAAAAAATAAGCCTAGCAAATTCAACAATTGCCGAACTGAAAGCACTGCAGGAATTAACAGCAGCACTTGAAGAAAAAGCCGCCGAGGAACTTGCAGCAAATATTGCTGACCTAACAGCTGCATATGAGAGCGACTCAAATGCAATTGCTGATGCAATTGCTAATCAAGAGCTTGAATTGACAGAGTTTGAAGCAGCTAAATTATTGCTACAGCAAACAACTATTGCAGAGTTAGAAGCAATAAAATTGCTGCTTGAAAGTTTAGAGCTTGAAGCTGCAGACGAGCGAGATAGTGCAATTGCTGAACTTGAGGCCAAATTAAGTGCAGACTTGGAAGAAATAAACGAAACGCTAGAACAAGAGTTCGCAGATGTTCGCGCAGTGTTTGCAGAAGAAGCAGAGTTAATCCTGGCTGCAAGTGCAGCGCAAATAGACGTGTTGAACGTGCACACAACTCAGCTTGAGTGCATTGAAACAGCGATTATTAAAACAAAAGAAGCGATTGAACTAGATAGAAATAAAAAAGTGACATTGCCTCCTGATTTTTCGCCGATCGACATTATTTGGCCCGATCCAATCAAAGACTTGGCACCACAAACTAATGCACAAAATAAGTTACTAGAACGTGTTGTTGATGAGTCGCAAAAGCTTAACAGAGAACTGAGTGCAAAACTTGAAGAGCAAACGCAGCTTAACAAACAACTTGTAAGTGATAACAAAGTTGCAATCACTCGATTAGAGCGAATTGCTAAGTTCAGCGAAAGCTCGCAAAAAGAGTTAAAGCGAGTTAACGAGGTTTCTGCGAGGTCTATTGCATGACATTTCACGACTGGCTAAATACGCCTGGCTTATTTCGTTGCGTAATTGTTGAACTTGATTACATCGATAATGAGCAAACTAAAACAGCATATTTTGCTAACTGTCCGTTTGTGTCGAGCGGTTCTGACGTGCCAGCCCACCAAGCATACCAAGATGCGATTGTTGGCGGTCTTGAAATTGTGCGCACAATGAGTGAAGTGTTTTTTGGCAAGAGTGCGTCGTCGATTAGTGATTTGGAGCTAGTGCCAACGAGCTTTACACGAAGTTTAAATGATGTTGAGAACTGTAAAATCAAAATTTACATTGGCGATAAAACATGGAGCAAAACGCAATTTATGCAAGTCTTTGTTGGCGTTGCTGACACTGTTGAACAAAGTAAAGATAAAGTTAGCATTGAGTTTAAAGACAAAGCCAGCGCATTAGACATACCTATTTTAACGAGTGTGTTTACTGCAGGGCCAAGCGAGGGCGAATTGCTGCCATTAGCCCTTGGCCAGTGTTTCAATATCACACCCAAGTTAATTAACGCAGCTACTCATACATACAAATTTAATAGTGTGCAAAGCAGCGCTGTTAATGCGGTTAAATTCAACGGTGATTTAGTAAACCCAACAAATTACACCGTTGATTTAATAGCCTCAACAATTACATTTTTAGTGCAGCCAGTTGGCAATATTACGTTGGATATAAACGGCGCTGTAATTGGTGGCCAGTACGTTAAAACTTCAAACCAGATTGTCAACTATTTAATCGGCACACGTTTAGGTTATGCAATTACATTTGGTGTGCTGCCGAGCTATACACTCGGAATTTATATTGATAACGATACAACCTACAGTGATTTACTAGACCAAATTGCAATCTCTATTGGTGGTTATTGGTACTTTTCCCGATTGGGTACATTTGTTTTTAAACAATTCTCAGGCACCACAGGCACAGCCAACAAAACCTTGCGCGATGACCAAAATATTGAGTTTACGCGCCAGCAACGCCACCGATTAAAACCTATACAAAATTTGACACTCGGGTATCAAAAAAACTGGACTGTTTTAGCAAATGTTGCTGCACGTGTATTTGACACAAACCCAACGCTTGCACAGCAGTTATCAAACGAGCAGTTAACAGTATCTGATAGCAATGCGGTTAATGGTTTAAGCATTACAACGCCAACACTAATAGCTAATAAAGACGACGCACAAACTGAGTTAGCACGCAGATTAGCGTTAAAAAGTATTGCGCGTTATGTCAATGAAACAGAGCAACTTGCTGCACCGTTCCAATGGAATTTGGGTGATGAAATATCACTTGAAACACCTGCACAGAACGGCAATCACGCAATCATTACACGGTTTGCTGAAAACCTTTTAACTAACAAAATTTCACTGGACTTTTGGCAATGAATAATAAAATTCGCATGTTAATCAATAATGAGTTTGATCGCGCCAGTATTTCAATGAACGTAGGGGCAGAAGTGCCAACGCTGCCGCTAAAAAATATGCAGAAATACGGCAATTCAGATATTTTTCGCTCTACTGATAGCAGTGAAATACAAATTGTTGGTGAGTTTGCTGATTTAGTTTTAATTTCTGCTTTGGTGCTTTGGCGCACGAATTTTAGCGACGCTGGTTTAATGCGTTTAGAGCTATTTAATGATGTAAACCAACTTGGTAAGCGTGTTTATGATTCAGGCGAAATTGGTGTAATACAACAAGTAACGGTGCGAGATTGGGATTGGCGCATACAGCCTATTGTTTCATCAGTAATTAAAAATTTGCAGACGCGATTTAGCCAACTTTGGTTTGAAGGCGTTTTTGCCAAGTCATACCGCATCACGATTAAAGACCCGCTAAATATTGATAACCAACTTGATATTGCCCGCATTTACATGGGGCGCCATTTTTCGCCTGCTGTTAATTTTGCTTACGGAAGTACATTTACCATTAATAGCAACGGCGAACAGTTTAGAACAGATGGTGGCTCACTGCATAGCCAGCAAGCGCCAACTTTCAGAGAAAATAGCTTTTCACTTAATTGGCTTAACGATGCTGATGTGCCGTTTTTATCAAGCGCTATGCGTGATGTAACAACCCACAAAGATTGGTTTATATCGCTTTACCCTGGATTAAATAATCAAAAAGAATTTGATAACGCATATGCGTGCAAGTTTACAACTATAGAGCCACTTAAAGGTGTGGCTTATAACCTCTACACACAAGATTTCAATATTGGAGAATGCTAATGAGTACCCCTTCACGTATTACCGTGCCTAAAGATGAATTTAGCGCGGATGATTTCGGCTTTACATTTTTAACAAAATTAAAAGCGCTTTTTACTGCAGTACAAAACAGCATCATTGGCTATAACGCGCAGTTAGATGCTGCGGAGGATGCTGCGTCGCATGCAGAGCTGGCGAAGCAGCAAGCAGATAGAGCCAGCGCAATTGTACTTGCGCCATTCTCAACAATTGAGCTTTATAAATTAATGAACCCGTTAACGCATATTAGTGGCCAGCGTTATGATCTAAGCCGTGTTGCAGGTGGTGTTGCGTTTACTAACGCAACAGCTGACAGACAATATTACAATCGCTATGGCCAAAGCGCACTTGCAGCAGCTAATGAGCGTTGTTTTACAACTCGGGGCGAACAATTAGCACCAACCTTTAAAAATTTATTACTGCAATCAGCAACACATAACAACGCAGCCTGGACTAAAGACAACGTCACGATATTGCCAAGCGCAGGTGAAGATACAAACGGCAATTTAACATTAACCCGCGTTACTAATAGCAAAGGTGCAGTCGGTGCAATACGTAACACGGCAACAGGTATTACAAACGATAACCTTGTTAAAACTGCGGCTGTTGAGTTAAAAGCAGATGACGCAACACATATTAAAGTTGAGCTAACGCTCACAGGAGGCGCAACGCCAGTTACTCAATCCGTAGTCATTGATTTGCGTGCGTCAGTGCCTCAAGTGTTGTTCGGTACACCTGCTTTTTATAAGTTCGATTGGCAAGCAAATGGTGTTGGTGTGCTACACATTGGCGTGCAAAATAACGCAAGCGGCAATACATCAGCAATACTTGCTGTTTACCCAAGCGTTGATCCATATGAACCAGATACCACGGCAAGCGCTGGTTCGCTTTATCTTGGTGATACCATTGTGACAGATTCAGCACAACCAACACCGCTAGCTAGAACAACAACTGCACAGCGCACAGTACAAGCCGACTTTTTAACGTTCCCAACCAAAGATAATTTCCCGCCGTTTGATAGTGCGTGGACGTTGGTGTTTAACGCTTATTTAAATGTACCAAATGAGACAACCCTTTTATTTAACGTAGCACCCACATCGCTGTCAGGCTTTTCAATGGCTCTGATAGTTGAAAAAGCCAAATCTATATTGTTTAGGTTTGGTGAATATGGAGCGTTTACAGATATACGTGGGGGGTTAACACCAGGTTTTAATCAAATAGTGGTTGTGCACCGCAATAACCAAATCGAGCTTTATCTGAATGGTGTTTCAGCGAGTTATAAAAAGGTGGGAACATACCCAATGGTTAAGCTTGATTCTGTTTGTTCAGTAATGTCGCAATTTAACAACAGCCAACATACAGCAGGAACATTTGTTAGTGCAGATATACACGCATATGCTGCATCGCCAGATGCAATTGCAGCGCTTTATAGCTCAACGTATTCGGAGTAATTAAAATGAGTAAACGAATTTTGATTCAAGGTAGCACACTAGATGGCGTACATTCATCAAACAGTATGTCGCTAGACTATGATAAAACGTTTTTTGAGCAGATTGTGTTTTTCGATGCTGGCGGCAATAAGGTCATTCCAAGCGCTGGCATTGTTACGTGCCAGGTTGTCACAGAAAATGGCGCAATTGACAACTTGCCAGGTGTGACACTTGATGTAACAAACGGCACATTTAACGCAAGCGATAGCGACAACGCAAACCGTGCACAGCCGCACGCTTACGGCCACTTTGAAAAAGCTAGCATCACACTAAGTGGTATTGCTGGCGCAACATCATTTAAAGCAGTTGTTAGGAGATCATAATGATTAACTATCTGCCGTTTCCTGTGCAACTTGGCAGCCCGTCGCTCGCTGCCAAATTTGTGCGTGAAGCGCTAAGAATTGAGCGGCCACGTAATATTGCATTGTTAAAATCATCAGACGGCGGCTTTATTAACGTGCAGCAAAAAATAGAGGTTGCACCAGAAGACGATTTTGAGTTTGAAATGGTGGTACAAGTTGAACGCGATGATCCTAATTATGATTCTATCGTTCAGGGTAATGCCTCTGATGATACCCCCGCGTTTCGGTTAAAAAAGAATAAATATGTAGATGGTGGTGCAGCGTGGGAGCACGGTTCTTTACAACTAGAGATGAAGCACACGCAGACTGCATATTATGCTGATTGTGCGCCAGAAGACAGAAATCCAGAGTTTCCTACAAAGTTCAACCGCCTTAAAATCGTGAGAACGGGCAAGGAGATGGATTATATTGTTAATGGTGTTAAGGCTATAGGAACACATATTGGTGCCGAATCTTGGATACCTTTTACTATCCATCGTATTAACGAGCTTGCTACGTGTCGCTTCTTAGAGTTTAAATTCACTAAAAATGGTCAGAAGATTATTGACCATGATCTAAGCGCGCCACATGGCACGACCATTATTCCTAATCTGGCGCAGCCGTTGGGTGTGGAGCTTTACGCTGACAATCCATTTGTTGTGGCAAATGCAGGAACAGTGACAAAGCTGACAAGTGATTCTTGGTCAGTGCAAACCTCGCACGGTAGCCCTAATAATTTAGCGTATGGCGCTCGAATTCTAAGCTTTCCTGTAACGCCAAACGAATCTTATTTATTCAAAGTAGAAGCAAACGAGGACGTCAACCTACTTGCTTATAATAGTGCATATCAATTAATAAGCAGGGGAGTAAATGAAGTATTGTTTACAACAACTGAGGCTTTCGTCAGGTTGTATGTTTCACCAAGAACAACAAACGCTGTTATTTTCAAAAAAAGCTCAATCAAAAAAGCTTCTTACTATGCTGAATTTGTTAACGTTACTGACGATAACAAAGAGCAGTTTACTTGGAATTCAGAGCGTAATGCTTGGGTTGGTTTAGCTGATTACAAAGCATTGAATATGTCTGTCAATCAGACTAACGCTTGGTCAGGCATTATTACGATTACGGGCTTTGTCATTGGTAGTAAATATTTAATTACAATTGATGCAGATATTGCCAGTGGTGATATGCATTTAGTAAATTTTGACTCAACCGATAGCTTAAGCTTTACAGCGAGTGGAAAGCAAATTTATGCTGTAACAGCAAAAGCGTCAACATGCTATTTGCAAAGCAAAAGCACAGGATTTGCTGGCACTATAAACACGTTAATAGTGCAAAGTTTGCTAGATATGGGGGCGCAATGAGCTACAGATATTTAATAAACAACGTAGCGCTATATGCTGCGACACCTGCTAATAATGTTATCGAGACATTCAAATCACAAATCGGCGGTAGCTGGCATGGCGTTTGTCACGATGAGTCTGACACAGAGCAAAGTAAAGGTGTAAGAGTGTTCAGTCATTACACGGGCCATATTGCTGACTTTGACTCACTCAATGATAATGCGTTGCTTGATGTGCGTTACAAAGCGAGCGAAGACAGCACAGACAATCAAGCTGAAATGATTAAAGCTGTGTTCCCTGTGCTTGATGCTGATGCGCTAACGATTGTAAGGCTAACAAGTGTTGAGCTTGATTTGTTATACGTTCATCCAATTTGGCGGCTTTGGTGTTTTAAGTTTGATGACGAACCAAGCGCAGAGATTGCTTATAAAAAAGTGTTTGGTGATAACGCATCGCTTGATGGCCGCAAACCAATGAGTGATTTAAAGCAGCAAGTGCGTGCTGATATTAAAGCGATGTTTAACTATGTTTCTGCTTAAACTGTCGCTTAAGTTGTGCAATGGATTAGTTAACTACTTTTCTGATCATACGCGCTTGTGGTGGTTAATTACGTTAAGTATCGCGTTTATTATGTCGCTATTTTTAACTGCGATGTTTGTTTTGTTCGCTGGCTCGATAACGTGTAGCTAAAAACTACAACCCCAGCCCAACGGGTGAAATAAATTTTTTCCTTCGTATAATGAGACCTGATTTTATTTAAGACTAACTTTTAGAAAGGAGAATTGAAATAAAACAAGTCTTATTATTCATTGGTGTTTTGGTATGTGGTTTTGGTGCAAGTATTACAGTTGCTGCCGATGCGGTTCAAAGCGCAATACCGGGTGCGGGTTTAGGCAGCGGAGCAGGGGATGGTACTTAAACCTCCCCAAACTAAATTTTTACAGCCTAAATGATTTCCTATATCGCTAATTGTTATTTTGTACTTTACGTCGCATTGGTTTTAAACCACGGCCTTTCCACTTCATCCCTATAGTCCAAGAACAAGGACTTTTATCTGTAATCTCCGTCCAAGTCTTCGCATCATCTTCTAAAAACTCATCGCCTGACTGAATGACTTCATCATGTTCTAAAAGCCTGTAGTTCATAATTACCTCAACCACTCCCACTTAATTAATGAGCCGTAACCGTAGGCTCTAACATTTCGCAAACAACAGCATTAAGTACATGCATCATCATTCCACCGTCAGGTTTCGATTCAGCCAATTTTAAAAGCTCAATTAACGCTGGCAGTTCAGAGCATTGATGTTTATTCATCGCAGCCTCAACAACTGGCTTCCACTTATCAAACATTTGAATAAAGCCATCTTCACCACCTAAGAATATTTGTTGTTCACGACACTGATAAAGTTTTGCCGTTATTTCTACAGCTTGTTGTTGTGACATAAAATTTCCCATTTAAAAAGTGTTAGTATTTAAAGCCTGTAGGTACCTTTGGTAGAGGCATCCACGCCAACGGTTTAGATGCAAGGTCAAATTGACAACCGTTCCAAAAATACCAACCTGCATCTATAGGTGGATGATCCTCTATGCAATGACCACCCCCCATATAATGACCAACTAAAAAACCGCCTGGTATGCCAGCTCTTTTTTCTACATACAAAATAACTTCATCACCATTTTTAGGAGCTGTTTCCATAGGTTGCCAAGGTGTACTATTCAACTGCTCAAAATTCTCATTGTTATCTTCTAAGTCATCTTGTTTGAAAAAACACACTTCTTGCAATCTATCAGGGTCACATGAAGTAGTAGACTTTGTTTTTAGTCTGTTAAAAGCTGTGCAAACAGTATCTCTATCAGAACCTGATATAGCGATTTCCCCTAAACGGCTGTGAAATAGAACTGTTGAATAAGCCAGTATGCCTACTGAGTTTTTTGGTACCGAGCTTCGCACTCTTTCAAAAGACACAGCTTTATTAGTTTCTTCTGACATATCAAAATTTCCTATTTACCTTTCTTTGGAACCCAAACTACATATTTACTGCAATCAGGGCACTTAGTTTGCCTGTGAGTTTTACTCATTTTCTTAGCCCAATCATGCCAATTTAAATAACCATCGGGGCAAGGTGTATGATTATTACAAGCCATAAAATTTCCCATCTAAGCTGCAGCTGAATATCGCTGCAATCGTTTACGTGCTGTTTCGTAAATATCAGGCGTTTTCTCCATGCCTATACATTCACGCCCTAATTCGATAGCGGCCACTAAAGTAGATGCCACCCCTGTAGTGTTATCCAGTATCAAATCTTTCTCATTTGTGTAAGTTAGTATCTGATGCTTGAGTAAATCGACTGGCTTTTGGTTTGGGTGCAACCGCTCATTATTTGGTACAGGGGCATAATTCAAAACACTGCGTGGGTAACGTTCTGTGCTACCACCACCAGAACTAACTTTGCTGGCTCCATAACATTCGCCGTTGTGTCTAGTGTAAAAACTATTTACTGGCTTATGGCCCGTTGTTTTCTGAGGGTTATAAGTAGGCTGCTTTTTGTAGAAAACACAAATATTTTCATGTGCCTGCAATGGCATTCTATTCGCGTTCAAATGACCTGTTGCGCGTGTTTTTTCCCAAATCCAGTCGTAACGGTAGCGTTTCAAATTACTGCAGCTCAGTACTTTGTCGAACGGTGGCTTTGCAAACAAAACTATTGCGCCGTCATCTTTAATAATGCGCTCGTACTCTTTCCATAAAGCAACCATATCAATGACTTTATCCCAGCTTTGCTTGGTTGTGCCAAAAGGTAGATCTGCGAAAATCATATCAACACTTTTGTCATTTAATTTGGGCATTAGCTGCAGGCAATCGCCTTTTTGCAATTCAAACATCGAGTTAAAAATTTCCCATTTAAACGTTAATGCAAGTTATGCTGTAATCAGCGCTATCTTCTGTAAATTCACCGCGCCCATGAAATGAATAAATACCGACTTCTTCTGGTATGTCATCAATATTGCTTTTAACCCAATCATCGATGCCAACTTGGTGCATATCATGTAAAACAAATTCAAGGTCATCGCTTGGAGCAAAACCAAACGTTTGATTAATTTTTTCATCAAGCTTCATAAGGGCAAAACCCTCGATACCGACTGCTATTTCTAGCTCTAAATCTACAATTGCCTTTGCCATAAAATTTCCTATACGTTTTCTTTAAGTGGGTAAGGTTCAGAACGGGCAAATTTCTTGTATGCTTCATTACCAATTAAACCTGATTCAATATGCTCCAAATTTCCTTGGTTATTGGTCTTGAACTCACCATGCGGCAAATATCTTCTTTCAAATCTATTGTGCCAAATACCATATTCACCCCAATGGTCTGATTTCATTTTTGAACCATCGCTAAATTTGGTAGGGCCACAAGCTCGACAAAGTAACTTTCCCTCTAAACTTGGGTTGTATGACCAATCAAAAAGGTGCTTTATTCCTTTAAACCCCTGATTGGCGCAAGCTGTATTTTCAGCACAACCGCAGTTTTCGCATTGAAAAATAGACATAAAAATTCCCAATCTAAAAATTTGTTTAATAATGCGCTCGATTAACAAGCGCAGCGGTTAACTAAACTTAAAAAGTTGTTGGTTGTGCTATGCCACGAATTAGAGACATAAAACCTTTCTGCAAATCTGTTTTAGCAGTTGCAATCCAACGCTGATCTAACCCGTCTTGGCCTTGAAGTTTTTCAACTAAAGAGCCTACATTTTCAGCAAGCGCTTTAGCTTCATTCATTGCATCAATCTCGGCTTGTGACAGGTCGCGATAGCCTTTAATTTTTTTGTGTTGGTTTTCCATGATTCACCTTTTATTTAGTGTTAGGTTCAATAATCATTATTTGCTGGCTTGCTTTTTCTTGAGCAAAAACCTGCACGGTGCTTCCATCTGTAAAATGAAATTGAATCGAACCGATTACTTCATGATGCTGGATTGATTCAATAACTTTTCCTTTCATGCTCTCTAATGCTTGCTTCTCTGACATGTTCAAATATTCCTACCTGTTAACCCTGCTGTAAAACTGATGCAAAGTAAGAACCCTTGCATGGTTTTTCTATTGGATAATGCCAACTCTTGAAACCTGAGTTTTTCGGCGCTGGCGTTGCTTTAAAATGAGACTGATAATATTCAGCATCTGAAAAATCACCGTCATCAATCACGTTTTGTTCAACCGCAGCTTTTAAAATTTCACTTGCAGAATAATCGCCTTTTGCGACTAAAAAAGTAGCGCTATCGGATGATAGATACTCAATATTCATAGCCATAAAATTTCCTATTTAAGAATTATTTGATTCTTGATGCATTTTGATTGTTTTATCTAAACCAAAAGCTTCAATTTGCATTTGTACCGCAGAAAGATAACCAGCCATTACAAGTTCTTGCTTTTGTGACAGCGGTACACCTTCTTTTTCTAAAGCGTTTGCTATTTGCTTTGGTAGCACTGTGTAATCACTCATAAAATTTCCCATCTATAAACATTCAAATACGAATCAAACAAACTCATAAATGAATATATTAATAATCAAATATGATTATAAGAATAACTAAAATAGATTAATTTGCAACCATTAAATGATTATATGTATAATCAAATTAGATTATTTTTGTAATTAAGATTGATTAATGGCTAAACAAGCAAAATCGGACGTTGAAAAGCAGCTAGACGAACAAGCCGCAATCGAAATAAAGCGGCAAGTTAAGGCTGAAATGGCATTGAATGGTGTTAGTGCTAAAGAAGTTGCTGAGCGTTTAACCGCAATGGGTAGACCCATCACTGAGCAAGGTTTGCGAAATAAGATAAGCCAGTGCACACACCAAACAACTTGGTATTGGGATTTGCTGAAAGCAATTAAAGGAATGTAATTTTGAAAAGAGTAAATGGTTTTTTCAGCAATAAGAGTAATAGGTTTTTCTTATTCGTGATTAGTCTTGTCTTTATTTCAGGTTTATTAACAGGATTTTCAATTAATTTCGATATATTCAATTTTCAATTTGAACAGGGTGAAAAGTTTAAAATTGTACTTTCATTATTTGTTTTTGGCTTGTCGTTAATTACCTTATGGCTCAATAAAAAGGTAACAGATTCAAGAACCAAGAAAGAAAAGTTAACTGATAAAGCTGAGCTTCTACTTTACCATAACAACATTATTAGAAACGAGTTTAGGCTGATTGGTAAAAAAGAAACCCCAGATGACTATAGGGAAAATATCAATGAAGTCTTTGGATCTCTTAATTATTTAAGAGTGATTACCAAATTGTATTTCAATGACATCGAGTTATTAGAGCAAATAAATACTCTTTCAGAATTAGTGATGAATTATAATGGTTTGAGAATAGACAATTATCATAAAAAACAATTAAAGAGCGATAATAACGGACCAGAAAATATTGATCATGATTATAGCGTTATAGAGTTACGCGGAGACATAAGCATTGCTCAAAAAGTGTTAGACCATAAAATAAATAAAATAGCGAGTAAATACGGATTATTTAATCTTTAAGCTTAGGTCTTCCCCTCTTTTTTGGCTTAAGTAACATAGCCTGATGCGCAGCTTTCACTCTTTTATAATCTATCACTTCTGTATAGTCGTTTTGTGCTTCTTCGCACCTATGATGCAATAAGTTTTGCAGTATAAATCTTGCGTGTGGATTGTTCTTTTTGTTTAGTAATTTCTCAGCGAATCGCGCCATAGAATGACGGCCAGCATGACTACTTGAGCGCGGGAAACCATATTCTTTATAAAGCTTGCTAAGTAAGTTTTGCACCGCAGTAGCAACCAAGTATTCTTTGCCTTTGCTAACCTTTCGAGTCAGTGAGAAGTTTTGCCAAACACCGCGCCAGTTACTTAAAAACACATGGCTTTCGGGGTCTAATCCACGGTATTTAGTTGAACCGCTTTTATCGAGTTTAATACGATGTTTCACCCGGGCATTGAGCCACTTATCTAACATTTCACGCTGTTCTTGGATAACAACGGGTGCTTTCATCGGATATTTGCCCTTAGTACCATCCTTTCTAACATGGGTGATATGGCAAATAGAGCCGTCAGGATAAAGGCACTCTTTAACTTTCCACTGGCTAACCTCGATTGCACGAAAGCAGCTAAAGAAAGTCATTGCCAGCATACATTGATTGCGTAGCCCAAGCAGCGGATCAACGCGCACATTATCAACTCTTTCTATCAAGTTGATCATTTCTTCTGGCGTGAGAATGTCAGGCTGTTTTACGTTGCGTAAATCCGGTGTTTTCCATACCCATTTAAATTCTATTTCGTTATCCATAGCTAGTCTTGTTAATGTCGGTTTCCTATATGGTAGTGCAAAAATAAAGCGGCTGTCTATGAGCCGCTATTTATCTAGGGTGATGGGAAACGCTATTTAAAAGCTTCTTTAATTATTATTGTCTCGCACGTGTATTTCTCCATTCAACACCTTAAACTTTCTCCTATGATGAATGTATTTTGCTGGACCTTGTTTAAATCCGTGTGCGCTCATATAGTCTCCATCCCTGTATTCAACTTCACTCAGTAGCTCATTCATCTCTGGATCATATCCTTCTAGAAAGTCAAATATTGTAGTCACAGATTCTGGTAATAGCGCTGTAACTATAGGATCTGGAAGAATTTTGTTTATGTCTTCACATTGCACATCACTCACTGGGTGTGCTTGAATCGCAGCTTGTTCAAGAGTCAAATCCGCATCTTGCCAATTTTCAACACCATAAAAGAATTGAGCAGGCAAAGATTGGAACACTCCAGGGGAAGTTTCGAGTTGCAAAGCTTCATACAACTGTATTCTTAATCGTTCTTTATAAAATTTATAGTCTTTAATACCGATATCTGTTTTTATGTGTTTCTCGATTTCAAGGGTGTGTAATAGAATTTTTGCAGCCTTAATCCACTTAACTCTAGAATTATTTTTATCTTTTAACGTGTCGAATACGTCTTCAAAGCCAGATTTTACTAGCTCTAACTGAAACTCATCTCTTTTTATTTCTTCGGCACGGATAGATAGATCTAACTGTTGTTGGGATTTCAAAATTTGAGTACTTGTTTGGCGACTTCGGTAAAGCAAACCAAGCATTGCAGTAATACCGCCTAATATTTTGGTGAGCTCTATAGGAAAGTTGTACGTTTTTACTATGTCTTCCCAAGAATCGGGGTCATTAAAATCAACTATATAGCCAACGAAAAAATATTGCATAAGTGCAACAATTAGAGGTGCAAAAATCAAAACCCAAAAGGAGCCATAAAATAGGTTTTTGAAAATTAGGTCGTCACTATTAGTTTTATTTGAACTCATAAAATCCCTATTAATAGATTGTGACTAAAATTATTATTTTACATAAACAATTGGAAATACTGAATTATCTTATGGTTTCCTTTCAATGGATTAAGATTCTCAAGTTTTAGATTTCAGTACAAGTTCCACTATAAACCACATCAAACTCATGATGAAAAATGAAACTCTTTGTTGCTGATTTTAAATGCTCATTTATTACTAAATAACTGATTTTTTTATTAGGTCCATAGAGGGAAATTGACTTAAATGCGTTTTTTTCGCTACCAATGTCAAGAACGGTGATTTCTCTAGCTCGAGAATTATTAAATGTTTTACTAATAATGCTCCCTGTTTCTCGTTCAACAACAAAACTTCTTCCAAGCATTGGTGAAAAGAAGCCTTTTAGGTCTACTAATTTGGCTGAGCTATTATCCAGCTCTTTGCCATCAAGAATTTTGCAATTATATGCTGATGCGAATGTACTGCTCGAATAAGAAAGCAATAAACCTATAAAAGCTAAACGAATCAAGTTAATACTCCAGTTAAATTAACAAACTAAATTGATACTAATAAAATAAAGCATTAATAATCAATGCTATTAATAGGATTTCCTACAAGCAAGTGTGGTTCTGATGCATAAACTTTAATCGTCTTAACTTCTATATAAATGCTTCCACAGCATTAAAGTTTGGTAAACATCTTTTTCATTTGATCCTAAGTGAGTGTCAGGAAAAGTTACATCAGCACCAATTATTTCTTTGAAACATTTATCTAAACTACCTGCGAAACAATAATCCCAGCATTTATTCAGAATATCGGTGTGGGTACCTTT
Source organism: Pseudoalteromonas piratica (assembly GCF_000788395.1). NCBI lineage: Bacteria > Pseudomonadati > Pseudomonadota > Gammaproteobacteria > Alteromonadales > Pseudoalteromonadaceae > Pseudoalteromonas > Pseudoalteromonas piratica. Next base: position 1,869,635 of record NZ_CP009888.1, read on the forward strand.
TGGGGAAAAAGGTATTTCACGTAACTCTATTGAAACTTTATTTACTTCTTTAATATCGTACTTCTTTCCATTAAAGGAAACTATTTCGGTTGCATTTTCAAGTAGCTCTATGGCTTCTAACCTGTTACTACCATAATAATGACGATAAACGGTTTCGTTTGTATCCATGATTCCTATAAGGTTTGTACCTACATCAAAAACTATTGATTTGTTCATCAGATTTTCATTGATTATGTTATTGAATGCATTTTGCATTTAGTCTTCTTTTTTCTCAACATATAGTAATTCCTTCAGTGTTTTAAAAAGAATTCCGTATTGGAAAAAATTAATTTAACTCTGGTAGTAAATCAAAAAAAAGCAATGCGCTACCGTATTCACATCTTTAAACCTTGAAGGACTTTTTATGAAAATAGAAAAAACCTTTTTTATAGAGTGGATTGAGCGCTTAGTCATGCTAATTGCTGCCATTCTTACAATTCTTAATTTTATGTTTGCTTGATACGTGGACTAAAACCCCTTTTTAAAGGAAAGGGGTTTTTTTGTTGGGTATTAAAAATGACTGTTTAATAGTTGTAGGGTCTATTAATAGAGCGCAATTAAATGAAAGAAAAATCAAATTTAGAATACATGATTTCAATAATTGAACATTTCAATATGATGAATATGTATTACGAACAACATGCGGAACTGAATCAGGGCGTCGAGACTTTAAAAGAAGTAATTGAAAAAGACTTACATGAGCTATACAAGCGAGCACTAGAAGAGTGCGAGTAATTTACTTATCTATAGTCCAAACATCTACGTTTAGGTTGTGAGCTTCAATTGCCTTATTTAATCTAGTCAAATAACGCTCCTTAGTTTTGGGATTTACAATTAAAACAATACCAGCTTTTTTTCCAGTCATTGCAGAGTAATACAATGACTGGCCGAGCGCTTCATGCCATTTCTTGCCCCAATCATATTCAATAGCGTGTGTATCGTTGAGGCAATCAATGCGAGTTTTATCTGGTAATCGATGTTCGATTTCACCTCGACAATAATGCTCAACATAGTCAGACTCTTTAGCGTTAGTTGGAATCGCAGATGCGCCACCTCTTGCAAGGAGTTCGCACGAGAAAACAGTTAATAAGGCTATTAATTTTTTCATTTTTAAAATCTTGTTTTGCTTTCAGTAAATTGAAATAATGAATTCAATCTAACACAAAGAAGCTGTAGATGAATAACATGATATTGCAAAGTGGTGGAATCGTACTAGTACCAAAGAAAGCAATAGGCACATTACCATTTGATCCACTTATAGCCAGCGGCGGTGGTGTTAAGACTTCTGCACTCGGTAACGACTTCGAAAATGGTTCAACTACCGATTACTCTGCTGTTCCTGTGTTCTTGATCGCAGCTTTGGTTATTGCTGCAATTATCAAGTTTCGTAAAAAGTAATTTAATAATTTAAGTACCGGTTAATTTTTCGATGAAGACGAATTGAGCTCACAACAACACCTTCAAGAACAAATTGATCCAAAGAGCCAATATTAGCCGGTTGGTATTCTTTATTAGCTGAGATTAATTGTCGTTTATTTAAATCTAATATCTTGCATGTAAATAAATTATTGTATTGGGCAACGATGACATCTCCGTGCTTGGCTTCAACACTCCGATCAACCACTAGTAGATCACCGTCAAAAATTCCAACGCCTTGCATTGAGTTACCGGTCGCAAGGCCGATAAATGTCGCATTCGGATTTTGAATGATGACCTCATCTATACCATTTTCTAATTCACAGTAATTTATACCATTGTCATCGAGTGGATCATCTGCTGTATATATTGGTGAAACGTTCATTCTAATCAAACTATAGCTGTATATATATACAGTTTAGCTTATTTCAAATATAAAATAAAAATTCCTTTACAAATCCAAAAATATCATTAAGTTCATGCTTTTTTTTGTTTATTTAGCCTCACTAATTATCTGTTTTAAATCATTTTTTAATGTTGACAAGGCTTCTTTTATCATTAAGTTCAAGCACAACTTAAAGACTGGTAGCCAGTCAGTGTTTATTTATTAAGAGGAAAATATGGATACGACTAAAATTCAATTATGTTCGGAAGTGCTTAATGATCATGCGAACTATATTGAGAAACATCTAGCTGAGGTTGCAGAGCAAAATCATACTCTGAACTTAATTATTCAAGATATGCAAAAGCAGATATCAATTATTTTCAAAGAGTCATACGGTGGAAATTAATAATAGGCGGCAAGCTTTTGCATAGATGTATTGTATTGATTGCCGTTTTTAAATGCTGAGGCCATAGAATACGTATGGCACATTTTTTGCTCTTTGCCTTTGAGTATTATTTAAATTAACAAAGGAATGAAAATGTTATCAGCATTATCTTTATTTTTCGCATCTTTATTTGTTCAACCTGCAGAGCTTCCAAGTGAAGAGATGCCGCAAATGAAAGTTATGAATGGTGGCGGTGGCGTTATCGTAAAAGACAAGAAAACAGACTAAAGTATTAATTTGAATATAAACCACGCAATTTGCGTGGTTTTTTTTGTCCTGTTTTTGTAATATTGCGAAAGGTTGATTTGAGGCGCAGTAAATGGATTTAGAGCAAATATCGCAAATTCTTAACGATATAGTTTATGTTCGACCTTCAAATAACTCTAACTGGTCAGCTCTTTTTATATCTTCATATATTTCAATTGCGTATATTTTTGCCTTCGTTACGTCTGTATTGTTAGCTATAAACAAATCTGAGTCATATAGTCGCTTTATTGTAGTTCGTGCGCTTTCAGCAAAATACATATTAACTGGCTTTTTGATGATGCTAATTCAACTCAATGCAAAAACAGATGCTCAAATAGATGCTTCACAACATATTTATCTAGCGTATGCGCTTATTGACTATGTAATATTACGTTATATTCAACGTGTTCATTTACTGACAAGTAAGTATTACAATAACATCTACTTTTATGCTGTTATTGGCCTATGGATCAACATATTAATTCAGCTAATTTTATGGCTAAAAATAGGTGTTTTCGATTTCGAGTATGAATTTGCTTGGTATAATTACACCTACAGTATTATTTCTAATTTAGTAACAGTTTCTATAATAGCGATAATCTTTTTTGATTACGCAGAAATGTTGTTTAGGCATGTAGTAAGGAAGTTAAATGCAAGCGCTAATTGAATGGTGGTTAGAACTGGACTCAATTTTTAAAGTTGTATGGTCCGCAATTCCTTTAGGAGGCTTACTGATTGTCTGGTTAATGATTCGAGACGTAAAAAACATGTTTAATCAAAACCAGCTTGCTCAACGTTCATTGGAAGCAACAAATGAAGCAATCCTTGCCGAACAAGCCAAATCAGCTAAAGATGCAAAATATCACGCACTAAAGTCTAGCCAAGCACAATATGATGTTGGTGTAATGACTGGCCAGATAAAAGAAAGAAATTGGTTTCTAGAAATGCTTAGTAGAGAGAAGCAGGAAAGGGCACTAGAGCAAACAAATATTGTTAAGTTTAAAAAGAAGTAGCGATTAAGCTACTTCTTCTTTTTGATTAACTCTTAATTCGATACATTCAGCAATAAGTTTTGCTGAACCTTCAAGTAATTCTTCATCGTGCATCACTAAGCTTTTTGGTAGCAAGCTAAAACGTGCTGCTTTTAGGATGCCAGAAATAACACCGAGCTCGATATCCTCTTTAGTAACTTCGTCAAATATTGTTGGACGAACACCATATAAAAGCCATTCAAGTGATACAGACTTTTCATTTTTAACATGATCAATAAGTTCTAGGCTTATTTGTTTTGAGCCATTCTTGAATCTAGAAATGGATTCTTCTGGGATATCAAAATATTTAGCCATTTCACGACTGAATCTAAAGTTATATAGAACTTTGATACGGTCAATTATATCGCTTTGATTTAATTTTGAATTATGCATTTGGTCGGTTCCTCATATCTAATTGCAATATAACAGGTTATTTGTGATAAAAACAATTTATTTATAAAGTTTGACAAATATAGCAAACTATTTAAGAATGTTTGCAGTTGAGAAATGATATACAATGCAGAGGTTAAGCATTTTATGGCCGAAAAGAGCAAAACGGAATTAGCCGAATCACTAGGTGATCATTTAAATTTATTGAAACTGCACCATAATCAAAGCGCAGAGCCAGATCATGCAGTGAATTCTATTTTCAGTGCTATGGATGAACTGATTCTCCAGGTCTATAAAGACTCTCTGAAAGAACCTTTTAAATTTGGGGTAAATTTGGGGGAAGATGAATCACCATTACGACCCAGTAAGACCTCACTCGAAACGTAATTACTGGGCTGTAGGGGTCTAAAAAGGTTTAAAAATCATATTAATAGGGTTCAAGTCCCTCCATCCGCACCATGATTTAAAACCCAAGCAAATGCTTGGGTTTTTTTATGTCTTTATTTTATCTACCAAACTATATACGTGTTATTTTTAAAGTGTAATAACACTCATTAGTTAGCTTATGTGCTGCTAACCCCGCTTTTGCCGATAGTGCATTTATTATAAAAGTGCCTACCCCAAAATTATTTTCGTTATTTGGTTTTGTGTTAATGCGATTACTAAAAGAGACGCTGTTTTTGCATACTGTAATTGATAAGTTACCTTCGCCATAAGTACGAAAATTTGAATCAATCTGTGCCATTAATAAGTTTAATTCGTCTTCGTTTAATGACACAAAGAAGGTGTCGGCTTTAATTTCTACTAAAAGTGAATCGCTGTACTTTTTCTGCCAATGATTTAAAAAGCTTATAAAGTCAGTGCTCGATAGATTTTCCTTATCCCCTGTTAGCCAAAGCCCTAAGATGGTATTTGCAAGTTTTACCGAGGTTTGCTGAGTTGTCTTAAGTTCAGCAACTTTTATAAGTACTTGCTCTGTCAAATCATCCATATGGTCAAATTGAGACAATTGGTGGCCCAGTAAAGTTAAAGGATGGCGGATTTCATGACTAAGAAAACTAGAGAAAGCTTTCTCTCTTGCTATTGCTTGTTGCTCATTTTCAAGTGCACTTAGCGTAACCGTTTTTACGCTATCTAACTCACTAAAGCGTAATTCCGTAGCTATGTCTCGAGTTTTAATGCTCTTTACAAACCGTGACAGTTGATTACGCACTTTAGATAAAACATGGGATAACCAAAAGGCGAATAAAAACAAACTACTCAAACATACATATAACAGCAATGGTCTAATATCAAATGATTCTCCCTTATCAAACTGATGCACAACATAGACTTTTTTGGCTGTTTCATGGGCTTGGTAAATCAGAAAATAACTATCATGTTTCTCGGTTTCAAAAAAATAAACGGTATTAACCTCTGATAAATTGTTTAATTGAGCGCGATTTGAAAGGGAAAAGTCTAAGAGTACGTCACTGACTTTGCGAGCTCCGCTGCTAATTTTTTGCTGGGTACTGATAAACTGTTCTGCATCCTCAAAAAGATAAAACTCAGCAGTATCGTCCAATGCAAACCAATAAAAAACTATTGATAAGGCTGCAAATAATAAACCAAAAACAATAAATGGAATGAGAATATTGCGATTAAGGTAAGCGGTTAAGGATTCAGTTGGTTTCACGAAGTACAACTCCTACGCCTTTAATTGTATGTAATAACGGCGTTTCTTGTTGATGGCTTATATTGTTCCTTAAGCGGCTAACGAGCGTCTTATACATATCTGGTGTCACATTATTATCGGGCCATAACTTTTCTAAAATGATTGCTTTACTTACCGGTGCTGGGTAGTGATTGATTAGCAGTGTAAGTAACTGCCATTGTTGTGGCGATAGGGTGATAACACGTTTACTTCGGGTAGCAATTCGTTGCTGTAAATCAATGGTCAGATCACCCAACACAAAAGGTTTAGACCTGATACTCGGTTTTTTAGCCTTAAGCAATTTAAGACGAATTGTTAACTCTGCCAGCTCAAAGGGTTTGGTTAAGTAATCGAGGGCACCAAGCGAAAAAGCCAAAAGTTTATTATCTAACGCAGCTTCGGCGGTTAAAAAGATGATAGGAGTATCAGGTTGTGCGGCTGTAAAATGTGTAGCGAGTACAAACCCAGTGCCATCAGGTAAACCGATATCTAAAACAATCGCATCATACTCTTGCTTGGAAGAAATCTCTTTGGCAGCGTGCACACTATCGGCAAAATCGACTTCAATACCTTCATTATTGAGAAAATCGATCGTGTTTGCAGCCAATGCTCTGTCGTCTTCAACAAACAAAATTAGCATTTATTTCCCACTTCATTCTATTTTTAAGGTTTCAATAAAGGGCAATCATAACTCGACTATTATTACTGCAGTTACCTTTTCGTTACCTTGTTAATTGTAAGCTATTTGATATCGGAGGCATCTAGTTATGAAGAGAAAAACGGTTATGACGTCAAATATTATTGCAATTGCTGCAGCATTGAGTGGCTGTGGAGGCGTATCTGAGTCACCTAATCAAGCAAGCACAGGGGCTGACTTAGTAGTAAACAACGCAACTATCTATACGGTTAATAACGTAGCACCCTTGGCACAAAGTATGGCGATTAAAAACGGTAAGATTATTTATGTAGGTGATAATGAATCAGTAAATGAATTTATTGGTGACAATACAGAAGTTAAAGATTTGGCTGGCAAGTTGGTATTACCTGGCTTGCATGATGTGCATATTCATCCACTTGAATCCGCATCAGAGGCAACACATTTTACCTTGCCAGAATATGCCGATGTTAACGAATATCAAGCTGTGATTGAGAATGCCAGCATACAGCACTCAGATGCAAAGTGGCTTATTGGTTATGGTCACAATATTGATGGCTTACTTGAACTGACTCAATCACCGCGCGCTGTTATCGACCAAGTTGTTAATGACCGACCTGTAGTTATTATGGAGCAAACCTCTCACTCCATGTGGGTGAACTCTAAAGCGCTCTCAATTGCTAATATTACTCAGCAAAGTCGCGACCCCATCGGCGGTGTATTTGGTCGTGACGAAAGTGGCGTATTAAATGGCATTTTATATGACAATGCTGGCAATTTAGTGATGGATCTTGCAATGCAAGGCCAGGGTGATGAAGCAACAGAAAACTATTTTGGTTTTCTTGAGTATACCCAGCCTGAATTATTACAGCATGGCGTTACGTCAATCAGTGATGCACGTGTTTATTGGCAAAGAGGGCAATTAGATACCTGGCTTAAGTTAGCAAACGATGATGCACTTAAAATGCGGGTGAGTTTGGGGCTTTGGGCTTACCCTGAAGCCAGTGATGAATCTCAACTAGCTCAATTAAAATCCTTGTATCAAGCGTCTCAAGATTCGTTACTAAAAGTAGATCAGGTTAAAGTTTACATGGATGGAATTCTAGTCAATACAACGGCTGCATTAAAGGCACCTTATGAATACAGTTGGTTAGCACTGGATGGTGATAAAGGCCTTAACTATTTCACTCAAGCGCGGTTAGCCAAATATATTGAAGTGTTAGAGCCTATTGGTTTTGATTTCAACATTCATGGCATTGGCGATCGTGGCATTCATGAAGCCCTTAACGCTATTGAAGCAGGCTCCAAAGGCATTGGACGCCATCGTATCACGCATCTTGAAGTTGTGGACTCGCTCGATTTACCTCGTTTTAAAGAGCTCAGTGTGATAGCAGATGCACAGGTTGCAGGGGAGTTTACAGAGCCCCATCACTGGCCTGAATTGACGCCTTTACTCGGGCATCAACGTAGCGATCGTTTAGTGCCTATTGCCAGTTTAGTTGAGCAAGGTGCGATGCTTACGCTTAGTAGTGATTGGAATGTGAGCACACTTAACCCTTTTGTTGGAATTGCACATGCTGTGAGTCGTGCACCTGAGGCAATTAGCATTGAACAGGCTATCGAGGCATATACTATCAATGCGGCTTATGCGATGCGACAGGAGGATAGAGTCGGCTCGTTAGTTGCAGGAAAGGAAGCTGATTTTATTGTATTAGATCGCAATATTCTCACCTTGGACGCCGCCCAAATAAAGCAAACAAGGGTATTACAAAGTTATGTTCAGGGAGAAGTGGTATTTACAGCTAAATAGCAACGTATGGAATCGTTAATGTGTTACAGCAGTCAGTTAAATGCGTGACTGCTGTAACGAAGAGAAAAAACTTGTTATTGACTAACAACCGCTGCAATTTGCGGTTGTACATCCAAACCATAGCCGAAGAAAGTCGCAGCAATTAGCACTACAGAAGCAGCAATCATTAGCTTCACTAATAGCGGCAAACAGAACTTAAACCATTGACCATAAGGTACACCCGCCATACCTATGATACCCATTAATACGGCATTTGTTGGGATAATCATATTTGAGAAACCATCACCAAATTGGTATGCAAGTACCGCAACTTGGCGTGGTACACCAACTAAATCACCAAGAGGTGCCATGAGTGGCATGGTCACATATGCTTGACCTGAGCCAGATGGAATAAAGGTATTTAAAAGAGTTTGAATAACCAACATACCAACAGCTGAGATTTCAGCACTGACATAAGATAACGGTAAGCTCATACCGTACACTAGGCTGTGAAGAATTTTACCGTCATCAAGAATAAGTGCGATACCACGTGCAACACCAATTAGAATTGCGGTTGTTACTAAATCTGAGGTGCCTTCAATAAATTTATTTGCAGCAGTGTTTGCATCAAGTTTACCCAATACAGTAATAACAAGGCCCCAAGCAACAAATAAGCCGCCAAGTTCATACAAGTACCAGCCTTTGGTTGCAATGCCCCATACAGCGATTACTAAGGTGGCAATAAAGCTTAATAACACCAATTGGTGACGACGATTAAGCTTAGGATAATCATGTGTTTCTTTACCTTCTAATGGACAAGGAATACCAGCCATTAACGAGCGAGACGGATCAGCCTGAACTTGTTTGGTATAAGACCACACGTGATGAAAACCAATTAATACAAAAGGTACAAAAATCGCAAGACGTAACCAAAGGCCTGAGTAAACAGGTACTTCGGCAATTTGTTGTGCAATTAATACGGTAAATGGGTTAAATGCCGATACACCGTAGCCAATGCCATATCCGGCAACAATCATTCCTACAGCTGTCATCGCATCTAGGCGCATGGCTTTACACAGTGCTACCAAAATGAGTACAAATGGAATGTATTCGCCTGCAGTACCAATCGCACTTGAGGCAAGGGCAAAACAAAACACCACGGCAAAAATGAGTTTTTGTGGCTTATCGCCATGTTTTTCCAATAAACGACCGATTAGCGCATCTACTGTGCCGGTAGCACGCGCTATTGCAAGTACACCGCCCACAATTAAAACAAAAAAGATAACATCCTGTGCAGCGGCAAATGCACGAGGAATCGCAGTAAGAAAGTCCCAAGGGGTAAGGTAATGACTTTCAGCGGCGACCTGATAAGTGCCAGGTACAACGGCTTGACGGCCATTTGCTGTTTCTACGGTATCAAAAAATCCTTGGGGTACAATCCAAGTAGCAAGGTAAGCGACAAACATCATCGCCAATAGCAATACTAGCGTATGAGGTACTTTCAATGTCTTAGGCATAAATAAGTCCAGTTGTGGGAAAGGCCATAGTTTATGCGTAATCAAAGCGCTTAAAAAGAGGTGATTGTAAACAAATTAGAATGGCATATATAAAAAAAGCACCGTGAGCGGTGCTTTTAATTTAAAGAGTTAATTGCTTTCGTAGGCAAGCGGGTCGTGTGCTTTATTCAGCTCAAAAGCTTCTAAGCGTTCTTGGCATGCGCCACATTTACCACAGGCCTTTTCGCGACCGTTATAACATGTCCATGTTTTGCTGTAGTCTAAACCCATGCTGAGGCCATCGGTTAAGATTTCAATTTTTGTATTATTTAAGTATGGGCTAACAATTTCGACTTCTTCGTAGTTAGCGATGCGGCAAACATCATCCATTTTCTTAACAAACTCTGGACGACAGTCTGGGTAAATAGCATGATCGCCAGAGTGTGCTCCGTAAAACACTTTATTTGCTTTAAGTGATACTGCATAACCCACAGCAAGCGACAATAAAATCATATTACGGTTTGGCACAACCGTTGATTTCATGCTTTCTTCTTCGTAATGACCTTCAGGTACATCGATATCATCAGTCAGCGATGACCCACCAATTAATTGGTTAATCGCAGAGATATCGACTACTTTATGGGAAATGCCGAGTTCAGCACACACACTAGCCGCTACCTTTAATTCTTTAACATGTCGCTGGCCGTAATCAAACGAAAGTGCATAGACTTCAAAACCTTGGCGAATGGCTTTATTTAAAACGGTATATGAATCCATTCCACCAGAGTAAATTACAACAACTTTTTGCGACATATTTCTCTCACTTTAGCTATAATAGCGGTTTTTGCGGGCGCGATAGTCTACACCTTCGTGACCTTGAAGACAAATCTAGCAGTAATTTGAGGCGTACGTTGTACAAAATTAACGAAGTATTCGAAACCATCCAAGGTGAGGCAAGCTTTACTGGTTGTCCATCTATTTTTATTCGCTTGCAGGGGTGTCCTGTGGGATGTGCTTGGTGCGATACCAAACAAACATGGCATACGGACGATACTTATTTAGTTGATCTTGCTGATACAGTAGAAAAGAAAGCAGACTCAGACTACTTTGCTAATTGTAATGCTGAGCAAATTCTTGCACTAATTCGTGATAAAAAATACCAAGCCAAGCATATAGTGATTACCGGTGGCGAGCCATGTATGTATGACCTAAACCCGCTTTGCGAGTTGCTGCATGAAAATGGCTTCACAACACAGATTGAAACCAGTGGCACTTTTGAAATCTTAGCGCCAAGTGAAACTTGGGTCACGGTATCACCTAAAATTAATATGCGTGGCGGATATGAGGTATTAAAAAGTGCCATCCATCGCGCAAATGAAATCAAGCATCCAGTAGCAATGATGCGCCATGTGGAAGAGCTAGAAGATTTGTTTGAGGCAGCAGGGCACACACCAGCATTAGTTTACCTGCAGCCAATAAGTCAAAAAGCGAAAGCAACTCGCTTGGCGATTGAAGTATGTAAGGCAAAAAATTGGCGTTTGTCAGTACAAGTACATAAGTATATTGGCATTGCTTAATTAAGTTTACATACGCTAAAAATAAAAAAGGCCACATTAGTGGCCTTTTTTAATTTAATCGACTAAATCTTTAGCCTGTTTTTACATCGACCTTTAATTTAAGTCGTTGACCGGGCTGAATGTACTGATTTTTAGTTAATCCATTCCATTTCATTATGTCCGATACTGATACTTTATAGCGGCCAGCAATGCGCGCTAGAGAATCACCCTTTCGGACTTTGTAGGTGATTGTGCGCTCTGTCACATTACCTGCAATAGTTGAACTTGTACTTTGATAAACAGTTAGTTTTTGCCCAAGACGCAGTGTGGAATTCTTATTTAGTTTATTCCACTTCATTAAGTCTTTAGTTGATACCTTATATTTACGACCGATTTTCCACAAACTATCACCGCTCACGACGGTATGAGTCGTTTTACGGTTTGCTTTATTATTCGCTGCGATGCGCATTGGGCCGCTTAATAAGTTATTATCAATTTCGCCGTTACTGAGTGGAACGAATAACTGTTGGCCAATACGTATGGTGTTGTTCGGCAATTTATTCAGTGTTTTGATGCTGTCGCTGCTGGTATCAAATTGCTTGGCAATTTTTGATAAGCTGTCACCTGATTTGACCGTGTATTGCTGCCAACGGATTCGGTCTTTGGCATCCATTTTGGCGAGTTTAGCTTTAAATTCGTATGCTTTCTCAACTGGTACTAAGAGTTTATGAGGCCCAGTTGGATCGGTCGCCCAGCGATTGAATGCAGGGTTTAACTTATACATATCAGTCACTGGAATATTAGCCATTTCAGCTGCTTTCGCTAAATCAATTTGACCCCCTGTATTGACTAGCTCAACAGCTGGCTTGTTGGCAATTTTATTCCAAGTGATTTTGAACTCGTCAGAGCGAGCGAGTAAATCGGAAAGCGCTAACAGTTTTGGTACGTACTGTGTCGTTTCACGCGGTAAATCCAGTGACCAAAAATCGGTTGGTAACTGCTTTTTGCGGTTCTTCTTAATTGCACGCAGAACACGTCCTTCACCAGAGTTATATGCAGCGATTGCATTTAACCAATCACCATCGAGGGTTTTGTGAAGGTAAGTTAAATATTCTAGCGCAGCACGTGTGGATTCTGTGATGTCGCGACGACCGTCATACCACCAGTTTTGTTTTAAGCCAAAACGTTCGCCCGTTGCAGGCATAAATTGCCAAATACCAGACGCACTGCGATGTGAATAGCCAAATGGGTCGAATGCACTTTCTACAATAGGCAATAATGCAATTTCAATTGGGATCTGGCGCTTTTCAACTTCCTCAACAATGTAGTAAAGGTAAGGCTCACCACGTTTGGCAATACGATCAATGTACTTTTGGTGTTTTGCGTAATAATTTCGTTCAGCCACAACTGCACGATTTTGTGGTACCGGGATCGAGAGTTGGTAACGAATACGCTCCCAAACATCATCAAATTCAGGGATTTGCTCAATGACTTCTTGCTCTTCTTCAGCAAGGGCGAGAACGGTTAATGCATCATATACATCTTGAGAGCTTGCCACTTTGTAGTTTGGCTCTACTTCAGTTGGAGATTGTTTTGTCGTTTGACAACCCACTAGCCACACGCTGGCACTAAGGGCAATTAATTGCTTATAAGTCATTAATACAAAATACCGAGTTAAAACGGAACGCAGAATAATACCGATCTTGGCTAAAAAATGCCAATTTCATTTATTTTTATCATTAATCGATAAGTAGATTTAATAATTGTCCTTTAGTTCCCTTAACGCTGCAAAAACACTGACTTCATTTACATCATTGAATGCTTTTTTCGCAATGATTTCGGCTTTGACCTCAGCTATATGAGTGCGTAAAAACGGATTTATCGCTTTTTGTTCGCCGATAGTTGTTGGTAAAGAAATTTTGTCATGCTTTGCGAGTTCATCACGGTATGAGGTTAATGCTTGATTATGTGGCTCTATATAGGCTGCAAAATCAAGATTAGCGCGGGTGTATTCATGGGTGCAATACACGTGTGTGGTGTCAGCAAGTGCGGCAATCCGGCTAAGTGAATTTAACATTTGTGCCGGTGTGCCCTCAAATAAACGACCACAACCAGCGTTAAATAAGGTGTCACCACAAAATAGCATTTCATCATTATAATACGCAATATGATCAAGGGTGTGGCCTGGCACAGTCATCACATTTAATGATAAACCCAGAGGATCTATTTCTATGCTTCTGTGATCGTCGAGTTTGTGGGTAATACCTTTAAATGGGCTATTACTCGGGCCATAAACGGGGAGTTCTGTATATTCAGATACCAGTTGTTCAACACCATTGGTGTGGTCCCAGTGGTGATGGGTGATTAAAATGCCTTGCAAAGATAAGTCGTGTTGATGACAAAAATCTAAAACAGCTTTTGCATCGCCAGGATCCACAACATAAACACTCTTGTTACTTTTATTTATTAAGGCCCAGATATAATTATCAGTAAATGCAGGGATGGGAATTACTTGTACCATATTAACTTGCTCTGTTATGTTTACCTTGTACGCTTTATTTCATTATAACGAGGCAACTTTTTGAAACCAGCGCTAAGTTTACAAAATCCGATTCAGCCACACTCATGGTATGACTTTCCCCATGGAGAGTATTTGAAAGAAGAAATTGAGCATATCTTCACGCCATGGCTAAATCGTATTTTTGGCTACCATTTACTGAAAATTGGTGAGTTAAGTGCTGAGTTAGATACCTCGGCGTGTGTCATAAAACACCAAGTGAATGTCGCTGATTCAAGTAAAGCAGGAGTGAGAGCCCATATTGATGAGCTGCCGTTTTCCGAACAATCAATAGATGGTTGTATATTAAGTCATGGTCTTGAATACCTCACAGATCCACATCACTGTTTGCGAGAAGTTCACCGAGTGCTCATGCCTGGTGGTTATCTTGTGCTGAGTGGTTTTAATCCCTTGAGTTTTTGCGGCCTCGCACGGCTGTTGCCTTTTGCTAAACAAAAACTGCCTTGGAGTGGTCGTTTTTTTACGCCAGCGCGTGTAAAAGATTGGTTACATCTATTGGGCTTTGAAGTGGTATTTGAAGAGCGGGCAATTTATGCGTCACTTGCTCGAGGTTCTCGTTTATCTCGCTTTAAAGCATGGCAGTCATTTTGTCAGCATTATTTAAAGCCGATTGGTAGTGTGTATGTCATTGTTGCACGAAAACGTGTTGCACCACTAACACCAATAAAACCTAAATGGCATGCTCGTCCCCAATTTAACCCTGCGGTGAGGGGCGTAGGGTTAAGAAGTACCCCACGCAGTACACCAATTGGTTCCAAAAGAGAATCTAGTTAAAAGACAGCGGTATTTTTAGGTAACTGATACCGTTGCTTTCTTGGTTGGGCAAGTGACCCGCATTAATGTTTACTTGAATTGATGGATGAATCAATTTTGGTACGGCGAGTCCTGCGTCACGTTCGGTTCGCAGTGCAACATAGTCATGTTGGCTTACCCCATTTTTTAAATGCACATTATACTGTTTTTGCGCTTCCACACTGGTGACGACGCTTAATTCACGACCATTTGGTTGATAGTCGTGACACATATATAGGTGGGTATCGTTGCCGAGTTCAAAAATACGTTGGATGGAATGGTAAAGCTGACTTGCATCACCGCCAGGGAAATCACAACGTGCCGTTCCGCTGTCAGGCATAAAGAGGGTATCGCCAACAAAGGCATTGTTATCAACAATGTAGGTCACGCTATCAGGAGTATGACCAGGTGTAAACATAACGGTGACAACTTCATCACCTAAGTAAAAAACTTCGCCATCCTCAAATAAATGACAAAACTGGCTACCATCGGTTGGCAGCGTTAGGTTAAAAACGCCAGTAAAATGCTGTTGAACTTGCGTAATATACTTTCCTGTTGCGACTTTAGCACCGAGCTTTTGTTTTAAATATTGTGCGGCAGAAAGGTGATCAGCGTGGGCATGGGTTTCCAAGATCCAATCTACGTCTAAATGATGACTGTCGATATAGTGCACTAGTGAGTCAGCAAATTGGTAGCCGACTTCACCGGATGTTATGTCAAAATCTAATGCGGCATCGATAACCATGGCTTTTAAGCTGCGATTATCAAACACCACATAGCAGATAGTTGAAGATTGTTTGTGAAAGAAACTTTCGATTGTTACGTTCATACTTGGCGATAACTTGATATGTCATTTTGGGTATAAGATATATCATAGAGTAATAAAGAGATCTAGTTTTGTCCCTCAAAACCATTATCGTCAAGCAAATTGCTGCTTTCTGCAGCTTCACGGGCTAAATCGTCAACACGCTCGTTTTCGGCGTGGCCAGCGTGGCCTTTTACCCAACGCCATTCAACCTGGTGTTTAGCATTGGCAGCATCGAGTCGTTGCCACAAATCTTTGTTTTTAACAGCTTGTTTGCTCGCAGTTTTCCAGCCGCGTTTTTTCCAGTTCGCAAGCCATGATTCAATGCCTTGTTTCACGTATTGGCTATCTGTTGTCAGAATGACATGACAGGGCTCTTTCAGTGATTCCAAACCAATTATTGCGGCAAGTAGTTCCATTCGGTTGTTAGTAGTGAGCTTATACCCTTGGCTGAGTTCTTTTTCATGCCCTTTGTAACGCAATAGCGTGCCATAACCACCAGGACCTGGGTTACCAAGACACGAACCATCAGTAAAAATCTCTACGTTTTTTTGCACAGTTTGCCTTTAAATTATGTAGAATGAAGCTATTAACATAACAAAATTTATGATTTGACGATATGGCTCACAGGCAAATAGTACTGGATACAGAAACCACAGGTATCGATCCAAAACAAGGACACCGGATTATTGAAATCGGTTGCGTTGAATTAGTAAACCGTAGACTGACTGGTAACAATTTTCATGTATATATTGATCCGGAGCGTGGCATTGAAGATGAAGCAATCTTTGTTCACGGTATTACCTCTGATTTCTTAGCGGGAAAACCAAAATTTCGAGATGTGGCAGCGGAATTTTTGGATTACATTAAAGGTGCCGAATTGGTTATTCATAATGCGGCGTTCGACGTCGGCTTTATGGATCATGAATTTGCTTTATTAAGACAAAGTTATCCAAAAACACACGATGTGTGCGAAGTACTTGATACGCTAGCGATGGCGCGTGATTTGCACCCGGGACAAAAAAATAACTTAGATGCACTTTGCCGTCGATACGATATTGATAATTCGAAACGTACCCTTCACGGCGCATTGCTCGATTCCGAGATCCTTGCAGATGTTTATTTAGGCATGACCGGTGGTCAAGTTAGTTTAAACTTGGCCAACCAAGAAGGACAAAGTGGAGAAAATAGTAAAGGGATCAGACGACTTTCATCAGATAGACCTCGATTAAATGTCATATTTGCCGATAACGATGAACAGAGTGCGCATATCGAGCGTTTAAATTTAGTCAACGAAAAAGGCGGTCAGTGCCTTTGGCTTACTGAGGAAGCATAATGAATAAGTGGTTGTTGGTTGTTTTAAATTTATTTGTGATCGCGAACTGCTTTGCAGCACAAAACGAATTAGAGGTAATTCAACGTAACAGCGACCAAAATGAGCTCAAAATCTTCGACAATCGTTTTCGTATTGACTATCAAGTTGACGAAATAACGCTTCTTTTTTTCCGCGAAAAAGGCACTCCCGCGGTCATTCTCGTCAGACCCGATGGCAGTAAAATTTACGCGACTACTTCATTGGGTGATATGAACATTGAGTGGTTTGACGATGAAACATATGACATTGTCAAAATCAAAAACCCAATGCCGGGACCATGGCAAGCGATTGGTAAAATTCTGCCCGAAAGTAAACTAATGATATTAAGTGAGATTGAGTTACATGTTGATCCACTTCCGCCACTGCTATTTAAAGGTGAAACAATTAAAGTAACAGGGCGTTTAACGAATGGCGGTCAACCAATTGAAGAAGGCTTATTTCGTGACTTAGTAACACTGAATGTGGACTTTGTTAGTACTAATAACAAAGAGTATTTGAATTTTGGCGCAAAGCCTGTACCAATTGCAGAGCTGCTGGATGATGGTAAAGGTTATGATGAGAGGCCGGGCGATGGCGTGTTTACAGGGGAATTTGCACTTAATTTTGCTTCTGGCGAGTGGCAACCTGAATATGAAGTACGTACCCCTATATTAAGTCGCAGCCTAGTGAAAGAGCCGATCATCATTGAGCAAGTTCCCATTAGCTTTGAATTTACTGAAGCCTCTGAAGGTGAAGAGCACCATCATTTAGCGATCAATGTTAATACTGAAAAAGTAGCGCCAGACTCACTCATTTTTCAAGGTACTATTTTTTATCCTAACGGTGAAACACAAGCATTTAATCTAGAAGCACAAGATAAAGCGGTGCGCGAACTCAAATTGGTTAATTATGATTGGGGTGTTTACGAAGTCGAGTTGACATTATTTGGCAGTAATATTAATGGCCGTGAGTTTGTTATTAATGTAGGCAAACAAGAATTTGAAATTGATAAGCCAATTGAGAAAGTACCAGAGCAGGAAGCGCCATTAGTACCTGATGTGGAACTCGAACCTGAATTACCACCAGAACCTGAGCTTGATGTTGGGCAAATTATCACCTGGGCTGTGGTGGGTAATGTGCTAATTATTTTAATTGGCTTTATTGTGATCCGTGTCTTTATTCAGAAAAAACCGCTTTTAGGTGGTCTAATGAATAAATTGAAGAAAAACAAAAAAGAGCAAGAAGAACAAAAAGTAGCGGGTTCTGAGCAGAAATCAGACAGTTCAGATGAAATTTTGAACCTTTCGTTGCCAG
This sequence comes from Pseudoalteromonas piratica, assembly GCF_000788395.1. NCBI lineage: Bacteria > Pseudomonadati > Pseudomonadota > Gammaproteobacteria > Alteromonadales > Pseudoalteromonadaceae > Pseudoalteromonas > Pseudoalteromonas piratica. The sequence continues at coordinate 1,887,619 of NZ_CP009888.1, forward strand.
ATGAGTAAAAAAGCGAGAAAAAAGCAAAAAAACTATTGACTCTTAAAGGGGTGATTCGTATTATTCACGCCGCTGTCAAGGAGCACTGAGAGTCAAATCAAAAGTGAATCATGACAGGTTTGAAATGATGCGGAGTGGTAGTTCAGTTGGTTAGAATACCGGCCTGTCACGCCGGGGGTCGCGGGTTCGAGTCCCGTCCACTCCGCCAATTATTTCAAATGTTACTCTTTAGGAGTGGTAGTTCAGTTGGTTAGAATACCGGCCTGTCACGCCGGGGGTCGCGGGTTCGAGTCCCGTCCACTCCGCCATTAATTTAAAGAGTAACCAGTATTCCTTCGCGGAGTGGTAGTTCAGTTGGTTAGAATACCGGCCTGTCACGCCGGGGGTCGCGGGTTCGAGTCCCGTCCACTCCGCCATTAGGAATAACACAATTTAAAATGATATACGCTGCGGAGTGGTAGTTCAGTTGGTTAGAATACCGGCCTGTCACGCCGGGGGTCGCGGGTTCGAGTCCCGTCCACTCCGCCATCTTATGTCATTTAAAAATTTGCTCAGCGGAGTGGTAGTTCAGTTGGTTAGAATACCGGCCTGTCACGCCGGGGGTCGCGGGTTCGAGTCCCGTCCACTCCGCCATTAGCAAATTTATCCCCGATGCGGAGTGGTAGTTCAGTTGGTTAGAATACCGGCCTGTCACGCCGGGGGTCGCGGGTTCGAGTCCCGTCCACTCCGCCATTTATATTCCCAAATAAATTTTCACTATTAGCTTTACGCTTTAATTATCATTTTTCTAACTTAAAAATCTATTTCACTATTAATACTCTTAGTAATTTCACTCTGCTAGTTCCATTTTTTCAATTATCACTTTTACTTCTTAACCTTATTATCAACACGCCCTAACGCTTAGCACACTATTTTTTGTGATTAATTAATCCGATATTCAGTTTTCTGGGTTTAGGCTATGACAAATTTTTTTGGGAAATAAATTAATGAAAAAAGTTGTGATATCAGGAGCAATAGTTGTCGGGTTGATGGCTGCTATGTGGCCTGCAGGGTTCGCTGTCGGTTATCAAGTTAAAGAACGTGAGTTATGCCAGAAGGTAAAAGGTAATGAAGTGCTCTTTAAATTTTCCGCTGGTGGTATTATGCGTGGCGAGAATGCTGAGGGTACATTAAGAAGCAGTATTTATGTCGATGGTTTGAAAAAAGGTATGTTGTTTAGCTTGAAGCAGTGTTTCGACAACCCGAAAAACTAATTTTCTTACTGTAAGCCAACAATTTGTTGGCTTATTAACACCCTGTAGTGACAACCCCCGTGTTTGGTGTTGTGCCATCTTCTTGGTTGTAATAAAAAGCATAGCATTCGTCACTAAGACGTAACCCTTCTGGCCAAATTAAAATTAGCCCTGCAGAACCATTTGTTGTTAATGGGAAACCGGGAGCTGTACGTTGCCTACCAACACCACATAGATCATTTAAACTGCATACAGCACTGGCCGATGTAAATGGGATCTCTTTGCCAATGTTCAATATATAACGCCATGCCCCGTTCCAGTAGCCTTCAACATAGCCATTATAAACTTGTACGTTAATACCGAGATCATCAAGTGCCACGCTTCCATCTTTAACATTCTGAACTAATGCTTTGGCTTTTATTTGTTCTGCGGTTGTTTTCATTGCTGCAGCTGTAGCCTCTAGAACACTAATGCGCGATGCTTGCTGTAGATTAAGGAAGCGGGGAGCTGCAACCACTGCGAGTAATCCTAAGATCACAATTACAATGATCAATTCTATCAATGTAAACCCTGTTTTCTTCATCAAATTTACTCCGCGAATAAGGCCTTATAGTTACAGCATAGCCTTATGATAAGCCTTTGACTATAGGCCAATAAAAACGCAAAATGACCCATTACATTAATTTAATGTTAGGGGTTATTTTGTTTCAAGTAAATGGTGTTACCAAGCTCTATTTCGATAAAGTTGTTTTCTCTAACTACACAGCGCAATTTGATGCAGAACGATTGCTTATTACAGGCCCAAATGGTCTTGGCAAATCCACTCTGTTTTCACTGTTAGCGGGGCTTGAACCATTTCAAAGTGGCGAAATAATGCTTGCGGGAAAGATGTTGCCGACCTCTGAATTACAGCGTAAGGTGGCACTTTCGAGTGATAAAATCGTTTTTCCGGCATTTTTAACAGCTAAACAAGTTCTTGCGTTAACCGCTCAATATCAACAATGTAGCGATGTAGCTCCTTTGATTGAAAAATTTGGCTTTAGCAATTTTGTTGAAACAAAGGTCGTTAATTTATCAAGTGGTAATTTGAAGAAATTGCAGCTCATTAATGCACTAATGCGCAAAGTTGATGTGCTATTACTTGATGAACCAACAGCTGCTCTTGAGCATAAAAGCCATCCGATTTTGATGGAATTTATTAAACAGTTCACAGGTCAAGTGATTGTGACTAGTCATGAACCCGAACCTTTTATCAATGCAAATTTTACCTTGCAGGCATTAGTTAATGACTAACTTGGCATTTTTTGATTATCGCGTTAACGCCTTTAAGTGCTATGTATCAGAGCAGCTAAGTCAAGTAAAACAACTTGGCACAATTTTAGTGCTATTTATGTATACCGCGGTACCAGGGCTTATACTGCTAATTTTTCTAGCCTTTGGCAAAATCCTAGTTGAAGACCCACTCGCTGAGTTGTTGGCAATAGCGCTTATCATCGCGCAAAGTGAGCTCAGCGCGGCATTAAGCCAAGGTGCGAGAGATATTAAACATCGCCATTTTCAACGAACATTAGTAAGTAGCACAATACGTAAACTTGCTGATTGTAGTATGGCTTTAATGGGTAATCTTTTATTTTTATTAAGCTTGCCTTTGTTGTTATCGATAGAGTTAGCACAATGGCAGCACGCGTTACACTTTATATTATTTTGCTTATGTTTGTTGTCCGCAGGGTTATTAGCAACAGCGAAGCCTGACAGGATTAAAGTATATATTATCGCTGTACTGCTGCTGTCATTTCTCTTTGACTGGACCTTGTTAACGCTTTTTAGTGTAAATTTAGTATGTCTTTTTGTGCTTTTCTTTTGCCCGATTCAAGGCTTATTTAACCTAAGCCCCAAGCTTACATTAGGCTTTTGGTTTAATTACCATTGGCATCATCTTGCTGAGGTTTGGTGGCGTCTACTTTTATTATTTGGCCTTCTGGCAAGTGCAGGTGTGGTATATAGTGAAAGGCCAGACTTAAGCTTTTTTATCCATTGTTTTATTTCCCCTTTTGTTGTCTATATCGCGTCTAGCCAACAACTTAATCAAAACGAATGTGTTACACAGCATGTGCATTATATTAACAGCATGGGGGCACCGAAAAGGTTACTAATCGGGCAATTTCTCGCACCTAGTAGTTTGCTTTTAATTGGGCTTTTGCCTTTACAGAGCATAACGCTGGAACTGCCAAGCTTGCTAATTTTCACTGTGTCTGGAATCTTGGCAATTCTATTTGCAAAACGAAAGCCCACACATTATGCACTAGTGTGGTTTGTGATAAGCGGTATAACGATTACGCTTAGCTATTGGTTACACTAAAACCCCGACTAAATCACCAATTAACTGCACAAGGATCAAAACCGTCAAGGCTCGAAAGCGTCTTAGCTTGATTGATAAGAAAGCTGCTTGCTGCAACTTCGTTACTGCTTTTTAAGTGTTCATAATAAGCAAGGGCATGCTCTTTATTACGCATCACAATCTGCGCAGCCTTTGCACTTTCTATCATTTTTAGGTTAAAGGCGTTAGAGCTTTTATCTAAGAAACTAAGCGCATTTTCATCACCTAATTTTTCAAATGCTTGCCTTTGCAAAGCAACTCCAATTGCGGTTGAGATGAGTGTACTTTGGCTTAGTTCTAGCTGTTTTCCCAAGTTAATACATGCATCGAGTAATCTAATGTCGTTAGGATCTGCGTTCTGACAAATATCACTGATAACCCTAAACCCGGGTAGTGGGAATGCGGCTGAAATAGGTTGAGAGATTATTGGTGAGTATTCAGTATTAACCCCAAGCTGATTAAGGGTTTCCTCAACTAAATTAAATCGTTCTGACCAATACTCAGTATAAACAGGCGCATTGGCAGCATTTATAAGAGCACTGCTGGTATTTTCGAAAATTTCTTCACTGTGGATTAAGTTAGCATAAGCAAGCCAGCTAGCTCCATTATTTCTGTCGGTGTTTAAAGCATTAGAAATAAGTGTTTTGTCACATTTTTGAGTTTTGCATGCGATTAATACGTGATGCGCAATGAGTTTATTGTTTTGATTCTCTTGATAGAGTTCTAACAAAGAAGAGATGTCGTCAGAATTCTTCGCAAGTGATAAGAGAGCTTGCGTTGTTTGACTCTCTAAAGACACGGCATCTTGGTCAAGTAAATTACTTAGGTAGGTGTCATCAAAAATATTATTCTCTAGAGTTTCCTGAGATGCAAAGTACTGGTAGATATCGAAGTTAGGTTCTTTGTCACATGTAGCGATTTTTGAGTTGCTATGTTCTGTGCTTTTGTTTATATCAGAAGGTGATGTGTTTGATTTCTCTTCAGCATGGTTTAAATTAACTGTGTCATTATGATGTAATACTTGATGTTCAATAACCCCATCATTTTTATTTTCTAATGATTTTATTTTTAATGGTTGATGAAAAAGTGTGTCAGAGAACACATAAGCTATTAATAAAGCTATCACCGAAACTGATATAAAAATACTTTTCTTCACATTGATTCCATTCGTTATTATTATTTTGTAACCGGCATAAAAAAGCCAGCAAATGCTGGCTTAGTTTATAACAGAATCAATTAGTTAAGAAGTCGCTTATGCAGCTTTTACCTTTTTAACTGAGTGGGCTGCTTTACCTGCCAGTAAGTCAGCAGGGTCAAAGTCATCCACATTGATTACTTGTAAGCGGCCAACCTCAGCAGCTTTTAATTGCTCGGCTTCTTCAGAAGTAATGGCACCTAGTTCCAGTCCCATATCCGCAACTTTATCAAGTGCAAAGAATGGTAATTTATCACCTTTAGCACGACATACTTTATCGAAGATAGGCTCTACAGCCAGAATGTCTTTAAGCGTTTGTTCTTGGCGACCAATTAAGTTTAGAGGCTCGTCAGTTACATAGATATTATGTGCTAAACGATCACGCGTTTCGCTTGGTGTTTGTAGTAAACGTGCAACTTTTTGCTCTAATTCGTCTGTTGGTTTACGAATTGGGCGACCCCATGGGAATAGCACGAGTTTCAAGAAACCACGTAGCGGTGCAAACGGCATGTTGTTGATAAGATCAGCAAGTGCACGTTGGCAAAGGTATAAGTGATCCTGACAGCTCCACTGAACAAGGGCGAAGTCTTCTTTACGACGACCTTCATCGTTGTAACGCTTAAGCGTTGCAGATACTAAGTATAGGTAGCTTAGTAAGTCGCCTAAACGTGCTGAGATACGCTCTTTACGTTTCAGTGAACCGCCGAATACTGCCATACAGATATCTGACATGAGTGCAAGCGATGCACTGTAACGTGTTGCTGTACGATAGAACAATGCTGTTTCATCGTCGTACGGGGTTTTAGTAAAGCGAGCGCCGGTTAGGGCAAGCCAAAGGGTTCTAGCAAAGTTAGAAATGGTAAAACCAATGTGGCCCATTAAAGATTTATCAAATTGTGCAAGTGCTGCTTCTTTGTCTTCAATGTTACATGCTTCAAGCTCAGATAACACAAACGGGTGACAGCGAATCGCGCCTTGTCCATAAATAATCATATTACGCGTAAGAATGTTGGCACCTTCTACTGTAATAGCAATTGGCGCACCTTGATAACCACGGCCTAGGTAGTTATTTGGGCCTAAACAAATGCCCTTACCACCATGAATATCCATAGCGTGTTTAGTTGAATCACGCATTTGCTCTGTTAGGTGATATTTTAAAATAGCTGAAATTACCGATGGTTTTTCACCAAGGTCAACAGCACCTGTTGACATCGAAACCGCAGCATCTGAGCTGTAAGCATAACCACCAAGTTTCGCTAGTGGCTCTTCAATACCTTCCATTTTACCGATTGGTAAGCGGAACTGGCGACGAATTCGGCTGTAAGCGCCACTTGCAATTGCCAGTGCCTTAATACCACCTGCCGAGTTTGAAGGCAGTGTAATAGCACGACCAACTGATAAACATTCAACCAGCATACGCCAGCCTTGACCGGCCATTTTCGCACCACCAATGATGTAATCGATTGGTACAAACACTTCTTCACCCTGCGTAGGACCATTTTGGAACGGCACGTTTAGTGGGAAATGACGGCGACCAATTTTAACACCTGGTGTGTTTGTTGGAATAAGTGCACAGGTAATACCTAAATCTTCTTTATCACCCAGTAAGCCATCTGGATCACGGAGTTTAAATGCAAGGCCAAGCACGGTTGCAACAGGTGCGAGCGTTATATAGCGCTTGTTCCATGTTAGGCGCATACCTAACACTTCTTCACCGTTCCATTCACCTTTACAAACAATACCAAAATCAGGGATTGAGCTCGCGTCAGAGCCTGCTTCAGGCGATGTTAATGCGAAACATGGAATTTCATCACCTTTTGCAAGACCAGGTAAGTAATGATCTTTTTGTTCTTTTGTACCATAGTGTTGTAGCAATTCGCCTGGACCTAATGAGTTCGGTACACCGACAATAGAAGACAATAATGTTGATTTTGATGTGAGTTTTTGCAGTACACATGATTGTGCGTATGCTGAGAATTCAAGACCACCGTATTGTTTCTTGATGATCATGGCAAAGAATTTATTATCTTTGAGGTATTGCCATACATCTTGCGGTAAGTCTGTTAATTCATGAGTGGCTTCCCAATCATCTAACATTGCACACACTTCTTCTACTGGACCATCAAGAAATGCTTGTTCTTCAGCTGTTAAACGTGGCACAGGATACTGGTGCATCTTTTTCCAGTTAGGGTTACCACAGAAAAGATCTGCTTCCCACCAAGTTGTACCTGCATCAATCGCTGATTTCTCAGTGTCGCTCATGCTTGGCGTCACTTTCTTAAATGCTTTAAAAATTGGTTCAACAATGTATTGGCGACGGATGCTTGTCACCGATAATGGAATAGCAATTGCTAAGAAAATTAACCAGCTGATCATTGAGAAAGCGCCCATAAATGAGCCAATTACCAATACCGCAGCTGCTACGGTTAAATGAGTGTGCCAGTTTGCTCTGTGGTAGCTAGCAACAGCTAAGCAACCAAGCAAACCGAGTACAAATAAAGCAGTCATAATTGTTATCCTTGTAAGAGGTCTGACCAGATTCTCTTTAAGATTAGCTTTTCAGTACCAGAGATTCAAGACAAATTATTGGTTTTTTGAGCGTACAAATGTGCACTCAAGTGTCCATTTAATTATAGCTAACCACATGAAATAGCTATGTCTTTCTAAAAATAATTGTTAGTATTTTGACTTTGAGCTTATCTATTTGTGTTTAAAAGGAATTAACATGAAATCCGCCTTTCATGCCAAAATTAACTCATGCGCGTTTATTTCGATCAAACACGTAATTGCTTTATTTGTTGGTATTTCAAGTAGCCTATTACTCGTTGCAATTGCTTTAAATGTCGTGGATTTACCTTTAGGAAACTATCTTCATGTGAATGGGTTAGTATCCTTTTCAGTAACCATGTTAGTGGGAGCTATAATGTTAGGCGCTGCAATTTGGTTTGTATCAAAATTATTTAAAGCGGAACATATTTCTGTATTTTGCTTATTATCAATCCCAACCTATTTTGTTGTGCTATCGTTACCAAGGGAAGCCTCAACACTGTTAATTGCTTTGATCACAGGATTTTTTACATGGGCTGGTTTTTTATTTCTTGATAACAAATCCATGCTTGAATACCGAGATATCGAAGATGAAACGATTTAGTTATTACGCCATTTCAATATTGGTCATTGCTGCGGTTGGCTTGTTTGTAATTAAACAGCCAAATGGAAAATCAGTATTATCTATTAATGATTTAGAGCATGCTATTAGTGACCTTACAACGTTAATGCCTAACGATTTTGACTTGCCAGACATAAACATTAAGAAAGAAGGGCAAGTGAATGTATATATGTGGGTTGATGAGCAAGGTGTTACACATTATTCAGATGTGCCTGTTGAAGGGGCAAAACAAGCTGAGTTAGCTCAAATTACAGTTCTGCCTGCTGAAAAAGTTGAATGGCCAAAGTCACAAATGTCGCAGCATAAAACACTCAAAGATAATGTCACCAAAGAAAGTTATTTCGAACAAATTAACAATGTAAAAGCAGATGCTGAACGCGTTAAGCAACAGCTCGAAGTACGTACGAAAAAGCAACAAGAAGTACTTAATAACCTCTAACAGGTTTGATTTAGCTTACTTTAACTCTGTATAGATTCTGGTTAGAATTAACTAAATTATTTAAGAGGTTGTGCAATGTGCGAATTGCTCGGCATGTCAGCGAATGTGCCAACAGATATTTGTTTTAGTTTTTCTGGGTTATTAGAGCGTGGCGGTAATACGGGACCACATAAAGATGGTTGGGGCATAACTTTCTATGAAGGTAAGGGCTGTCGAACCTTTAAAGACTCAGAACCAAGTTGCACCTCTGAAATTGCAAAACTAGTAAAAGCCTATCCAATCAAAAGCTGTTCTGTAATAAGCCATATTCGACAGGGTAACCGCGGTCGCGTGTGTCTTGAAAATACCCACCCATTTACCCGTGAATTATGGGGCAGGGAAATTACCTATGCACACAACGGCCAGCTTTCTAATTATCAAGATTTAAAACCTGAATTTTATAAGCCTGTTGGTAATACGGATAGTGAACTGGCATTTTGTTGGATTTTGGATGAGATCCGCAAAAAATACCCTAAAAAGCCAAGCGATATGAAACCTGTTTTTCGCTTTGCTGCAAAGCTTGCGAAACAGTTACAAGCAAAAGGTGTATTCAATATGTTGTTAAGTGATGGCATCTATGTACTTGCGGTATGCTCAAACAATTTACATTGGATCACGCGAAAAGCACCTTTTGGTGAGGCAAGACTCATTGATGCGGACTTAATTGTTGATTTTAAGAAAGAAACAACACCAGATGATATTGTTACTGTGATTGCCACTCGTCCGCTTACGGATAATGAGTCATGGCATAAAATGGAAGCAGGTGAGTTTGTTCTTTTTAAGCTGGGTGTGCCAGTTTAAGCGTGTTATCTAACTAAAAAGCAGCGAATCGTCGCTGCTTTTTAGTTTTAAATAGATTCTAAGTTACTTTTTAACTTCGTAACTTCTCAATTGCACGTCAAACTGCTCCACGCCTTTTTCACCCTTCCACATACGAACGAGTAAGTAATCCATGCTTGGGGCAAACCATGCTAATGCTTGTCGTTTATCATTGTTATAAACACGTTTGGCTTTAATTGTTTCAACATTGCCATAGGGCAAGGAAATTGTTTCAGTACCTAAAATCTCAAAGCGATAATGGCGCGCTTTACCTTTTTTATCGACAATTGGGTAATCAAACTCTTTTTTGCCTGCTAACAAATCTAAACGCATTTGTGCTTGATAAGAAATTAAATCTTGTACGCCATTTTCCCAATTGATTTCAAGTGGATACTTAGAGCGATTGGATAAAACCGTTTTGGTTTGGTGGTCAAATTTAAGCGTATATTTACGATCAGGTCCTGTCCCTTTGCGCTCCATAACATACGTTAACGGCTTAATATCACCATTCGCGCAATCAAATGTCGCTTGCTCAGAACGCTTGTCGTTGAAAATCATCCATTTAATATCGCTTTTATAGCTAAGTTCACATTGCTCGTTGGTCACTGACAAACGACGAAATGCGCTGCCATGGCGTTCACCCTGACGTAGAATATCGTATTCAGCTTGATAGGATTGCAGCTTGTTTGTTGAAGCTGAAAGGAGTGGCGAGAATAGGGTGCTAGTTAGAACCGCACCCAAAATAATTTTAGATTGTAGCGCCTTGCTTTGGAAGAACTTGGCCATCAAGAACTGCATTATCTGTTTCCATTGTTAGTCGTTTTTCACAGAACCACTGAACCACCAAAGGATAAATAATATGTTCTTGCTGATGAACACGTTGTGCTAATGTTTGCGCTGTATCGTCTGATTCGATTGTTACTTTGGCCTGCAAAACAACAGGACCGCCGTCTAACTCTTCAGTAACGAAGTGTACGCTAACTCCATGCTCTTTGTCTTTTGCATCCAATGCTCTTTGGTGGGTATTCAGACCCTGATACTTAGGCAATAAAGATGGGTGAATGTTCAACATTCTTCCCAAATAGTTTTGCACTAAGCCAGGAGTTAGAATACGCATAAAACCAGCTAATACAACCAAATCTGGATTAAAAGCGTCAATTTTTTCCATTAACGCTGCATCATAGTCTTCACGGCTATCAAATGCTTTATGGTCAAGCACCAATGTGTCGATGCCGGCATTTTCAGCTCGGGTAAGCCCATAAGCATCTGGGCGGTTAGAAATAACCGCACAGATCTCACCATTAATTTGACCCGCTTTTACCGCATCAATAATGGCTTGAAGGTTAGAGCCGCTACCAGAAATTAAAACGACAATTTTGCTAGTCATTAGATAATTTCTACTTGCTCTTCACCTGCGCTAGCAGCTTGGATTTCACCAATATGCCATGCATCTTCACCTTGTGCTTTTAAGATCTCAAGGCTCTGCTCAAGTTTGTCTGCCGGAACAACTAAAATCATACCAACACCACAGTTAAATGTGCGGTACATTTCATGTGTTTCAATATTACCGTTTTCTTGTAACCAGTTGAAAACTGCAGGCCATTGCCAGCTATCACCTTTAACCACAGCTTTTGCAGACTCAGGTAATACACGCGGAATGTTTTCCCAGAAACCACCACCAGTAATGTGTGATAGCGCATGTACATCAACATCTTTTAGCAGTTCTAAAATTGATTTAACGTAAATGCGAGTAGGTTCCATTAGGTGTTCGCCTAATGTTTTGCCTTCAAATTCAGCATTTGTATCAGCACCAGACACTTCCAGTACTTTACGGATTAATGAATAACCGTTTGAATGAGGACCGCTTGATGCAAGTGCGATTAGTTGGTCGCCTGCAGCTACTTTAGTGCCGTCGATAATTTTTGACTTCTCTACAACACCCGTACAGAAACCAGCCATATCATAGTCGTCACCTTCGTACATGCCAGGCATTTCAGCAGTTTCACCACCGATAAGTGCACAGCCAGAAAGCTCACAACCTTTACCAATGCCGGTTACTACGTCAGCAGCAACATCAACGTCTAGTTTACCAGTTGCGTAGTAATCTAAGAAAAATAGTGGCTCAGCACCTTGAACGATTAAATCGTTCACACACATAGCAACTAGGTCGATACCAACGGTATCGTGCTTTTTAAGGTCAATTGCTAAACGTAATTTAGTACCAACACCGTCGGTACCTGCAACAAGTACAGGTTCTTTGTAGCCTGTTGGTAGTTCACAAAGTGCGCCAAAACCACCAATGCCGCCCATTACTTCTGGACGACGTGTTTTTTTAACTACGCCTTTGATACGTTCAACTAATGCGTTACCAGCGTCGATATCTACGCCTGCATCTTTATAGCTTAAAGATTGTTTCTGTTCGCTCACGGAAATTCCTTAACGGTTGCATGTGGGTTGCATAAAAAATTGCGCGCATTTTACCTGATTTCGAGCCCAGCTACCACATTTATTGCAACCGGATGAGGACATTTGTCCAAGAAGTATAAAGAAGTGTCAGGTGTAGCTCTTAAGCAAACGAATAATCACTTGCTTAAGAGTAAGTTAGCGTGAGAAGATATTTAGGCTTCAGCGATTAAGATTGCGCGAAGCGGGGCAGGGTAGCCTTCAATGGTTTTATTTACATCGTTAGGATCAAGGAAGTCCGCAAGCGATTCTGTGGTCATCCAATCAGTTTTACGTTGCTCTTCGAGTGACGTTTGGTCGTTATCTACCACGCGAACATTTTTAAAGCCTACGCGTTCCAACCATAAAGTCAGTGCTGCGGTACTTGGGATGTACCAAACATTACGCATTTTCGCGTAGCGGTCGGTTGGCATTAAAACAGTATTGACATCGCCTTCAACCACTAAGGTTTCAAGCACTAACTCACCACCTGGGCGTAACTGTGCTTTTAGTTGTGCTAAGAAATCGATCGGTGAACGGCGGTGATACAACACACCCATGGAAAATACCGTATCAAACGCTTTTAACTGAGGTAATTGCTCTACGCCTAACGGTAAAAGATGTACATTAGGGTCTGGGTTAAAGTGTTTAATCGCTTGGAATTGGCTTAAAAATAGGTCAGATGGGTCAATGCCCACTACAAATTCAGCACCGGCACCGCGCATACGCCATAAGTGATATCCCGAGCCACAACCGATATCGAGCACTGTACGATTGGTTAAATCTGAAATGTGCGGTAATAGGCGATCCCATTTCCAGTCACTGCGCCACTCAGTATCAATATGTAAGCCGTGAATCGTGAACGGGCCTTTACGCCATGGCATCATGCGTTTCAGTAAGTGTTCAAGTTGTTTAGTATGCCCTTCGCTTAATTCAGATGCTTCGCCAAACTCAACTTTATCTTGAATGTTGATATGCTTGGTCTTCGACTCAGGTAAATTTTTAAGTACTTTTTCCCATTTTGGCCAGTCGCCATGCTGTGCTTCGCGCTGCCAATGGCTGAGTTGCGCTGGTAATGTTTCTAACCAATGACTTAATGGTGATTTTGCAATCGCTGCATAAAAGTCAGTAAACCAGTTATTCATTTGTAACCCTATTATTTAATTGCGATCATTGAGCAGAAGTTAAAACACTGATACCACACTTGAGTATGTTGAAAGCCAATGTCAGATAAGCGTTCAAAATGAGCGTTAAGCGTTTCTGGGCGCATTACGTTTTCAATCGCACTGCGTTTTTGACTTATTTCAAGTTCAGAGTAGCCATTTGCTCGTTTAAAGTCGTGGTGAAGATCAATCAGTAAATCATCCACTAGGGTATTTTCGCCTTTCACTTTTTCACTCAGTAGTAATACACCACCAGGTTTTAGACCTTGGTAAACTTTTTCTAACAAGGCAAAACGCTGAGGCTGCGGAATAAACTGCAATGTAAAGTTGAGTGCCACCACAGATGCATTATTGATCTCAATTTCGTTGATATCGGCCAATTCAACGGTTACCGGTACATCTGAGCGAAAGCCTTCAAGATGAAGTTTACAGCGCTCAACCATCGCGGCTGAGTTATCAACTGCGATAATTTGACAGTTTTGCTTGTCAATATTACGTCGCATACTCAGTGTCACTGCGCCAAGTGAGCTACCTAGGTCATATAGATTGGAATTGTTTTGTGCGTATTGTCCCGCCAACTTACCCATGGTACTGACAATCGTTGCATAGCCAGGTACAGAACGTTGAATCATATCGGGAAATACTTCAACCACACGCTCGTCAAAGGTAAAGTCCTTGACGGCTTGTTGGCTGGCGTAAATATTGTCTTTACTCACTTGTGTGATCTCTCAAGCTTTTAATTGGCATATTTTACGTTTTTTATCGTCATTAGTCAGTGCCTTCAAACAATCATTAATTAAAATTTTGATGTTTTTAGTAAAATTTAGTTTTCTCTTTTGTTAATTAGGTGTAGTTTGCTGACTATACTCAATATAGTTGCAGTTTGAGGCAGAGCGAGAATGAAGAAAAGTAACACAATTAGCACCGAAGATATTTTAGCGACGTTATGTAAGTCAGTAACCGAAGTTTTAACGGCCGCAACCAATAATAAAATAGCCTATTCTGCTATGGTTCAGAAAATTACACGTACCTGTATGCGACCAGATATTGGTTGTTTTGTTCTATTTGATGGTGGCTTTACCGGGTTAGTGGTAAAGAACTTTACCGCACAGGCTGCAATGGAAATATATGGCGATTATATGCGTAATATGGGCATGCCGGAAAGCGAAATAGCCAAGAGCCATTTATCGGATGATGTGTCAAATGTGCTTGGCGAGCTGATGAATCAGGTAGTGGGTGATTTTACTAATAAGGTGCGTGAGCAATTACACACATCGATTACCCAAAACCAACCCAAGATGATGGCAATCAACAAACAAGTTCAAATTTCAGTTGATACTACCATGGATAGACCGCAGGCTAGACGTGTAACATTTACAACTGAAAATCAAAGTATTTTCTACTTAGAGTTGGCAATGGATAAAACTGAATTTATCAAATTACATGATTTTGATATTGCGGAAGCCGTTGATCCGGATGATATTATTGCCAATGAAAAAGCAAAACCAACGAAAGCTGCGAAGAAGTCTGATGTAAAGTCGTCTGCTAATGATGATATCGATGATGACTTTATGGCTGAACTTGGTTTATAAATCGCTAAAAATCGATTCTAAAAAGGCCTCTTGTTGAGGCCTTTTTTGTTTGGAAAAGCAAATATTATTTAACCCATATTCTATTTCGTGAGATAAAAATTCTCAGCTTGCTCACACAACACCATAAACAACCTAAGATCTAGCTCACCTTGAAAGTAATCTGGCTGAATATGACAGCACAAATTGTAAAAGCTTTTGTTGTGTTCTTTTTCTTTAAAATGCGCCAGTTCGTGCACTACTAACGTTTTTAAAATTTCCTCAGGTGCGTATTTTAGTTGATTCGCAATGGCAATATGATGTTGCGCCTTTAATTTTTTGCCATGCGCATGGCGTTTAAAGGTATGCGTTCCAAGAGCGTTGAACACTAGATCTTTTTGTTTTTCGTATTTTACAGAGTCCAACTTTGGTGCATTTTTTAAAAACTGTTGTTTCAATCCATTGGCATAATCATACAAGGCTTTTTCTGATTTGAAGGGATGTGCAACAGGATATTTTTTTTCAAAATAGCGCGCCAACTTACCGGAGTTTATCAGGGCTTCAACTTGCGCTTTTATTTGTTCTGGGTAAGCGTTAAAGTAGTTCATAAAATCAACAGGATTTTTCGATGAAGCCATATTTTCTCACTAATCTTTTATTGTTAAGTTACTGCTGCTCACTGCGTGCTAACCCAAAACTGGTGGATATTTCAGAATACAACAGCGGTATTGTAACGGAAATACGTTATTTCACGGATAACAATTTTGTTGGTACAAAAGTTAATGGCTATCAAAGTGCTAAATGTTTACTCACGGAAAAGGCCGCAAAAGCTTTAATTGCAGCGCAATCTGACTTTTTAAAATTCGGCTTAAGCATCAAAGTATTTGATTGTTATCGTCCACAGCAAGCGGTTGACCATTTTGTGGCATGGGCCAAAGACCTTAATGATACGAAAATGAAAGCGTTTTATTACCCTCAAGTAGCAAAAAGTGAGTTATTTAATAAAGGCTATATTGCTGCAAAATCAGGGCATTCGCGCGCGAGCACAGTTGACCTTACATTAATAGAAAAAGATGGTCATGAACCGTTAGACATGGGCACACCGTGGGATTATTTTTCTCCACTTTCTGCTGCAAAAAGTCCTTATTTATCCTCACAAGTTAGAGCTAACCGTATGTTACTTGCAAAAGTAATGGCATTGCATGGCTTTAAACCACTTACAGAGGAGTGGTGGCATTTTACTTTAATAGATGAGCCTCATAAAAATAGCTATTTTGATATACCGATTAAGTAATCTTAGCCATTATGCAATGTATATAAGCAGAATCATCGTTGGGTTAATTCAAACGCATTTAGTCCACTAAAATAAGTCAGCTTGCTTCGCTTCTTTCTCAGCAGGAAAGGGTAAAGTAACAGCATGATCAAACTTACTTTCTAAACAAAATTGTCGCGCTAAATGTGCTGAATCATGGTTATCTGCGGTATGGAAGAATAAATAAGGTGTTTTACCTTCACTTTGCCACTTTTTAATTTTGTTTATCCAAGGTGCATAAAACGCCGAATTATCGGTTAAGTTAGAACAGCCAACAAATCGGATAATTGGCCGTTGCCCTGTGGCAATCACATTCACTGGGACTCGTGGTTTCTTTTGTTGCGCATCAATAATCGCATCAGTCGTAGCGGGCTCTGAAAACAATGCACGGGTATCCATAATAATGCGGTCGACGTTATGGCGCATAAGTAACTGGTTAAAATGCTTTTCGGTATCGTCTTTTTGGAAAAAACCTAAATGCCGCACTTCTATAGAAAGCGGGATTGATTTTGGCCACAATTCAAAAAATGAAGCAATACGTGGTACAAATTCGGGTGAGCATGATTTAGGCAGTTGTAACATAATTGACCCTATTTTTGGTAATAGCGGTTCAAATAAATTAAGCCATGCTTTTATTTCACCGTTTACGCCCTCTAAGGCCATTTGATGCGAGATGCGTTTGGGTATTTTAAAGGTAAAGCGAAAATCATCGTCTGTACTGTTATACCAGTTATTGATAGCTGCAGGGCTTGGGTCAGCATAAAAGCTGGTATTGCCTTCAACCGTATTAAAAATTTGGCTGTATTGCGCGAGCATGTCACTGTTTTTACAGTGTGTTGTAAAAACACGTCCTTTCCAGTGATTACTGGACCATTGTGGGCAACCTAAGTACAGCATTTCATTTCTTTATTGCGAGTGAATTTTTATAGCATATCAAACACGGAATTTACTCTCTACACTCGCATTTTTAAAGCGCTTAAGTATAATTGTCGTTTATTTTTTTAGTGATGACTATTTCGAGGGCATTTTAGCGCTCGAATATTTGATAAGTCTTTTACGGACAGGATAGATATGCGCTCTATATATTGCGGACAAGTAAATAAATCAAACGTAGAACAAACGGTCGAACTGTGTGGTTGGATCAATAAACGCCGTGACCTAGGTGGCTTAATCTTTATCGACTTACGCGACCGTGAAGGTGTTGTGCAAGTGGTATTTGATCCTGAAGTTGAAGGCTTAATGGACACTGCAAACCAATTACGTAATGAATTCTGCGTGAAAGTAACGGGTATTGTGCGTGCACGCCCAGAAAGCCAAATCAACAAAGATATGGCAACGGGTGAAGTGGAAATTTTAGGTAAAGGATTAGAGATTATTAACCGCTCTGAGCCATTGCCACTAGATTTTAACCAGCAGAACTCAGAAGAAATGCGTTTGAAGTATCGTTATTTAGATCTTCGCCGTGTTGAAATGAGTGAGCGTATTAAGTTACGTGCAAAAGCGTCATCGTTTGTTCGTCGTTTCCTAGACGACAATGGTTTCTTAGATATTGAAACGCCAGTACTAACTAAAGCAACTCCTGAAGGTGCACGTGATTATTTAGTACCAAGCCGTGTTCACAATGGTAGTTTTTACGCATTACCTCAGTCGCCGCAGCTGTTCAAACAGTTGTTAATGATGTCGGGTTTTGACCGTTATTATCAGATCGTTAAGTGTTTCCGTGATGAAGATTTACGTGCTGATCGTCAACCTGAATTCACTCAAATCGATTTAGAAACGTCATTTATGAGCTCTGATGAAGTGCGTGCAATGACAGAAAAGCTAATTCATGATATGTGGAAAGAGCTATTAAACGTTGATTTAGGTACTTTCCCAACGATGTCTTATGCAGATGCGATGCGTCGTTTTGGTTCTGATAAACCTGACTTACGTAACCCAATGGAATTAGTTGACGTTGCTGATTTAGTTAAAGACGTTGAGTTTAAAGTATTCTCAGGTCCTGCAAATGATGAAAAAGGTCGCGTTGCGGTACTAACTGTACCAGGTGGCGCAGCATTATCGCGTAAGCAACTTGATGATTACACTAAGTTTATCGGTATTTACGGTGCTAAAGGTTTAGCGTGGATGAAAGTTAACGACCGTGATGCGGGCGTTGAAGGTGTGCAATCACCCATTGCTAAATTCCTAACTGAAGACGTGATTAACCAATTACTTGAGCGTACTAATGCGCAAACGGGCGACATCATTCTATTTGGTGCTGATAAACGTAACGTTGTAAACGAAGCGATGGGTGCACTTCGTCTGAAAATTGGTTTAGACCTAGAAATAACAGACTTAGACAAGTGGGCGCCACTTTGGGTTGTTGATTTCCCAATGTTTGAAGAAGACGACGAAGGTACACTGCACGCAGTTCACCACCCATTCACTGCACCAAAAGACATTTCAGCTGCGGAGTTAGAAGCTAATCCGGCAGCGGCAATTTCTGATGCGTACGATATGGTACTTAATGGCTACGAAGTAGGTGGTGGTTCTGTTCGTATTCATAACAATGAAATGCAACAAGCAGCATTCCGTATTTTAGGCATTGAAGCACAAGAACAAGAAGATAAGTTTGGTTTCTTACTTGATGCGCTTAAGTACGGTACACCACCACATGCAGGTTTAGCATTTGGTTTAGACCGTTTAGTAATGTTGTTATGTGGCACTGAAAATATCCGTGATGTCATTGCGTTCCCGAAAACAACGCAGGCATCATGTTTATTAACAAATGCGCCAAGCGTTGCAAACCCTGATGCACTGGTTGAACTAGGTGTATCTGTGGTTGAGTCTGCTGACGAGTAAAGATATTCAAATATAAAAAAGGCGCACGTTAACGTGCGCCTTTTTTGTTTGCTTGGAACGAGGAAAACTAGACTGTAAATCGCGCCACATCCTGTTTCATGTTTTGCGCATCTACTTCAAGAGCGTGGCAATTTTCACTGTTTTCACAGGAATCTATAAAAAGTTGCTCTGCCGAAACGGAAATATTTTCAGTGGCACTTTCAACTTCTTTTACGGTGTACATTTGTTCCTGCGTTGCACCTGCTATTTGAATGACTCGATCACGAATCGCATCGAGCGATTGTTTATTGCGGTCCATACTTAATCGAGCTGTATCAAGGGAGGTATCCATTTCGCTGGTTAGGTTTAAGCTTTTTTCCATGGCTTGCTCGGAACGTATGACGAGATCTTGCAAGGTCTTTATCATTTTTCCAATTTCAACCGTTGACTGTTGTGTACGTTTCGCTAAGGTTCGCACTTCATCAGCAACCACAGCAAAACCTCTACCAGTTTCACCCGCTCTAGCAGCTTCAATTGCAGCATTAAGCGCGAGCAAATTAGTTTGTTCGGTTATATCACTTATAACACTGGTGACACTTTCGATATCACGGCTCGATAAGGTTAATTCATTCATAATGCCGCTGGTGGACTCGACTTGTGACTTTAGCACTGCCATATTTTGATGCGTTTGACTCATAACATCAGTACCTTCACGCATATTTTGTTCAGCTTGTTCGACACTTGCTTCAACTTCAACGCTACTTTGTGCTATGAGTTCAACTGCTTTTACAAGTTCAGATACGGCTTGTTTTACTGCTAGCGTGTTATTTTTTTGGTCTTCAATGGCAGATTGTGAGCGTAAGCTCAATTCGGCAGAATGATGGGCGCCTTGTTCTACAGCTTCGCCTTTGTGTTTTATTTCTCGCACAATATCCGCAGTTGTATCGATAAATTCATTAATACTATCAGTGAAATCTGAGAGTTCATCTTTGCCATCTAGTTCGATATGTTGCGTTAAATCACCGTTACCATGGCTAATATCAGCCATTTTCTCATTGGCATTATGTAAGCGATGGATAATGCGGTATGTTTGCCACAACAAAATCAAAGAAATGATAACGGTAATTGCACCCGATACAAAAGCACCTTGTTTTTTGCTTACCGTTAAGGTGTTTGATATCTCACCATTGATGCCTGTGGTTAATTGGTTTAACGTTGACTCTACTTGATGAATACTGCTGCGCAGCGAACCTCGTAACCCCTCATCCTCAGACAACCCGCGCTGTTTTAATGCGTCAGCAAGGTTTGCTGCGGCACTTTCGAAGTTGGTCAGAGTGGCACTTGATGCAGTTGTATGATTAGTTAAATAGGTTTTAACTGTGCTAAGTTTTTCTTGTGCTTGATTTTTTACAGCAATATCGAGTGATGATTGAAAATCATTTTCCAGTAATACCAGTCTGACCATTGAACTGATTGCAGCCGTATCGCCCGTGTTTAATACTGCTTCTTTTAGCCTTATTTCGGCTTGGTTAAATGCATGCCGCAATCCCTGATCTTTAGACAACCCAATGCGTTTATCTAAAGATACTAGCGTTAAAAATTGAGTTTCATATTGTTCAATAAGTGCGTAGGTGTCGACAAGTTGGTTTTCAAAGGTTGGGATTGATGACAGTGTGCTACGTAATTGATTGATGTTTTGTTTAATGAGTGAAATACGCTGATTAAATTTGTCGATATATTTTTCGTCTTTTCTTAACAAAAAATCCTTTTCATGTCGTCTTAGCATTAACATGTTATTACTAAGCTCCTTACTGAGGGCAAGTTTGCTACCAAGTTCGGCCATTTGATTTGTGGAATACCAAATTAAGCTGGCCATAATGGCCATTGCAAAAATAATTAGAACAGATAAAGAAATGAAGGATCGTTTGATAGACATGAATACTCCTTATTCAGTAATAGATAATTTGTTCCGATTTATATCTCGTAAATAAGGCTAGGCAAGAAGTTAATTTTCTGCCATAAAAGTGTCATAATTTTTTATTGTTTTTTAATTTGGTATGGAAAGAGGGATGTGAGTACGTTGTGCCAATCCGTACTTATTTTCTAAGTCACCATAAAACTCAAACAGTAAATCTTCTATAATGCCTTGTTTTTCTGCGCTTTTAAGTGCGTTTGTTAATAATTGATAAAGCGCATCATTGTCTTTTTGAATGTAAAAATACATATCCGTATCGAATGAAAAAATAAGATTTTGTTCGATGGCTAAATAGGGATGTGCCTGTAATTCATTTTCTATCTCGATAATGCTTCGCGAAAAGTAGTCGAACCCACGATTACCATGGTGCAGCATCTGATATATTTTACTCATATCGCCAGAGAGCTCGATGTAGGGCAGTTTATTGTGGCGCCATACATCAACATCATACCAGTTTTCACCAAATACACCGGTGCTCTTTGAATCGATAAAATCTTGCAAATGTTTTACGTTATTAAATTTGCTTTGATTGTTAATATTAACAAGTAACAATCGTTGGGCGATCTTCCCTTGTGTTAACGGAACGTCGATGCGACGATATTTTTGGTCGCGCTCCTTTGAGCGCATACGCCAAATGACATTAACTTTATTGGCTTCGAAATAGCTTATTTGGCGTTGATAGTTAAGTGCACCGATGTAAGTAATGTCTACTTGCTGGTCAATCGAATGGATAGATCTTTCTAGCAGTTGTTCGAAATAACGTATGTTTGATTCATTGCGAGTCGAAATCTTCAATTCTATCGGGTTTGAAAGTGCTGAAAAAATAGAGAAGCAAAATAGTATTAGTGTTTTAGACATACAACAGCATTTATAATTTCGATTAACTAATTATAGTCTAATTGTTGATTTATCATCCTTTAAAGCCGCTTATCACTTAATCATTTACGATAAAATACAATCGTGATGTAAATAGTTTGCTTACAAAAATATTTAAGATTTATCGGAATGTATTTTTATGACACAACGTCTTGATGTGCTTGATCTTTTGAGAGGAATATCGGTTTTGGGTATTCTATATATGAATATTTATTATCATGCAGTATTTGAGATTGGATACAGCCCCTTAATTGAAGCCCCAATGAGCGACTTAGTTATTGAAGTAATTAATGCTTTTTTCATTGATGGACGATTTCGCACTTTGTTTTGTGTGTTATTTGGTGTGGGGCTTGCGATTTTGTACGATAAACACGGACAAAATAATGCATTACCCCTGCTTAATGCGCGTTTGAAATGGCTACTGATTTTTGGTGTTGCACACAGCGTATTTATCTTTTCTGGTGACATTTTAATAAATTACGCTTTAGCAGGTTTTTTGGTTTATAAAGAATTAGGCAATCACCAGGCGATTATTCTAAAAAAAGCGAAAACGTATTTTGCAATTGGGTTTGTAGTGTTAATACTACTCTCACTAATCCCAAGTGAGCCAATCTATCGGGGTAGTGAAGAGTATCTTGCAATACTAGCCGAGTGGCAAGCAGGATATGGTAATCAACTCATTCAACAAATCATTTTTACTGTTATTATGTTGGTATTTAGCCTGGTTTGTTTCGTTTGGGTCACTGCTGGGATTGTGTTATTCGGTGTGTATTTGTATCGCTCAGACTTTTTCACCAATGGCTTATCGCAATTTCAATTAACGAGTGTGGTCGTGGTCACATTGGTTATTTCAACTGCTGACGCAGTCATTCGAGTAAATTGGCCAGCGCTTGCAGAGCTTAATATGGCGCTAGCGACTTTATCTGCATTATTTTGTGCGCTTTTATATATCCACATCATTATTAAACTAGCTAAGAAAGTGTCAGTTCTTAAAGCTTTGTTTGCTCCCGTAGGGCGCATGGCATTTTCTCTTTATCTGCTGCAATCCATAGTGTTTGCAATCTTTTTCAGATACAGCAATATTGATTTTGTCAATGAAGCAACACGCATTGATTATTTGTATTTGTGCATATCATTTTCGTTAGTTCAGCTGGCTTTAGCGGGTATCTATTTAAAACTTTTTAGTGTTGGGCCTGTAGAATGGCTTTGGCGAAAAGCTTATAACAAGTCATTGCAATCAGTCATTAAATGAACAGATAAGTGGAATTTACCATTTAGCACTGGTAATCCATACAGTTATTGGTCATTATATGACAATTATAAAAAGAACCTTGCAGGTGCGCATTGGCAATTATACTTGGCATCGACCCCGGGTCCCGTTTTACGGGGTATGGCTTAATCAAACAACAAGGTATGAAGTTTGAGTATTTAGGCAGCGGCTGTATCAAAATGGGCGAAAAACCTATGGCTGAACGCCTAAAAATTATCTTCCAAGGTGTAACTCAGCTAATTGAGCAATATCAACCTGATAGCTTTGCCATAGAACAAGTCTTTATGGCGAGAAACCCGGATTCAGCGCTTAAACTTGGTCAAGCACGTGGTGCAGCTATGGTTGCAGCCTCATTACAATCGTTAGATGTATTTGAATATTCTGCGCGACAAGTAAAACAAGCTGTTGTGGGCACAGGTGGCGCGGATAAGTCACAAGTACAGCATATGGTGAAGAATTTTCTAAAATTACCAGGCACACCACAAGCAGATGCGGCTGATGCCTTGGCAATTGCCATTTGTCATGGGCATTCCCAACAACATTTAATAAAACTGTCAGGTCAAGCAAGTAAAACAGTGAGAGGACGATTAAGACGATGATAGGGCGATTACGCGGTATCTTAGTTGAAAAACAACCCCCAGAGATTCTAATTGAAGTAAGTGGTGTGGGTTATGAAGTGAATATGCCGATGACATGCTTTTATAAATTACCTAAAGAAGGTGAAGAAGCAGTTATTTATACACACTTTGTAGTGCGAGAAGACGCACAGCTATTATTTGGCTTTAATAATAAAACAGAACGCGCGTTGTTTCGTGAATTATTAAAAGCAAATGGTGTTGGACCGAAATTAGGGTTAGCAATTCTTTCGGGTATGTCGGCTGAGCAGTTCGTTGCGTGTGTGCACAATGAAGATGCAACGAGCTTGGTTAAATTACCGGGCGTTGGCAAAAAAACGGCAGAGCGTTTAGTGCTTGAAATGAAAGATCGCTTAAAAGACTGGGGAATGGATCTGTTTACACCATATACAGATGATGCCATTTTAGAAATGCAGGAAGATCCAACAGTGAAAGGCAATGCCCAGGATGATGCAATCGCTGCTTTAATGGCGCTTGGTTATAAAGCGAACCAAGCTGAAAAAGCCGTAAAAGCAATTAAAGGCCAAGGGCATTCAAGTGAAGTGCTCATCAAAGAAGCACTTAAGGCAATGATGTAAGATGATTGAAGCGGATAGATTGATTGAACCCGATAAGAAAGGCAATGAAGATGTTATCGATAGAGCCATACGTCCTAAATTGCTTTCAGATTATCGTGGTCAGCCTCATGTTAAAGAGCAAATGGAAATTTTTATTGAAGCGGCGCGTTCGCGAGAAGAGGCGCTTGACCATTTGCTTATTTTTGGGCCGCCTGGTTTAGGTAAAACCACGCTGGCAAATATTGTAGCAAACGAACTTGATGTCAACATCAAAACGACATCTGGACCGGTGCTTGAAAAAGCAGGTGATTTAGCTGCAATGTTAACCAATTTAGAAGAAAACGATGTACTTTTTATTGATGAAATCCATCGTTTAAGTCCTCATGTGGAAGAAATCCTCTATCCTGCAATGGAGGATTATCAACTGGATATCATGATAGGTGAAGGGCCTGCAGCGCGTTCGATAAAGTTAGATTTACCCCCATTTACTTTGGTTGGCGCAACGACTCGTGCGGGATCACTTACTTCACCACTTCGTGATCGATTCGGAATAGTTCAACGCTTAGAATTTTATTCAGTTGAAGACCTATCTAACATTGTAATGCGCTCGGCAGATTTTTTATCGCTTGAAATGGATGAAGAAGGTGCCATTGAAGTTGCACGTCGAGCCCGTGGCACGCCGCGAATTGCTAACCGATTATTACGCCGTGTTCGTGATTATGCAGAAGTGAAAGCCGATGGTGTGGTCACTGCCGCTGTTGCTGGCAGTGCACTCGACATGGTCGATGTGGACAAAAGCGGCTTTGATTATATGGATAGAAAATATTTACTTTGTCTTATTGAAAAATTTATGGGTGGCCCAGTTGGCCTTGATAATATTGCAGCGGCAATCGGTGAAGAGCGCGAAACCATTGAAGATGTGATTGAGCCTTATTTAATACAACAGGGATTTATTCAGCGCACCCCGCGCGGACGCATAGCTCAAGAGTTTGCTTACAAGCACTTTGGGTTCCCTATAAAAGAGTAGAAGCGTTATTTGTTTTGATCTCGATTGGGTATTTATATGCCAAAGGGCTCTGGGAATAAGCTAAAAAACTTAATTGTTGCTTACTTCGTTTACTAATTGTTGTTTAAGGTCGCTTTGCGACCTTTTTTATTATTTCTTGGACTTTTGTTTGAAATCTTGAATTTTAGGCAAAAAAAAGCCCGCTAGGGAGCGGGCAAACAACAAGTTGAAGGAAGTAATCCAGGGAACGCATTTTAACAATGCTACACAATGACAAATCAGCAATCACTGTGTATATGAAACTAGGGTTAACACCAGTGTGGTGTGTGTCCTCGTGTTTACAGGGTGTATATTACGCAGATATGACAATACACTCAAACTAGAAAAATTATTTTTTCACATAAAAAAAACTAATGCTAATTGGTTTATTGTTGTTGCCATTATCACTCTTTTTCTCTTTTTAGTTCTTTATAATTATGTTTTTAATGGAAAAAATATAAAAGCTTAATAATTGCACGATAAGTTTATTTGTTTTCAAATGGGTTTTCTTTGTAATTTTGCGTATTTATTCACAAAGTATGAATAAAGCCTGTTTTATCTATGTTTTTTATCGCATAAATGGGCATCTTTGTGAGGTTAACATCTGCGTTGCACTTTTTTTGTTCAGTTAATGTAATTCTTCACGCATAGCCATTGTATGCGGCTATTAGTATGGTTAAACTAAATCTAATGCTGTAAGGGAACTTTCATTACATCAAGCGAACTAACCCTTGACTATCAACTATTTCAGGAGTGAGCAGTGGCCACCGAAATTTCAATTTTTGACTTAATACTAAAAGCTAGTTTTGTGGTGCAACTGGTGATGCTGACGTTAGTATTAATGTCGGTATTTTCATGGGCTATGATCATGCAACGCCGTAAAGCGCTTACAGCTGCCAAAATGAATGCGAAGAAATTTGAAGATAAATTTTGGTCAGGTGTTGATTTAAGCAAACTGTATGCAGAATTATCTGCTCGCAATGAATTAGATGGGCTAGATGCTATGTTTACAGCTGGTTTCAAAGAATATGCACGCCTAGCTAAAAATAACCACGCATCACCGGGTTCTATTTTAGACGGTACTCACCGTGCAATGCGTGTAACACTGTCACGCGAAATTGAAAAATTGGAGTCGAGTTTATCCTTTTTAGCAACTGTCGGATCAATTAGCCCATATATTGGTTTATTTGGAACAGTATGGGGTATTATGACGGCGTTCATTGCACTTGGTTCAGTTAAACAAGCAACATTACAGATGGTCGCCCCTGGTATTGCTGAAGCACTTATTGCAACCGCAATGGGCCTATTCGCAGCGATTCCAGCTGTGATTGCATATAACCGTTTTTCACACACGGTAGAAAAAGTAGAATCTTCTTACGGTAATTTTATGGAAGAGTTTTCTAATATTCTTCATCGCCAAGCTGTGGCTAATGTGGACGCAAAATAATGTATCAACGAAAAAAGCGTCGTCCGGTCGCTGAAATTAATGTAGTGCCCTACATTGATGTGATGCTGGTGCTTCTAATTATCTTTATGGCTACAGCAGCCGTGATCACCCAAGGCGTTCAAGTCGATTTACCAAAGATGGAAGAGTCGGAATTGGTAGAAGCAACAGAGACGCCACCAATTGTTGTCTCTATTGATGCTGACGGCAATTATTATGTGAGCATTGGTATCGATCCTGAAAAATCAATGGAAGCAATCGACATTGCTGCGCAAATTAAACTGGCTTTAGACAAAGACCCAAAAACACCCGTGCTGTTGAAAGGGGATGGTAAGGTTAGTTACCAAGAAGTATTGAGCCTTATGGGATTTCTTAAAAAAGCAGGCGTACCGTCTGTAGGCCTGATGACGGAGTCGTTTGAGCAGTAATTATGAAGAACGATTTTAATTCGGCTCTTATCAAATCTGCGGCGCTGCACTTAGCTATCATTGTGGCATTTGTTGTCGGCGGCTTTTTCAAACCATCCAAACCTCAAGTGATGGAAGTGATTCTTAATGCACCAACAAAAGCTGAGCAAAAATCAGTTGAAGCGGTTTCGGTTGAAAGTAAAGCTGTAGAAAAACGCATTAAGGAACTGAAAAAACAAGAAGCAGATAAGAAAGCAGCTGAGGCAAAACGTATTCGTGATTTAGAGCGCCGTGCAGCAAATGCGAAAAAGAAACGCGAAGAAGAAGCGAGACGCATAGCGAAACTAGAAAGAGAGCGTATTCGCAAAGAGAAAGAAAAGAAAAAAGCAGAAGCAGCTGCTCGCGAAGCTAAAAAGAAGCAACAAGCCGAGCAGAAAAAAGCGGCTGAAGCAAAGAAAAAAGCGGAAGAATTAGCGAAAAAGCGAAAGGCCGAAGAGGAGCGTTTGAAAAAAGCGGAAGCTAAACGTAAAGCCGATGCTGAAGCTGCAAGACAAAAAGCCCTTGCTGAAAAGCTAATGCAAGAACAATTGGCTGCGGAGGCCGCAGCACGAAGTCGTGCAAAACAAGCTCAAGTGCTATCTGAAGTTGAAAAATATACTGCGCTAATTATTGCGAAAATTCAGCAAAATTTATTGTTGGAAGACAGTATGAAAGGCAAACAATGCCGACTTAATTTACGACTAGCGTTTAATGGATTTGTAACACAAGTTGAAGCACTTAACGGTGATAGACAAGTGTGTGACGCGGCTATTCGCGCTGTGCGTCGTGCAGATACATTGCCAGTATCCAAAGATAAAGCTGTGTTTGATAAGCTTAAAAATATTAACTTAACCATTCAACCTGATATTTAAGGGGTAACATGATTAGCGCATTACAAAAATGGGCTTTGCTAGTTGTACTTTTAATAAGTACAGCTGCTAACGCCGCTCTTGAAATTGTAATTACCGAAGGTGTCGACTCTGCACGCCCAATAGGAATTGTACCATTTAAATACAACGGCACGGGTGAAGCACCAACAGAGATCACAAATGTAATTGCAGCCGATTTAAAACGCAGTGGTCGTTTTAATCCTGTTGCGGCTAGCAGCATGCCTCAATTACCAAGTAATGATACCGAAGTTGATTACAGTGCATGGGTGTCTGAAGGTGTTGAAGCAATTTTAGTGGGGACCATTACAGAACAGATGGGCGCCCGCTATTTAGTAAGCTATCAACTAATTGATGTTATCAGAGGCCAAATCACGGGTGGCGATACAAAAATTTTAAGCCAAGGTCGATTAGTAAGTTCTGAAGATCATATTTTAGACGCACGTCAAACGGTGATTGGCAGTGATAGTTTTCGTCGTTATGGTCACCGAATTAGTGATGTGGTATACGAAGCGTTAACAGGTGAACGTGGCGCATTTTTAACAAAAATTGCGTACGTAATTGTTCGTGAAAATGAAGACCGTCCTTATCAGCTAGTGATTGCGGATTATGACGGCTATAACGAACAAACATTATTACGTTCAAAAGAACCGCTTATGTCACCAACCTGGTCACCAGACGGTACAAAGTTGGCTTATGTAACTTTCGAAAATCGTCAAAGCCAAATTTATATTCAAGATATTTACACCGGTAAGCGTGAGCGTTTAACAACCTACAAGGGTATTAATGGTGCGCCAAGGTTTTCACCTGATGGCAGCAAGCTAGCCATGGTGTTATCAAAAGATAAAAACGGTGCGACAGAAATCTATGTTTTAGATCTAAAAACGAAGAAACCACGTCGTATTACCAGACACCGTAGTATCGATACTGAGCCGAGCTGGCACCCAAATGGTAAAGAAATTATTTTTACGTCGGAAAGGGCTGGTAATGCTCAGATTTATAGCGTAAATTTAGCAACTGGTAAGAAAAGAAGACTTACTTTTGATGGTGATATGAATCTTGCGGGTTCAATCACACCTGATGGTAATAATTTAGTCATGGTAAATCGCACATTAGGTCGATACCATATTGCTAAAAAAGATTTAAAATCAGGTGACTTTAGCGTGCTAACGCGTACTCGTTTGGACGAATCACCAAGCATTGCGCCAAATGGCTCAATGATCATCTATAGTACGTTACATAATAATAAACAGGTCCTCGCATTGGTTTCAATGGATGGACGGTTTAAAGCTCGCCTTCCAGTCGCGGATGGCGAGGTTAAGGCGCCTGCGTGGTCGCCATTTTTGTAAAGATTACAGGTTAGACTTTTAAAAAAGGAATCAACTCGATGCAACTTAACAAACTACTAAAAAGCCTACTCATTGCAGTGCCTGTAATGACGTTAGCTGCTTGTAGCTCTTCTTCAACAGTTGAAGAAGATACATCTGCGAATCAAAGCAACCAAGGTCAAGAAGAAACAGTACAAGTTGAAACTGTTGTTAAAGAAAAAACACCAGAAGAAATTCTAGCTGAAAAATATGAAGCGCTTCGTCAAGAGCAAATCATTTACTTCGACTTTGATAAATCAACAGTACGTAGCGACTATGTTGAGCTGCTTCAAGCACATGCTGATTTCCTAGTTAAAAATCCAAGCGTTAAAGTATTGGTTGAAGGTCATGCTGATGAGCGCGGTACACCTGAGTACAACATTGCACTAGGTGAGCGCCGTGGTGAAGCTGTATCTAAATACCTACAGAGCTTAGGCGTAGCAGAAAGCCAAATTTCAGTGGTTAGCTACGGTGAAGAAAAGCCAATGGTTAAAACGCGTACTGAAGAAGCTTTCGCGAAAAACCGTCGCGCAGTTTTAGTATACTAATATAGAAGATAATATGATTAAGCCGAAAGTTATTTTGGCAGCCATGTTTCTTAGCGGGAGCAGTCAGTTACTGGCTGCTCCCGCTCCTGTTTCTGAGGTTGGTGCAAGTTCAAGTATGTCTTCAACGGCATTTGAAACACGTCTGCAAACCTTAGAACGTATGGTTGCAAATCGAAATATGCAGTTTTTACAATTGCAACAGCAGTTAGAATCTTTGCAAGATGAAGTGAGTCAGTTACGAGGTATCACTGAAGAGCAGGGATATCAACTAGAGAAAGTGCTGCAACGCCAGCGTGAGTTGTACCAAGAAATCGAAACACGTGTTTCAAGCAGCCTTGCAGCTACTACACCTGTTAATGACGTTGTTTCTGATGGTGCTTCAGGCACAATGAGTAGCAGCCTCAACGAGAACGATGCGTATGATCGTGCTGTACAGTTAATTATGCAAGACAAGCGCTACGATGACGCAATTCCTGAGTTCAAGGCATTTTTAGAAAATTACCCTGAATCAGTATACGTACCGAACGCGCATTATTGGCTTGGCCAATTACTCACTATTAAGAATGATAGCAAAGGGGCGCTTGGTCATTTTGAAAGCTTAGTGAATGGTTTTCCAGACTCTAATAAACGTTCAGATGCAATGTTGAAACTTGCAAATGCGTATATAAAAGAAGGTGAAACTACTCGTGCGAAAAAAATCTTAAATGATTTGGTTGCACAATACCCAGATTCAACCCCAGCGAAATTAGCGGTTGAAAAATTAGCGAGCCTTAATTAGGACTCGCTAGTTTCGATTTTTGTAAACGAAAAGTGAAAAGATAATCACTTTTTAGGCTAATCTTTAAATGTTGGTATAAAATTAGCCAACTGAGTCATAAAACTTAAAAAAACCGTAATTTTAGGTTGCACTCATTTTTTAAATAAGTATTATAAGCGCCCGCAGCCGCTTGTTACGAAAGACAAAAACGCTGCGTTAAAAATCTGATTGGGTCATTAGCTCAGTTGGTAGAGCAGTGGACTTTTAATCCATTGGTCGATGGTTCGAGTCCATCATGACCCACCATTCAGATTTTTGCACTTCGAGTACTTCCCTATGGGAATTGAGCGGGTCATTAGCTCAGTTGGTAGAGCAGTGGACTTTTAATCCATTGGTCGATGGTTCGAGTCCATCATGACCCACCATTCGAAATGCACTTGCTTAGAGCGGGTCATTAGCTCAGTTGGTAGAGCAGTGGACTTTTAATCCATTGGTCGATGGTTCGAGTCCATCATGACCCACCACTTCTAAGCCTTCTCTTTGAGCGGGTCATTAGCTCAGTTGGTAGAGCAGTGGACTTTTAATCCATTGGTCGATGGTTCGAGTCCATCATGACCCACCATTCAAAGAACCTTCTTTCTTATGCTTTTTGCATCTATGAGCGGGTCATTAGCTCAGTTGGGTGAAACTAAACCGAAACGAAGTTTCGCAGTTAGTTAAACGCGAGTCAGGACGACGAGCCGGAATATCCCTACAGGACGTATTAATGGCACTTACACTAAGAGCGGGTCATTAGCTCAGTTGGTAGAGCAGTGGACTTTTAATCCATTGGTCGATGGTTCGAGTCCATCATGACCCACCATTCATAAACACCTCTTTTTATCTCTTTTTCATAGCGTTAAAAATCAATCACAAAACTGTCATTCATCTGCCATTTTCAGTATAATGCGCGGCAATTTCCCATAGCATTTCACGGTCGAGAGAAATGAGCTTAGCAGAACAAATTATGCCTGAGGATTATATATTTCCTCCCAAGCCAGCCCCTTTGTCAGATGATGAAAAGTTGGCTTATAAAGAACGTATTAAATCACTTTTAAAAGAAAAAGATGCAGTATTAGTTGCACATTATTATACCGATCCTGAAATTCAAGCTCTGGCTGAAGAAACAGGCGGTTGTGTTGCAGACTCGTTAGAAATGGCTCGTTTTGGTAGTAAACACCCAGCAAAAACTATCGTGGTTGCAGGTGTGCGCTTTATGGGTGAGACGGCTAAAATCTTAACGCCTGAGAAAACGGTGGTTATGCCAACCCTTGAAGCGACTTGTTCATTGGATGTGGGCTGCCCGATTGATGAATTTTCTGCGTTTTGTGATCAACATCCAGATCGTAAAGTGGTCGTTTATGCTAATACTTCAACGGCAGTTAAAGCCCGCGCAGATTGGATTGTTACCTCAAGCTGTGCACTTGAAATTGTCGAACACCTTGATGAGCAGGGCGACAAGATCATTTGGGGCCCAGATAAGCACTTAGGTTCGTATATTCAAAAGCAAACTGGCGCAGATATGATCATGTGGAATGGCGCTTGTATCGTACATGATGAGTTTAAAACCAAAGCACTGAAAGATATGAAAGCGCTGCATCCAGATGCGGCAGTGCTTGTGCATCCAGAGTCACCAGCAGAAATTGTTGACCTTGCTGATGCAGTGGGGTCAACTAGCCAGCTTATTAAAGCAGCGCAAGAGATGGACAACCAGAAGTTTATCGTTGCAACCGATCGCGGTATTTTCTACAAAATGCAGCAGCTTTGTCCTGAAAAAGAATTCTTTGAAGCTCCAACACAAGGTGAAGGCGCTACTTGCCGAAGCTGTGCGCACTGCCCTTGGATGGCAATGAATGGCCTTAAAGCAATTGAAGAAGCCCTACTTGATGCAAGTGGCAAAGAAGTATTTGTTGATATGGAATTACGCGAAGGCGCATTACGTTCGCTTAACCGTATGCTTGATTTTTCAGCATCATTAAAGTTGACAACAGCGAACAACACTTAAATCTGGGTGAATTTTAGGCGCTCAATTAGAGGGCTCTAAAAAGTACTTGCTTACAATCAAGGCATTGCATAAGATACGCCCCACATTACCAAGTGTAATGTATGCGGAGAGATGGCTGAGTGGCTGAAGGCGCACGACTGGAACTCGTGTATAGGTTAACCCCTATCGAGGGTTCGAATCCCTCTCTCTCCGCCATTCTAGATTTAAAGAAAACGCTTGAGTTTATGCTCAGGCGTTTTTTTATGCCCGCATTTTGTAAGGAGAGTGAGACTCTCAATTCTGGTTCGACAGATTATCGGGAATAATTTGAACCGCGAAGGCGCCACGAAGCGTTTAAATACAGGGATGTATTTAAGTTTATCTCTCCTTCTCTACCATTCTAGATTTAAAGAAAACGCTTGAATTTATTCTCAGGTGTTTTTTATGTCCGAACTTATCATTTTACGCCTCATTTTCATTGTGAGAGCAGGTTTCTTATTCGCATCGTTAGTTATTTTTATACATCATTCGTTTCTTTTATTGTGCAGTAATGGTTATGTAAACCCAAAAGCGAGCGTGAACGTGTTTTTGCAACACCAAATAACGCCGTTATTTTCGTTTTGAATGCTACGGATTGCGAACATGACTGTAACAAGGTCATATGTCCGAAAGTAATTAAAAACCTGCTCAACTAATTCCAAAATGAAATCAATTTTAGCCAATATATTCCTAAAAGTAGCAAAAACACCGGACATTCGTCCTTCTAATTTCAAATGTTTCAAAAATGTTAAATAAATCGTAAATCACTGTAAATAAAGGCTAATTTGTAATTGATTTGTCACTTTATATGCCTAGCATACGATGCTCCTTAGTCGGGTAATTCAAAATCGGGAACAAGAAAATGTTGAGAAAAACACTTTTGGCGAGTGCGATAGCTCTAGCGACAGCAAGTGCAAATGCAAGCGTGATTATTTCAGAGTATGTTGAAGGCGGTAGCTACAACAAAGCCGTTGAGATTTATAACACGGGTGATACAGCTGTTGATTTATCAACTTACGCACTTAACTTTTACTTTAATGGTAAAACGGAAATTGGTCGTACAATTACGCTCTCTGGTGAACTAGCACCTAATACCACTTATGTTGTAGCACACTCGCGTTCAGCAGAAGAGTTAAAATCAAAAGCACAGTTTGATACGGATGGTAGTTGGTTTAATGGTGACGATGCGGTCACATTAACAAACAGTGATATTGTTGTAGATAGCTTAGGGCAAATCGGCGTTGATCCAGGTTCAGCTTGGGTGAGTGGTGATGTGCGTACACAAGATCGATCTTTGGTTCGTTTAGAATCAGTTAAATCAGGTCGTACTGATGCATTTGCTGAGTTTGATGGTGAACTTGAGTGGATGGCATTGCCAAAAGATGATTTTTCAAATGTAGGTAGTCACAACCAGCAAACAGAACAGCCAGATCCTGTTGAATGTGGTGGTGATGCAACACTTATCAGTGCTATTCAAGGTACTGGAGATGCGAGTCCACTGAATGGCGAAACGGTTGAAGTACAAGCTGTTGTAACATCATCATTACAGGGTGACAGCCAGTTAAAAGGTTTCTTTATACAAGAAGAGTCATTTGATCAAGACAATGATGTTATGACTTCAGAAGGTATTTTTGTTTATTACAATAAACAAACCGTAACTGAAGGCGATGTTGTTAAATTACGTGCGAAAGTAGAAGAAAAATACGGTCAGACCCAGCTTAATTATGTCAATGATCTTAAAGTGTGTGGTACTGAAAGCTTTGCACCTGTTGAGGTTTCTCTTCCTGCAGAGAATGGCTTAGAAGCGTATGAAGGTATGCTTGTAAGCGTAACAAATGAATTAGTTGTGAATGACACTTACGGTCTATCACGTTATGGCGAATTAAAGCTTGGCACAGAGCGTTTATTCCAAAGCACGCAAGTTGCATTGCCTGGCGATGCTGCAAACGCAGTTGAAGCAAAAAACAAACTTAAATCAATTACTCTTGATGATGGCTCAAGTGCTCAAAATCCAGAAGTAATTCCATATCCAACGCCAGAGCTTGACGCATACAACACGCTTCGTCTTGGTGATAAGGTAACAGGCCTGACTGGTGTAATGGGCTATGGCTATAGCCAATTCCGCATTCACCCAACGACAACACCAAACTTTATACAAGAAAATCTGCGTACAGAAGCACCAGAAAGTGTTGAAAACAGTTATGTGCGTATCGCAAGCTTTAACGTCTTAAATTACTTTAATGGTGATGGTCAAGGCGCTGGATTCCCTACACCGCGCGGCGCTGACACTGCAGAAGAGTTTGAGCGTCAAAAGGCCAAAACAGTAAACGCGATTCTTGCGCTAGATGCAGATGTAATTGGTTTACTTGAAATGGAAAACGATGGTTTTTCTGAGTTGAGTGCAATTGCGGATTTAGTGGCATCACTGAATGCAGCTCAAGCAAATGATACCTATGCGTTTGTAAATTTGGCTACTGAACAAGTTGGTGGCGATGCAATTATGTCAGCGATTATTTATCGCAGTAATAAGGTTGAAGAAGTTGGTACAGCGGCGTTTACAGAAGCTGAACCGTTTGACTATGGTAACCGTCCACCTGTAATGCAAACGTTCACTGATAAGCTAACCAAAGAAACGTTCTCGGTAGTTATTACTCACTTACGCTCAAAGGGTAGCTGTCGAAGTGCTGAAGGGCTAGATGCAGACCAAAAAGATGGTCAAGGCTGTTGGAACCAAACGCGTGTTAATGCAGTAAATAAACTGAATGAATGGTTAGCTACGAACCCAACCACAGTAGCCGATGAAGATATGGTTATTCTTGGTGATATGAATGCCTATGGCGAAGAAGATCCAATCTACGCATTTGTTAATAATGGTTTTGTAAACATTAAGAAGCAACGCTTTGGCCATACACGTGATTATTCATATGTATATCAAGGTCGCATTGGTAGTTTAGATCATGCATTTGCTTCAAGCAGTATGTATGACAAGGTTGTAGGAATTCAGGATTGGCATATCAATGCCGATGAACCTGTATCACTTGATTACAATATGGAATACAAGTCTGAAAAGCACTTAACCAGTTTGTATGCTGATACGCCTTATCGTGCATCAGATCATGACCCAATTGTAATTGATTTTGATACACGCCCTGAACCAACAATCATTGAAGGCAAGTTTGAAAACTTATCAGGTTGGTTCTGGTGGAATAGACAAATGATCGAGCTTCCAGAAGGTTTTGATACTTTAGAGGTGTCTATCGAAGGTTACGGAGAAGCAGACTTATACGTAAGACATGATAAGAAACCAACGAAACGAAATTATGATTGTCGACCTTATATATGGGGTAGTAACGAAAGTTGTATGATAGAAAAACCTGAAGCAGGAGATTGGCATATTGGCTTAAAGGGAACATTTTTCTATTATGATGTTACATTAAGCTACAAAGCAACAAAACAGAACTTCTAATGGTTATTTGTTTAATCTAAGAGCAGTCAGTGACTGCTCTTTTTTTTGCTCTGAAAGTGAATATGGTAAGCTAGTTAAGATAAAATTCTATTAGGTTAAACATGCTAAACCAGCCAATACAAAAGAAAATCTGCGATATTTTGGGTAAAAGAACGATTGCAAATGTAGACACGTTTAAAACCGTTTGGAGTGGCTTTGGTAGTTTACATCGTATTGAGTTTAACGGTTGCTACAAGCCGGTCGTTGTTAAATCAATTTGTGAACCTAACCACATCAATCACCCTAAAGGTTGGAGCAGTCATTTCGCATCAGCACGCAAGCTTCAATCATATCGCGTGGAGCAGGCGTTTTATCGCGAATTCGCTAAAAAAGCTAACGCAAAGACACCAGCTTACTTGGGATTTATTGAAGGTGAAAACACACAATATTTGTTATTGGAGGATTTAGCTGCTGCGGGATATTACGATATTGTTGAACCTGATATTGTTACGGTGAAAAAAATATTGGTATGGTTGGCAGATTTTCATGCTCAGCATTTAAATACCGCTTGTGAAGGATTATGGCCTCAAGGCAGCTATTGGCATCTTGCAACGCGACCGGATGAGCTTACAGCGATGTCGCATACTGAATTGAAAAAACACGCAAGAGCACTTGATTGTAAGTTACAAGATTGTGTGTTTCAGACCCTGATTCATGGCGATGCTAAGCTTGCTAACTTTATGCAATCCGCTACTGATATTGCAGGTTATGATTTTCAATATGTTGGTCGTGGAGTAGGTATCGTAGATGTGATGTTACTTATCAGTAGTGCGTTCACGAGTGATCAGTGTTTCGCTTATGAAAAAGAATTACTTGCACATTATGAGGCTGCATTTTTAAGTAACTGTGAAAGGTATTCTATCAACTTAGCTGAGGAAGTGATTAACCAGTGGCTAGCACTTTACCCAATAGCGTGGGCTGACTTTGCCCGATTTTTAAATGGCTGGTCACCTGGTCACTGGAAACTTCATGATTACGCTTGGTATCAAGTGCAGCAAGCAGTGCAACTAGTAAAATAAAAAGTAATGGTTAGTTTGAATAGAGTGCTTTTGCATTATCACATGCAAGCTTTTGCCAAATAGAGTCGTTTTGACAAAGGGCTCTATAGTGTTGCCAAAGTGCGAGATAACTCGATGCCATTAAACAGACAGGGAAATTACTGCCAAATAAGATACGTTCTTGCGAAAAGTTAGCAAATATAGCGTCAAATACCTTATTGCGGAAGGTGTCACTGAGATTGATTTCTTGCATCTCAAAGCCAGAATACTTGATATAAACATTCGGTAATTGCGAAAGCTGCTTTAACGCTCGTAACCAATTTGAATAATTGTATGGAGTGACAAGTCCTGCGTGATTAAGCACAATGTCTAGATTAGGCTGTGCTTTAGCAAGTTCATATATACGTGTTGTATGTTGTAGTTCACTTATTTCAAATTGGGCTTCAAAAATCAGTTTATTATGAGCTAAAAAGGCAAAATTTTGATTTACATTTTCAGAATGTAATCGAGCGGCATCACTTCCTTCCGTAATATCGCGAATGCCCACAAATGTTGAATAACTCAATAACGTATTTATTTGTTGCTTGAATAAAGAGGGCTCAACGTCAATCTGGTAATAGCCTATTGCACTGTGCTTTTTACCAATCTTACGCTCAAGAAAGGCGATTTCTTTTTCTGCTTGTTGGTTATTAAACCCAGCTTCAATATGTGTAAACTGAGAGAGAACAAACTCATTATTTAAGTCTAGCTCTTCTTCTGAAAAGCTTTTTTGCAGCATGGCGATTTTCGGCCATGGGGGAAGGGCATTTTTGAGCCAAAAGTAATCACCTTCATCTAAATAAAATAGATGAAGGTGCGGGTCGTAAATCGTGCTATTGTGCTGTGTAGCCACCGTCAATAACCTGTAAACTTCCGGTAATAAAGCTGGCTTTATCACTGACCAAAAAGCCGATGAAGTCAGCAACCTCTGTTGCTTTTCCTAAGCGATTCAATGGTTGTAAAGCTTCTTCTTCAGCGTGAATTTCAGCTTTATCGGCGCCGCTTTTTTCGCAATAGTTGTCTATTGCATAATGATAAAGAGGTGTTTCAATGGTACCAGGACACACTGCGTTTGCACGGATGTTGTGTGCAGCATAATCGAGTGCCGTAGTGCGCGCTATTGAGGCGAGCGATGCCTTTGACAAGTTATATGCAAAGGAATTTTTCTTACCTATTAATGCTTGATCAGACGCGACAAGTACAATTGCACCACCGTGCATTTTCATAAACGGCAATGCATGTTTGATAAGGCTATATGCGCCTTTTACGTTAAGCGCAAACAGCTCATCAAACATTTGTTCTGTGGTATTTTCGATATTCGCAGAAAGATGGCGTCCAGCATTCGAAACAAGGATATCAATTTGACCGTGTTTCTGACCAATAGTGGTTACTGCATTGGCAACAGCATCGACATCGCTTACATCACAGTGAACATGTTGACCTGTCTCTGAAGGGGTAATATCCAAGTTATAAACAAGACACCCATCAGCTAATAGACGCGCTACAGTCGCTTCGCCAATGCCTTTGCTCCCGCCTGTTACGATTGCAACTTTACTCATTGATTAGTGACCACAACCGCCAGCGCCGTGCACGTGACCGTGAGATAATTCTTCGCTTGTTGCAGCACGAACTGACACAACTTCAACATCAAATTTCAAGTCTTTACCGGCAAAAGGGTGGTTCAAATCGCAATCGGCATTGAAGCGGCCTACTTTAATAATAGTAACTTGGCGTTGACCTTGGTCGGTGTGCACTAATGCTGTCATGCCAGGCTTCCACACTTTTGCACCTTGTAAGTGCTTAAGAGGAATACGTTGCACCGCATTATCATGACGCGGACCATATGCATCTTTCGCTTCAAGTTCTACACTAAAACTATCGTCAGCTGACTTATTATCTAGCGCTTTTTCTAGACCTGGTAACATACTCTCATGGCCGTGAAGGTAGGCTAATGGCGCACCATCTTTGCTTGATTCTAACTGGTTTTCACCTTCAAAAACGGTGTAGTGGAATTCTACAACGGTATCTTTTGCGATTTGCATAACAATCCTAACATTAACAATTTTTTGCAGTATATCTGAAATCGATTTAAGACGCGAAAATCAATTGTTTAAAGAAGCAGTATTGGTTAACGAAAAATAGGGAATTTGCTGGGCGATATCCGTCACAACCTCGCTTTGGCCATGTGCTTTTTTGGATTGGGTTATTTTAATGTTCAGTGTTTGGCCGGGCTTAATAATACTCGTGTGATTAAGGTTATTCCAACTACGTACTTGCTTTACAGTAACATCAAAAAGGGTGGCAACATGCCAAAGGGAATCACTTGGTTTAACTGTGTAGGTTAACTCAAGTGTTTCAAGCTCGGGCTTAACGCGTTTAATGTAACGGCTTATTGCATACTCCCTTACCAGCGTGGGCATGCTTTTACTGCTTGCAGGTAATATTATCTCTTGGCCAATGAGTAAAGTATCATTTGAAAGTCGATTTAACGATTTCAGTTTTGCAATCGATGTATTACTTAATTTAGCTAAACGATAAAGTGAGTCACCCTTTTTCACTTTATAACCTTTGGCACCCATGCTGCTGAATATTAAGACTTGTTCTAAGGTGGTGGCAAGTTTATTAGGTAACAACAGATGATACGGTCCTGTAGGTGCACTTTTATCAGCAATGTAGGCGTGATTAAACTTCAGAATTTCAGTATTTGGGATTTTCAGTAACTCCGCAATTACTAAAATCGAGAAAGGCTGTTCTATATCAACAACGCGGGTCACTGCTTTGTTTTCAATTGCTGTAAAAAATCGCGGTCGCGTTTTAACCAGTTTGTCTAAGGCTAATAGTTTAGGCACATATTCTTTGGTTTCTTTCGGTAATGTTAAATGCCAAAAACTGATAGGTTGTTTGTTG
Source organism: Pseudoalteromonas piratica (assembly GCF_000788395.1). NCBI lineage: Bacteria > Pseudomonadati > Pseudomonadota > Gammaproteobacteria > Alteromonadales > Pseudoalteromonadaceae > Pseudoalteromonas > Pseudoalteromonas piratica. Next base: position 1,927,512 of record NZ_CP009888.1, read on the forward strand.
CGTTTATTCTGAGCTATGGCTTGTTTGATTTTTCCTTCACCGGCATTGTAAGCAGCCAATGCTAACAACCAGTCTTGATTAAAGGTGACGTATAGATGCTGTAAATAGTTTAATGCGGCCTGAGTTGATAGTACTAAGTCATAGCGCCCATCATAATGGTCGTTTATTGGCACATTATAATGCGCTGCCACAACAGGCATTAATTGCCATATGCCTGCCGCACCGCGATGCGATGTGGTCATTTTGTATTGGCTTTCCACAATTGGCAATAATGCAAGTTCAAGGGGCATTTTCCGTTTTTTCAGTTCTGTAACAATGTAATGAAAATAAGGCTTAGCTCTGAGCGATATATCATCTGCATAAAATGACTGGCTTAAGTACCATTTTAATTTTTCTTCTATGAGTGGGTGTTGTTGATAGGGTAATTGCTGATTATTTGCAATTGTCAGCCAAAGATTTGTTTTGATTGATGCAGCAAACACATTTGTACTTAGACACAATACAAGAATCGCGGTAAATACGAGCTTCGTGGTGCACCTTATAATCATAAAAACGAACCTTATCTTAACCTTTAATAAAAGCGTATTTAGATAAGTGTAGTAAATAAAAAAGTATCAGAAATGACAGAAATGCAAAAAGTTGCTAACGTTTGGATTTAAAAGAAATTAAAAAAACTTGTTAAAGAATAAGGGCTTGTTGCAAACACAAAGGGTAAGGCTATAAAAATCAAGGCCATAATTAAATAGCTAGAAACACGCATCACACTAATTTTTTGCAGTTGTAAAAGAGAGAGCCCACCAACAATACCGCCAGCAACAAGGCAACTTCCCCATAACTGAACTTGGATAACAGTCACTGAGTTTTGGCTGTTCAATAATTGGCAAATCATTACCGCATCAACAATCAAAATGACAAAAAAAACAAAACTAATTACTAATAGTTTAATGCCAAATAGTTGTGATGTTTGCATAGCCAGCGTGATGTTTGCAAAATTAAGTGACACATTAATATCGCAATAGGTCAATAATTTCCAGAAAATTCTGAGTTTTAGGCTGAGTAATTGGAAATAATTTACAGCGATTGATTAGTTTAAGTGTTGAGCAAATTTGTTTAGTTGAGTTCAAATTTGCATTATAACTCACGCAAAAAAAGCGTTTAATCCATCAGTAGATGAGTCCAATCTTGGCTCTGAAGCAATTAAACGCTATTGCGTATTGAAAAAGTTATTTTGATGCCAGTAATAATTTACTGATCAGAGTGTTAAGTTGCTGAGCATGCTCAGATTCTGAACTTAATAATTGATGACATAAATTTAACGCTACCATAAGCAACACTTTATCTTCACTTTTAGTATGTGCACGCTGTTTAAATTCATTTAACTCAGTGTTTAATCTATGTGCTGCAGCTAGCAAGTCATCTTCTTTGCCTTTAGGGCAAGCAACCATGTGTTGCTTGCCAAGTAGGGTAATTGCGAGTCCGCGATTATCACCTTCTGCCATAAATTAACTTGCCGCTTGATTGAGCTTTGATACAAGTTCATTTAATGATGCATGTTGCGAGTTTGTTGATTCTTCTAACTCCATTAATTCAAGCTGAGCTGTTTCCAGTTCGTCTTTAGTTTTGGCTAACGCCTGTTCAAGATAATGTTTTTCGTCTTTGAGTGTTTGGTTTTGTGAAATTAACTGATCAACTAACGTATGTAGCGTAGAGTATAAATTGTCGCTCATAATAGCACGCCTTTATAAAAGAAAAGATATGACATAAATATGGGTTTTTGATGACAATACCAAGACTAAGTTCAGGTTAATTTGGCAAAAACGAATCAACCGAACAATTTCTGTCCATACTTAGCTTTGAAAATGGGTATAATGACGGAAAATTTCATATAGGGCTGTTTATGCTGAGCTATCGCCACTCGTTTCATGCGGGAAATCCTGCAGATGTAATAAAACATTTGGTATTAATTGAAACGATCTCTTACCTAACTAAAAAAGACAAACCGCTTGAATATATTGATACGCACTCTGGTGTTGGCGTTTATCGCTTGGCCACAGCTGAAGCGCAAAAAACACAAGAATACCTAGAGGGCATCGCAAAGTTATGGCAGTACCAAGGTGATAATGATGCAATCAAGCGATATGTAGCCAAAGTAAAACAGTTTAATCAGGGCGAACTTGAGATTTATCCTGGTTCACCTATGGTAGCTGATAGCCTGTTACGTGAAAACGACAAGCGTTGGTTGTTTGAATTGCACCCAAAAGATAGCGAGAGCCTAAAACATAATATGGCGGAGCTAAGCCGTCGTCGCAAACAGACCTTTGTAAGAAAAGAGAATGGCTTTAAAGGGGTGCTTGGTCTTTTACCACCACAGGCAAAACGAGGTTGTGTCTTAATTGATCCCCCTTATGAAATCAAATCAGATTACGAACAAGTTGTTAAAACAGTCAAAAAAGCAGTTGAGAGATTTAATAGCGGCACCATTATGATTTGGTACCCTGTTGTGTCACGAGAGCGCATAGATGCCATGGAGGCAGGGTTAATTGCTTCGGGCATCCGTAATATTCAATTATTTGAATTAGCAACCCAGGCTGATACTGATGAGCATGGTATGACTGCATCTGGCATGATAGTAATAAATCCGCCATGGACATTGAAACAAACGATGGATGAATGTTTACCTGAACTCGTATCATTATTGTCAAGCGAAGGTGGTTTTTACCGAAGCGAACAGTTAGTAGAAGAATAAAGGAAAGCCGCTCTGAGAGCGGCTTTATCATTTTAATTGCGGGGTGTTAATTAAAATAAACTGCTTTAAAGTGGGCAACTTGGTTTTTTGATTCATCGAATAACTGTAATGTTTCACCTTGGATTTTGTATTCAAAGGTATCATTAAGTGCTTGATGCATCTTCATTTCTAAGTCATTAGCAGTGCCATGACACATCATCATTGTGGATGCCATGCCGTTAAAACGAAGACCGAATTGTTTCGAAGTGTAGCCGCCCATAAAATTATTACAACCAGCAAAGCCTTTCACCTTACCGTCGGCTTTTAATTGCACAAATAATTCACGTGCTCCTTCAGGCGTATTAACTTGCTCACCATTAAGCGTTATTGCTTTCCAATAGGTATTGGTTAAAGGGACATTCGGTTTTACCGATGGCATGATTTTAGTCATTTTTACCTTTAAAGGGGTATCAGAGTTCGCGAAAGGGCTATTAGATTGCGTTGAGCTATAAAGTAACTTACCGTCTTTTCGAATTTGTGCACGTACATTGTAGCGCATGTTTTCTTTGATTAATGCGTTATCATAATCAAGTGAAACTTGATATGGTGGAGCACTGTTTAGTGTAATTACCTTACTGCTAATCACTGTTGAGGCAACGTCCATTTTAGATACATCTTCAAGTGTCACTGTTAATTCAGAATTAGCAGGCAGCATGCTGCGATCTAAGTAGTACACTTCTGTTTGTAATGTACTCATCACTTTTTCTTCTGGTGCTGTTTGGCAGCCTAATAATGTGACAGAGGCAGTTGCCATCAATGAACATAAAAGCAATGGCTTGGCAAAACGATTCATAGTAGTTCCTTTATTTTGAGTGATTGCGAAAGTATTTAACGTGACAGCAAGTTTACGCTCTGTTTATTAACTTACGCTTAATTTAAATTAAAATCACTTATTGTTAGAAAAGGAAGCGAGTTGGGATGCTTGAAACTAGTGTGAATGGTATTTTAGTAAAATTAAGTAAAAAGCCAGCATTTAGCTGGCTTTTATTAACGTGATTATTTCACTTCTTTGCCTGCTGCTTGTAAGTCTGCATGGTAGCTTGAACGAACAAATGGGCCACATGCTGCATGACTAAAGCCAATCTCATCGGCATAGTCTTTTAGTGCATCAAACTCTGCTGGTGGCACGTAACGTTTTACTGGTAAGTGGTGCTTTGACGGTTGCAAATACTGACCAACAGTTAACATGTCAACGTTATGTTCGCGTAAATCGCGCAGTACTTCTTCAATTTCACTGATTTCTTCACCTAAGCCAACCATTAAGCCAGACTTAGTTTTTACATTTGGGTGCGCTTCTTTAAAGCGACGCAGTAATTCCAATGACCACTTGTAATCCGCACCAGGGCGCGCAAGTTTATAAAGGCGAGGTGCAGTTTCTAAGTTGTGATTAAATACATCAGGTGGTGTATCAATTAAAATCTCGAGGGCTTTTTCCATGCGACCACGGAAATCCGGCACTAAAATTTCAATGGTGATGCCAGGATTGTGCTTACGAATTTCACGAATACAATCAGCGAAGTGTTGTGCTCCACCGTCACGTAAATCATCACGGTCAACTGAGGTGATAACAACGTAGCTTAGCTTCATATCTTTGATAGTAAGCGCCAGTTTTTCTGGTTCTTCAGCATCCGGTTTTAATGGACGACCGTGTGCCACGTCGCAAAATGGACAACGACGAGTACAAATTGCACCCAGAATCATAAATGTTGCTGTGCCGTGGTTAAAACACTCTGAAAGGTTAGGGCATGATGCTTCTTCACACACAGAGTGAAGGCCATGTTTACGCATGGCGCTTTTAATACCATCGATGCGCTCGCTTGATTTAGGCAGGCGGATCTTCAGCCATTCAGGCTTACGTAGCATTTCTTCTTTTTCAGTTGGCATTACCTTGACGGGGATAAGTGCCATTTTTTCAGCATCACGGAGTTTAACACCCGGTTGCATTTTTACAGGTTTAGTCATTGATTAAAAACCTACTACTTGCTCATATTCAGTATTACCTAGTCGCTTGACTAAGTGCTTAACCAGCCCATCTGACGCTTCTGCAAGCGTTTGCGGACCATTTATCTGTTTGGTTTGAAGCATTTCCATGCCGGCATAACCGCATGGATTGATACGTAAGAAAGGTTCCATATCCATATCAATGTTTAATGCAAGACCATGAAAAGAACAACCGCGTCTCACACGAAGACCTAGTGAGGCGATTTTTTTGTCATCTACATAAACGCCTGGGGCATCCGCTTTCGCATAGGCATTTATACCAAAGTCTTTCAGTGTATCGATTACTGTTTCTTCAAGCCACGTAACTAATTCACGCACGCCAATTTTCAGCCGACGCAAATTAAACAGTACATACAGTACTTGTTGACCGGGGCCGTGATAGGTAACTTGTCCACCACGATCAACTTTAACCACCGGAATATCGCCAGTCATTAATAAGTGTTCTTCTTTACCTGCTTGGCCTTGTGTAAACACTGGGTTGTGTTCCACTAACCAAATCTCATCAGCAGCCTCATCGTCACGGGTATCTGTGTAGTGTTGCATTGCTTGCCATACAGGTTCGTAATCTTGACGGTTAAGCTGGCGAACGATCAATTTAGGCATGTGTGTTGGCCTTATAGTACGTAGCGTACGTCTGCAATTGAGCCAAGCTCAGTATAAATTGATTCGATGTGTTCTTTGCTAGTGACGGTTGCAACCAGACTTACCGACTCATAGTTTCCTTTACTGCTCGCTTTGGTTTTTGGAGCGTAGTCGCCAGGGGCTAATTTTTGCATCACAGCTAAAACTTGCGAAGTTAGGTCGACGTTTGCAAGACCCATTACCTTAAAAGTAAAGGGACAAGGAAACTCTAAAAACTCGTCAAATTTTGTATTTTTAACTGGATTAACCACATTTCACCTCAGTAACTATAGGGTTATTACGACCATTTAGCTGGTCATAAGAAAATGCCCGCTAGTCTAACATAAATTCAAAAAAACGCTTATTAATAATGTTTATCTGTGTTTAAGCACTTGTTTATCTTTTTAGGTATTTTAGACCATGAAAAGCAGTTGCTAGAATTCACAAAAAAAGCGCCAATTGGCGCTTTTTTTCGAGTTTGAAGGACTAGTTACTGATTTGCAGACGAATATAGTCATAAATCTTGCTGAAGAAACTACCTTCGTTAATTTCTTCTAACGTGACCAGTGGATATTGTGCAATATCTTCACCATCAAGTTGTAAGAACAAGGTACCCACTTTTACACCTTTCTCAATAGGTGCCTCAAGTGTTTGATCAAGTTCAAAATTAGCTTTAAGGTTTTTCATTTGACCACGTGGAATAGTGATAGGCGTATCTTCTAAAATACCCAGCGATACTGTTTCTTTGTGGCCCATCCAAATACGCTGCTCGGCAAAGCTATCACCCGCTTTATATGGTGTTACTGTTTCAAAAAAGCGGAAACCATAGTTGAGTAATTTACGGCTTTCCGTTGCACGTGAGCGTTCGCTTTTAGTACCCATCACAACAGAAACTAAACGCATATTGCCTTTCTTCGCTGAAGTAACAAGACTGTAGCCAGCTTCACTCGTGTGACCTGTTTTAATGCCATCAACGTTTAGGTTTTCATCCCATAACAGCGAGTTACGGTTATATTGTTTAATGCCGTTGTAAGTGAAAGATTTTTCTGCGTAGAGAGCATACTCAGCAGGCACATCACGGATAAGCGCTACACCCAAAGTCGCCATATCTCGCGGAGTCGTGTAATGCTCATTGGTGTCTAGACCATGGCTGTTGATGAAGCGTGTATTGGTCATACCGAGCTTTTGTGCATGGGCATTCATTAAATCAGCAAACGCTGCTTCACTTCCAGCGATATGCTCAGCCATTGCAACACATGCGTCATTACCTGATTGAATAATAATACCGCGATTCAGGTCTTCAACCGTAACTTGCTTACCAACTTCAATGAACATTTTTGAAGAATCTGGGAAATTTTTTGCCCACGCTTTTTCACTAATGGTTACTTCGTCATCAAGAGAAATGTTGCCGTTTTCAACTTCAAGACCAATCACATAACTGGTCATCATTTTAGTCAAACTAGCTGGAGCGAGTTTTGTATCCGCTTCACCTTCAGCGATTACTTTACCGGTCGTAAAGTCTACTAAAAAATAGCCTTTCGCATTGATTTGAGGTGGAGCAGGGATGATTTGTGCTTGCACAGTAAAGCACGATGCGGCTGCGATTGCCGCAATAACTGTTTGTTTAATTCGATTCATTGGCTTTTTGGGTCAATTGTCTTAGTTTTGGGTATTTTTGGTTAATTATCCTAAAGCAATCACTCACTGTAAAGCATGAATGCATTTTGGTGATTGTTCGCTTTAATTTTATCCAGTAATTGTTTTGCCACTTGCGCGTCTTCAATTGGACCGAGGCGAAGGCGATAAATTCCATCTTTTTTTACAATTTTGCTATCTACTTGATATTCTGAGGTGAGTGCTTTTGCAAGCACACCTAACTGCTCCACACTTTGAGCCGCAGCAATTTGAATATACGCATTATGGTGGTTTGTTTGCGGCAGTAAGGCTTCTATTTTTACTTTCGCTGTACCTTGGCGATGATAGCCTAGCTTATATGCAGCTGCATAAGATAAGTCAATGATACGATCATCATGAAATGGGCCGCGATCATTCACTCTCACTATCGCTGAGTTACCATTTTCTAAATTTGTGACTCTCACAAAGCTTGGTAAGGGTAATGTTTTATGGGCTGCGGTCATCGCAAACATATCGTAAGTTTCACCATTGGATGTATCGTGACCGTGAAACTTTCTACCGTACCAAGAGGCAATACCGGTTTCTGTAAATCCCGCCTCACTGTGCAAAGGGGTATAGCGCTTTCCGTGAACAACATAGGGGCGGCTAGCTGAAACGCTTGTCTTTTCAGAGGTCACAGTGACATCACGCATTTCCTCTGGGTAGGGCGCGCGTATCGGTGCCGCATCATGACGCATACTGTAACGCCCAGAAGGAGCACAGGCTGTAAGGAAAACTAAAATAAGTAAAAGTAGTAGGTGTTTCATTGTGTTATTTCACCAAAATACGCTTATGGGTTGCAATAGACATAATAATACCGAACCCTGCAAGCAGGGTTACCATGGACGTACCGCCATAGCTGATAAGGGGAAGGGGAACCCCTACTACAGGTAATAATCCTGATACCATTCCAATATTTACGAAAACATAAACAAAGAAAGTCAGGGTGATACTCGCAGCTAATAATTTGCCAAATGCATCTTGTGCGCTGACAGCAATATACAAGCCTCGAGCAATGATAAATAAATACAGACTGAGTAAGATTGTGACCCCAATCAGGCCAAACTCTTCACTGAGTACCGAGAAAATAAAATCGGTATGGCGCTCAGGTAGAAATTCTAGTTGTGATTGGGTGCCGTGGGTCCAACCTTTACCTTCAATACCACCAGAGCCAATGGCTATTTTTGACTGAATAATGTGGTAGCCCGCGCCAAGTGGATCACTTTCAGGATCGAGCATAGTGAGTACACGGGTTTTTTGATAATCATGCATACCATAATGCCAAAAACCATATATAGCAGCAGGTGCAACGGCAAGTGCACTGAGAATTAAGCGCCAATGTAAACCGGCAAAGAAAAGTACAAATAGACCTGAACTGGCTATTAAGATTGAGGTGCCCAGATCCGGCTGTTTCATAATCAACCGTGTTGGAATGGCCACAATCAATAAGCCAATAGCGAGGTGTCGGTACTTAGGTGGCAAGTGGTAGCGACTGATGTACCATGCAACCATAATCGGCATCGCTAACTTCATAATTTCCGATGGTTGGAAGCGAATACCAATATTGAGCCAGCGCTGCGCCCCTTTACTGGAGACACCAAAAAATATTACCGCTACAAGTAAAGCAACACCCACTAGATATATCGGCAGTGCCCAACGCCGCATATTACTCGGCGAAACCTGTGCAAGTGCAAACATCACAACTAAACCTAAGCCAATGCGCGTAATTTGGCGGATAACCAAATCAATATTTTGACCACCGGCACTATAAACAACGACCAAACTACCCGCCATCAAAGCCAAGATGGCAATTAACAAAGGCCAGTCAAGATGGAGTTTATCCCATATGGATTTATTATGGTTTAAGGCCTTCACGGTTTACCTACCAGCGATTCAGGTTTATTTGAAAAATAGTAATCCATTAATGTGCGGGCAATAGGTGCCCCGACAGTAGAGCCGCCACCCGTATTCTCTACCGCAACAGCGACAACAATTTCTGGCTTTTCGTAAGGGGCAAAACCAACATACATGGCATTATCGCGGTGACGTTCATCGAGTTTCTCAGCATCATAACGTTCACCTTGGGCAATACTTTTTACTTGTGCCGTGCCTGTTTTACCGCCAGCAGTGTATTGTGCACCAACAAATGCTTTATGAGCTGTACCATTGCTAAGGTGAACGGTATTGTACATCGCACGAAGTGCAATATCCCAGTTTGCCTCGTCTTTTAATTCAATGGGCGGCTTTTCGTCACGGGAGATAATTTGAACGTGATCGCTCAGCTTAGTCGCCGACACTAAATGAGGTTGATAACGTTTTCCCTTATTAACCATAATGCTCATTGAATTGGCAATTTGCATTGGGGTAGCTGTCCAATAGCCTTGACCAATTGAAATATTGGGGGTGTCGCCTGGATACCAAGGTAATTTATACGTTACTTCTTTCCATTCTCGTGACGGTAAGTTAGCGGTTTTTTCTTCATAGATATCAATGCCAGTAAGTTGGCCAAAGCCAAATTGGTACATAAATGCACTGATTTTATCGATGCCTAGGCGGTATCCAACTTCATAAAAGTAAGTATCACAGCTTTCTTCAATCGCTTTATAAACATCAACCTTACCATGACCCCAAGGTTTCCAATCTCGCCAGCGGTGATCTGCTTTGGGTAGTTTAAAAAAGCCAGGGTCGTGCATTTGAGTTGATTCAGTGACCACTGCTTCATCTAACGCCAGTACTGCTAAGTGAGGCTTAATAGTTGAAGCAGGTGGGTACACCCCTTTTGTCACGCGATTTACTAGCGGTCTGTCTTTGTTGAGAAGGGCTTTATAATCTTTGCCGCTAATACCATGCACGAATAAATTTGGGTCATAACTTGGATTCGAATAAAAGGCTAAAACCCCGCCATCGCGAGCATCCATAACAATAATTGCACCACGCTTTCCATCAAGCGCGGCTTGGGCTATTTGTTGCAGCCCTATGTCTAAGGTAAGAATTAAATCTTTACCAGGTTCGGGAGCGGTTGACTTTAAGGTGCGTAGAATGCGGCCGCGGTTATTAATCTCTACTTCTTCACTGCCAACAACACCATGCAGTAGCTCTTCATAATATTTTTCAATGCCTAGTTTGCCGATATCACGTGTCGCACGGTAATTAACATCTCGCCCTTCCATTTCCAGTTCAAGGTGCTCTGACTTATTCATTTTTGCGACGTAGCCGATTGCATGAGTGAGGGCATCACCATAGGGGTAATGCCTTGCCAAACGTGCTTCAACACTAAAACCAGGATATTTGTGCTGATTAACTGAAAAAAGTGCGACTTGTTCTGGCGTGAGCCGTGACTTGAGTATTTGGCTTTTGAAGCGGCGTTTACGCTTGATGCTTTTCAGAAACTCGTCTTGCCGCTCTTGCGAGATATCAAATAAAGCTGAAACTTCAGTTAAACTTTTATTGAGATCTTTCGACTCTTCTGGAATGACCTCTAAATTATAGACGGGTCGGTTTTCTGCCAGTAACACACCATTGCGGTCATAGATTAAACCGCGATTTGGGGCAATTGGAATAACTTTAATGCGATTTTCGTTGGAGCGTGTTTTATAACTTTGGTGCTGATTTACTTGAAGATTGAAGACATTCATGAACAGAATGCCAATCACGATCAAAACAAAAATAAATGCCACAAACGCACGTCGAGCAACTAAATTAGCCTCGGCTGAATGGTCCCTTATCGTAGCGCGTTGTTTAAACATCTATTTGATTTTATTCTTATTCTCTATGGTACGGGTGATTATTATTCAAACTCCACGCACGATACAAGCTTTCTGCGACAATAATTCGAACAAGTGGGTGGGGAAGTGTCAAATTTGAAAGTGACCACTTTTGTTCTGACGCAGCGATACATTCAGGTGCAAGCCCTTCAGGCCCACCAATTAAAAGGCTGATATCGCGACCATCCAGTTGCCATTTACTCATTTCTTTCGCGAGTTGATGCGTATCGAGTGCTTTACCTGTGACCTCTAAGGTAACGATTTTGTTCCCTTTAGGAATTGCGGCTAGAGTTTTTTCGCCTTCTTGTTGCAAAATGCGTTTAATATCGGCGTTTTTGCCACGTTTGCCAGCAGGGATTTCAATGAGCTCGAAACTCATATCGCGTGGAAAACGACGCTGATATTCTTGAAAACCGGTTTCAACCCAAGCTGGCATCTTAGTACCAACAGCAATTAGCTGAATGCGCACGCTATTAGCTCCAAAGCTTTTCTAATTGGTAAAAATCACGCGCACTTTCTTGCATCACGTGAAGTACCACATCACCCAGGTCAAGTAGAACCCATTCACCTTCTTGTTGGCCTTCAGTGCCAATAATTTCAATACCTTGTGCTTTTGCTTCAAGGGCAACATTATTGGCAATTGATTGCACATGGCGCTTAGAGGTGCCAGAGCAAACTACCATGTAGTCAGTGATTGAAGATTTTTCTGTCATATCAAGGGTAGTAATATCAACGGCTTTGATATCGTCTGCTTTGTCGATGACAAAGTCTAATAACTCGCGTGGATCCAAAATATTTCCTAGTAACTGGTTTATTACGTTTAATTAGTAAATTTTAACACGCCTAGCAGGTTTATTGGTAGAGACGATGCTGTTTTATGTAGTCACAAACCGGAACTGGTAAGAAATCATTGTGGTATTGCGTAATATTTGCGCGCAGTTCTGAGGATGAAATCGCAACTTGTTGGTGTTTTGCAAAGAAAATCCCCCCTGCAAGCGGCAGGTGTTGACCAGCCTCATCGATATCACCCACAATATACGCTGCAACATCAGGATGGGGGTGATACTGTTCTTTTGGACGTTGAAACACTAAAAAATTACAATTTTCTAGGCATTCTTGCCACTTGAACCATTTATGTAGTGTATTGAGTGAGTCCATTCCGATAATAAAAAAAATGGGCTCATTGGCATGTTGCTGACGAAAGCTCGCAATGCTTTCTACGGCATAGCTGGGTGTCTCACGATTGATTTCGCGTAAGTCGAGTTCAAAGTTAGCTTCGTCTTCAATTGCAAGGCGAATCATATTAATACGGTGTGTACTAGTAATGCCTGATGTCGCTTTGTGAACCGGTTGCTTGCATGGCATAAATAGCACCTTGTTAGGTGCGAGTATCTGATTAGCTTGTGTGGCTAAGGCGAGGTGGCCTTGGTGAATTGGGTCAAAAGTACCGCCTAAAATAACAATCATAGGTTAGCGTATTGCTCTACTTTATTGTTGTATGGCAATGCAAAGGGCATTGGGCCAACGAACATTAACGCGATATGCAGTAAGTGTTGGTATGCATCAATATGGAGGTGTTGTTTGTACGCCAAATCAAATTCGGCTAGTGCTGCCATAATGGCGCTGAGTTGGGTTGACTCAATGCGCCTTAGCGCACGTTCAGTAATTGCTTGCTTGTTTTTCCATACTTTAAACTGTTGCAACACACTGCTGATACTTTCACCAAGGGAAACGGCACGTGACATCGCTTCTAGATTTTCACACTCTCTGACAAGGGCCCACAAGATAATTGTTGGTTCAACGTTTTCTTGTTTTAGCTTGAGTACAACTTTACTAATTTGCTCACTATCACCTTTAAGCAATGCATCACTTAAATCAAACACATCAAGACGTGATTGATTGACTAAAGTTGGTGCTAAAACCTCAGCGGAGATACTGTCCGTTGGATTAAGCAATGCGAGCTTTTCAAGTTCTTGTGCTATTGCGAACAAATTATCTTGATTGTATTCAACGAGTAGTGATTTAGCATCAGGTGTTAGTTGGAGTCCAAGTTGTTGGCATTGTTGTTCTAACCATGTAAATAACTGATTACCTTGTAGTGCATAACATGGAATAAACACACCGTCTTTATCAAAAGCTTTAAACCAAGCGCCGCGTTGGATATCGCTGCCTACCTTTTCCCCTTTTAGCATTAAAATGCAATCAGGATTTGGGTTTTGCGCGAGCGATTGCAGTAGCTTACTGGCGGCAGCATTTGGCTTACTGTCAGCTAACTCAAGCTCAATTATTTTGCGATTTGAAAAGAGTGATAAGCTAGCATACTCTTGTGCAACTTCCTGCCAGTCAAATTGTGGGGAAACAGCAAACCGGATGACTTCGTCAAAACCTTGTGCCTTTGCAGTTGATTTTATTTGAGTTGCTGCATGATTAAGTAAAAATGCTTCTTCACCAAACAACAAGTAAAAGGGCGCCAAGCCTTGTTTTAAATTACTTGCTACTTGATTTGGATAAATGCGCATTAATACTGCCCAAGTTGACGAATGATAAGGTTGCTTGCTTGCGCACGTAACTCATTCAAAATAAGTTCCATTTCGCGCGATTTTGCAAGTGCATTGTCAGGATCATCTTGATAGTTACGCGTTAACTCAAAACTATTTGTAATTGGTTTTTGTTTGTCTCGGATAAGTTGATAACGAACGGTATAAATAAGTTCGTGCTCAGCTACCTGACCGTTTGGAAACAAACTTAAAGTACGGCGCGTCAACGAATCATTAAGCACCTTGAGTTCCGCACTTGAGCTTGAACTATCTGTTGTATTGATATTGCTTAACGCCAAACTTTTTTGCAGCTCGGCAAAAAGTTGCGAATCAGGGTTATTTGCCGTCACCACAAGGTTTTGCAAATCGTTTGGCAGTACCGACGCTGTGCGCAACTTAAAACCGCAACCAACTAAAAGCACAAAACACAGCAATAAAGCTGTGTTTTGTAAAAAGCGTGGTGCAAACATTAGTTTGCAACCACGTTAAGTAGTTTACCTTTAATAAAGATAACCTTGCGAATGGTTAAGCCATCTGTGAACTTAGTTACATTTGGTTCAGCAAATGCAGCCTTTTCAACAGCGTCTTGGTCAGCGTCAGCAGCAACGGTAATTTTACCGCGTACTTTACCGTTAACCTGCACGACAACTAGCTTCTCGTCTTCAACCATCGCTGATTCATCAACCACAGGCCATGGTGCATCAACGACTTCACCTTGCTTGCCAAGGTTTAGCCATAATTCATGACAAACGTGCGGCGTGATTGGTGAAAGCATAATGATAAGTGCTTCAAGTGCTTCATAACCAATAGCAATATCGTTGCTATCGTTTAATGGTGCTTTTACTAGTTTGTTAAGTAACTCCATTACTGCGGCAATAGCGGTATTAAATGTTTGACGACGATCTAAGTCATCAGACACTTTTGCAATGGCTTTGTGTAATTCACGACGAAGTACTTTTTGCTCGTTTGAAAGTGATGCCGCATCAAGGGCTGTTCGCTCATTTGCCATTACTTCGTTTGCGTACTTCCATACACGTTTAATAAAGCGATGCGCGCCTTCAACACCTGAGTCAGACCATTCTAGCGTTTGCTCTGGTGGTGCGGTAAACATCATGAATAAACGCACTGTATCCGCACCGTATTGGTTAATAACCGTTTGTGGGTCAATGCCATTATTTTTAGACTTAGACATTTTACTCATACCAGCTGATTCAACTGGCTGACCGTCGTCTTTATGCCATGCTTTTACAACACGGCCCTTGTCGTCTTTTTCGCTTTCAACGTCGCTTGGTGAAATCCAAACATCACCGCCTTTTTCGTCTTTACGGAAATACGTTTCTGCTAATACCATACCTTGACATAATAGGCGTTCAAACGGCTCATCAGAATTTACAAGGCCAAAGTCACGTAATAGCTTGTGGAAGAAACGCGCGTAAAGTAAATGAAGAATTGCGTGCTCAATACCACCGATGTATTGGTTTACTGGAAGCCAGTAATTCGCTGCACCTGGTTCTATCATGCCTTCATCGTAACGTGGACTACAGTAGCGCGCGTAGTACCAAGATGACTCCATAAATGTATCGAATGTGTCAGTTTCGTGGAATACTTGCTCGCCGTTAACGGTTGCTTTCGCCCACTCAGGATCAGCTTTGATTGGTGATGTAACACCATTCATTACTACAT
This sequence comes from Pseudoalteromonas piratica, assembly GCF_000788395.1. NCBI lineage: Bacteria > Pseudomonadati > Pseudomonadota > Gammaproteobacteria > Alteromonadales > Pseudoalteromonadaceae > Pseudoalteromonas > Pseudoalteromonas piratica. The sequence goes on from NZ_CP009888.1 coordinate 1,942,577, forward strand.
CTTCAGGAAGGCGCACTGGTAACATATCTTCTGTTGCAGCAAGTTCAGAGCCATCTTCTTTGTTTAACATTGGGATTGGTGAACCCCAGTAGCGCTGACGGCTAACGCCCCAGTCACGAAGACGGAAGTTTACTTTACGTTTACCGGCACCTATGCCTTCCAGTTTATCAGCAATCGCATTAAACGCTGCTTCAAACTCAAGACCATCGAATTCGCCAGAGTTAATTAAAACGCCTTTTTCAGTGAATGCTTCATTGGCGATATCTGCTGTTAGTTCAGATCCCTCTAAAGGTGCAATTACTTGTTTGATTTCTAGGCCGTAGGCAGTTGCAAACTCAAAGTCACGTTGGTCGTGACCTGGAACAGCCATTACCGCACCCGAACCGTAATCCATTAGTACAAAGTTAGCAGCCCATACAGGTACTTCTTCACCAGTTAATGGGTGAATTGCTTTAAAGCCCGTATCGATACCTTTTTTCTCCATCGTTGCCATATCAGCTTCAGCAACTTTGGTGTTTTTGCATTCTTCAACGAAGGCTGCAACCGCAGGATTATTTTTAGCGGCTTCTTGTGCAATAGGGTGACCTGCTGCAACGCCCACATAGGTTACGCCCATGAACGTATCAGGACGAGTCGTGTAAACCGTAAATGTTTCACCGTTATCAGCACGTTTAAAGTCGATTTCTAAGCCTTCAGAGCGACCAATCCAGTTGCGCTGCATCGTTTTAACTTGCTCAGGCCAGTGCTCTAGTTTGTCTAAGTCATCAAGGAGCTCTTGCGCATAGTCAGTAATTTTAATAAACCACTGTGGAATTTCTTTTTGTTCTACAACAGCACCTGAACGCCAACCACGACCGTCAATTACTTGCTCATTAGCAAGAACAGTTTGGTCAACTGGATCCCAGTTAACCGTTGACATTTTTTTGTATACAAGGCCTTTTTCATAAAGCTTTGTGAAGAACCATTGTTCCCACTTGTAGTACTCAGGGTGACAGGTCGCAATTTCACGATCCCAGTCATAACCAAAACCAAGTTGCTTTAACTGGTTGCGCATGTAGTCAATGTTTTCGTAAGTCCATTTTGCCGGTGCCGTATTATTTTTAATTGCGGCATTTTCTGCAGGTAGACCAAACGCATCCCAACCCATAGGCTGCATTACGTTTTTACCTTGCAAGCGTTGGAAACGTGACACTACATCACCAATGGTGTAGTTACGTACGTGACCCATGTGCAGGCGACCACTTGGGTAAGGGAACATTGAGAGGCAGTAAAACTTTTCTTTACCTTCTTGCTCAGTTACTTTAAATGTTTGATTTTCATCCCAATATTTTTGAACTTTCTGTTCGATATCCTGCGGGCTGTATTGCTCTTGCATTCTAATTTCCAAACTACTTGCAAAATAAATAAAAATTGGCGCTTAGCATAGCGTAAATTGCGGCGCTAATACACCCTTAGCAGTGGATTATGAGTAAGTTTTTTGTGTACTTTTTCGCGCCTATTGAGAGAGATTCGGTTAGTGCTGAACAGCTGCATTAGTGTTCAGTTAACTGCTTGAAACAAGATATTTTTTGGAACCTGACTATACTGAAAGTAAAAGGAAATGGAGGTGCAAAATGAAAGACAGTTACAATAACTACATTAAGCGTTTTCAATCATGGCTTGAAGATTTAAGTGAGCATGAATTAAAGGGTATTCAAAAAGCATTTTTTGACTTTCAAAAAGAGTTATCTGCAATTGGTAAATACTCCAAAGAGCAAATTCAAGATTATAGCTACTACTTAAAGCGAGACCTTGAGGAGTTCAAGCAGCTTCGCGAAAAGCAAAAAGAACAAGATTTGGCCGGGGCTGAATTTAACGAAGAATGGTGGTTAGCACTGTCACATTTAGTGGACAAAACACAACTAGAATGGTCGTTAATTTTAGATGATTTTGAACATAATGGTATTTATAAACAAGGTGAATGGGTTTCCTTTGGCGAGTTCCAATGTCGTGAATGTGGAGAGATTAAACATTTCACTCACCCTAGTCAGCTAGATGCGTGTACTGAGTGTAATGCTGTTGAATTTCATCGCATTGCCAGTGCGCCATAAATATTTAAACTTTCAGGTGTTATTTTATAAGGACTTGAGTAGACTCATACAAAAAATGCGATAGCGAGCAAGCGCTAATAAGGACGGTAGTAAGATGAACATTGGCGAAAAGAATAAATTAGGTGCAGATGTGTTAGCACCTCAAATAGAGTTGCACGCAATAGAAACCTGTATGGCACAGGCGTATCCAGATGAATACACAATCATTGGTCAAAAACGGGCGCAAAGTGCCATAGACTTTGCTTTAGGCATGGATTTGCCGGGATATAATATTTATGTGATGGGTGAACCTGCACTTGGCCGCTTTACTATGGTGCAAGAGAAGCTTGCAGCCCAAAGTCGCTCTAAGCAAACGCCCCCCGACTGGCTTTACTTAAACAATTTTGATGAACACCGTCAGCCGAGTGCCATTTTCATGGCAGCAGGCGAAGGCAAACTATTTTGCGATGATATCGATTCACTGATTGATGAAATCTTAGATACCTTTCCAGCGGCATTTGATAACCCCAATTACCAACGTCAGAAAAAAGCAATCGATAGTAGTTTTAACGAAAAGTATGATGAAGCACTCGAGATCGTTGAAAAAATAGCTAACCAAAACAATGTCGCCTTATTTGAAGAATCTGGTGTCATCAGTTTTGCGCCCGTAATAGAGGGTAAACAACTTGATGATGCAGAGTTTGCAAGCCTTGATGATGAACAAAAACAATTTTTCTATGATGTGATTTCACGGTTAGAAAATGCATTAAACGAAGCATTGATCGAATTACCTCGCTGGAAACGTGAATCTTCGGAAAAGTTACGAGAGTTAAAACAAAAAACAGTAGAAGCTGCGATTAAACCGCTGTTAAAAGATCTGGAGCATAAATACACCAGCCATTTAGGCATAGTTAAGTATTTAAAAGAGCTCAAAGCGGAGCTTATTGATGCCGTGCTTGAGTGGCTAGGTGAAGAGAGCGACGATAACAATAAAGAGGATCTTGATAAGCGTGCAATGCTTACAGAGTATATCGCTCCCAATATTATTGTCAGTCATAAAGAAGAGGGGGCGCCTGTTGTTTATGAACCAAACCCGACGTTTGGCAATATTTTTGGCAAGGTAGAATACACTTCACAATCAGGCTCCATTGTAACGAGCTTCCGCTCAATTCAATCAGGCGCGCTACACCGTGCCAACGGTGGTTATTTGGTAATGGATGCAGAAAAGCTGATGTCCAACAGCCAGGTTTGGGATGCCCTTAAACTCAGTCTTAAAAGCAAACAGATTAAAACAGATTTAGCGGCGCAAGATTCAAGTGTCGGCGCGAGCTTTACCCTGAAGCCACAGTTAATTCCTCTAAATGTGAAAATTATTTTATTAGGTTCGCGTGATCTTTATTATGTGATGCAAGAATACGATGATGAGTTTAATGAGCTTTTCAGAGTACTCGCAGATTTTGATTACCATATCCCCGCCACTGATAAATATCAGTTCCAGTTAATCAGCCGTGTACAAAAGTACGCAACTGATACGCTTGATATGACGCTGTCATCAGATGCATTTGCAGCATTACTGCGCTTTAGTCATCGCCAAGCGGAGCACCAACGAAAGCTTTCAGCGCGTTTTGCAGATGTCATCGAATTAACCAATGAAGCAGCTTTTTTTGCAAAGCAAGATGGCGATAACACAATTGCTGCTAGCCACATTGATGAAGCGCTCGCAGGTAAACAATATCGTACTGGCCAGATCAGCGAATCCTTTATGACGGAAATCAAAGAAGGTCATGTACTTATCCAAACTGAAGGCACACAAGTAGGTTGTGTAAATGGCTTAACCGTACTTCATATTGGTGATACCAGCTTTGGTACGCCCGCACGCATTACCGCGACAGTCTATGCTGGCAGCGATGGCATTGTTGATATTGAGCGTGAATCCGATTTAGGTAAGTCGATTCACAGTAAAGGGGTAATGCTTTTAACCGGTTATTTAGGTAACAAATACGCACAAGATTTTGCGCTTACACTCAGCGCAAACATTGCCATAGAGCAAAGTTATGGTTCTATTGATGGCGACAGTGCGTCACTGGCAGAGCTGTGTGCATTGGTTTCAGCCATTACACGTTTACCGATCAATCAAGGAATTGCGCTTACAGGTTCAATTAACCAACATGGTGAAGTACAAGCGATTGGTGGTGTAAACGAAAAAATCGAAGGCTTTTTCAAATTATGCCAAATGCGTGGTTTGAGTGGTGAGCAAGGGGTAATTATTCCTAAGTCTAACGTACATAACTTAGTTTTAAACGCTCAGGTCGTTGATGCGGTAGCGAAAGGACAATTTACGATTTACGCAGTCGATAAGGTCGATCAAGCGTTTGAAATCTTGTTAAATAAATCAGCAGGTGAGTTATCCGCAAAAGGGACTTACGGTAAAGACACCATTCACGATTTAGCACTACGTCGCTTGAGTCATTTCGCGGAAGTCATTAACGGTGGCGTAGAAGAATAGGCGGTAATTTCGCTTCAGTGAGTAATAAATAGCTAGTGTATCTTTGCTAGCTATTTATTAGTTTATTAAGTAGGTTTTTAACTTTTCAAGCAGCAGATTTTTTTCGATGGGTTTTCCAACCCAATCATTACATCCTGCCGAGTTATATTCTCTTAAATCCGATTCAATAATATTGGCTGTTAAGGCAATGATTGGCACGGTTTTATTCTTTTCTCTAATTTTCTTTGTCGCGGTTATACCATCCATAATTGGCATTTGAATATCCATTAAAATCAAATCAATAGAATTATTAAAATAGGAAAGCGCAAGTTCACCATTTTCTGCAAGCGTGATTTTAGCCTTGCTCGGCGCAAGCATTGCTTTGACGAGTAATTGATTTATTGGATTATCTTCAACTAGTAAAATGTGCTTATTTTCTAAATCAAGCGCAGAGGTTTGCTGTTTAGTTGTGGTTTGTTTTTTAGAGCCCGAACTCATAGGAAGCTTAACGATAAAGCATGAACCTTGTTTGACCTCGCTCTTAACTTCAATATGGCCATCCATCAGCTCAACCAAAGAGTGCGTAATGGACATACCAAGCCCTGTACCACCATACTGACGTGTAATCGAGTCATCAGCTTGTTCAAAGCGTTTGAACAGCTTTTCAATACTACTTTGTGTCATTCCAATGCCCGTGTCATTAATAATAAATGACATGATTTGTTTTTTGCCATCGTATACCACCGACAAGGTGACACTCCCTTGCTCGGTAAATTTAATCGCATTTGCTGTAATATTCAGTAGCACTTGTTTGATTCTGATAGGATCGCCAATCCAATTATCGTGTTCAACTTGATTAAGAATATGAAACGAAATGTGTTTTTCATGAGCTGTTGGGCTTAAATTAGCATGAATATTATTAAGAATGTCTGTTAATAAAAATTCCGTTTTTTCAATGGTTAATTTGCCAGCTTCTATTTTAGAAAAATCAAGAATATCGTTTACAACAGTCATTAACGTTTTAGTTGAGTCGAGTGCATTGTTGACATAGTTTTTGGCCGTTTTGTTCAGTGATAGCTCACTCAGTAATTGCAGGTTGCCATAGACACCATTCATGGGGGTGCGAATTTCATGACTTGTATTGGCCAAAAATGCACTTTTTGCATTATTAGCACTTTCAGCGGCGTCTTTGGCCTGTTTTGTCAACGCTTCTTGGGCTTTTCTATCTGTGATATCTCTAATCACTCCGACGTAATGATGTTCGTCATCGAGCAGCACATGACTTATTGTAAGTTCAATTGGGAATTCCTTACCTCCTTTACGTTTCGCAATCAGATCACGATTTTTGCCAATCATAGATGGGGTGCTTTTCATTTGGTAATTTGCGACATAGTCATCATGCTGTGCGGCAAACTTTTCATTCATCAATAAGGTTATATTTTTTCCTAAAACATCACTTTTATGCCAACCAAACATAGCTTGGGCACTTTTCGAAAACAGTTTAATTATACCTTTATTATTAATAACAATAATGGCATCGGAGAGACCTGCAAGCACCGCGGCTTGTTGCTTTTCTGACATCGCAATGCGTTTATGTGCAATGTCTAAAGAAGCCTTAGTTTGCCTTTCTTTTTCAACAAGGGATTGGTTTGAGTTCTGTAATTGGGCAAACAGAAATCGTTCGTTGAGCAGTGCAAACCAAAGCGCGACACCATAAGCGAGTAAGCGCAAAATATGCCATCCCCACCAAGAGATATCCCAGAGAAAAGACTGATGGAACATAATGGCGGCAAACCCGAACATGGAACAGTGTAAGATGAAAAGCAAATCGTCAATTTTACGAAACTGTCGGTATTGAAAAAACAGCTTTCCAGCACAAAGCAATAGAGCAGCACCACCAGAGATATTTAAAAAGACGGCAAGGGAAGTAAATTCGTTATTTGTTACCATTTCTGGCATAAAGTGAGGTTGAACAACAGCAAAAGTCGACAGTAATAATGCAAACATCAGCATTAGCCAAACAAAGCGTGCATTCAATACTTGTGCATATTGGCTTGGCAGCAGAATTAAAGCGAAAATCATACCGCCAAAGAAAGTAGCTGCACTGTGCAACCACACAAAAGTATTGCCTGGGGCAAGTAGGGCATGGGCAATATCTAAAATACCCATGACACCAATGGCCGCAGCGATAATAATGTTATAACTAGTACCGCGATTGCTTTGCTCTAAATTGACTAATAAAAAACATACCAACAGAGCGATAACACCACCTAGCACTTCTATTGCAGTATGCACCGGAATGTTGACCCATCGCCAATCAGCCATCATGGTTTTAGCTAACATAAAGGTGGTTAAATGGATTAAAGCACTAAGAAAGATTGTGATAACAATAGCTTTACTTAAACGGTGTGTTTCACTTAGCTGAAGCAATACAATTCCTTAGAAGCTGCTTTAAACAAGGGACAATATAAACTTAGATGTAATTGTTAGATAAAACAATGACCCCTTGTTAGAGCCTCAAAGCGGATACCAGTTATTCTCTATATAAACCAGAGCGGTATTGAACAGCTAAACTTATCACTAAGCTCACCAGTAAAAACAGATACAAAGAACGGTTGCCGAATTGGCTGAAAAACGTATTGCCAGTTAGCAATGGTACTTGAAAGCGTTCAACTGCGGCTTCAAATTGCGGTAAATAGTGCCCTTGTTGTTCAATCGGGTCGTAAACCCCGCTTATTCCGTTATTCGTAACCCGCACTAATGGCAAACCGAGCTCTAACGCGCGCATGCGAGCTATTTGCATATGTTGGTGTGGACCGTGTGAGTTGCCAAACCAAGCATCGTTACTTACGGTAAATAAAAGATCTGAATCGGTTGTGTAATTACCACGAACTAAATCTGTAAACGCAATCTCATAACAAATTGCTGGCAGAACATTAAAACCGTTTGCCATTAAATTTGCCTGTTTTGCTTCCCCTCGGGTAAAAGAGGAGTGATCTAGATTAAACAAAGGGGCAATAGGGCGAAGTAACTCTTCAAATGGTACAAACTCGCCAATTGGTAGCAATTGATGTTTGTTATAACGATTCGAATGCAAGTAGCGGTAGTGACCCTCTGTATCTTCTGCATTTTTTTTACCAACAGCAATTAAGTTGTTATAAACCGTTTTGGTGCCCAGTTGATAATCTAAAATACCGGTAATTAGTGCGGTATTATTAAATGCCGCGGCTTTATCAAGATTTGCAAGGTAATCGTCTACCAGTACTTCAATTTCAGGAATTGCCGCTTCTGGCCAAACGATAAGGTCCGCTTGCCAATTAGGACGAGTCATATCCTGATACTTCGCCATGGTAGGCCAGAAGTTTTCAGGTGCAAATCGAAGCTCTTGCTTAATATTACCTTGCACGAGCACAACATCGATTGTTTTATCGCGATAACTTACAGGGTTTGAAAGTTGAACACTAATTAAAGCAACAGCGATAATAAAACTAGCCACTAATGAAGGTTTGATGCTTTTCTTCACTAATGAAAATAGCGCGAAAGCAATCAACAACACTAGGGCCGTTAACCCCATCTCGCCAATCCAAGGTGCGAATTTTGCGAATGGGCTATCGGTTAGAGTGTAGCCAAAACTTAACCAAGGGAACCCCGTTAAAAGTGTGCCACGTAGGTATTCCATTAAAATAAAGAGTGGAATAAACATGGCTATATAAGAAATAGATAGCGAATTAGTACGACTAAGTTTGTGCGTTAGCCAACACGCTAGTGTCGGGTAAGCGGCTAAGTAGGACACCAGCAGTAACATTAACAGCAAAGATGCGATTAAAGGAAGACCACCAAATTGTGCTATCGATACATGCACCCAACTAATGCCTGCACCAAACCAGCCTAAACCAAAAAAGAATCCATTTCTGGCAGCTGATTTAGCTGAAACGTTTTGATTTACATAGAAAAGCGTAGCAACGGCAAATGGTGCTACAAACCAGAGGTTAAAGGGGGCGTAACTAAAAACAGTTAAAATGCCGGCAATAAATGCCAGCATTTTATGTTTGTGAGAAGCGTAAAACACGTTTAAGTTTCTATTGTGTCGTCTTCGTTAGGTTCATCGTTTTTTGGCAGCGTTACTTGCACTTGTAAAATACGACGACTATCGGCATTGGTGATTTTAAACTGGATGCCTTCAACTTCGATTGTTTCACCGCGAGAAGGCATATGACCAAATGCGTGAAGGATTATACCACCAATCGTGCCAGCTTCATCGGTATCAAAATAACTCCCAAAATACTGGTTAAAGACGTCCAATGGTGTCAGTGCTTGCACTAGGTAAACATGTTTTGCAACTTGACGGATATCTTGCGTTTCTTCTTCGTCATCGTGCTCATCTTCGATTTCACCGACGATAATCTCAAGAATATCTTCAATTGTTACCAAGCCTGATACGCCACCGTATTCATCAATTACAATTGCCATATGATATCGTTGCTGACGGAACTCATTAAGCAGTGTATCTACACGTTTACTTTCGGGCACAACAACAGCTGGGCGTAAGTAATCACGTAGTGGTGGGTGCTCTTCTTGATTTTTTAAAATAAGCGGTAATAAATCTTTAGCGAGTAAGATGCCTTCAACATGGTCTTTGTCTTCGCATACCACAGGGAAGCGTGAGTGCGAGGATTCGACCATAACTGGCAATAATTCGGCAATTGATTGCTCTACATCCAGTGTAATCATTTGCGAACGAGGGATCATAATGTCGCGAACTTTTAGTTCAGATACACCCAAAACACCTTTCATCATATCTTTGGTTTCAGGGTCTATAAGATCTCTTTCTTCAGCGTCGATAATAACTTCGACTAACTGCTCTTTATTCTGGGGTTCCCCTTGTAACATTTGGGTGATTTTGTCTAACCAAGTTTTACCAGAAGAACCCTGACTAGATTGCGAATTTTCGTCGCTCATAAGCGCTTTATTAGCTCCATTTAAATAAAAGTAAGGATTAATTATTGGCTAATCCAAGCCTGTTATACCAAATTTAGTTTGAATTTCAAAAACAAAATTAGTCGCGATAGGGATCATCGATGTTTAAATCAGCAAGTAGCTGTTTTTCTAGTGATTCCATCTCTAACGCTTCTTCGCTATCTATATGGTCATAGCCCATTAAATGCAAGCATCCATGGATAACCATATGCGCAAAATGATCATGAAACCCCTTTTCTTGTTCGATAGATTCTTGTAACACAATTTCGGGGCATATAATTAAATCGCCTATGAGAGGTAACTCAATACCTGGTGGCGCTTCAAATGGAAAACTCAGTACATTCGTTGGCTTATTTTTACCACGATACTCATGATTTAATTGCTGGCTTTCGCTGGCATCACTAATGCGTATCGTAAGTTCGGCATCCGGTTTTAAGCTTGCAAGCGCTTTATTCGCCCACTGTTCAAACTGCTCAAAGGTCGGCAAGTTGTCAAATTCATGAGCAATTTGTAAATCTAAATCTATCATTAGGCTTTTGACTCATTCTCTGCATTGGCTTTTTCAAGCTCTTGCTGTTTTTTCTTTTCGACTTTCTTTAAGCGTTCAACTTCATCATGTTTTTCGTACGCTTCTACAACCGCTGCAACAACAGGGTGACGCACAACATCGTGTGACTTAAAGAAGTTAAAGCTGATGGCTTCTACATCGCTTAATACTTCAATTGCATGACGAAGCCCTGAGCGCGCACCGCGCGGCAAATCAACCTGCGTAATGTCACCAGTAATCACGGCTTTTGAATTAAAGCCAATACGGGTTAAGAACATTTTCATTTGCTCTACCGTGGTATTTTGGCTTTCATCTAAGATAATAAATGCATCGTTCAATGTACGACCACGCATATATGCAAGCGGTGCAACTTCAATCACATTCTTTTCGATTAAACGCTCAACTCGCTCAAAACCCAGCATTTCGAATAGTGCATCATAAAGTGGGCGCAGATATGGGTCGACTTTCTGGCTTAAATCACCTGGTAAAAAGCCCAGTTTTTCACCTGCTTCTACTGCGGGGCGTGTCAGCAAAATACGACGGATCTCTTGACGTTCTAATGCATCCACCGCGGCTGCAACTGCAAGGTATGTTTTACCTGTCCCCGCGGGGCCAATACCAAAGGCAATGTCATGCAATAATATATTTTTGATATAGGTTGCTTGGTTTGGGTTGCGAGGCTTTACAACACCACGGCGGGTTTTAATTACAAGTTCGTCTCGATATAAATCATCGTCTTGCTCAAGTACCGTGGTTTCTTGAATAGTTAAATGCACTAAATCAGGTTCGATATCTTTGCTGATACCTTTCACTGGCTGTGTTTCGATATAAAGGTTTTTAATAATCTCGGTTGCCGCAATTACATTATGTGCATTTCCGGTGATTTTAAAGTGGTTTTCACGATGAGCTATTTCAACACCAAGACGACGTTCGATTTGTTTTATATTTTCGTCGAATGGGCCACATAGTGAAGCAAGACGTTTGTTGTCAGAAGGTTCGAGATAAGTTTCTAAAGTTTTTAACTGGGTACTCAAAATGGGTTCCTTGGCTTGGTGTGGCAATTAGTGCCACACCAAATTTAAAACTAAGGTGTAAATGTTGCTACACCCAATTCGTTAGCTTCTTGGCTTTGTGCTTTACCTAAAATATCACTTGGCGCAACGTCTTTACGCAGATCCATTTCTGCTTCGGTACGAATTAGCTCACCACGAAGTGAGTTAGGTAAGGCTTCAGTAATTTTTACATCGACAAATTGACCAATCACTGAATGAGGGCCTTCGAAGTTAACAACGCGGTTGTTCTCAGTACGGCCGCGAAGCTCCATTGGATTCTTTTTCGATGGGCCTTCAACCAAAATACGTTGTTCAGTACCAAACATTTTACGGCTGATATCTTGCGCCATTTGCGTGATACGGTTTTGTAAAATGTATAAACGTTCTTTCTTTTCTGATTCTGGTACATCATCAGGTAAATCAGCAGCTGGTGTACCTGGGCGCGCACTGTAGATAAAGCTGAAACTCATATCAAAACCAATGTCATTGATAAGGTTCATCGTCGCTTCAAAATCCGCTTTAGACTCACCAGGGAAACCAATAATGAAGTCTGAGCTCATACTTAAATTAGGGCGGATCTTACGTAACTTACGAATAGTTGATTTGTATTCAAGTGCTGTATGACCACGCTTCATTAATGCCAGTACTCGATCTGAACCACTTTGAACAGGTAAGTGTAAGTGGTCAACAAGCTCTGGCACATCAGCATAGGCTTCAATAATATCAGGCGTGAATTCTACTGGGTGAGAAGTCGTATAACGAATACGGTCAATGCCATCGATAGCAGCAACATAGCGCAGTAAATCTGAAAAATAACAAATTTCACCATCGTGCGTTTCACCACGATATGCATTTACGTTTTGGCCTAGTAGGTTTACTTCACGCACGCCTTGCTCGGCAAGTTGTGCAACTTCAAGTAATACGTCATCAAGTGGGCGGCTTACTTCTTCACCACGCGTGTATGGTACAACACAGAAAGTACAGTACTTAGAACAGCCTTCCATGATAGATACGAACGCACTTGGACCTTCTGCTTTTGGCTCAGGTAAACGGTCGAATTTTTCAATCTCAGGGAAAGAAATATCAATTACAGAGCCATTTTCTTCCTGAACTTGCTTAATCATTTCAGGTAAACGGTGCAATGTTTGTGGTCCAAAAACGATGTCGACAAAAGGCGCACGTTGACGAATAGTTTCGCCTTCTTGAGACGCAACACAACCACCTACACCAATGACTAAATCAGGGTTGTCATCTTTTAACAGTTTCCAACGGCCCAATTGGTGAAATACTTTTTCTTGTGCTTTTTCACGAATTGAACACGTATTGAGAAGAATTACATCTGCATTTTCAGCTTCTTCAGTTAATTCATAACCATTGCTAGCATCTAATAGGTCTGCCATTTTTTGCGAGTCATACTCGTTCATTTGACAGCCCCATGTTTTGATATGCAGCTTTTTACCCATGTTTTCGTGCCTCAACAAATTACTTACAGCTTAAAGGACGCGTATTTTATCCTTAAGCGTAGGTGGATTCAAATATGTTTGCAAAATCATCAGCAGTTATTAACGAAATCCTAAAACTGATTTATGACTTTTGATTTTTTCGTAAAAAATATGAATCAAAATCAAACTTTTGCTGAGTGCTTACGTTAGAATAATAAGTACTTAAAGCTGAGAGATTTTTCCTATGAGTTTATCAATTTGTATTATCGGTGGTGGCATGGTTGGGGCTGCTGCTGCAGTGGCATTAGCCAAACAAGGCCATACCATACAGTTAGTTGAAAATAATCCGATTGATGAAAATAAAGTACTAAGTAGTGATCAAATAGATATACGTGTTTCGGCACTTAATTTATTTTCCGAAAACTTACTTTCAGAATTAGGTGCGTGGCAGCATATTAGAAAATCACGTAGTGCAGAGTACAAACGACTGAGTGTACAGGATTACCAAAAATCGCCGTTGATATTTAACAATCAAGAAATTGGTCAGTCGCACTTAGGGCATATTATTGAAAATAATGTGATTCAGACCAGTATTTGGCAAGAATTCAGTCACCACAATATTTCGGTGCTAAGTGATTTGGGTAAGTTGGAAGGGATCTTACATCATAATGATAAAGAGACCTTGTGTTTTGAATCTCAGACACTTGAAGCCGATTTGGTTGTTGTAGCCGATGGAGCACGATCACATACGCGAGAGCTATTAGGTATTGGTACTACTGGTTGGCAATACCAACAAGCGTGTATGGGGGTATTAATTAAATTAGATGCTGAGCAGCAAGATATTACTTGGCAAGAGTTTCAACCAACAGGGCCAGTTGCGTTCTTACCAATGCAGGCACCTTATGCGAATTTAATTTGGTATCACCACGAGGACACGTTAAGAAAACTCGCTGACGGTGATAAAAATAATTTAAAGGATGCCATTGTAACAAACTATCCTGAACTGCCTGGGGATTTTGAAATTCTTAAAACCGCGGTTTTCCCTCTGACACGCCAACATGCAAATCAATACAGCAAAAGTCGTTGTGTGTTAGTGGGGGATGCCGCTCATGCTATCAACCCATTAGCAGGGCAGGGTGTAAACTTAGGTTTTAAAGATGTTGCGCAATTAGTGAATAGTTTGTCAAAGGAAGCGAATATAGCCAAAGCATTAAAAGATTACGAGCAAAAACGCCGAATCCCTAACTTAGCAATGATGAGTATGATGGATGCATGTTATTTTGCGTTTTCTAACGAAATCACACCATTAAAAATATTACGGCAAAGCGCGATTACAGGCCTAAGTAAATTAAGCCCGATAAAAAGCCAGATGTTAAAATATGCTGTAGGTCATTATTTATAATGGCCTTTTTTTAGAATTTAATCCATAGAGGAGTAAACGAAAGTAAATTATTTTGGATAAAAGGATAAAAGGATAAAAGGATAAAAGGATAAAAGGATAAAAGGATAAAAGGATAAAAGGATAAAAGGATAAAAGGATAAAAGGATAAAAGGATAAAAGGATAAAAGGATAAAAGGATAAAGAAACATGGTGCGGAAGGTGAGACTTGAACTCACACATCCGAAGATACTGGAACCTAAATCCAGCGCGTCTACCAATTCCGCCACTCCCGCACAAGGATATTTCAAACAGAGAACTGTTTTTGGTAGTCCATGTTAAAAACATGGTGGCTACGCCCTGATTTGAACAGGGGACCCCATCATTATGAGTGATGTGCTCTAACCAGCTGAGCTACGTAGCCGTTGGCTGGAGTACCAGGATTTGAACCTGGGAATGGCGGGATCAAAACCCGCTGCCTTACCGCTTGGCGATACTCCAACGAATACTCTTTCGAGTAAGTGATTAGTTTAGTTCTTATCGAGAACATGGTGCGGAAGGTGAGACTTGAACTCACACATCCGAAGATACTGGAACCTAAATCCAGCGCGTCTACCAATTCCGCCACTCCCGCATAGGGTATCTCTAGAAGAGATGGCTGGAGTACCAGGATTTGAACCTGGGAATGGCGGGATCAAAACCCGCTGCCTTACCGCTTGGCGATACTCCAACGATTACTCTTTCGAGAAAGTGATTAGTTTAGTTCTTATCGAGAACATGGTGCGGAAGGTGAGACTTGAACTCACACATCCGAAGATACTGGAACCTAAATCCAGCGCGTCTACCAATTCCGCCACTCCCGCACAGGGTATCTCTAGAAGAGATGGCTGGAGTACCAGGATTTGAACCTGGGAATGGCGGGATCAAAACCCGCTGCCTTACCGCTTGGCGATACTCCAGCAATGGTAGTAGATAGTTTTAGTTCCTATCAGAACATGGTGCGGAAGGTGAGACTTGAACTCACACATCCGAAGATACTGGAACCTAAATCCAGCGCGTCTACCAATTCCGCCACTCCCGCATACTTGAACAAAACTATGGTAGCATGTTTTAAAACATGGTGGCTACGCCCTGATTTGAACAGGGGACCCCATCATTATGAGTGATGTGCTCTAACCAGCTGAGCTACGTAGCCATGTTTTGTTCGTTGTCATCATCGCTGATGCGGGGCGTATTATGCTGATTACCCCCAAATCCGTCAACACCTTTTTTTCAAAAAAATGAATATTCCGAGTCGTTTGCGTTTTTTTTATTCGAACTGAGCAAAAAACCGCACAACACATCGTTATTTGAGTTAAATATTATACAGGTTGACGATTTAAATTTTGAATTACACAGTATAGTCGTAATGCGCTGTTTGTGTTTTTTCAGAATAATTGGATCTTATGGTGAGAAGTTAATATAAGATTTGAATGAAAAATTTACTCAAGCAATGATTTATCACTGTAATGTGATTACTGAGTTAGCGGCATGACAGGGATATAATGCTCGAAAAATAAAAAAGGCTCGCAAATGCGAGCCTTTTTAAACACTGTTTTCTTATACGTTAAATAAGAAGTTCATTACATCGCCATCTTTAACGATGTAGTCTTTACCTTCTTGACGCATTTTACCTGCTTCTTTAGCACCTGATTCGCCTTTGAACTCAATGTAGTCATCAAAGCCGATGGTTTGAGCACGAATAAAGCCGCGTTCAAAGTCAGTGTGGATTTTACCTGCCGCTTGCGGTGCAGTTGCACCAACAGGAATAGTCCATGCTCTAACTTCTTTAACACCAGCAGTGAAGTAAGTTTGTAAGTTAAGCAATTCATAGCCCGCGCGAATTACACGGTTTAAACCTGGCTCTTCTAAGCCTAAGTCATCCATAAACTCTTTTTTGTCTTCGTCGTCTAATTCTGAAAGCTCAGCTTCGATTTCAGCACATACAGGCACAACCACCGCATTCTCTTGCGCTGCAATCTCACGCACTTTATCTAAGAATGGGTTATTTTCGAAACCATCGTCATTTACGTTGGCAATGTACATTGTCGGCTTAATCGTTAAGAAGTTAATGTACTGGATTGCTGCTTTTTCTTCTTTTTCAAGCTCTAATGAACGAAGTGTCAGGCCTTCATCTAAGTGCGCTTTCACTTTTTCAAGCACAACTAGTTCGAATTTCGCGTCTTTGTCGCCGCCTTTTGCTTTCTTTGCGTTACGTTGCACTGCACGATCAGCCGCTTCCATATCAGCAAGTACTAATTCGGTGTTGATAACGTCGATATCGTCTGCAGGGTCAATTTGACCTGCAACGTGTACAATGTTTTCATTTTCAAAACAACGTACAACGTGACCAATTGCGTCTGTCTCGCGAATATTTGCAAGGAATTGGTTACCTAAACCTTCACCTTTCGATGCACCTTTTACAAGACCAGCAATATCAACAAATTCCATTGTTGTTGCCAGTACTTTTTGTGGATTTACGATTGCAGCGAGTTGATCAAGGCGTGAATCTGGAACCGCTACAACGCCTGTATTTGGTTCGATGGTACAAAATGGAAAGTTTGCAGCTTCGATACCAGCCTGCGTAAGTGCATTAAATAGTGTTGATTTACCTACATTTGGTAGACCAACGATGCCACATTTAAAACCCATAATAATAAACCTTAAACTAAGTTAAACCAGTCTTAAGCGACTGGTTTAAATGTATGTAATCTGTTTTGTGCTTTTAACACACCGTCTTTTGCTAGTATTTCCATGCAGCGAACTGCCTCATCCACCACATCATCAATTAGAGCTTGATCTGCGGCGGGAGCTTTACCTAGTACCCAGCCAGTGACTTTGTCTTTATGACCTGGGTGACCAATACCAATTCGCAAACGCATAAATTCTTTTTGGTTTGCCATTTTACTAATAATGTCTTTTAGTCCGTTATGGCCACCATGTCCACCACCTTTTTTTAATTTGGCGATGCCTGGTTCAAGATCCATTTCATCGTGTGCGACTAAAATATTTTCGACAGGAATTTTGTAAAAGTTAGCTAAACTACTGACCGCTTTACCACTTAAATTCATAAAAGTAGTGGGGATCAATAATTTGAATTCTTGATTTTGAATAATCACTTTGCCAACTAGGCCGTGATGTTTAGAGTCGTGTTTGAGAATGCAGTTGTAGCGTTTGGCAAGTTCTTCGATGAACCATGCACCAGCATTATGACGGGTTTTTGCGTATTCGGGGCCTGGATTAGCCAGGCCCACAAGCATTTGAATATTATTCAAGGTGCTAACACCTTAATAATTATTCTGCAGCGTCTTCTGAAGCTTCTTCAGAAGCAGCGCCTTTAGGAGCGTTTAAAGTCACAACTGCTTGGTCGTGATCTGCACCTTTAGCAAGCTCAACTGAAACAACGCCAGCTGGAAGAGCGATATCAGATAGGTGTAAAGTAGCACCAACTTCTAGCGCAGCTACGTCAACTTCGATGAACTCAGGAAGTTGTGCTGGAAGACATGTGATTTCGATTTCAGTTACAAGGTGAGCAACTGTGTTACCGCCTTTAGTTGCAGCTTCTTCGTTGATGAAGTGTACAGGAACCTTAGTGTGGATCTTGTGGTTAGCGTCAACGCGTTGGAAATCTAAGTGCATTACTTTAGGCTTGAACGGGTGACGTTGGATATCTTTAAGGATAGCTTCAACTTTTTCACCGCCAATGTTTAAAGTAAGGATGTGGCTGTAGAAACCTTCATCTTCTTGCGCTTTGATCACTTTGTTGTGAGCTAGAGTAAGAGATACAGCTTCTTTTTCTGCACCGTAAAGAACAGCAGGAACTTTGTCAGCACGGCGTAGGCGGCGGCTCGCACCAGTACCTAAGTCAGAACGTACTTCTGCATCTAATGTGTATAATTCGTTAGACATAAATGTCTCCAATAATAATTTAAAGTTTGTTGAAAGCTTCGCGACCAAAGCTCTCACCTAAAAAAGGCGCGCTATAGTAACACTGCCACTTGATAAAAGAAACTATTATTGTGGTTTTTAATAACGGGATTGATTTTATGATTTTTGTGCAACATGGCATAATCGCTTAGTAGTAATTGAACTAAGTATTTTAACTGTGGCGTATCAACTAAGACCTTATCAACAAGAAGCGGTTGAAAAAACCCTTACTCATTTTCGCAAATCGAACAGTTCAGCAGTCATTGTATTACCCACAGGTTCTGGTAAAAGTTTAGTTATTGCCGAACTGGCAAGGCTTGCTCGTAAGAAAATTTTGGTGGTTACTCATGTTAAGGAATTAGTAGAACAAAACCATGAGAAATATGAAAGCTTTGGCTTGAAAGCGAGTATTTATTCTGCCGGTCTTAAGCAAAAATCACTTGCCCAGCAGGTGACGTTTGCCAGTGTGCAATCTTTGGGAAATAATTTAAATGCTTTAGATGAGGAATACTCATTAATTATTATTGATGAGTGCCACCGTGTTTCTGGTGACGAAAACACGCAATATCAAAAATTAATCTCGCACATTAGAAGCAATAATTCGGCACTTAAGGTGCTGGGTTTAACTGCAACGCCTTATCGACTCGGCATGGGCTTTATTTATCGCTTTCATTACCACGGTTTTGTCAGGGGGGATCAACATGCCCCGTTTGAACATTGCATTTATGAATTGCCATTAAGGTATATGATTTCAAATAATTACCTTACCCCACCAAAGTTAATCGACGCGGCGATCACCCACTATGATTTTGACTCACTGAGTAAAGATGCGTTTGGACGTATTAGTGAAAAGGATATCAATCAACTGCTTAAAGAAAATCAGCGGGCAACAAAAGCGATTATTGATCAGGTTTTAACGCTATCTACTGATCGTACTGGTGTAATGATATTTGCATCAACTATTCAGCATGCTCAGGAAATTCAAAGTTATTTACCAAGTGATGAAACGGCTTTGGTGATTGGTGATACCCATAATGCTGAACGTGATGCGATTATTCGACAGTTTAAAGAAAAACAGATTAAATATCTGGTTAATGTCTCTGTACTTACTACGGGGTTTGATGCGCCACATGTTGATTTTATTGCGATATTAAGGCCGACCGAATCAGTTAGCTTGTATCAACAAATCGTTGGTCGTGGTTTGCGCTTAGCCCCAGGTAAAACTGAATGCTTAGTGGTTGACTATGCGGCAAATGGCTTTGACTTATTTCATCCTGAAGTAGGCAGCGTGAAACCTGATAGTGATAGTGAACCCGTACAGGTGCTTTGCCCTGGTTGTGGTTTTGCTAATACTTTTTGGGGGAAAACTGACAGTGATGGCAAGGTGATTGAACATTTCGGCAGACGCTGTCAGGGCATACTAGAAGACGGGGAGCAGAGCGAACAATGTGATTTTCGTTTTCGCTTTAAGGAATGTGAGCACTGCGGTGCACAAAATGACATCGCAGCAAGAGTATGCCATCAATGCAAACAACCAATAGTAGACCCTGATGATAAACTGCGTGACGCGTTAAATTTGAAAAATGCCCTAGTGCTGCGGGTGAGTGGCATGCAACTAGAAGCGCAAAACCAGAGGCTGAAAGTGACTTATCATGATGAAGATGGTGCAGACGTTAGCGAATACTTTAGCTTATCCTCAGAAAAAGCGTCATTTTATTTTAAACGGCAGTTTTTGCGCGTGGGTGTTACCAGTAAAATTGATTTTTCTAACCCTAACTCAGTAGTTACTCATCAATCACTACTTAAGGTACCGGACTTTGTGGTTGCAAAACGAGACAAAGGTAAACATAAAGTGGTGGAGCGAATTTTTGATTACCAAGGTCAATTTAGAAAAGCGCATGAATTAAGATAAAAAATTTATATAAAACAAACAATAAGTATTTGGTACTTGCTTAAAAATAGACCTAAACTCTAAATAAAAAAACAGGCAAGGACGATGTTTTCAAGTACTAAAATTACATTTCGCGTGACTCTCGCATTTATATGCTTGCTAATAGCTGTGATTACAGCATCCGTTGCTATAGGCTTACAATATTATTTTTCTAAACAAATAACGGTCAGTGCTAGTCAACAGTTTGCAGAGCAAGTATCCAAGCAAGTAGAGTTATCGGTATCTAAAATGGATGATACTGCTAAAAATACCGCATCATTACTCGCTAAGTACTCGTCGTTAATTGAAGGGCATACGCTGGCTGGTAAAGCAGACCAAATTCTTACCGATCTACTCATTGATCATAACGATTTCTATGCTATTTACTACGGCTTTGATAATGGCGACTTTTATGAATTGATAAATCTAGAGACCAATCAAAAAGTACGCAAACAACTGAATGCCGCAATGGAAGATCGCTTTGTTAAAATTCATATTTATACAGAAAATGGGCGAAGAGTAAGGAAAACAGAGTTCCTCAATGATAAGTTGCAGGTGAGACATAGCAAGCTCGAAGAGAGCGATTACGATGCTAGCAGTAGACACTGGTTTATCAATGCCAACACCAAACATGTAGTAAAGTCACCACCTTATTTGTTCCATCATTTACAGGCATCAGGGCAAACCTATTCAAAAATCGTCAATGGTACTAACCACGTTGTTGCTGTTGACTTAACATTACAAACAATTGCTAAACAACTGAACAGTAGCTTCGAGCGTAATGGCAATTCAGACAGCATTGAAGCCTATATTTATGATAGCCAAGGTGAGCTATTACTCAGTAATAAAAGTGCTGAAGAAAAGGCATCGCTTAAGGTGCAACCTTTGGTACTTTCTGAAGAACAACAAGCATTGGTAGAAAGAATAGGTGCTTTAAGTGTGAGTAATGAATTAGATTGGGCACCGATCGACTTTTCAATTTCAGGTATGCCAAAAGGTTACACGCCGGCATTAATCTCTTTACTGGGGCAAAAACTTAACTTAGAAATTAACTTTATCAATGGTTATGCTTGGTCGGAATTAGTTAGTTTATATCAAAATGATAAAATTGATGTGTTGCAACCTGTTCATCAAACATTGAGTAATAAAGGTTGGGGAACCTATTCCAAGCCGCTGCTTAATTTGCCCTTAACACTTGCAACATTGCCAGGCAATAACACAATTTCGTCACTGTCAGAACTTAACAATAAACGGTTAGCTATACCTGAAGGCTGGTCGCTCATTTCTGCTATAGAACAGAGCTATCCAGAAATCAGTATTATTGAAGTGAGCGATTTGCAAGCTGCCTTACTGGCTGTTAAAGATGGTAAAGTTGATGCCGCAATTGATAGCCAGCTGATCCTAGCTTATACCGCAAAAATGTTTTTTATAGAAGGACTGCAATTTCATAAGAATATTGATGCAAGCTTGTTAAGTTTTGATACTAACTTACGCATGGTGGCAAAAAATAAAAAAATTGTCGATTTGCTGAATTTCGCACTTGAAAATATTACGCAGCAAGAACTCGCTTTTTTATCTGAGCAATGGTTAACGTTCGATCTTAATGCGAAAGCAGTTGATGCTTCTAACGTAGTACCATACAAACAGTTAATTACACTCTCCACTGACAATGCTAATCATAATCGCTTACAGGTTGTCGAAATTAACAATACCGATTATTTACTCTTTATTGCACCAACAACGCTTGGCACGGAAGAACAAAACTATTTAGCCCTATTGATCCCAACAAAACTCGCTTATGCAGAAGGGCTTAGCTATGTTACTAAATCAATTATAGTGACCATTTTAATCTTATGTTTGCTAATGCCACTGACTTATTTTGTTGCAAGCCCCATTGTTGCGGCAATGCGCCGTTTAAGTATTGAAAACTTAAAAATACAACAACGTAATTATGATGCGATTGAAGTTGAACACAGCTTTATTAAAGAAATTGATGAGGTGTTTGATTCGCTTAATCAAATGGCTGAGTCGATTAAAGCTTATGAAGCGAAACAAGCTGAACTGCTGGATTCATTTGTAAAATTAATCGCACAAGCAATTGATGATAAATCGCCATATACTGCAGGTCACTGTAATCGAGTGCCTGAACTTGGATTGATGTTGGCTAATTATGCGAGTGATAGTGAAGATGCGTACTTTAAAGCATTTAAGCTGGATAGTGATGACAAAAAGCGTGAATTCAAATTAGCGGCATGGTTGCATGATTGCGGCAAAATAATAACCCCTGAACATATAGTTGATAAAGGTAGTAAATTAGAATGCATTTATAATCGTATTCATGAGATACGTATGCGTTTTGAAGTGTTGTTACGCGATGCTGAAATTGATTTTTATCAGCAGTTAATACAACACCCAACGCGTGAAAACGAATTAAAATCTGCGTTAATCGCAACACGACAATCACTTAATGAAGAGTATGAATTTGTTGCCAAAATTAACCAAGGTGGCGAATTTATGGAAGACGATAAACTTGAGCGGCTTGAAGCAATTGCCAAACGTACTTGGCAGCGCAATCTCAGTGATAGAGTAGGGCTGTCTCCGTTAGAAGAGATGTTTTTATTAAATGATGATGACGAATGTTTGCCAGTAAAAGAACAGTTACTGGCAGATAAAACATCGCATATTATAAAACGCGAGCATGCAGTTGAATATGCTCCCCACTTAGGTATTAATGTTGAGATACCTGAACATAAGGCTAATTTAGGTGAGCTTTATAACCTTAAAGTAGGGCGCGGTACGCTTACCAGTGAAGACCGATTTATTATTAATGAACACATTATTGGCACGATTAAAATGCTAGATTCGTTGCCATTCCCAGAAGAGCTAGCGAATGTACCGCGTTTTGCATCAACTCATCATGAGACTTTAAAAGGCACAGGTTATCCAAGAAAATTAAAAGCGGAAGATCTATCTATTCCAGAAAGAATTTTAGTATTAGCGGATATATTTGAGGCTTTAACAGCGTCAGATAGGCCTTATAAAAAAGCCAAACCATTGAGTGTAGCAATCGATATTTTGCATAAAATGTGCTTGGATGAACACGTTGATATTGAAGTGTTCAAATTGTTTTTACGTTCTGGTATTTACAAAGAGTATGCAAAAAAATATATGCCGGTTCAGCAAGTAGATAAAGTAGATTTAAGCAAATACTTGTAATTGACAATTCGATAATAAAAAAGGCTGGTAACCAGCCTTTTTTATTAAACTTTATTTAAGCGGTGTTTGCTGTTGCAAGCGGACATCGAGCTAGTTCGTTTATTTCACCACTTGCCATTTCTTGTTCTAATATCACATCAAACCCCCACAAACGGTGAAGATGTTTAATTACCTCATCTTTGGTATTTGCTAAAGGAATATCGTTATGCGGTGTATAGCGTAATGTAAGTGAACGATCGCCACGAATATCAACATTAAACACCTGAATGTTAGGCTCTAGATTGCTTAAGTTATATTGCTCTGATAATGCTTGGCGAATAGCACGATAGCCAGACTCATTATGAATTGCACTAACCTCAAGGTGAGTTTCCTTTTCATTATCTAAAATGGAAAAAAACTTGAAGTCACGCATCAATTTGGGAGATAAAAACTGGCTAATAAAGCTTTCATCTTTAAAATTTTCCATCGCAAAATGAAGGGTGTCGAGCCAGTTACTGCCAGCAATTTCAGGGAACCAATATTTATCTTCCTCAGTTGGGTTTTCACAAATTCGACGAATATCAACCATCATATTAAACCCGAGCGCATAGGGGTTAATACCAGAATAATATGGCGAGTTATAAGGAGGTTGATAGACTACATTGGTATGCGATTGGAGTATTTCTAACATAAAGGCGTCAGTGAGTTTACCTTCATCGTATAAATGATTTAACAAGGTGTAATGCCAAAATGTAGCCCATCCCTCATTCATCACTTGGGTCTGCTTTTGTGGGTAAAAATACTGCGAAATTTTACGCACAATACGAATTATTTCTCTCTGCCAAATTTCTAGTAAAGGGGCGCGTTTTTCAATAAAGTAAAGAATGTTCTCTTGTGGCTCATTGGGAAATCGTGCCTGTTGTGTTTCTGTTTCATTGTGTTGTGATGGAATGGTTTTCCAAAGCTCATTTACTTGCGACTGCAAATAATCTTCACGCTCTTTTTGCCTTTTTTGTTCTTCAAAAAGTGAAATTTGCTGAGGGCGTTTATAGCGGTCTACGCCATAATTCATTAAGGCATGACATGAATCGAGAAGTTGTTCAACTTCATCTACACCGTATTTTTGTTCACATTCAGCTATGTAGTTTTTTGCAAATAACAGATAATCAATAATCGAACTGGCATCAGTCCATGTTTTAAATAAATAATTACCCTTAAAAAAAGAATTGTGTCCATAACATGCATGCGCCATTACTAAAGCTTGCATGGGCATGGTGTTTTCTTCCATTAAATATGCGATACAGGGATCAGAATTAATTACAATTTCATACGCAAGACCCATTGCACCGCGTTTGTAGTTTTGCTCTGTTTGAATAAATTTCTTACCAAAAGACCAATGGCTGTAACCGATAGGCATACCGACGCTGGAATACGCATCCATCATTTGCTCAGCAGTGATTACCTCAATTTGATTAGGGTAGGTATCAAGGCGGTAAAACTCTGCAACTCTAGCAATCTCGGTTTGATATTCTCCGAGTAAATCGAATGTCCAATCAGGACCATCACTTAGTATGTTTTTACTCATAACTAGTCCTTTTATTAAGCTACATCTGCAGTGGCATCTTTTTTAAATAGCTCCCTGAATATAGGGTAAATATCTTCTACAGATTTAATATGTTGAATGGCAAAATTTTCGTGAGTATCAGCAAGTACTTGATATTCTCGCCATAAGCTTTGATGTGCTCGCGTTGTGATTTCAATGTAAGCATAATAACGCGTCACTGGCAGGATTTTATTTGTTAGCCAATCGCTACATTGTGGAGAATCATCAGCCCAATTGTCGCCATCAGAAGCTTGAGCTGCATAAATATTCCATTGTTCTGAGTCGTAACGCTCTTTTATGATTTCATCCATTAACTTTAATGCACTGGATACTATTGTGCCGCCAGTTTCTTGCGAGTAGAAAAATTCGTGTTCATCTACTTCTTTTGCTTGTGTGTGATGCCTTATATAAACAACTTCAATGTCTTTGTATGTTCTCGTGAGGAATAGATAAAGCAAGATATAAAACCGTTTGGCAGTCTCTTTTGTTGCTTGATCCATTGAACCAGAAACATCCATTAAGCAAAACATCACTGCTTTTGAGCTAGGCTCAGGGCGTTTTTCATAATTTCGAAAACGTAAATCAAAGGTATCAATAAAAGGCACGGTAGCGATTTTATTTTTTAGTTGCTCAATTTCTTTTTCAAGTAGAGCTATTTCACTTTGATTCTCTTTCTTGTTTGTTTGTAGCTTTGCAAGCGTTTCTTCTAATTCGGCCAACTGGCGTTTTTTACCAGCAGTCATAGCAATACGTCTTGCCACAGAGCCTTGTAATGAACGCACAATATCAATATTGGAAGGTACGCCGTCGTTACTGTACCCAGCACGGTGGGTTTTCATTTGAACAAGTTTGTTAAGCTGGTTTTTTCTGAGGTTAGGCAGAGCTAAATCTTCGAAAAGCAAATCCAAATATTCATCTTTTGAAATTGAAAAAACAAAATCATCTTGGCCTTCACCCGAGTCACTAGCATCGCCTTCGCCAGCACCTTGGCCTTGTCCACCAAGAGGACGTTTAATTTTATCCCCTTGGCTAAATTGGTCGTTACCCGGGTGAACCATATCCCGTTTTCCACCTTTTCCCTGGTGGAAAATCGGTTCTTGCATATCACGGCTTGGAATCGAGATGCTTTCGCCATTTTCAACGTCAGTAACGCTTCTTTTAGCAATTGCATCCGATACCGCTTCTTTTATTTGGCGTTTATACCGTCTTATAAAACGTTGGCGGTTTACCGTATTTTTGTTTTTTCCGTTTAAGCGTCGGTCAATAAAATGTGCCATACACGCCTCCGTAAGTCTTCGTTACTATTACTACTCAATTACTGCGACTTACGAACGCGTAAATACCATTCACTGAGCAAGCGAACTTGTTTCGCTGTGTAGCCTTTTTCGACCATACGATTAACAAAATCCTCATGTTTTTGCTGATCTTCAGCACTGGTTTTTGCATTAAATGAAATAACTGGGAGCAAATCTTCGGTATTTGAAAACATTTTCTTTTCGATGACCGTTCTTAGTTTTTCATAACTTGTCCAAACAGGGTTTTTGCCATTGTTATTGGCACGTGCTCTTAGTACAAAATTAACAATTTCGTTACGGAAATCTTTTGGATTAGAGATACCCGCGGGTTTTTCAATTTTCTCAAGTTCAGCATTGAGCGCTGCTCTATCAAATAACTGGCCAGTATCTGGATCGCGGAACTCCTGGTCTTGGATCCAAAAGTCGGCATAGGTAACATATCTGTCAAAGATATTCTGGCCGTATTCAGAGTACGACTCTAGATAGGCGGTTTGGATCTCTTTGCCGATAAACTCAACGTATTTGGGAATCAAGAATCCTTTTAAAAATTCAAGGTAACGCTCTTGCGTTTCTTGCGGGAATTGTTCTCTTTCAATTTGTTGTTCAAGTACATAAAATAAATGAACAGGGTTTGCTGCTACTTCGGTATGATCAAAGTTAAACACGCGCGACAAAATCTTGAATGCAAAGCGAGTGGATAAACCATTCATACCTTCATCTACACCAGCATAATCTTTGTATTCTTGGTACGACTTAGCTTTTGGATCGGTGTCTTTTAGGCTCTCACCATCGTACACGCGCATTTTTGAATAAATGCTTGAGTTTTCAGGCTCTTTAATACGCGAAAGTACCGAAAATTGGGCGAGTGTTTCAAGCGTACCCGGAGCGCATGGCGCTTCATTTAACTCTGAATGCTGCAGTAGCTTATCGTAAATTTTGATTTCTTCATTTACACGTAAACAATATGGTACTTTGACAATATATACACGGTCTAAGAACGCTTCATTGTTTTTGTTGCCCTTGAAGGTTTGCCATTCTGATTCGTTAGAGTGAGCTAAAATCATACCATTAAACGGTAAAGCTGAGAGGCCTTCGGTGCCGTTATAGTTGCCTTCCTGTGTAGCTGTTAATAATGGGTGAAGCACTTTTATCGGTGCTTTAAACATTTCAACAAATTCCATCAACCCTTGGTTTGCATGACAAAGGGCACCAGAATAGGCATACGCGTCGGCATCATTTTGTGCATAGTGTTCGAGTTTGCGAATATCCACTTTACCGACTAATGCACTGATATCTTGATTGTTTTCATCACCAGGTTCAGTTTTTGCAATTGCCACTTGATCAAGTATAGAGGGGTAACGCTTTACTACTTTAAATTGGGTAATATCGCCATTGAACTCATGCAAGCGTTTTGTCGCCCAAGGTGACATAATAGTTTTGATGTAGCGATTGCTTATACCGTATTCTTTTTCAAGAATCTCACCATCCTCAACGGGATCAAAAAGACACAGTGGGTGATCATTAACCGGCGAACCTTTTAAAGAGTAAATTGGCACTTTTTGCATTAGATATTTAAGTTTTTCAGCAAGTGAAGATTTACCGCCACCTACAGGCCCAAGTAAATAAAGCACTTGTTTACACTCTTCGAGTCCTTGTGCTGCATGCTTCAAGTAAGCAACAATTTGCTCGATACTTTCTTCCATACCATAAAATTCTTGGAAAGCAGGGTAGCGTGGAATAACACGGTTTGAAAATATACGGCTGAGAGTTGGATCTTGCGATGTGTCTACCATTTCGGGTTGGCCAATCGCCATTAATAGCCTTTCAGCTGAGCTGGCATAGGCTGATTTATCCTCTTTACAAATCTCAAGAAACTCAGCAATAGTAAATTCTTCTTCTTTTGCGGCTTCGTAACGAGATTGAAAATGATCAAATATTGTCATAAAGACCTCCTAAATACCGGAAAGTTTGCAACTGCAATAAAACTAGCCACTACTTATAAGGTTAGACGGGTTTTTTGAATGTGCGAGGTAAATAAAAGATTTTTAAAGAAAAAACTTCACTATTTTTCAGAGTGTTGAATATTGTGCAATAGTGGGTAAGTTTTTTGTAATGGGAAAGAGGAAATGTTAGTAAAGCTAAGGTGCTTTACTAACATTGGAATAGATTAAGCTAGGTTTGCGTTTGCAAATTCCCAGTTAACTAATGCCCAGAAACCATTTAGGTATTCAGGACGAACGTTACGGTAATCGATGTAGTAAGCGTGTTCCCAAAGGTCAACAGTAATGATTGGCGTAACACCTTCTTCAGTTAGTGGTGTTGCTGCATTTGAAGTGTTAACGATGTCTAGGCTGCCGTCAGCTAGTTGTACTAACCACGTCCAGCTTGAACCAAAGTTGTTAACCGCTTTGTCATTGAATGCAGCTTGGAATTCAGCAAAAGAACCCCATTTTGCATTGATTAATTCAGCAACTTTACCTGATGGCTCGCCACCACCATTTGGAGATAGGCTGTTCCAGTAGAAAGTGTGGTTCCAAATTTGTGCTGCGTTGTTAAATACACCGCCTTCTGAGCTACATACTACTTCTTCAAGTGTTTTACCTTCGAAGTCAGTGCCCTCAACTAAACCGTTAAGCTTAACAACATAAGTGTTGTGGTGCTTACCGTGGTGGAATTCTAGAGTTTCTTTTGAGATATGCGGCTCAAGCGCATCGATTGCATAAGGTAGTGACGGTAGTTCAAAAGCCATTTTATTTCTCCGTTGGCGTTAAAAAGCGGACAACTTTTTACATGAAGATGTCCGATATAAGTGTTAAACTATACCCGAGTATTTTACTCAAGTTTTTATAAACAGCAATGCTAGATAAAAATTTGCGGTTATTTTATAGTCAGTTAGTCACTGTTAAACCACGAATTCAGGCAAATAGCATAGTATTAACTTAAAGAAAATTCACCTTATGTGACTAGGGTGTCGAGGTAGTAAATGGAAACTTTAGATAAGATCAAACAACAAATCGCAGAAAATTCGATTCTACTGTATATGAAAGGCTCTCCAAAATTACCGAGCTGCGGTTTTTCATCACAAGCTTCACAAGCATTAATGGCGTGTGGCGAGCAGTTTGCGTATGTTGATATTCTTCAAAATCCAGATATTCGTGCTGAGCTACCAGCTTATGCAAACTGGCCTACGTTCCCACAATTATGGGTAGAAGGCGAGCTTATTGGCGGTTGTGACATTATTGTTGAAATGTTTCAGCGTGGTGAACTTCAGCCACTGATCACTGAAGTTGCTGCAAAGAATAAAGAGGCAGAATAATTTTTAGTGAATTACTAATTGATTCCCCTCTACATTTGCTAAGCTTAAAGCATTAATTGATGTTTTAAGCTTAGTATGACAGTTCTTTACCGCTACTTTATTATATATTTTTTTCTACTTATATATACCATCGAAGGTTTAGCGGTTACTGATAAACTTGTTTATCAGCATCAAAATCAAACAAAAATCTCTAGTGTTAAACAACTCGCAGCAAATAGCTTTGAAATCATTCCACAATCGCAATCAAATTCACAAAAGATAATTAGATTAGTGACGCTTGATTGGCCGCCATATATAGATCGAAAAGTGTGTGGAAACGGCTGGGTATTTCAGCTGACTGGTGCACTTTTCTCAGAATTAGGTTACCGCATTACGATAGAGTTTCTCCCTTGGGCTCGCTCTGTGAGAATGGCTGAACTAGGTAAAGCTGATATTTTGTTCCCTGAATATTTTATTGAGGTTACGGCCCCTAGTGATGTAATTCCAAACTCATTTCGACGTAATAATCTTGATCTATCAATCCCTTACCCTGGTGGGCTTATTGGCTTAATTAGTCGAAACGATTTTAAAAGTAACTATGATGGGTCTTTTTCATCGATTCAAGGGGCGAGGATTGGTGTTGTCAGGGGTTACCAAAACACGCCTGAATTCGATAAACACCTAGATTTAGGCTTTTTTAATGCTATCGAAGCGCGTGATGATGCACAGAACTTAAAAATGCTGTTGGCTGGACGTGTAGACTACATTGTTGCAGATCCCAATGTGGCAAATTACTTGCTCGCAAATGATAAAGGTATTGAAGATAACGCAATCAAACTTGTACACCCGCCGTTTCAAGAGAATGACTTTTATTTTGCGATAAGTAAAAAGTCGACCAATTGGCAATCACTTCAAACAGAAATAAATGCAAAACTTGCTGAGTTTATTGAGTTAGGCACCCTTGCTGAAATTAAGCAGAAATCAGAAAACTGCACTCCAAAAGATTAAAATTAATCTGCAATCTATAAGTTTATTCAACTTAAAAAAATAAAATCCGGTTAATTGGTATTACCATGAATAACTATTCATTAATATGCATAGTTTACGTTTACGTAAACTACATTTGAGACCTATTTTCATTTACATGACATTAATATGATACCGGTGTCAAAATGATCTTAATAATTAAAAAACCCTTTTTATGGGCGCTTTAGCGGTACTTTTGTTGATTTTATGTATAAATGAAAAATATTCAATAACATGAATATGTATTCATAATTGTGTTGACTATATACCTTATCTTGGTTAATTTTGAGCATCGCGCAGGTGAACACACGGCAAAAACCAACCAAGCAACCTTTGTTTCGCGTTAACAAAAATGTTGCGACTTCTCGAATTGAAATATTTATTCGATAGGTTTAAGCCAACGCTTCCGTCAATCACAACTGTATTGTTCACTTAAGCTGTAGCAAGGGAGGAGTCCAACATGTTATATGACTCGAAATTAGAAAAAGATAATTGCGGTTTTGGCCTTATCGCGCATATTGAAGGTCAACCGAGTCACAAGTTAGTTCGCACGGCAATTACCGGGTTAGATCGAATGCAGCACCGAGGAGGTATTGCTGCAGATGGGAAAACTGGTGATGGTTGTGGTTTACTATTACAAAAGCCAGACAGTTTTTTCAGAGCCGTTGCTGCTGAAAATGATTGGCACTTAGGTAAAAACTATGCCGTGGGTATGCTTTTCCTAAGCCCAGACCCTGTTATTGCACAGCAAAATAAACAGATTATTAGTGATGAATTAGAAAAAGAAACACTGACCCTAGTGGGTTGGCGTGATGTACCAGTTAATCCTGCTAGTTTAGGACCAATTGCACTTGAGCAGTTACCAAGTTTCCAACAGATTTTTATTTCAGCACCAGAAGGTTGGCGCCCGAAAGATTTAGAGCGTCGCTTGTACATCGCACGACGCCGCATTGAAAAGCAAATCACTGATGAGCATTTTTATATTGCAAGCTTGTCAGGTTTGGTAACGGTTTATAAAGGCTTAATGATGCCTGCAGATTTACCAAACTTTTACCTTGACTTAGCAGATATGCGAATGGAGTCTGCCATTTGTGTATTCCACCAACGTTTTTCTACTAATACCCAGCCACGCTGGCCACTTGCGCAACCATTTAGATACTTAGCACATAATGGTGAAATCAATACTATTGAAGGTAACCGTCAATGGGCGAGAGCACGTGCATACAAGTTTTCTTCACCACTATTACCAGATTTACAATCAGCAGCACCGTTTGTTAATGAGTCAGGCTCAGACAGTTCGAGCTTAGATAACATGCTTGAGCTATTTTTAGCCGGTGGTATGGATATTTTCCGTGCGATGCGAATGCTCGTGCCACCTGCATGGCAAAAAAACCGCGCGATGGATGAAGATCTTCGAGCATTTTATGATTTTAACTCAATGCATATGGAGCCTTGGGATGGTCCGGCGGGCCTTGTAATGTCAGACGGTCGCTTTGCCGCTTGTAACCTTGACCGTAATGGTCTTCGTCCAGCTCGCTATGTCATCACTAAAGATAATCACATTACCTTAGCCTCAGAAGTGGGGATTTGGAATTACACTGCTGACGAAGTAAAAGAAAAAGGTCGCGTAGGACCGGGTGAGTTATTAGTCATTGATACGCTGCATGGCAAAGTATGGCAGTCATCAGAAATTGATGAAGATTTAAAAGCCCGTCACCCATATAAAGCATGGCTTAGTGACAATGTTAAGCGTTTAAAGCCGCTTGAAGACCTAGAAGACAAAAACCTTATTGGCCAACGTGAATTTGATGATGAATTACTGTCTGTTTACCACAAGCAATTCGCTTACAGTAATGAAGAGCTAGACCAAGTTATTCGTCCAATGGGTAATTCGGGCCAAGAGGCAACAGGCTCGATGGGGGATGACACGCCATTTGCGGTGCTTTCATCGCAATCTCGTTTAGTGTATGACTATTTCCGTCAAAAATTTGCGCAGGTAACTAACCCACCAATCGACCCATTACGTGAAAATCATGTAATGTCACTGGCCACCTGTATTGGCCGTGAACAAAATGTATTTAATGAAACAACGGGTCACGCTAAGCGTCTACAGTTTTCCTCGCCGGTACTTACTTACTCGGATATGACTCAGCTTTTATCGGCTGATCAGGCACATTATTCGTTTGCATCATTATCTATTAACTACGATAAAGATGAGTCGTTATTGTCCGCGATTGAAACAGTATGCGATCAAGCAGAAGAACTAGCTCGTCACGGTACCGTGTTAATTGTGTTAAGCGATAAAGGCTTAACACCAGACACATTACCAATTCCAGCTGCAATGGCCGTTGGCGCAGTACAGCGTCGTTTAGTAAGTAAAAATTTACGCTGCGATACGAACATCATTATTGAAACAGCAAGCTGTCGTGACCCACACCAATTTGCGGTGTTGTTAGGGTTTGGTGCAACGGCTATTTATCCGTATCTAGCGTATGAAACACTGACGCAAATGGTTGATAACGGTAGCTTAGATAAATCATACCGTGATGTAACCTTGGCTTATCGCAATGCGATAAACAAAGGCTTATACAAAATCATGTCGAAGATGGGCATTAGTACCGTTGCTAGTTATCGCTGCTCAATGTTGTTTGAAGCTGTAGGGCTTAGCGATGAAGTCATTGATCTTTGCTTCTCTGGCGTGGTCTCACGTATTCAAGGCGCAGATTTTAGCGATTTCCATCAAGATTTGCTGAACCTGTCACGTAAAGCGTGGATTAAGCGTAAACCACTGGAGCATGGTGGATTATTAAAATATGTACATAATGGTGAATACCATGCATATAACCCAGACGTTATTCAAACACTGCAAGTAGCGGTACGTTCGGGCAATTACCAAGACTACGAAAAATACGCAGATTTGGTAAATAATCGCCCTGTAACAAACATTCGTGATTTATTAAAACTCAAAACAGGTCAAACCGCGATTGATGTTAGCGAAGTTGAAGATGCGACTGAGTTATACAAACGTTTTGATTCTGCTGCTATGAGTATTGGTGCATTATCACCAGAAGCTCACGAAGCATTAGCCATCGCTATGAACCGCTTAGGTGGCTGTTCTAACTCGGGTGAAGGTGGTGAAGATGTAGCACGTTACGGTACTGAAAAGAACTCACGTATCAAGCAAGTTGCTTCAGGGCGCTTTGGGGTAACGCCACATTACCTTAAAAATGCCGATGTCATTCAAATTAAAGTAGCGCAAGGCGCAAAACCAGGTGAGGGTGGTCAGTTACCAGGTGAAAAAGTAACGCCATACATTGCTAAGCTGCGTTATTCGGTACCTGGCGTTACCTTAATTTCGCCACCGCCACATCACGATATTTATTCAATTGAAGATTTAGCTCAGCTAATTTTCGACTTAAAGCAAGTTAATCCAGACGCAATGATTTCGGTCAAACTGGTATCTGAGCCAGGTGTTGGTACGATTGCTACAGGTGTTGCCAAAGCGTACGCAGACCTAATTACAATTGCAGGCTATGATGGTGGTACAGGTGCATCACCATTAACGTCTGTTAAATATGCTGGTTGTCCTTGGGAGTTAGGCCTTGCTGAAACGCAACAAGCGCTGGTAGAGAATGGTTTAAGACACCGCATTCGTCTGCAAACAGATGGCGGTTTAAAAACGGGTTTAGACATCATTAAAGCAGCAATTCTAGGTGCAGAAAGCTTTGGCTTTGGCACGGGTCCAATGGTTGCGCTTGGTTGTAAATACTTACGAATTTGTCATTTAAATAACTGTGCAACCGGTGTTGCAACGCAAGACGAAACACTGCGTGCCAAGCATTATCATGGCTTACCAGAAATGGCGATGAACTACTTTAAGTTTATTGCACATGAAGCCCGTGAAATTATGGCAAGCCTAGGTGTTCGTAAACTAGTGGATTTAATTGGTCGTACCGATTTATTGGAAGTGCTTGAAGGCACAACCGCAAAACAAAGTAAGCTCGATCTTTCGCCTGTTATTGCAACACCAAATAACAAAAGTGGAGAAACGCTCTATTGTAGCGCTGCTAATACGTCCCATTATGAAGGTAAGCTAAACGAGCAGTTACTAGCACAAGCGAAAGAGGCAATTGATGGCAAAACATCTATCAAGCTTCGCGCTGCAATTCGTAATACTGATCGTTCAGTAGGTGCGTTGTTGTCTGGTTACATTGCGGATCAACATGGTAATCAGGGCCTAGCTGCCGATCCAATTATTATTGAGCTGCAGGGCACAGCAGGCCAATCGCTTGGTGTTTGGAATGCCGGTGGTTTAGAACTCCATATAACTGGTGATGCAAATGACTATGTTGGTAAAGGCATGGCGGGCGGTAAAATTTCACTGCGCCCACCAATTGGTTCATCGTTTAAATCTCATTTAGCAACCATTGCCGGTAATACCTGCTTATATGGTGCTACAGGAGGACGTTTATTTGCCGCAGGTCGCGCAGGTGAACGCTTTGCGGTACGTAACTCAGGTGCAATCGCAGTGGTTGAAGGCTTGGGCGATAATGGCTGTGAATATATGACAGGCGGTATTGTGTGTGTGCTAGGGGATACAGGCATTAACTTTGGTGCAGGTATGACAGGCGGTTTTGCTTACGTTCTTGATGAAAAAGGTGACTTTGATAAACGCATCAACACAGAGTTAGTCGAGCTAGTAGAACTTGAAGATCTTAATATTCACCATGAGCACTTACGCGGTTTAATTGGTGAACATTTAGAGGCAACACAGTCGAATCGTGCTGAAGAAATTCTCGCTGACTTTGAGCAATTTATTTGCAAGTTTAGGTTAGTTAAGCCTAAATCAAGCGATGTTCAAGGATTACTTGGTCACAGAGCACGCTCAAGTGCAGAACTTAGAATACAGGCGCAATAGGAGAAGTAGTATGTCGCAAAACGTATATCAATTTATCGATGTGCAACGTGTCGATCCGCGTAAAAAGCCTATTTCGTCACGTAAAAAGCAGTTCGTTGAAATTTATGAGCCATTTTCGGCTAAGCAAGTAGATTCGCAAGCAGATCGCTGTTTAGATTGCGGAAATCCATATTGTGAATGGAAATGCCCAGTGCATAACTACATTCCACAATGGTTGAAGTTAATTAAAGCGGGCAAAGTAATTGAAGCTGCTGAGTTATCTCATCGTACTAATAGCCTTCCCGAGGTGTGTGGTCGTGTTTGCCCGCAAGATAGACTGTGTGAAGGTGCATGTACGCTGAATGATGAGTTTGGTGCTGTGACCATTGGTAATATCGAAAAATATATTTCTGATACTGCTTTCGCAATGGGCTGGAAGCCTGATATGTCACATGTGGTTTGGAGTGACAAGAAAGTCGCGATTATTGGTGCAGGTCCTGCAGGGTTAGGTTGTGCTGATATTCTAGCGCGAAATGGTGTAAAACCTGTGGTATTTGATCGTCACCCAGAAATTGGTGGCTTACTGACTTTCGGTATTCCGTCATTTAAACTCGAAAAGTCAGTAATGGAAAATCGCCGCGAAATTTTTGAAGGTATGGGTGTTGAGTTTGTACTTAATACGGAAGTAGGCAAAGACATCGCACTTCAGTCGATTATAGATGAGTACGATGCTGTCTTTTTAGCCGTGGGCACCTATCAAAATATGCGTGCAGGTCTTGAAAATGAAGATGCTGATGGCGTGTATGATGCTTTACCGTTCTTAATTGCCAATACTAATTACCAAATGGGTTATGACAATAATTCTGATGCATACATTAATATGCAGGGTAAGCGTGTTGTTGTTCTGGGAGGGGGGGACACAGCGATGGACTGTGTGCGTACTTCAATTCGTCAAGACGCTAGCAATGTCGTATGTGCTTATCGTCGTGATGAAGCAAACATGCCTGGTTCTGTTCGTGAAGTAAAAAATGCCAAAGAAGAAGGCGTTGAGTTTCTGTTTAATGTGCAACCTAAGGGCGTAGTGCTCAATGACAGCGGTAAGGTGACTGGTGTTAAAATGGTTAAAACACAACTTGGTGAGGCGGATCAAAATGGTCGTCGTCGTGCTGAAGAGGTTGCTGGCTCAGAACATATCCTGCCAGCCGATGCTGTGATTATGGCGTTTGGTTTCCAACCGCATGCAATGCCTTGGCTCAGTGAGTTCGATGTTGAACTCGACAAATGGGGACGTATTGTTGCGCCAGAACAAGGTGCATTTACGCATCAAACATCTAACCCAAAAATCTTTGCTGGTGGTGATGCGGTTAGGGGCTCTGACTTAGTGGTTACCGCTATTTATGAAGGGCGAAATGCTGCAGAAGGTATCATGGATTATCTTGAGGTTTAATCTTCATCGATTCAATTTTATTTAGAACATAAAAAGGTGGGCATTGCCCACCTTTATCTTATTTGAAAATTGTTATCGCTTAGTGATATTGCGATAGCAACTCAGAGGCATTAGTGCGCGTAATATCACTGATATTTGTACCACCGAGTAAACGCGCAATTTCATCAATACGGCCTGAGTTATCAAGCACTGTCATGCGCGTATTTGTTTGTGTGCCATCGTCAGTTTTACTAACAAAAAATTGGTTATGACCACTTGATGCTACTTGCGGTAAGTGAGTGACACAAATAACTTGTGTACTTTTACCTAATTGACGAAGTAGTTTACCTACAGCTGAAGCGGTTGGTCCTGAAATACCCACGTCTACTTCATCAAAAATAAGCGTTGGTGTTGTCATCTTGTCAGCAATAATCACTTCAATGGCAAGGCTAATACGAGAAAGCTCACCGCCAGATGCTACTTTATGCAGTGGTTGTAAGCGTTGACCTGTATTGGCAGCAACCTGAAAATCAACTGTGTCAGACCCTTTACTACTGGTAACCGATTCTTGATGCTCTATGCAAATGGCAAATTTTGCATTTTCCATCGACAAACTGACAAGCGACTTGGTGACTTGCTCTGACAATGCCTTTGCCGCGGCTGAGCGACTTTCAGATAGTACGCTAGCACAAGCAAAATAATGCTCTTTTGCTCTGGCTATTTCAGCTTCTAACTCATTAAATCGCTCATCGTTTTGCTCTATATTTGCAAGGTTTTGTTGTAACTCGGCATGCAGGTTTGGCAATTCTTCAGGGGTAATATCATGTTTTCTAGCTAAATCAAGCGCACGTGATATACGCTCATCAAGTTCAGATAATTGGCTCGGATCCATTTCAACACTGTCTTGATAATGGCTTAATTCACGGGCGGCTTCTTCAAGCGTGATGCTTGCTTCAAAGAGTAAATCTGCAATAGGTGCAAGTTTCTTATCAAGGCTAGCAAGCTCTGCGATTTGGTTTGCGCTTGATTGCACCATAGAGTAAGCGTTGAAATTATCTTGTTGATAGATAATTTGTAACTCTTTTTGCGTGCCTTCTAGCAATGAATTTGCATTACTTAATAAGGTATGTTGCTGCTCAATTTCTTCATACTCGCCAGTTGCTAGGGCAAATTCGTCTAATTCAGCAACCTGGTACTCAAGCAGTTGTTTTTCAGCTGCAGCCTGTTGTAGCGTTTGAGCTAACTGTTTTTGCTCTCGCTCAAGCGATTGTAATTGGTTGTACGATGTTTTAACTTCGTTTAAAAGCTCAGTGTGATCGGCAAAGCTATCGACTACTGAAAGTTGATAGTTTGCTTTATTTAGCTGTTGATGCGCATGTTGACCGTGAATTGAAATCAATAAATTGCCAAGCGTTTTTAATTGACCGGCAGGAACCATAACCCCATTTATAAATGCTTTGCTGCGGCCATTGGCTGCAACGACACGACGAATTACGCATTCGGTGTTATCGCCAAGTTCGTGCTCATTTATAAAATGTTTTGCCGCAGGCAAGTTTTGAATATCAAATACTGCCGATACTTGCGCTTTATCTGCGCCTTCTCTAACCATTGAGGCTTCTGCACGCTCGCCCAAACATAGAGAAAGTGCATCAATCGCAATAGATTTACCCGCACCAGTTTCACCCGTAATAGTGGTCATGCCTGATTGCCACTCGATATCAAGGTGTTCAACAATTGCAAAATTAGTTACTTGTAATGACGTTAACATAACTGATTATCCATACAGTACATTAACTGTTAATTTATACAGTAATTAAAAAATAGGCAAGTTAAAAATTACGATTATTTACACTTGAGGATATTAAATTTATTGGTCAAATAATTAATTGGGGATATGAGAGGTGCTAAAGCGCGTTTAACACCTCTATACGTTAAGCTTCGATTTCTAATTCAGCTTCTGGTTGTTCCTGAATATGTGATTGAGTAGTTATCACTTGCTGGCTTAACGAAGGTAATTGGTGAATATAAAAATCACTATTAAACTGGTGCCCTGAACTCGGTAATTGCTCGGTAAAAGAATAAATTTGCTTGGTCAGTTGGCTTTTATCCTCAGCGATATCAAATTTACTGAGTTCAATTTCTAGCAAATCAGTTAATTGACCAATAATTTTTTCGTAGTGGCAAATGTTTTCATCATTTTTGCTTTGCATCACAAAAAAATTATTATTGATTTGTGACAAACTGCTTAAATCTTTTGGTTTTATGATGCGCATTTTTCCGTATTTTTGTACCACTTGCTGGTAGCGATTGCTTACTTCTTCAATGCGTTCATTTTGTTGTTGTTTAACAAGCGCAATGGCTTTTTTGCGGTTATTATCGATTATCAAATAGGTCGTCAATAATACAATTAGTAAAACGGTGGCTAAAAATACTACAAACCCCACTTTCTTGTTCCTTATTTCGTTATTTTTTAATTATTAATATAAACGGCTGCCCCAGTTTAACTTCTGGCGCAACACATTGTAATACGAATATTTGCTTGGATGCACGAGTCTAAGCTGCTGTTCGCTTCGCTTTATTACAATTTCATCACCTGCAAGCACAGCTAACACCACATGACTATCGCAACTTACCTGCAGGTCAACATCATTTGCAGGACTCAGTACTAATTTCACTTCACTATTTGCATCGACCACCAGTGGACGGCTAGTGAGGGTATGCGGAAACATAGGTACCAAAGAAATGGCATTTAATTTTGGATTGAGAATTGGGCCACCGCCAGAGAGGCTGTAAGCTGTTGAGCCTGTTGGGGTAGACACAATCAGACCATCTGATTTTTGCGAAAAGACAAACTCGCGATCAATGAATGCTTCAAATTCAATCATATGAGCGACTTTGTTAGCATGAAGCACAGCTTCATTTACTGCTGTATTTGAGCTTTTAAGCTTTTCGTGGCGGTAAATTTCAACTTCTAATAAAAAGCGCTTTTCTTCGCTGAACTTGCCAGCTAATACTTGTTCAAGCTCTCGTTCAAAATTATCTGGATCAAGGTCGGTTAAAAAGCCTAAGTTACCGCGGTTAACGCCAATAACAGCAATATCAAACCGGGCGAGCACTCTTGCCGCACCCAGCATATTACCATCTCCGCCTACTACGATGGCTAAGTCACAATTACGACCAATCTCGACAAGGGAAGCACTGAACTCTTCACTGACTATTGGTTCGGCAACACGGCTTTCAACATAAACTTGGTAACCTAATGCAGTTAAAAAGGTATGTAATTTGGCAAGCGTAATAGCCGCACCTTGATGATTCGGTTTGCCTATCAATCCAATATTATTAAATACTTGTGCCATAAAATCGTCACTGTTAAAGTCTTGCCTACAGTATATCTTGATTTTTAATCATCAGGCCATAAATAATAATTATGAAATTAAGTGCCCGTGATCAACTCATCTTTTCTGCAGTGATGGACCTCTATTGCAATGGTCAAGGTACCCCCGTTGCTTCTAGTCATGTAGTTAAGCAGAAGCAAATTAACATCTGTAGTGCGACTGTGCGAAATGCGATGGCGCGTATGGAAAAATCAGGCCTGTTATATGCACCACATACGTCATCAGGACGGGTGCCAACTGAACTTGGCTTTAGATATTGGTTTGAAGAGTTCTTTCAGCTTTCAAATATAGCTGATTATTGGCAACCTTCGGCACAACAACTCACCGAGTTTTCTCATCGTTTAAGCCAACACTTTCAAGTCTGTGTGTTGGTGAGTTTACCCGAGGCAATGCAACAGCATATTTATCGCGCTGAAGTGCTGGATTTTAGTGTTGAAAACTGGCTTATTCTGCTTTTCGACAAAGAAGGAAACAGCCAAAATATTCAAATTACCAAACCATTTGAAGCAAACGATTCGCTTAGGAATCAATTTAACGCATGGCTCAATACGGTTTTTGCGGGACATAACCTTGCTGAAGGATTGCGTCGAATGGCTGCGATGCGACAAAGTGCACCGATGTTCTGCCATGGCTCTCTTGGAATGTGGATTAAAGCGCTTGCGGCGCAATTGAATGTTGATAATAGTATTGTGATTGGTAGCCACCATTTATATGGTGCGCTTACTAATCAGCAGCTAAACCAAATTGGTGCGCCATTTTTAGACTTTGTTGAAGAAAAACTAGCGATGAAAATGGGGATGTCAGTTATGTACCATGAAAAATTTCCATTCGATGCGTTGCAAGATTATCTATTATTAAGTGTTCCTTATTTCTCTCAGGAAATATATCAAGGACGCTTGTGTGTGGTTTGTCCCAAATCGGCGAAAATTGAATCAATTATCAATGAAATATCGATTAATTGCGCAATTAGCTCTTGAAAGGCATTTTTCAATCCCCATAATTAGCAACAGTTGTAAGATTTCGGAGAGTATCAATGTCTGAGCAAAATAATCAGCCAGAGCAAGAAGTAGAAGCACAGGAAAACCTTGACCAAGTTGCTGAAGAACTTCAAGGAAGTGAAGAGTTAAGCGCTGAAGCAGAAATCGCAGTATTACATGCTGAGCTTGAAGCGGCTAAACAAACAATTGAAGATCAAAAAGACAGTGTAGTTCGCGCTGCTGCTGAAGTTGAAAATATTCGCCGTAGAACAGCACAAGATGTTGAAAAAGCGCATAAGTTTGCACTAGAAAAGTTTGCAAATGAATTATTGCCTGTACTTGACAACTTAGAGCGTGCTATTGAATTTGCTGATAAAGAAAATGACGCAATTAAGTCTGTGATTGAAGGCGTTGAGATGACTGCGAAGAGTTTTGTTGACGCAGTTGCTAAATTTGGCGTTGAAGTTGTATCACCGCAAGGCGAAACTTTTAACCCTGAATTCCACCAAGCAATGTCAATTCAGCCATCAGCTGACGTAGAACCAAATACTGTAATTGCTGTGATGCAAAAAGGGTACCTATTAAATGGTCGTTTACTTCGTCCAGCAATGGTAATGGTGTCTAAAGCGGCTGAGTAAGCGTTTTAATTTTAAAAAAAAGCTGTAACAAGGTTACAGCTTTTTTATGTCTAATTTTTGTGCCTCACTTCTAGTGACCATGCTTAATTTGCTTTAGTTGGCAAACTAAAATACCTGTTACTGCGATCGCCATTGCAACGGCAAACCCAGTACTCGGAGGTAACGGGATAAATGCCAAAATTGGCCCTGCAAGTGCACCACTGCCAAAGCGTAATGTGCCAATCACCGCAGTTGCGGTACCTGATTTTTTCTTAAAGTTTATCAATATTAAGGCATCTGCATTAGTGGCCATAATGCCTAGGCTCATCATCAAAGGTGCGATAAACGCAGCGACCAAATAAACATTCTCAGCAAAGGTACTGACAAAGATTAAACTCGATACTGAGATAAAACTGATCATCAGGCCGAGGTTGAGCATTTTGCGAGAACCAAAGCGCGGTACCAAACGTGTATTAATAAAATTTCCTAGCATAAGCGCCAATACATTAAAGGCGAAGAGTATGCCAAATTCTGTTTCTGTCACCTTGAAATGCGCCATATATATAGCCGACACTTTGGTTAAAAAACAAAAAAACGCAAATGATGCCAGCATCGAAATCACAATATCAAAGCGGGCTTTGTAATTGGTCAATACAATTCGGTAATTAGAAAAAAATAAAGCGAGGCCTTTCAATTTACTCGGATGAATTGGCACTTCTTTTAAAAAGCAGAATGCAAGCACGAAAAGTATTACTGCATAGATAGCCAGTGCGTAAAAAATTGCATGCCAATGCCAGGTGATCATCAACACACTGCCTATGCTCGGAGCAAGAAGGGGCGCGAGCATCATGATCATAGACACGTAGGACATGCCTTTTGCGGTGTTTTCTTGATACATATAGCGAATGATACCAGGGACCACTACTGTCACTGCAGAGCCACAAAACGCTTGTGCAAACCGCAATGCAATAAACGTATCAATTGATTGTGTTACTGTAATTAGAAACGAACACACAGCAAAACCGAGCAAACCAAAAAGCGCAAACATGCGTCGGCCTTTTTGATCAATTAAAGGACCGAACAACATCATTCCAATGGCATATCCGGCTAAATAACTACTTAAGGATAATTGCACATTTGCCATATTTGTATCGAAATAAGCGGAGATAGCAACAAATGCAGGCAAGTAGAGGTCGATTGCTAATGGTGTTGTTGCCACCAAAGCTGACAACAGCGGCAGGATTGTTTTTGATAGGGTTTTATCTGTCACGTAATTTCTTAATCAGGGTATAGTGCTTGTGTATTTTACGTGTAAAATAAAGTCTTTAAAACCGTGAGCGTTGAATAGCAATAGTGAAAATGTAACAGTGTATGAAGCTTATTCAGAGAGCGAAAAGTCCACTGTTATTTTGTCTGGAACAAAGAGTTTAACGTCACAAAAACGACCTAAATTACACTAGGGAAACGGGTATGAAACTATCTCATTTAGTGATTTCATTGTCATTGGCGGCAACACTTGCTGGTTGTAAATCAAGCCCAACGGGGCGCACTCAGATTGCAATGTACTCAGAAGCCGAAATGAATCAACTGGGCAAGCAAAGCTTTGCGCAAATGAAAAAGCAGCAGCCTATCAATCAGGATGCAAAAATAAACCGTTATGTGCAATGTGTTGCTGATAATGTGATTTCTGTGCTGCCGGCAAAATACGCAAATCAACAATGGGAAGTTGTGGTCTTTGAAGAACCATCTGCCAATGCGTTCGCTCTACCTGGTGGCAAAATTGGTG
The DNA here is from genome assembly GCF_000788395.1 of Pseudoalteromonas piratica. Lineage (NCBI taxonomy): Bacteria > Pseudomonadati > Pseudomonadota > Gammaproteobacteria > Alteromonadales > Pseudoalteromonadaceae > Pseudoalteromonas > Pseudoalteromonas piratica. The sequence continues at coordinate 1,985,935 of NZ_CP009888.1, forward strand.
TACACACAGGATTATTAAAAGTGGCCAAAGGGCAAGACCAACTTGCTACCGTTTTAGGTCACGAAGTGGGGCACGTTATCGCTGAGCACTCAAATGAACGAATGACGGCGGCAGGCATTAAGCAAGCAAGCTTACAAGTTGCTGATGCTTACAGCCGCTCGCAAGGAAACCGTTTACATAATGAAACCATGATGGCGCTGGGGCTAGGCACTGAATATTTGGGAATGATGCCTTTTAGCCGTATGCATGAGAGTGAAGCAGATAAAATAGGCCTAGACCTGATGGCAAAAGCAGGATTTAATCCTAAAGAGTCAGTAGAATTATGGCGAAACATGGCTGCTAATAGTGCTGGTGCGCCACTAGAATTTTTATCAACTCACCCTTCTTCTGATACGCGTATCAGTGATTTGCGCAGTTGGATGCCAAATGCCATGGTTTTGCACAATCAGGCAAAGTCACAAAACAAAAAACCGCACTGTGAATAAACGTTAAAGATTTTTACTTCTAATTGAGTAATTTGCCAATTACTCAATTAGAAATTGCAACAAAAAGTTTAAAAAAGCGACACATTGGTCTACATTTATAAATAATAATTATTATAATTTACTGTAGTCCATTGAAACTTAAACATCCCTTAGCCAAACAGCTTCTCGTTGGCATATTACTTACAAGCTCACTTCTGACCTTGATGATTACAAGCACCATCATATGGATGGATTACAAACGTGATCTTGGTGTAATTGATCAAGGCTTCGCGCAAATCGAAAAAAGTCACCTTCCTTCTGTAACAAATGCGCTCTGGGCTGAAGATGAAAAGCAATTGGAATTATTGCTACAAGGTATCAGTGAATTGCCCAATGTATCATCAGTATTTATAAGACAAGATAATGCAACCCGCATCTCGGTAAATAAAACAGATACAAAATATGCCAAGCGAAAGTCTTGGGCTGTTGATTATCGATTTAACCGTACTAAATATCACTTGGGTGAGTTAATCGTCGTGATGGATATGTCAGGTGTTTATGGTTATCTAGCAGACAAAGTCGTTGTGACCTTACTTACCCAAGGGGCAAAAACCTTTATTGTATCGCTCATTATTTTTACTTTGGTGCACTTGCTGGTTACGCGACATTTAAATCATCTTGCTTATGCAATGAGTCATGTAAATATGTCGACACCTGAGGAATTTAAGCTCGACAGAAAAAAATCTAAGGATGATGAAATAAACCGTTTAGTGATCGAGTTCAATGCAATGATGGCGGCATTGTCTAAATCCTTTGCTGATCTAAAAAAACAAAAACAATCGGTTCAAAATGCCAATAAGTTAAAAGGGGAGTTTCTTGCCAATATCAGCATGGAAGTAAAAACGCCCATGAATGGTTTACTTGGAATGACGCACTTACTTTCTGAGACAAAGCTTGATCACCGTCAGCACAGTTACGTTAACGTTATTCAAAAAAGTGCGTTCAATATGTTGGAATTGTTAAACAGTGTATTGGATTTCTCTAAAATTGAGCAGAGCAAGTTAGCAATTGATCAACATATTTTCGATGTACACGAATTAGTGAACGAAGTTTTTCAGGAGTCTGAATTTAAAGCACTTGAGAAAGACTTGCGCTTGTTAACCTATGTGGATCCTGCAATTAATCACTACTTAGTTGGTGATTCGGTTCGTTTAAAACAAGTGCTAAGCAATTTAGTGGCTAAGGCAATTAAATACTCAGAGCGAGGCGAAATCAGTTTAACGGTGGATGCTGAAGTGACCGCTGGGCTATCTGAATTAACATTTAGCGTACGAGACAGTGGTAAAGGGATAGATGAGCAAACGTTAGCAAAAATTAATCAATCGAAAGTGAAACGTAATAAATTAAATCATCGTAGTGGACTTGGTTTAACTATTTCTCAAAACTTAGTTAGTTTGATGGGAGGTAAACTGTTCATTAATTCCAAAGTAGGCCTAGGTACAGATATTCGATTTACCCTTGGCTTACCAAATAGTTCAGTGATTGAAAATAACCTAAATGATGATTCGTTACTTATAAATAAACGTGTACTAATTTTAGATAATCGGATGTTTCTAGCACGCTATTTGGGCGAATTGTTTGCAGACTTTCAGATGCAGGTCACACATGTTCAAGATGCTGAGTTGGCTCTTGATTATATGCTGGGTGATGATTTACGTCAGGCTAGTTTTGATTTTGTATTGATATCGTATCAAGAACTTGATGACCAACTGGTGAGTTTTTATGACAAAATTAATCGTCATCGCTTTAACCGACCAGCTACTTTGATTGTGTTTGGTGATGATATTAATGATAGCGAAATGAGCAAAGCGCTCAATATTGGCTATAACAATGTGTGGCAACTACCCAAACACCCTAAAGATATAAAAGCGGATCTTATTCATCAGATAAATACTAACCGTTATCCTGTGACAACGGATACCTCCTCTCTCACCGTTTTAATTGCGGATGATGCGCCGATCAGTCAACGGGTTTTAAGTGCGATATTAACAAAACGTGGAGATAAGGTGCTGATTGCTAATAACGGTGAAGAAGTTATTGATTTATGGCAACAACACAAACACGAAATAGATATAATTTTAATGGACTGTACAATGCCCAGAATGAGTGGCTATGAGGCAGCACAAAAAATTAGAATGTCAGAGCCCGCCGATATACTTGGCGTACCAATTATTGCTGTGACCGCGAGTGACCGCGAAGATGAATATAATTATTGTAAGTCATTTGGTATCGATGAAGTCTTATTCAAACCGTTTTTACCTGTTGAGTTACTTGATGTGCTATCGCAATTTAAAACCCGAATTGAACAACATCATGCTTTGAATAATTTGAAAAACTAGAATGTTTTACCATTATAGATAATAGACAAATACATTTTAGAGCCTGAGCTTTGTGCTTAAACTCACGTCCACCTATGAGGAGGTGATATGACAGATTTTAGAGTAATTGATACCATTTCTTTAAATGGTGTTACATCTATATCCAGTTTATGCAGCTCTGAGGCACTTGATATTACAAGTAATGCCTCTCATATAGTGACAGACTTTAACCATAAACGCCCCCAACTCATTGAAAAAGATGTATCAGTTAATGAAGCACTTTATATGATGAAAATGGGTCATGTACGTTCGAAGATTGTGATAGACCAAAGTGAAAATTTAATGGGGGTGATAAGCTCGAGTGACTTAGCATCTTACAAGGTACTGCATATTGCCCAGCTAAGAAATGTTTCCCGCGCAGATCTTACTGTTGAAAATTTGATGATTAAAAAAGAAGATATGCGAGCTATTAACTTTTCTAAGATCAGTAATTATACGATTGGAGATGTTCTTGCAACACTGCGTAATATGGGGCAACAACATGTATTATTAATTGATAAAGAAAACACACTACGTGGTTTGATATCGGCAAGTGATATTGCAAGGGCACTTCATATTCCAATTAATATTAACGAAAAAGCGCATACCTTTAAGGAAATATTTGATGTTGTGTTTTCACAATTAGAAAAAAATAAAGCAAATTGATGTAAGTAAAAAAGGCGTTTAAAACGCCTTTTCCAAATGAATTAAGTGCACTTAATTTTATTTACCATTTTTTCTTAGGCGCAAAAAGTTCATCTAAATCATCTTTTTCGTCATCCAGTTTTTTCTTAGCATCATTGGCATTAGTTGCTTTCAATTCGCTCATAATCTCGCTGAGCAAGTCTTCCAACTCATTTTTTCGAGAAACGATATATTCGTCACTAAAGTTCAAAGAGTTTATTACTGCGAGCGCTTTTTCAAAATATTGGCGCGCAGAGCCCAGCATATTAGCACTTCGAGCAGCTTTGCCTCGTTTTAATTGGCTATCAATGTTGACTTGTAACTGCATTTTTTCTAAACGTTTATCTTCATTAAGAAAAACCTGTGTATCCATTTTTCCCTTAGAATGTTCAGAGCGTACTATACTGCGAAGCTTTTTTACGCCTTGTAAAAGAGCGATAACTTGTTTTTCATTATCAGGTAGAGATACACGATCAGCATTTGTGTCTTGGCTGTTGGAGTTTTCAATACGATTTTTTGCTTCAACCAAACGATTTTTGATCTCTTTGGATGTAGGGGAAAGTTCAGCCATAATCACTAACGCGGCATAGATACGTTGATATAAAACAGTATAAAGCGCTTTTGACATTGGGATATTAGCAGAATTCATGAGCACTTCTTCAGTTTCCTCAATCACTTTTTTCTGCTTCGTCAGTTCAAGGCGGCGCTCAGCATTTTGTTTTTCTTTATGCTGTTGAACAGCATTGACCCAAACACCAACAACAATCAAAGCTACTATCAGCGTAATGATTATGTAAACTACCATAGAGTCTTTCTCATTATTATAATTCGCTTAATCTTAACTAATTCTATTTATATAGTGTAGTGTTCTAAAAAGGAAAATACTAATATTACCACTTTATTATCAGCTTTAATTCACGGTAAAACCAAAGTGAAACGACTTCCACCTAGGCAGCTATGATTATCAAGGGATATGTACCCTTTTTTTTCTTTATTAATGTGCGCACCAGCAATTAAATTAGCAAAATAGATGCCCAAGCCAGTTCGTCCTTGGCTGAGCAGTGCAGATGTCATTTCGTTATTTGCTTTTTGTAACATGCTGTCAGGGTAGCCATCACCGTTATCATGAATCTCAATCACTAAGGATTCATCAATTTGTTTCGCCGTCATGAACATTTCATTGGATGTATATTTTAATGCATTAATAAGAATATCATTGAGTAAGTTTGATATCAGGTCTGCATCGAAAAACCAGGCCAAGTCCTCTTCAATTTCACACCTAACAGTAATTTTTTTATTGGTTATATAAAGCTCATTTTTCGCGAGTAATTCATCAAATAATTCATCGAGAAAATGTTCCTCAATATTAAGGGGTAACTGAGCATTGTTTTCTCTATAGAGTGCGAGCATTTGCAATAAGTTGGAATTAACACGCGCTACTTCATAATGGATCTTGGCAAATTCTGATTGTGCTTCGGGAGTATGTTCAATTGATTCACTGATTGTTTCCATTGATTGCAAAAGCATACATAATGAATTTTTCATATCATGCATGCTGGCAGCGAGAACCACTGAAAAATCAAGCTTGTTATTATCCATGCTTACTCCGTGAGTTTTGCTTTGGCAAAGTTTAATAAACTTTGGCTTTGTTTATAGCGATGGTCATTTGGCGCTAAGGCTTTTAAAGCATTAAATGAGAGCGCAAATTGACGTTTAGTTAATGAAAATTTTTGCTGCTGTTTATAAAGCTGATATACAGCTTGCAACAAATTTAACGCTATATTGGGGTTATTTGGTGCATTTGCCAAGGCTGTTGCAAATGCTCCTTGAGCACTTTCAAACGCTTTTTCCTTATATTTCACCATGCCTTGTTGATTGAAGTTTTCAGACTTTTCAGGGTCATCATGGGCAATTAGTTTCGCTTTTTCTTTGGTTACAAGTGGGTCTAAGGTGTTGGTAACTCGCTCAATATCGGCATGTTTCATCACAATTTCTAATAAGTCTACAAATACAGGGTTAAGCGGGTCGGGAAAACTGGCAACTTTATCTGCTGTTTTCATTAACTTTTCACCAGTTTTACCGCTTTTATCGACGAGATACTCTATGAAATGTTGGTGTAATTCAGTAATAAGCTGCGATTGAATACCAGGGTAGTACTTTGTCATTGCACGATAGACACTTGAAAAGTCTTTTTTAACACGCCTTGCAAGCGCGTTTTGTTCACCGAGTTGAATTAAGGTGCATACACAGAGTTGGTGTAAATAATCATCTAACTGCGCTAAGCAGGAATATTTTGCAAGTTGTAAAACCCGTTTGTAGGCGTTAAAAGCTATCTCAAGCTCATTATATCGAGTTGCTAATTTAGCCAGTTGTCGTTGTCTTATAATTGAGTTTGGTGAATGAGCAATGGCTTTTTGGGTAATCGCATAAGCGGATTCAAAATCGTGTTGCTGGATAAAACATTCACAAGCTAAATCATAGGCCTCAACTGCACTTGGGTTTTTGGTGACGATTAATTTACATAGCTCGAGCGATTGATGGCTTTCACCTAAAGCTAAATAGCATATTGCAGCCCCCATTTGTGCCCAACTGAGCTCACGTTTGTGTAAAATAGAGTTATAAATACTTAAGGCTTGCGCGTAATTAAGCTGTTTCAGGTAAATATCCGCTTTTAAGCGTAGGCATTCAATACTCACACGTTTATTTTCCGCCATTAGCTGGTCGCAAAGGGAGAGGGCCGTTTTCGGTTTTTTTTGATTCAGTGCATTATAAATTGGCTTAAATGCCAGCGCTTTTTCTACCAATTTATCCAAGCGAGATTTTAAAGTGGTTTTGGTAAAAGGTTTTGCTAGATAATCATCTGGGCGATATTCGAGTGCGCCCATCACTAAATCAGACGCTGTTTCACCTGTTATTAGTACATAATTAGTGCCGTACTTTAGCAAGTTACGGTGATTAAGCTCGGCAAGTAATTGTAATCCATTAAGGCCATCACCTAAGTTGTAATCCACTAACAAGATGTCATGATAGTGTTCACTGTAACAGGCGAGTGCATCTTCAGCATTTGTACACACATCTATATGGTTAACCCCAAAGCTTTCTACCATTTGTTTTAATGAGAGACGAAACTCTGAGTAATCATCCAGAATCAGCACAGAGACAGATTTATATCGTTGCAGTGAGTTGACCATATTTACCGAAAATTATTTTTGATACTAATAATTTAGACGCTTTTTTCTTATTTTTACAAAAGTGTAGTAGTTAATATTGGAATATATACGCAAGATTTGAATTTATGCTTGGCATAAAAGAGACAAAAGTATATAAATAAAGGTAATAATAAATACAAAATACTCGCTATGAAATTACAGCAGCTAAAGTACATTGTTGAAGTACTCAATCACAACTTAAATGTTTCAGCAACCGCTGAAAACTTATATACATCGCAACCTGGTATTTCAAAACAAGTACGTATGCTTGAAGATGAGCTAGGTGTGCAAATCTTTGGTCGTAGCGGTAAGCATTTAACGCATGTTACCCCTGCAGGTAAAGATATTATTAATATCTCCCGTGAGATACTGGCCAAAGTTGAAAGTATTAAAGCGGTTGCAAATGAGCATACTTTACCTGATCAAGGTAAGTTAAATATTGCTACCACACATACCCAAGCACGTTATGCATTACCAAATGTGATTCAAGGGTTTATGAATAAATACCCGAAAGTGTCACTGCATATGCATCAAGGTACACCGCAACAAATTTCCGACGCTGCAGCACGTGGTGATGCAGATTTTGCAATCGCTACTGAAGCACTTCATCTTTATACTGATTTAATCATGTTGCCGTGTTATCACTGGAACCGCAGTATTGTAGTGGCTAAAGATCATCCATTGGCGGCTAAGGCGAATAATTTAACAATTCAAGATGTTGCTGCATTCCCCTTAATCACTTATGTATTTGGTTTTACTGGGCGTTCTGAATTAGATAAAGCATTTACTAAACACGGATTAGAGCCGCAAATTGTGTTCACCGCAACGGACGCTGACGTAATTAAAACATATGTGCGTTTAGGCTTAGGTGTGGGTGTTGTTGCTTCTATGGCCATTGATGAAATGAACGATAAAGACCTAGTAGTCATTGATGCGAGTCACTTGTTTGAAGCAAGTACCACCAAAATTGGTTTCAGAAAAGGCACCTTCCTGCGCAGCTACATGTATGACTTTATCGAGCGATTCGCGCCTCATTTAGATAAAACCATCGTTGAGCGTGCATGTATGCTACGTAATCAAGATGATGTTGATTATCTGTTTAAAGACATCGAGTTACCAGTACGATAATTCGTCTTACAAAGCATAAAAAAACGCCACTTTAAGTGGCGTTTTTTGTAGTGTTTTTGGTGATTAACATTCAATAATGTTAACCGCTAAACCGCCTCGGGCAGTTTCTTTATATTTGGTTTTCATATCATTACCCGTATCCCACATGGTTTTGATTACTTTATCAAGGGATACTTTTTGTTCACCAGAGCCGCGCATTGCAAGACGAGATGCATTAATTGCTTTCACAGCACCCATCGCATTTCGCTCAATACACGGTACCTGTACAAGGCCACCAACCGGATCACAGGTTAATCCCAGGTTGTGCTCCATACCAATTTCAGCGGCATTTTCAACTTTCTCAACATTGCCGCCTAAAATTTCAGTGAGTGCGCCCGCAGCCATTGAGCAAGCAACGCCCACTTCACCTTGACAGCCTACTTCTGCACCTGAAATTGATGCGTTCTTTTTGTAAAGAATACCAATCGCAGCAGCGGTTAGCAGGTAACGCGTTGCAATGTCTTTATCTACTTCTTTAATGAATGTGTGGTAGTACATTAGCACCGCTGGAAGTATGCCTGCTGCACCGTTTGTCGGCGCGGTAACAACACGACCGCCAGCAGCATTTTCTTCATTTACCGCAAGGGCAAATAAATCAACCCATTCCATTGCACGCAGCGGATCGTTATGTGTTTCAATGTTCAGTTGACGGTGCAGACTCGGTGCACGACGCTTTACTTTTAAACCGCCCGGTAAAATACCTTCAGTGCGCATACCGCGCTCAACGCACGCTTTCATCACAAGCCAAATATTGTATAGCTCGTCTGTGATCTCGCTCTCTGTTTTAAGGGTTTTTTCGTTTGCCATCATTAGGGCTGGCACACTTAAACCGTGCTCTTTACACTGCGCCATTAACTCTGCCCCCGTATCAAATGGGTATGGTGCAGGGTTTTCTTCGCGAATTGTTAGTGCAGCTTGCTTTTCTTTTTCGAAATCTTCGTCGCGAACAATAAAGCCGCCACCGATAGAATAGAAAATCTCGCTGAAAACACATTCTTCGCCGTTAAATGCTTGTAGTTCCATTGCATTTGAATGCTTTGGCAAGGTCTTACGACGGTGGAATACGATAGCGTCTTTTTTGGGAAATGCCGCAGCATGGCTTTGATCAAGATAGATAGTTTCTTCTTTTTCGATTTTATCTAAAATGCTTGGTACCAGATCGGCATCAATGGTTTCTGGATCGTAACCAGCAAGGCCTAAAATAACTGCTTTACCCGAACCATGACCAATACCCGTTTGTCCGAGTGAGCCAAACAATTCACAGCGAACACTGGTTACTTGCTCTAATAGCGCTTGCTCTTGTAATGACTTTACAAACAGTCTTGAAGCGCGCATCGGGCCCACAGTATGTGATGAGGAAGGACCAATGCCGATACTAAACATATCGAATGCACTTATCATACGAATATCTCTTACTTAATCTTTGAACGGCCGGATATCATAACTCTAATTTATAATCATGTTAACTTTAATTAGTATGATTAATGCTTATGTGCTTAATTTAGATGTTTAATCAAATTGCGAATGATTTGCGCGGTGGCACCCCAAAGCAAGCCGTATTCAGTTTGAAACCCAGTTAGAGTATAGGCAGAAAACTGACGTGTGAATTGAATATCTTGCCAATTTTTTTGATCTATAAGCTGTGACAGCGGAAGATAAAATGCACTGGCGACTTCATTGGTTGCTAGTAGCAAATTGGGTTTTTCGGGAAGTAGGGCAATGTAGGGTTTTATTTCAAATCCGGTGAGCGTCCAATAACTGTCCATATCACCAATTACATGGTTATCGTCCACCTCAATGCCAATTTCCTCAAAGGTTTCACGCAACGCTGTGGTAAGTAAGTTGGCGTCAGAATCTTCAAATTTACCACCGGGAAAGCAAATTTGCCCTGGGTGATGCTTTAAATAGTCAGGACGTTTACACAGCAATAGATGAATTTCACCGCTTACATTAACCAGCGGCACCAATACAGCGCTTTGCTTAGCAATATTGCGCATTTGTATTGGAAAGCCAACGTCATTGCTTGGCTGCTGAATATGGAAACGGGCTAGAAATTCACTTAACTGCATAACACGTCCTAAGCGAGCATTTATTCAAGTACAGGTAAAATACGATTTACCTTATCGTATGTTTCTTGCAGCTCAGACTCAAGGGTTGAATCGGCAACCACGCCACCGCCAGCCCAGCAATAAATTTTACCTTTTTCACAAACCAAGGTACGAATGGTTATGCTAGTATCCATGGTGCCACAGGCAGAAATATAGCCAATTGAGCCACAATAGATTGAGCGGCGGTGAGGTTCTAATTCTTCAATAATTTCCATTGCTCGGATTTTGGGTGCGCCAGTTATCGAGCCACCGGGAAATGCTGCTTTTAATTGATCAATCGAGTTGTAACCGTCAGCAAGGGTAGATGTAACCGTTGATACTAAATGATGCACTGCGTTAAAGCTTTCAATATCAAAGAGCTTAGGCACTTCAACGGTACCCGGCTTAGCTACTTTGCCTAAATCGTTTCTCAGTAAATCAACAATCATCACGTTTTCAGCGCGATCTTTGGTTGAATTTGCAAGGCGTGCTTTATTATCATCATCAATATGTGCATCTTGACTGCGTGGCACTGTGCCTTTAATCGGCTTAGTTTCAACCTGACGCTCTTTTACCTGAATAAAACGTTCAGGCGAAAGTGAGAGTATTTGTTGCTCTCCGGTATTAATATAAGCCGAAAAGGGCGCTTGGTTAGCACTTCGCAACTTACAATAGGCAAGCCAAGGGTTACCAGTAAAGCTCGCATCAAAGCGCTGTGCCAAATTTATTTGGTAGCAATCGCCGCTTTTTAAGTATTCCTGCACTTTATTAAAACGCTCACCATAACAGCCTTTACTCAGGTTTGATTGCCACTTAGTTGTTAAGGCAAAGGGTTTACGCTCGCCTTCAGCGCCTGTAAGCGGTGCAAGGTAATTATTAAGCCGTGTTTCGCTATCGCAACATGGTTGCGCGATATAAAACCACTGGTTTTCGTGATGATCAAATATCAGGGCGTCGGGGTAAATACCCACGAGCATTTGGCCTAAATCGATATCGTTTTTCGCAATTTCTGGCATCACTTCGATTGAGCGGCCTAAATCGTAACTGAACAAACCTAATGCGCCGCCTGAAAACGGTAAATCAAATGGGGCTTTGTCTTTTACGAATGGGCTTATTGCGTTGTGTATTGCACTAAACCCATCACACTCAGCTTGGATATTATCAACAAAAGTCACATTGTTTTTTACTTCAATCAGTGAAATGGGATCAATAACAATAATGTCAAAGCGGTTATTTGGGTGTGCTGGGTTTGCCGAATCTAAGAAAATGGCATACTGCAAATCTGCAAAAAAACTAAAAACGTGCTCGCTAGTTAGCGCTAAGTCTAATTTTTTGCATATTAATTGTTCATTTATCATTAACTTTAACTACCAGACTGGTCGCAAACGAGTTGGGAGGTTATTATACATGCATAGTTTAACGAATTACTGCACAGATTGCATGAGTAAGCTGTGTTTGACACTATTCACACTGTAAACATTTGCCACCGTCACGGCATATAATAAGGATACATAATGAGCACTATCCGTCAGCAAGACTTTATTGACAGCATCGAAGATGCATTGCAATACATTTCGTTTTATCACCCATTAGATTTCGTACAAGCGCTTGATAAAGCGTACCAAAAAGAAGAAAGCAAAGCGGCTAAAGATGCGATTGCACAAATCTTAATTAACTCGCGTATGTCGGCAGAAGGTAAGCGCCCACTGTGTCAAGATACGGGTATTGTAACGTGTTTCGTTAAAGTGGGTATGGACGTTAAATGGGATAAAACCGATCTGACGGTTCAGCAAATGGTTGATGAAGGCACACGCCGCGCATACCTTAATCCAGATAACCCACTGCGTGCTTCAATCGTAGCAGACCCAGCAGGCAGCCGTAAAAACACTAAAGATAACACACCGTCAGTTGTGCATATCGACATGGTGCCAGGCGCTGAAGTTGAAGTAATGATTGCTGCTAAGGGCGGCGGCTCTGAAAACAAAACTAAAATGGTTATGCTTAACCCATCAGATGATGTAGCAGCTTGGGTTGAAAAGACGCTACCAACAATGGGTGCGGGCTGGTGTCCACCTGGCATGTTAGGTATAGGTATTGGTGGTACAGCTGAAAAAGCAGCGGTACTTGCAAAAGAATCACTGATGGATCCGGTCGATATTCATGAGTTAATGGAGCGCGGCGCGGAAACAGCGGAAGAGAAGCTTCGTTTAGAGATTTTTGAGCGCGCAAATAAAACAGGTATTGGCGCACAAGGCCTTGGTGGTTTAACTACCGTTGTTGATATTAAAATCAAAACAGCACCAACACACGCGGCATCTAAGCCTGTTGTGATGATCCCTAACTGTGCGGCAACGCGTCACGTTCACTTCACATTAGATGGTACAGGCCCTGCTGATCTTAAAGCGCCTAAGCTAGAAGATTGGCCAGAAGTAACATTTGAAGTAGGTGAAGACACACGCCGTGTTAACCTTGATACTTTAACAAAAGAAGACACAGCCGATTGGAAAATGGGCGAAACCGTACTGTTAAGCGGTAAAATCTTAACTGGTCGTGACGCTGCGCATAAGCGTTTACAAGACATGATTAATTCAGGTGAAGGCTTACCTGAAGGTGTTGATTTCACCAATAAATTTATCTACTACGTAGGCCCGGTAGATGCAGTAGGCGACGAAGCAGTAGGTCCTGCGGGTCCGACAACGGCAACGCGTATGGATAAATTTACTGACTTAATGCTTGAGAACACTGGCATTGTAGGCATGATTGGTAAAGCAGAGCGCGGCCCAGCAACAGTTGAATCAATCAAAAACAACAAGTCAATTTACCTAATGGCAGTGGGCGGTGCAGCGTACTTAGTATCAAAAGCAATTAAGAAAGCAAAAGTTGTTGCGTTTGAAGACTTAGGTATGGAAGCAATCTACGAATTTGAAGTAGAAGATATGCCAGTAACCGTTGCGGTAGATAGCGAAGGTAACAACGCGCACAGCGCAGGCCCTGCAATCTGGAAAGCAAAAATTGAAGAGCTAGACGCAAAACTAAAATAATTTTTGGTTGAGCAACAAGTTTAACAAAGTAAAAGGGCGCTTATGCGCTCTTTTTTTATTGCATCGCTCTAGAGTTTAACTGATAAAAACGATTGGAAATTATGCTTGAGCAGTATTTGCACATTGATTAAGCTCTGAACCCTGTAATTTCTTCTTTACGCTCTCCCATCTTACTGGCTTATCGCTTACGTAAACGTCAATCTACAATTTAAATATTAGCGGATCTTTGCGATATTTTGCTTGGAATAGCGCTGTAATTGCATTGTTTATCGTTATGTAAGTGTTAAATGGAATTGAATATGTTTAATTGTAAGTTTAACTGGGTTGTTCATCTAAAATTGTAGTCTTGATGAAAGGATAATGTTAGAGTCGGTGCAAACCAAGAATAACCCGTTCATTTAACGCCATACTTATTATATGCGTTAAACATTTACAAGTTGGAGAGTCGTGTGACTGTTTTTAATCGTACTGAATTTGATAACCACGAAAACGTTGTTTTTTGTGCAGACAAAGAAACTGGCTTAAAAGCAATTATTGCTGTACACAGCACTAAATTAGGCCCAGCAGTGGGTGGTTGTCGTTTATGGGATTACGCAAGTGACGAAGATGCAGTATACGATGTACTGCGTTTATCAAAAGGCATGACATATAAGAATGCTGTTGCGCGCTTACCATTCGGTGGCGGTAAATCGGTAATCATCGGTAACGCTAAAGAAATCAAATCAGATGCATTATTTAAAGCGTTTGGTCGTCATTTAGAGCGTTTAGGTGGTAGCTACTACTCAGCAGAAGACGTAAACATCACCTGTGATGACGTTGCAGTAATGAATACTGAAACAAACTATGTGCTTGGCCTTGAAGGTAAGAGCGGTAATCCATCACCATTTACAGCATTAGGCACGTTCTTAGGTATTAAAGCGGCTTACCAGCACAAGCACGGTCATCAAGACTTAGCGGGCGTAAAAGTGTCAGTACAAGGCCTTGGCGCGGTTTCTTATACACTGTGCAAATACCTACACGAAGCAGGTGCTGAGCTGTTTGTAACAGACATCAACGAAGAGCGTGTTAGCCGTGTAGTAAACGACTTTAACGCAACTGCAGTTAACATTGACGAAATCTACGACCTAGATGTTGATGTATACGCGCCGTGTGCACTGGGTGCAACAATCAATGATGAGACGATTCCTCGCATTAAAGCAGGCATTATCGCCGGGTGTGCGAATAACCAGCTTGCAGAGCCACGCCACGGTGAAATTATTCGTGAAAAAGGCATTTTATACGCGCCAGATTACGTGATTAACGCAGGTGGTATCATTAACGTTTACTACGAAACGGCGCCAGAAGGTTACAGTGCAGAAGCTGCAACTAAGCACGTTGAAGGTATTTTCGATACACTTAGCGAAATCTTCAAGCGCTCTGAAGACGAGCAAAAGTCAACGCATATCATTGCAGACGAACTAGCACAAGAAATCATCGAAAACGGTTTGTAATTTACCCGTTTGTTACTTGTAAAAAAACGAGTAAAAGAATGAGCTTGAAAGTTCATGCTATGCTCGGTAAGGTGCCCGCAATTGCGGGCATTTTTATTTTAAGATTATGGCAACTCAAATCGACCTTTCTACTTGGCAACGTGCCGAACACTTTTCATTTTTTAAAGACTTAGCAAACCCGTATTTTTCGGTCTGTGTGCGTATAGATGCGGGTGAATTGTTTGCTGCATGTAAGCAAAGTGGTCAGTCTTTCTATTTAGCTTGCCTTTACGCCTTGCTGCGTGCCAATAATAGCTATCAACCCGTTTGTCATCGTATTGATAACAACCAAGTATGGTTGTGCGATAAAATTGAAATCAACGCGGTGCAATTAGATGAGCAAAACCTCTTTAAAATTTCGTACTTACCTTATGCGGAAGGCTTTGCTGACTTTAGTGAAAAAGGCAAAATTGCATTTGAAACAGCAATAAGTCAGCCATTTTTCTCAGAGCAATTCAACTCAATAGAAGGGCGCCTTAACTGTATTCATGTGTCGGTGTTACCTTGGCTTGATTTTACTGGCTTTTCTCACGCGACACCGTTTGGTGAGCAAAATGGCATTCCCAAATATGTGTTTGGTAAATTCGATATACAACTTGGCACCATGCCACTCAATATTGATGTACACCACGGCTTAATGGACGGCTTTCATGTTGCGCAGTTTGTTAATGTGCTACAGCAAGAAATGGCAGCACTTGCTAAAAGCTTAAGGTGAATTTAGTTAATCAAAACCCAGTTATTTAATATCCACCAATTTACTGGCGCGGCGATATTGTATTTTTGCGCCATTAAAGTTAGGTAGTTCCCACTTTTTAGGTGCTTCAACTCGTTTGCCACTCATGTAATGAAGCACCACGCGTTTTGCGCTAATAAAGTATTCCACTCTGAGTTGTTGCTGTGGCAACACCACTGTTAGCGGGTACAGCTCACAAAATTGCTGCCATGTGTAGTCATCAACTAAGCCATAGGCAAAATCACTGTTATCAAGAAGTGCCAGCTCATCAAGCGAGCTTATTTCTAAATCACTTAATACTTGTGCGATATGTTTGTGTGGTGCTAATAATTGCCAGTCGGTGCTGTGTACGTTTTGGTATAGACAAAGTTGCTGGAATTCCTGTGTTAATTTTTCAAAAAGCGATTCACAAAGTGCACCAGTTTCAATTAGGTTAACGGTGGCGGCAATAAATTCATGGCTTTTAATTACATCGCTAAACGATTTTAAAGATGTGCCTGCGTAGTGGTATTGGTAATTGCCAAGCAGTTCATTTTGCTCAGTAATCTCAGAGGAGCATAGCTTTGCTTCACCTAAGTCATTATCAATAATAATGCTGGTGGTGATGGGGCTTACCTTGGTTGCCAGTGTTTTGCGGTCTTTTACTGCACGCCCAGCAAGGCTGTAGGTTTTAAGTACTAACAAGGCGTCGGGTTCATTACTTAAGTAGCTGTCTTTAGCAATCACCACTTCT
The DNA here is from genome assembly GCF_000788395.1 of Pseudoalteromonas piratica. Taxonomy (NCBI): domain Bacteria; kingdom Pseudomonadati; phylum Pseudomonadota; class Gammaproteobacteria; order Alteromonadales; family Pseudoalteromonadaceae; genus Pseudoalteromonas; species Pseudoalteromonas piratica. Next base: position 2,001,999 of record NZ_CP009888.1, read on the forward strand.
TGCTGACCATTGTTGTAACTACCACGGCGATTTTGCTTTTTTATATACACGCAGCTAGGCAGCAAGGCGGCAATAGCGTGTTGCAATTCAGTGATGTTGTAACTGGCGTATTTACTAAGCTCGGGTAAGTCGAAATGGCTGCGCAGCTGGCTGGCAAATTGCTTTGCCTCAATCAGGGCGTTTTCTTCTGCGCTGATATACTCTAAAAACTGGCCGCGCACTAAGCCAATGAGCAAGCTAAAGTCACAGAGGTTCGGAAAGTCATTTTCTAATTGCAGGAACTTTTCTGCATTCTTATCTAGAGTGTACAGTTTGGCTGGCACGCTTAGGGCACCTGCAAGGTCGGCCATTGCCTGCTTTAGGCGGTTATTCGGCATGCTTGCCACTAAATGGGAAAGCGAAACGTCAATGGGCAGTGGCGCAAGGGCTTTACCATAGTCAGTTGCAATACCCGCATCGTTAATGGCATTGATGGATTTAAGCGTTGAAAACGCTAAATCATGGGCTTGTTGTGATAGTGGATTGATAAAGCGTAAATTGCCAAGAGCATTATTATTTGCCGCGGCTGCCAACATCATATCTGTTAAATTTTCACGTTGGATTTCAGGTGGTGTATGGGCTTCAAGCGGTGCATGTTGACCAAACAAGGCTAAGTAAACACCTTGTTTAATGCGCCCAGCGCGACCGCGGCGTTGTAGTTTGGAGTCATTGGCAATCGCAGTTAAATCCAATACACTTTGGCCGTTACGAATATGCGTGCGGCGTTCAAGTCCCGAATCAATCACCACATCAACACCGGGTATGGTTAAAGATGTTTCTGCCACGTTAGTCGCTAAAATAAGGCGGCGTTTATCCCCTTGTTGCAAAGCGCGTTTTTGCTCGCTGATGGGGCTTGCACCATGCAAGGTGATTATATCGAATTGGTTGTTCAATCGTGCCCGCAAATAACTGGCACACAGTTGAATTTCCCCTTTGCCAGGTAAAAATGCCAATACATCTTGGCTGCCAAGTTGATACGCTTTTTCAGCGGCAAATGCCATGCGCTCAGTGAGGTTGTCTTTATGTGGCATATCACGCATAGCGGGGGCAAGGTAATGCTCATCTACTGGGAACACCTTACCTTCGGCATGTAAATGCGTGCCTTGGCAATAGTTAATGAGTTGCTCAGCGTTTAATGTGGCAGAGGTGATCACCAGCTGATAGGGCTGATTGCTGGTTTTATTATGCTCAAGCAGTAAAGCCAGCAGTAAATCGGTATCCCAGCGGCGCTCATGAAACTCATCGAGCATAATGGTATTGAAATCGTTTAATAACCCTTCATTTAACCAGCGCAGTGCCACACCCGGGGTAACAAACACTATTTCGCTGTTGTCGTTTGCTTGTATTTCAAAGCGAATGGCATAACCCACTTTTTCGCCAAGGGGTGTTTGCATTTCGTTTGCGACGCGCTCGGCAAGGCTAGTACATGCAATACGCCTTGGCTCAATGACCAATACTTTGCCTGTGTGTGTGCACCATTGTGGCAATTGGGTCGATTTACCCGTACCCGTGTTGGCGCTCACAATAATCGGTTGATAGCTATTGTTGTTGCCAATATGGGCTAAAAAATCGGTTTTAATCTGGTTGATTGGTAGCATGCGTTTATTTCTTTGTCCGAGTCGCGATATAATTGACAGTATTATTTGTCTATTAGGATAATGTTTTGAAAGACATTGCGATTTTGATATCACCTGTTGCAAACGGTGCTTATTTTAACGAAACCATCGATATTGCACAAAAAGAGTTTAAACAGTGTATTGGCGAGTATGATCTGACACTAAACGAGATTGGTGGCATGCAATTTTTGCAAACCCAACTGCCAGAGCAAAAACTTGAGGCGCTAGCTCGTTTATCATTTGTACAAGGCATTTTTAGCTATGATTCGGGCACATTAACACCGCTATCGCTAAATACAGATTTTAACTTACACAGTGATTTTGTATTTGGTAGCAAGTACAAAGGCAAAACTAATGAAATTTTAACGCAGTTGCTGCTCAATGTGGGTTTAAGTTTCTGTAAAGAAAAAGACGTCAGCAAGATTAAATTGCTCGACCCTATGTGCGGGCGCGGCACCACTTTAATGTGGGCAATGCGTTATGGCATTAAGTCAAAAGGCATTGAGCAAGATCCTAATGCGGTATTGGACTTTAGAACCTTTGCCAAAAAATGGACTAAGCTTCACCGCCAAAAGCACGAGCTAAAAGAAGGCTTTATTGGTAAAGCCAATAAACAAAACAAGGGTAAGTTTATTGACTTTACTGCTAATGGCGTTAATACCCGTATAATTAATGGTAATGCTACGACCGCGTGTGATTTATTAAAACGTGAAAAGCAGCATTTAATCATTAGTGATATTCCCTACGGTGTACAGCACTTTACGACTGAAAAAACCCGTAACCCGATTGCTGTGTTAGAAGAATGTGCACCGCAATGGGCCGATTTACTGCACAAAGACGGTATTTGCGTTATTGCGTTTAATAAGTACATTCCAAAACGCAAAGAGCTAATTGCGGTTTTTGAAGCGGCAGGCCTTAGCGCGCTTGAGTTTGAAGCGCCACATCGCATGAGCGAATCAATTTTCCGTGACGTTGTTGTTTTAAGAAAGAACTAAAAAATATATTCCCTGCCTTGAACAATACCATGCTTCACCCAATTAAATAGAGAAGGGGGAAGCATGGACTTCATATTAATATTTCTTACCCTAGTATTTATCGTTGTTTATTGGCATTTCGATAAGCTACGCAATATTTACTGGGAACATAAACTAAAAGATCGCACATTAAGCGAGAGCGATCGCAATGTATTACTCAAGTACATGCCGATTTATCGCCGAATGACAGATAGCGAACGCGCACGATTAGAAAAACACATCATCTGGTTTTTAGCGACCAAAGACTTTTTAGGGCGCGATGGCCTAGTGGTAAACCACGCAATGAAGTTGATTGTTGCGGCCGATGCTTGTGTCTTGGTGCTAAATAAACCTTGGCCGCTTTATAAAAATGTAAAGCAAATTTTGCTTTACCCAAGCGCCTATTATGCAAATTCAGAAAGCCGAGATGGCGCAGGCCTTGTAAGTTTTCACCAAACGGTTAGGCAAGGGGAGTCGTGGCCCGGAGGGACTTTGGTGCTTTCATGGCATGATGTACTTAACGGTAACCGTTTACCAAACGATGGCCACAATTTAGTTTTTCATGAGTTTGCCCATCAACTCGATCAAGAAACTGGTGCAACAACAGGCACGCCACTGTTAAAAGACAAACTCACCTATGAAAGTTGGGGACGAGAATTCTCTCGTGCCTATAATGTGTTAAAAGCGCATGTGGCATATGGCATGCCCCACGTTATTCACAGTTATGGTGCCACCAATGAAGCGGAGTTTTTCGCGGTGATCACCGAAACCTACATTGAAAAACCCAGCGAATTAAAAGCATATGATCCGGTCATTTTTGATCTGTTACTTAATTACTTTGGCTTTGATCCAAGGCGCTGGAACTAATACCAATTTTATTAATCCTTTGATCATTCTAGCGAGTTAAATGACCCATAAACTGCGTTTTAAAATTCTTAAGTAGAACAACTACATGCCGAATTATAAGCCTTGTTTCTGAGCCATTTCTCTGTCGCAATAAATGACCAGCTAATTAATGCAATCGGTATCAATCTGCCAGTTAGCTTGGCATAGCCGTTCAATAAACCATTGAAAGGCTTTGCCTTGATTATCTTTATGCCACGCAATGTATAAGTCTTGTTTTGGTCTTGGAATGGTGCACTCTTTTTGTACTAGCTCGCCGTTTGCAAGATATTGTTTAGCAATATGACTTGGCAAAAATCCCACACCAATACCGGCAAGTTGAGCTGCGAGTTTTGCTTGCATTGAATTAACATTGATTACTTGCTTGGCACTAAATAGCCCGGTACTTCGCTCTGGCAGCAAAGTAGAAGTGTCCGATACCACAATCGCTGGGTAGTGTTTTAGGTTATCGTCGTCCAGTGGTGTAGTAACTTTTGCCAATGGGTGCGATGCTGCCACAGCAAAGATAAAGCTTAGCTCTGCGATTTTGTGGGTGCGATACACGCCTTTTGGCAGTTCGCCTGTTGCACCAATAACAATATCGGCACGCTTACTATGTAGGGCATCCCAGCCGCCACCTAAGGCCTCTACGCTTAGTTGAATATCAACTTGTTCAGGCCGTTTGGTGAACTCTTTTAATAACTCAAAAATGACATCTTCTGGGATCACGGTATCACGGGCGATGCGCAGCCGTTTTTCCCAGCCCGATTCTAATTGGCTTACGGCATCGAGCATTTTGCTGGTGGAATGCAAAATTTGCCTGCCATGTTCTAACACCAGTTTACCTGCGGGGGTAAGTACGGCTCGCTGTTTTGAACGGTCAAACAGTGGCGTGCCAATGTCTTCTTCAAGTTTTTTGATGGTATAGCTGAGCGCCGAAGGAACTTTATAAAGTGACTCAGCTGCGGCGGCAAAACTGCCTTTTTTATCGATAGCATCGAGTGCTTTTAGGGCGTCAATAGTGATGGCTTGATACATAATTCTTTATTCAAAAAATTTGAACTAAGGGTTCAAAATGTTCCGATTTTTTATTGAGTTTAGCATGCTTATACTTAATTTCATCAGTTAAGCAGGTGCTTTAACAAATTAAATAAGTTTAAAATTTTTGAGGAATAAAATATGAAAACACTATTAACAACACTGACATCAAGCACAGCCGGTTACGCAGCACTGGGGTTAAGATTACCTATCGGCATTATTTTTATGGCACATGGCGCGCAAAAATTATTTGCTTGGTTTGGTGGTTATGGCCTTGAGGGCACGGGTGCATGGATGGAATCTATTGGCTTGGCACCTGGCTATTTAATGGCGCTAATGGCAGGCAGTGCGGAGTTTTTTGGCGGTTTATTTATTTTACTTGGCTTATTAACTCGTCCAGCGGCGTTAGCACTTGCAAGCACGATGATTGTTGCAATCTTTACTGTGCATTTTGAAAACGGACTGTTTATGTCTAACAATGGCTATGAGTTTGGCTTAGCATTATTGGCAGCAAGTATTTCTTTGCTGTTCTCGGGTGCGGGTAAAGCCTCACTGGATGCGCTTATTTCAGATAAATTGACACAACACGCTTAATTAGGGGGAAAGTACGATGATCACACTTAGAAAAGCAAATGAGCGCGGCGGCGCTGACTATGGCTGGCTTAAGAGCAAACATACTTTCTCTTTTGCAAATTACTACGACCCAAAACACATGGGCTTTTCAGCCCTTCGTGTTATCAATGATGATGTTGTGGCACCGGGCGCTGGGTTTGATACTCATGGCCACCGTGATATGGAAATTATTAGCTATGTATTGTCAGGCACCATTGAACATAAAGACAGTGCGGGCAATATCAAAACGCTTCCCGCGGGTGAATTTCAATTAATGTCGGCAGGCAAAGGTATTTTTCACAGTGAATACAATGCATCAAATGAAGAAGAACTTAGATTTTTACAAATCTGGATTGAGCCGAATAGTTTTGGCGACAAACCCGGTTATCAACAAAAAGATTTTGGTAAAGAAGTTGGTTTAACGACGATTTTGACGCCAGATGGCGAAAATGGCACGCTTGCGATAAAACAGGATGCAAAGCTACATCAACTGATCCTGGAGCCAAAACAGCAGTATCTATTTGAATCAAATAATGCACATGTGTATGTACATCAAGTTTCAGGCAGCAGTCTAGTGAATGCTATTCAAATTGAAAGTGGTGATGGTGCAAAAGTGTTAGATGAAACTGAATTAGTATTTGAAAACGAATCTAACACCCCAGCGACATTAATTATTTTTGAATTACCACAGGTTTAAGGAGCAGATCATGGGATTATTAGTTGAAGGTAAATGGCACGATAAGTGGTACGACACCAAAAACAGTAAAGGTAAATTCGAACGTGAAGCTGCGCAATTACGTAATTGGGTAACAAAAGACGGTGAAGCAGGTCCTTCAGGTACAAGTGGTTTTGTCGCAGAATCGGGTCGATACCATTTATATGTGTCGCTGGCGTGCCCGTGGGCGCACCGCACCCTTATTTTTCGAGCATTAAAAGGGCTAGAGCAGCATATTTCTGTATCAGTTGTTAGCCCAGATATGCTAGAGCATGGTTGGACATTTGATAAAACAGAGCACAGCACGGGTGATGCATTATTTGATTTTGATTACATGCATCAAATATATACGCGTAATAACGCAAACTACAGCGGCCGTGTTACCGTGCCAGTGCTGTGGGATAAAAAACAAAACTGTATCGTCAGCAATGAGTCGTCAGAGATTATTCGCATGTTTAATACCGCCTTTAATCATTTAACAGGCAACGAGCATGACTATTACCCTGAACATTTACGTGCTGAAATTGATGAAATTAACGAATTTGTTTATCAGAATATTAACAACGGGGTATACAAAGCAGGTTTTGCGACCACACAAGACGCATATGAAGGGGCGTATAATGCGCTTTTTAATGCGCTTGATAAAGTTGAAGCTATTTTGGCTAAACAGCGCTACTTGGTGGGTACACAAATTACCGAGGCAGACTGGCGTTTGTTCACGACCTTAATTCGTTTTGATGCGGTTTATTTTTCACATTTTAAATGTAATCAACGTATGCTTGAGTCGTATCAGAATATTGCAAATTATATTCGTGAGCTATATCAAGTTAAGGGCGTGGCTGAAACGGTCGACTTTTATCATATTAAACGCCATTACTACTTTAGCCATACCATGATTAACCCCACCCAAGTGGTGCCGGTCGGGCCTAAAGTTGATTATGATGCGGAACATAATCGCGACAGATTGACGTGATGAATTTATTGAAATAAGAGAAATAAAAAAGGCAGCGTAAGCTGCCTTTTTTATATTTAATAACGAATTAGCTATTAAACAACACCACGTGGAAGACGTGTGTCATGGTCACGCTCTGCAAGCTCTTTAATCCAGAACTCTTCAGCGGTAAAACCATCAGTGTTTGGCTTAGTAACTGTGTATTCTTGTTGTTTAGTTGCAGTTACTGGCGTTGCTTTTTTAGTCGCTGCTTTCTTAGCCGGTGCTTTTTTAGCAGCAGGCTTAGCTGGCGCTTCTTCTTTTGCTGCCGGTGCTGCACCAGAAGAAAGTTCTTCTGTTAGCGTTACTAAATCAGCAAGGCGAACGTTTTTACCGCCATCTACACTGTACCAACCACTTTTTGCTGTGATCTCAGGTTTCTTACCATTTGCTGCTTCATACGCTTTTTCAAACGCAGCTAGCACTTCAGTTTTATCGAGTTTACTCATCGTATATCCCGTTTATTTGATACGAAGATTACTGTTAAAAATACATTTATACCTAGTTTCACGCCATTTTTCAATTTTTTGAGAATTTTCTTTATTTTTAGCGGTAGGTTAAGGACAATTCAATGATCAAAAACAACTTATAGGTATGCATAATGCAACTTTCTAAATTGCTCCAAGAATTAGATAGTTTACTCGCCCCCCACAAGGTAAAAGACTTTAGTCCAAACGGCCTTCAAGTAGAAGGAAAAGACACCGTTAGCAAAATTATTACTGGCGTAACAGCAAGCCAAGCGTTAATTGATGTCGCAATAGAGAAAAATGCGGATGCGATTTTGGTTCACCATGGTTATTTTTGGAAAGGCGAAGCCTATCCGATTACGGGCATGAAAAAGCGTCGCATTGGTGCCTTAATCAAAAATGACATCAGCTTAATTGGCTATCATTTGCCAATTGATGTGCACCCAACCCTTGGCAATAATGCCAAACTCGCTGAGTTATTAGATATTGAGTATGAAGCAGGCCTTGATCCTTACAGTGACCCAAGCATTGCAGTGAAAGGGCGCTTAAAAACACCACTGAGCGCTGAAGAGTTTGCCGATAAAATAGAACGCGTGCTCAATCGCAAACCGTTAGTTGAAAGTGTACGTGGCAAGAACATAGAGACCATTGCCTGGTGTACAGGCGGTGGCCAAGGCTATATTGATTTAGCTGCGAGTCAAGGCATTGATGCCTACCTGACGGGTGAAGCATCAGAGCAAACGATACACAGTGCGCGCGAACAAAGTATCGATTTTTTTGCAGCAGGTCATCATGCAACTGAACGTTATGGTGTAAAGGCTGTGGGTGAATATTTAGCGGAAAAATTTGATTTAGACGTTGAATTTATTGATATAGACAATCCAGTTTAATAAAAAAAAGCAGCTAATTTAGCTGCTTTTTTATTTTTCTCGGTTAATAACCGAGCTTTAATATGTTTATTTGTTGTTCAATAACGGCAAGTTCACACCGTTTATAGGTTAAAGCAGCCTGCTGAGAGTTAGGTAGTTCATTAAGATAACGCCATTGGCAGTTATCAGAAATATAGCTGTCAAAACTATTTTTACTTCGCTGAAAGCTTAAGAATAGTTGTGTATTACCAGTATTGTTTTGTTTTACTTCCACCTGCTTTTCTAACTTAGTTAACCAAGTTTGTCGGGTGCGTTTATGTTCAATAATGGCCTGATCTAAACATTGAAGCTGGGTAACAATTTGACCCTTACCACAGTGCTGCTCATCAGTATTTGCTGATATATTTAGGCTTGCAAGTAATAAAGCTGAAACAGGTAAAACGTATTTATTCATAATTAAAAACCAAGGTAAATAATGCGCCACCAAGATTACTGGTGCTAATTGTCATTGTGCCGTTATAGGCCTCTATTAAATCACTTACAATTGCCATGCCGACGCCGTGTCCATGTTCATAGGTATCTAGGCGTTTGCCACGAATTGCGAGCTCTTCTATTTTATCTTTTGGAATACCAGGGCCATCGTCAGCAATATCAATGATCAGTTTTTGGCCTTGTTGTTTTATTTTTATCTCAATTAAAGCATCACAGGCTTTACAGGCATTGTCGAGAATATTGCCAAGCAATTCCATTAAATCTGTTTTATCACCCATAAATACGCTATCAGCATCGATGGATTGAATAAACTGAATGTTTTTGTCTCGGTAGACTTTACCCATGGCATTTAAAATAGCATCGAGTACTGGCTTTACTTTGGTCTGCTTTTTCCAAGTATCTGTGCCACCAGAAGCCGCTTTCTTTAGTTGATGTTCAATCATATTACTAATGCGGTCGAGCTGCTCTTGTCCATCGTCATGACGTGCCAGTTCGCTTGATTTTAAAACTGCTAATGGTGTTTTTAGGGCATGGGCTAGGTCACTCAATGAAGCGCGGTATTTATCTTTTTGCCGTTGTTGGGTTGCTAATAGTAAGTTGAGGTCTTGCTGTATTTTTTCCAGCTCTTCAGGGTACTCACCTGTGATTTGGTCGGCTTCGCCACTTTCGATGGCAACAATTTCTTTATCAAGACGCTTGAGCGGGTGACTGCTCCACAAAAAGCCGAGCATAATCAGCAAGCCCATTACTAGTGCAATTATGATTAACCAATAACGTAAGGTTTCGCGGAAGTCTTGCATCTGTGAGCGAATAGACTCCTCATCTTTCAACACTAGCACGGTGACTTGATATTCGATGCCGTCAGCATCCATTAAGAATAAAAAACTCAGTTGGCGGAATTCTTTGTCGAGTTCTTCAATTTTTGAAAAGTCTTTGACCCCAGGTGCACTGGCAACATGTTTGGGAATATATTGATAACCGAGGGTAGATTCGGATTGCCAAGCAATTTCTTTATTGAGGTAAATGTAGGCAAATGTTTCAGAGACAGGGCGGGTGAGCTCAGGGGCAATCAGATTAATCGGAGCCAGCTCACCTTGCTCGATTTCAACTTTGGCCATTAGTGAGTAAAGGTGCGCCTCAAGTGTGCGCTCCGTGTTATCCACCAAGCTTGCATAAAGTGCCTTACCAATTGAAAAAAACATGGCAGGCATTAGTATCAACAGCAAAAAGACAAGGATAAATCCTTGCCTAATTTTAAGTGATATACGATGGATCACAGCTTGCCGCTTAAGCGATAGCCACGCCCACGAAGGGTTTCAATGGGGGCGATAGAGCCATCGGGATCAAGCTTTTTACGTAATCGAAGTACAAACACTTCAATCACGTTTGAATCAAGATCGAAGTCTTGATCATAAATGTGTTCGGTTAATTCTGATTTTGAAATTACTTTTTCAGGGTTGACCATTAAGTATTCAAGCACTTTATACTCGTATGCGGTAAGCGTTAGTTCTTGTTCGTTAACCCACACTTGCTGTGAGCGGGTATGTATACGAATAGGACCTGCGGTAATGGTTGGGTCTGCTTTACCAGCGCTACGTCTGATAAGTGCATTACAACGGGCAATTAACTCTTCGTTATGAAACGGTTTTGTTAAGTAATCATCAGCACCTGCATCTAACCCTTCAACTTTATCTTGCCAGCGGTCGCGGGCTGTTAAAATTAAAATAGGGATATCAATGCCTTCTTTTCGCGCTTTATTTATTACCTCAATGCCATCCATTTTTGGTAAACCAAGATCAACCACGGCTAAATCTAATGGATATTCTGTCAGGTGAAACAGGCCAGCTTCGCCATCATTACAAACATCAACGCTGTAACGTGCTTTTTCTAGCGCATGTTTTAGGTTATCAGCAAGTTGAAGATCATCTTCAATTATTAAAATACGCATTAGTTTTTATGTTCCTTTTTTATCGTGCCGTTTGATTTTAATACTTTATAATCCACGACCTTGCCTTGAGGTTTTAACATTCTTACTTTATAAAAATGGGAGCTTTCTTTCACGTTTAATACTTTTCCAGGATACTTTTGCGACACTTTTCTCGCAGCACCTCGTTTATTGAGTGAAATAGTATTGACGTTTTTATGTGCTTGATTGACTGTTCTCTTCGAGTGTAACGGTTTTTGGGGATCAAGATTATTGGCAAAACTTTGCGCGCAAAATAGCGCTAATGTACTAAAAAGGCCGATTAAATATCTCATTTCCTACTCACCAAAACGTTATCTAAGTTCAGTGTATGTTTTTTTCACTGAACTTATTATGAATCAACTAAGGTAAAACTAATTTAAATGGTTTAACGATAGACTCTTTGTAGATGCCTGCTTCAATGTATGGGTCATTGGCAGCCCAGCTGCGTGCATCTTCTAACGAATCAAACTTAGCTATTACAAGTGAGCCTGTAAAACCAGCTTCACCCGGTTCTTCACTGTCAATCGCAGGTAATGGACCAGCAGATAAAAGACGGTCGTCAGCTTTTAATGCTTCTAATCGTGCAAGGTGAGCAGGGCGAGCTTCTTTTCGCATTGCTAAACTATTTTCAACATCTATCGAGTAAATCATGTACCACATAAAGCACCTGTTTGGTTATTTCTTTGAATATAAAAATAATTCTATCAATAGAAAGGATAAAACTAAAAATCATTTTTCGCGAAAACTTGAAACAGTAGGTTTAACACTGTTAGCATCCAGAACTGATAACAATAATACTAAGGTTCAGCATGAGTGCATCGAGAGAGCATTTTAGCTCCAAACTCGGATTTATTTTAGCCGCTGCAGGAAGTGCAGTTGGCATTGGAAACCTTGTTGGTTTCCCTGTATCAGCTACCAAAAATGGTGGTGGTGCGTTTTTAGTGGTTTATGCCTTGTTCGTGATATTTATTTGCTTACCGGTAATGATGGCTGAAATGGCCATGGGTCGGAGCGCACAAAAAGATCCACTAGGCGCATACAACAAGCTTTCTAATAATAGTTCTAAATGGCGTTATCCAGGTTTTCTTGCTGTGCTAACACCCTTTATGATTGGTGTGTTTTACATGGTAATCACCGTATGGATTTTTGGTTACCTGGTACAAGCAGCAATGGGCAATCTTGATGCATTGGCAAATCCAAGTAATTTTGGCCAGTTTATTAACCAAACTAGCGTGTTTTACTACATGATAGGTGTGGGCGTACTGGTTAACCTTATTCTGCTTGGCGGTGTTAAGCAAGGTATTGAAAAGGCTGCGAAAGTGCTTATGCCAGCGCTATTTGTATTACTGGTAGCCTTAGTTGCTTACGTGTTAACCCTCGATAATGCAAGTGCAGGCTTACGCTATTACGTTGTGCCTGATTTTTCAAAAGTAAACGCGAGTGTGTTAAATGGTGCGCTGTCACAAGCATTTTTCTCACTGTCGTTGGGCATGGGTATTTTAATGACCTACGCCTCATATATCTCGAAAAAAGAAAACATCGTCGGCAGCGCTAAAATGGTTGCTGTGACTGACTCACTCGTGGCATTTATTGCTGGTTTAATGGTGTTACCGGCTATTTTTAGCTTTAATCCAAACACCAACCCGGCAGAATTATCAGACTCATCGGTCTCAATGATTTTCGTTTATTTACCTAAGATTTTCCTCGCGATGCAGCAAGATATTGGCTACATGGGCGCGAGTATTGTTGCTGTTGTTTTCTTTTTATTGGTATTTTTCGCAGCAATTACATCACTGGTTTCAATTATTGAAGTACCAACTGCGACATTAATCGAAGAAAAAGGCGTTTCGCGTTTTAAAGCGTTAATGATTTTAGCTGGTAGCATGGGCATATTAACTATTTTATGTACCATGTCATTTGGTATGAGTGAATGGTTAAGCACAATGTTTAACTATGGCGATCATGATCCTGCTACGAAAAAGAGCTTATTTGATTTTATTTATGATGTATTTTACGACACCATCTTACCTTTAAATGGCTTAATGGTGTGTTTATTCGTAATGTACCGCTGGAAGAAAGTAAAACTAACAGAAGAGCTTAGTCAAGGCGCGCCTAACTATGCAGGCAGCTTTACAGAGAAATATGTAAACTTCTCTCTGTCTACCTTTATCCCATTTATTTTGGCGCTGATTTTTATTAATACAGTTGCTAATAAGTTCTTTGCATATAACTTATTAGGGTTCTAAATAGTTATAAATAAAAGAATAAACTAAATTAGCGGAGCAATTGCTCCGCTTTTTTGTGTTTATCGGCAAAATAAGAGGATGGAAGGTCGAATTATAAAAGTCATAAAATGTAGAATACGTAATAGAATTAGCTAGTTAGATAGAGTCGAAGAATGGTCAAAATAAATAGTGAACAAAGTAAGCGAAGCGCGCAATTTAAGTTTATAGCTTACACGCTCTCTGTGGTTTTAATTGCTGGATGTCTGTTTGCTCTTACGTTAAATAATGCACTCAATTGGCTGCTTATTGTAATTGTAATTGTAATGCTATGTATTGTTGGCTTTCTAATCGCTTCACAAGCGGCAACTAATCGTTTTCTTACGTTAGGTAAGGCACCTTTAATACTGGATAATAATATCGTGATGCTAGGTGTCGAGACGAAAGGGCAGATAGTCATTAATCAGCCAGATTTTAAGAAGTTTAATCAAGCAAGGCTTCAAATTCTCGTGCCAGGTTATGAAAGCGGTTTAAATGAGGTGTGGTCAGATACATTACCATTAAAATTTGATTTTGACGGCGATACCACCTTGCTTGATTTCACCTTTACACTGCCCACACAAATTAAGTTTCATACGGGCTCCCGTTGTTATCTCTCGATAAGTTATGTGGAAAACATGCAAGAGGTGAAACGCACTTATCGCTTGAATGTGCGCGATCCGAAAGTAAGGATGTTGTAGGTGCGTTTACTGAATTTGTACCCGTTTTAGTAGTGAGTTAGGTTAGAAGTATTTAGCTATATAAAGCTGCTTTAAACTTTTGATTTCGCTTTGTAAAAATTCATTTTGCATCAGATAGCAAGAAAAATAAACTGACAATGGCGGTTGGATGAGAGGGGCTATATATTTTTTATAAAAAGGGCGCTTTTAAACGCCCGCTAAAATTATGTTGAAATACAATCTAGGTTAATGCGGGGTGCAATCAAACTTCTCATTGGTATAAAACGCCGCGTAGGCGATGCCGCTTAGGGTAAAGTACATAGTAAGTACAAAGAGTAAGAAGGTGCCAACATTAAACCCTGACTCATTAAATGCACTCATCATAAATGCACCAAAGCCAATACCTATTGGCAAACACAGTAGTGTTTTAAATAAGTTCTCATTGGGTATTTCGTATTCCATTTCTTGTTCGTTCACTGTTTTCATTAAAGCCTCAACTAATATTATTGTTTTAACCATCTAACGTGGTTGTGTTTTAGTTTCTTAGGGCCTGTTTAACTCTTAATAAATCTTAGATACAACGTAACAGGTCATAAAATGTTCAGTTTAATACTAGATCGATTTGCACAATTTTCCTAATTATCAATGTTTAAAGTTTATTTCGATGGTGGTTGTACTTTGTACAGAGGTTAAATGAATAAGATTATTAAATGATGGGCGTGAATTAATGCAAGTGCAGTTATACCAATTCGTTTAAGTAGCTAAACATTGGGGCTGACTAAATATCATGCTAGTTGCGTTAGACATGTATCAATGTAGAACAACAGCATAAGAAAAGTTTTGCCTTGTTATCATTTAATTTAACCAGCGCTATGCCTAATCACACAGTTAACAGAATTGGTATTATTGGCAGAAAGATAAGGTGATTAGACATAAAAAAGGAGCGATGTTCGCTCCTTTCAAACAATTATAACTACTCAGTACAAAGCAGTATTACTCGGTCTTTTGTTCTTCATCATCATCGGGTAGGTATTGATAAAGCATAAAAATGGTAATTATTAGACCAACAAAGGTGGCAGCAGTAATACCGAATACTTTGAAATTAACCCAAAAATCGAGTGAAAATGCATATGCAACGTAAATATTAACAGCTGCGATTAGGTATAAAAATAGGCTCCAAAATAGATTTATCCTGTCCCAAAGCGGTTCTGGAATTTCTATTTTTTGCTCAGAGTCATTTGCTGAAGCTAGAATAGAGCCCAACATTTTCGCCATCAGATTTTTTTGAAATAAGTAACGAGATACCAATAAAATGGTAGCAAAACCCGCATAAACGACGGTTGCTTTCCATTTAATAAACTGCTCATCTTGGAAAAGAATAGTCAGTGAACCAAGGCCAACAGCTAAACCAAATAGTACCCAATGTTTAGTGGCGACTTTTTTCTCGATAAAGAAGTAATAGGCTATTTGCAGAACTGACGCACCAATAAGTACTGACGTCGCCCAAAAAATATCCATGGTTTTATAAAGAATAAAAAATAAGATCAGGGGAGCATATTCAAATAATGCGAGCATTGTTTACCTCTTAAATTATGCTGAATATTTACCTTACACCAGAGTTAATATGAAACACCAGAGTTTAGGACTAAAAAAAGGGCGCTCAGCGCCCTTACGTTTTATAAACTCGATTTTACTTTTGTGTTGCAGCTTTCATCTCGCGTACAAAGCTTTCAAGTTCGCTTAGCATAGTTTCTGGCGTTTCAAGGTTACGCTCAATGATTTTAACCACTGCTGAGCCTGAAATAGCACCCGCGGCGCCTGAAGCAATTGCTGCTTTTACATCTTCAGGGGTTGAAATACCAAAGCCCAGTAAGGCTGGCGCTGCATGGAAGTTTAATAGCTTCTTAATCATTGAATCAGCTGGCATTTGTGCTTTAGTTTCCGTACCCGTTACACCAGCACGTGAGAGTAAGTAGGTATAGCCTCGGCCGTAAGACGCACACTGACGTAATGTATCGTCATCGGCATTTGGTGTGGCAATAAAGATAGGCTCTATCTCTGCTTGCATGGCCGCTTGTCTAAACATTTTTGACATATGCAGTGGTACATCAGCGACTAAAATTGAATCTACGCCCACTTCTTTGGCTGTGCGATAAAAGTTATCAATGCCCTGTGCTAATACTAAGTTTGAATAAAGCAATAAACCAATTGGAATATCCGCGTTGTACTCACGTACTTTACGAATTATTTCAAAGCTCTCAGCTGTGGTGATTTTATTTTCGAGCGCGCGAATATTGGCCGCCTGAATCACCGGGCCATCAGCGATTGGATCAGAGAATGCAATACCAAGCTCGAGCGCATCAGCACCGCCATCAATTAAGCGTTTAATAATCTCAAAGCTCAATTCTTTGTTTGGGTCGCCAATGGTAACAAACGGCACAAATGCGCCTTGGTTAACTTCATTTAACGCGTGGAATGTTTGCTGATAGCGGCTCATAGTTTACCTCCTTCATTTAACACGGTATGCACGTGTGCTAAATCTTTGTCACCACGGCCACTTAAATTCACTACAATTATGGTTTCTTCGTTTTGCTCTTCAGCCAGCTTTAATGCGTATGCAAGGGCATGGCTTGATTCAAGTGCTGGAATAATCCCTTCGTTTTTCGCTAGTAACTGGAATGCTTCAAGCGCTTCATCATCACTAATGCCAACGTATTGAGCACGCCCTGTTTCAGCGAGATGTGCATGTTGAGGGCCAACCGCTGGGTAATCAAGGCCTGCAGATACAGAGTAAGACTCTTCGATTTGGCCATTGTTGTCTTGCATAATAAAGGTGTATGCACCGTGTAAAATGCCTTTAGTGCCTTTACAAATTGCTGCACCATGCTCTTCAGTATCAAGGCCTTTACCTGCAGGCTCTACACCAACTAGTTTTACACTTTCTTCCTTAATGAAGTCATTAAACATACCAATTGCATTAGAGCCACCACCAACACACGCAACCACGTAATCTGGCAGACGGCCTTCTGTATCAAGTACTTGTTGTTTTGCTTCTTCACCAATCATTTTTTGGAAGTCGCGAACAAGAGTTGGGAATGGGTGCGGGCCTGCTGCTGTACCAAGTAAGTAGTGTGCTGTATCGTAGTTTGCTGACCAGTCACGCATTGCTTCGTTAACCGCGTCTTTTAATGTGCCAGAGCCTGCTGTAACAGGAATCACTTCTGCTCCCATTAATTTCATTCTAAATACGTTTGGTTGTTGGCGCTCTACGTCTTTGGCACCCATATAAACCCGGCATTTTAAGCCAAGTAATGCGCAGGCTAGGGCTGTTGCTACGCCGTGCTGACCAGCACCGGTTTCCGCAATAACTTCTTTTTTGCCCATACGTTTTGTCAGTAGCGCCTGACCTAACACTTGGTTAGTTTTATGTGCGCCGCCGTGCAGTAAATCTTCACGCTTAAGGTAAAGCTTTACCTTAGGGTTTTTCACTAAGTTGCGTGTCAGCGTCAGTGGCGTAGGGCGACCGGCATATTCATTAAGCAGCTTTTCAAACTCTGCATGAAAGCTAGGGTCGTTCTTTGCTTTATTAAATTCACTTTCAAGTTGTTTTAAGGCGGGTACCAGAAGCTCTGGTACGTACATGCCGCCAAAATCGCCGAAATAGGCTGGGTTATTATTTTCCACCTCAAGATTCCTTTATCTTAGAAAACACAGAATTAATTTGTTGATGACATTTTTTACCTGGGCTTGTTTCAATGCCCGAATTTAAATCAAGACCAATTGCTTGGGTTGAAAGCGCATCAAGAATATTGTCGTTATTTAAGCCGCCTGCGAGCATGTAGTTACGTTCGTTAATCAGCACATCCCAATTAAAGGTTTGCCCCGTACCACCGCTTTGATTACCGACTTTGGTATCAAACAAATAGCGATCAGCCCCTTGGCTCTTATGTTCAATCACATCACTTACCGCAACGGCTTTCCATACTTGCACGCTCGCTGGTAGCGCCTTTTTAAGCGTAGCAATATAGGTTTCGTCTTCATCGCCATGTAACTGTACTGCAACTAGTTTTAGCTCAACGGCAATATGTACGATGGTGTCAATCGTTTCGTTTACAAATACGCCAACAAAGCCTAAATCGCAGCTATCTGCAATCGGTTTTGCACAGTCAATATCAACGTAACGTGGCGATTTGGCATAAAAAATTAGGCCACCAAATACTGCGCCCGCATTATATGCGGCAATCGCATCTTGCGAGCGCGTTAAGCCGCAAATTTTATTTTCACCTAAAATTAGTTTACGACAGGCCAAATCAAGGTTGCTTTCAGCCATCAGTGAGCTGCCAACTAAAAAGCCGTTACACAGTGATTTTAAGCGTTTTACATCAGCGTGGGTGTAAATACCTGACTCTGAAATTACCACTTTCCCTGCAGGAATAAACGTACGAAGTGTTTCTGTCGTGGCAAGATCGGTACTTAAATCACGCAGGTTACGGTTATTAATACCAATAATCTCGGCGTCGAGTGCTAATGCGCGGTGTACTTCTTCTTCGTTACTCACTTCGGTCAAAATTGCCATATTGAGCGATTTTGCCACCTTAGCAAGGGCGGCGTACTCATCATCATTTAGCACACTTAGCATCAATAAAATTGCATCACCACCGTGCAGACGTGCCAAATACACTTGGTATTCATCAATGAAAAAATCTTTACAAATAAGCGGTTGATTCACCAATGAGCGAACTTTGGTTAAGTAATCAAAACTGCCTTGAAAGTATTTCTCGTCAGTCAGTACACTAATGCACGCAGCGTAGTGCTTGTAAGCACCAGTAATTTCGTCAAGGTTAAAATCATCACGAATAAGCCCTTTGGATGGCGAGGCTTTTTTACATTCTAAAATAAAGTTAGTGCCGGGTTTTGCCAGCTCGCCATAAAAATCACGCTCGGTTGGTACAACCTCATCAATAAAGCTTTCAAGTGGCTTATTGGCTTTACGCGATTCAAGCTCAATGCGTTTATCAGCAACAATTTTTTCTAATACATTAGCCATGAGACACCTCGATAATGCGTGATAAGTGTGAAAACGCGGCGCCACTTGCCAAGTGGTTTTGTACCGCCTGTGTTGCGTCTTTGAAATTATTGTAGTCGCCTTGCATTACCAGCACGGCTGCAACATTTGCGGCAATCGCTGCATTGTGCGCAGGTTTACCTTCACCTTTTAATATTGCAAGGCTTGCCGCTGCGTTATATTCAGGCTCGCCGCCTTCAATATCTGAAATAGCATAGTTATCAAGGCCAAAATCTTGCGGCTGTAAGGTGTACTCTGTAATTTCGCCGTCTTTTAGCTCGGCAACTTGTGTTTCACCGTGAAGGGCAATTTCATCGGTACCTGCGCCGTGGACTACCATAACACGCTCACAGCCAAGTAGTTTTAGTGTTTGCGCCATTGGGCGCAGTAATTCAGGGGTATAAACACCAAGCAGTTGGTGGCTTGGTTTTGCAGGGTTTGCCAACGGCCCTAAAATATTAAATAAGGTGCGTGTTTTAAGTGTGGTACGTACTGGCATCGCATATTTCACACCAGCATGGTAAAGCGGTGCAAATAAAAAGGTAAAATGGGTTTTCGCGAGGCAGTTTTCTGCTTGTACCACACTCATATTAATATTGATACCAAGGGCATTGAGTAAATCAGACGAGCCAGACTTACTTGAAACACTGCGGTTGCCGTGTTTTACCATATTAACGCCCATGCTCGCGGCTACAATGGCAGCAGTGGTTGATACGTTAATTGAATTGGCACCATCACCACCTGTGCCACATGAATCAAAACTAATGGCACTTGGGTTAGTAAATGTTACTGCATTATCGCGCATGGCTTTGGCAGCACCTGCGATTTCGTTGTCGGTTTCGCCTTTAATTTTAAGTGCAGTTAACGCTGCTGCAAGCTCAATTTCACTTACTTGGCCTGTCATTACAAGATTAAAAAACTCGCTGCTTTGCTCAAAGGTTAAATCTTGTTGTTCGATTAATAGATTAACAAGTGGCTGCATTATGCGCCCTCCACATTGGCTAAATACGCTAGGCTTTGCTTTAACAGCTGTGAGCCATTAGGCGTTAAAATTGATTCTGGGTGAAACTGAAACCCAATTACTTTATCTTGCTCTTGAATAATTGCCATAGGAATAGTGTCGTAGCTGGCAATGACATCAAGGCTTTCTGGTACTTCGGTTGCCATTAATGAATGGTAACGTGCCACTGGAATTTGCGAATTTAAGCCACTAAATACTGCGTGCTCTTTAAGTTCAATAAGTGATGATTTGCCATGCACTGTTTCACCTGCGTGACCAACCACACCGCCATAACATTCAACAATTGCTTGGTGGCCCAAACAAATACCCAGCATAGGGTAGCGGCCTTTCGCTTTATTGATTAGCTCAATTAAATTGCCTGCTTGTTTTGGGGTGCCAGGGCCAGGTGACAGTACTAATGTTACAGGGCAAGATTCCTCTGCCATTTTGTTTAAAATGGTGTCGGCCGGAACATGATTACGATAAACCACCAGTTCAAACCCTAATTGCTCGAATTCATCCACCAAGTTGTAGCTAAACGAATCAAAATTATCGATAAAATAAATTTTTGCCTGCGCCATTAGGCTTCTCCTTGGTAGATAGACTTAATTGCACGAATAACCGCTTGTGCTTTTTGGCGAGTTTCGTTTGCTTCGAGTTGCGGTACTGAGTCATATACGACGCCTGCACCAGCTTGCACGTAAGCCATATTATCCTTAACAAAGGCACTACGAATAACAATACAGCTGTCCATTGCACCATCACCAGTTAGATAACCCACAGCACCACCGTAGCTGCCACGGCGTTTACCTTCGGTAATGCGCACTAGCTCGGCTGCTTTTACTTTTGGTGAGCCAACCAAGGTGCCCATATTCATGCACGCTTGGTAGGCATGTAGTGCATCCAGATCAGGTTTTAATTGGCCGACCACGCGCGACACTAAATGCATTACTTGTGAGTAGCGGTCAACTTTTAATAACTCTTTTACGTAGCGCGACCCCGGCGTTGAGATACGGGCAATGTCGTTGCGCGCTAAATCAACCAGCATAATGTGCTCGGCGCGCTCTTTTTTATCATCGCGCAAATCCAGTTCAATTTTGCTATCAAGGTCAAAGTTAATGCTGCCATCAGTATTTTTTCCACGGGCACGCGTACCGGCAATTGGATAGACCTCTACTTGATTGGTGCTTTGGCAATATTTAAGCGCAGATTCAGGTGATGCACCAAATAACACAAAGTTTTCATCTTTCATGTAGAACATGTAAGGGCTTGGGTTTTGTGTTTTAAGTTGGTGATATGCTGCAAGCGAGTCAGCACAGGGTAATGAAAAACAGCGAGACGGCACTACCTGGAAAATGTCGCCATCAACAATGTGTTTTTTAAGGGTTTCGACTTGCTGACAAAAGGTTGCGTCGTCAATATCAACACTTTCACTTACAGCGCCTGGAAAGGTTGGGGCATTATAAGCTGGTAAATCGTCACACAGTTTATTAAGTGCTTCGAGCTTTTGACCTACTTCAAAACAGTTGGCATGTGCGTCGGGGCCGCTAAATACATTGCCAATTAGTTCTGTGGTGTTTGCTTGATGGTCAATAACAATCAGTGTTTCGGCAAGATAAAAAACAAAATCAGGAGTTGTGTTATCGCCGTTTGGCACGTTAGGCAGTGACTCAAAATTCGCTACCATATCGTAGGCAAAGGTGCCGCCTAAAAATACTGCAAAAGGTGACTCAGTGGTGCTTTCAATATTATTGATACATTGTCTTAATGCGGTAAATGCATTGTCTGCCACTAAGCGACTAGCTTCATCCATCAAACTGGTATCGCGTTCAAACACAACACGTAGGCTAGAGTCTGTAAGTTCAACCTGATGATCTTTAAAAAAGCCAGCTAGATGGGGTAGTAGTTGTTTGCCGTTATTGCTTTTTGCGTCAAACGTTACCGTGTCACCATTACATTCAATACGAATAGCAGCATCGGCTAAAATTAAACTTTTTACATTATCTTTCGAATCAATTTCCGCTGATTCTAACAATAAGCTATTAAAGTTAGTCGGGTTGTTACATACCGCGCTGTAAAGTGCTAGTGGACTCTCAATATAGTCCCGCGCCAGCGAAATGCTGGTAACTTTACCGACCTCGGTTGATATATGACTAAATATCACGCCTCATTCCTTATACAAAAAAGCCCGCTTAGAAGGCGGGCTGAATAATAGACAAACAAAATCCTCCCGCGTTAATTACAGGAACCACCACCATTGGATTAGTTGTTTGTTATTACTCATTATTCACCTCAAATTAGACATAAAAAAACCCGCACATTGTGCGGGTTTTAAGAATAGTTTAGATACAATTATTCCCACCCGCGATTACGAGTGCCACCACCATACTGTTTTGATTTGTGAAGTTACTAATTGCATTTAAACGATTCCTAAAATGTTTCAGCCATAGTAAACCCCAGATTGTATACATGAGTCAACACAAAACCGCCATTTTTTATAACTAATCGGATTTGTTAGTGTTTATTGGTTATAAGCAGTGTTTAAACAGTTATAAAATCAAGATTTTAGTGGCTTTTTACTGAGTACAACTAGCAAAATCCCGATTAGAATAATAGCTCCAGAAATTGCGAGGCGTTCACTAATGGGTTCGGATAAAAACAAAAAGCCACCAATACCGGCAATAATGGGTACCGAGAGCTGCGATACAGCTGCTTGCACTGAAGTTAAGTGTTTTAGTGCAAAATACCAAATGGCGTAACCAATACCTGACGTCACACTGCCGGCTATCACGGCGAGTAAAACCCCTGTGGTTGAGGCAGTAATTGAGTTGAGTGTAATCAGGCTTAGTAACGTTATAAAAGGTAAGGTGCGCATAAAATTAAAGGCTGTATCGGCAAGGGGGTTAGATGATTTTTTGCCAACTAAGGTATAGCCCGCCCACGCCATACCCGAGATCACCATAAGCACAAAACCAATCAGTGAAGGTGATGAAATATCTGGCAGCACTAAATAGCTAAAACCAATAAACGCAATTAGCGCGCCGAACCATTCGATAGGATAAATTTTGGTACCAGAAAAAAAGGTATAAGCAAACATGCTAAATTGTACCGATGAAAAAAGCACAAGCGCGCCAATGGCGGTTTCAAGTGAAATATAGGCATAGGAAAAGGTTACGGCGTAAATAAACAAATAAACAGCGCCAAGCCATGAACCTTTGCTCGCTGTTTGTTTATTTTTATGAAATAGGGCGTAAAGAATAAAAAGCGTTATCGCTCCTGAGAATAAACGAATTGAGGTGAAGCTTGCAGCGTCAATTAACCCTTGACCAAGGGCTATTCGGCAAAGAATGGAGTTCCCTGCAAAGGCGATAAGTGAAAGTAGGGTTATTAACAGTATTCTCATAAATTAAAGCGCGCTGTTTATTATTAATCGAGTTTAAACAGATAAAGACCTTTATTCGCAAATATTAATTTCCCAAATGAAAGCAAACAAATCAGCAAGAGTAATTAGTCACTGAATTTGGTATGATTACACGCAGTACAAACGAAAACCATATTTATGAAATTTGACCTACACAGCCACACGTATTATTCCGATGGCAAGCTATCCCCAGAAGACTTAGTTGAACGCGCCGTTGAAAAGGGCGTTAATATATTAGCGATTACCGATCACGATACCGTTAAGGCGCTGCCAATTGCACAGCAACATATCGAAAAAAATGCGTTACCGCTAACACTTGTTAAAGGCATCGAGTTTTCAACCAAGTGGGAAAGCTTTGAAATTCATATTGTTGGTTTGAATATTGATGTTGAAGATAGCACTTTGGCATGTTTGATTGCTGAGCAAACAGAAAAACGCGCAATACGCGCTGAAAAAATGGCTGAAAAGCTTGAAAAACGCGGGTTTAAAAATGTACTCGAAGAAGCCAAAACTTTAGCCAATAAAGGGCAGCTGACCCGCGCTCATTTTGCTCAAGTAATTCAAGCGCAAGGGGCCGCAAACACCTTGCAAGGGGTGTTTAAGAAGTTTTTAGTGCGCGGTAAACCGGGTTATGTAATGAGCGAGTGGTGCGATATTGCAACTGCTGTTAAAGCAATTAAAGCCGCAGGTGGTCAAGCGGTATTAGCTCACCCAAGTCGCTATAAATTATCCAATAAATGGTTGCGCCGTTTACTTGAAGAATTTAAACACGCTGGTGGCGATGGCATTGAAGTGGCACTGCCGCAACAAGCACCAAGTGATCGTCAATTTTTAGCGCAGCTTGCAGAAGAATATCAGCTGCTTTCGTCGCAAGGTTCTGATTTTCATTTTGCTACCAACTGGTTAGAACTGGGAAAGAACTTATACTTACCTAAAGCCAGTGTGCCAATTTGGCAGGATTGGGCGGTGGCCAAAGAACAAGAATTAAATTAAGGATATCCAATGAGTCAATTTTTTCATATTCACCCAGAAAACCCACAGGCGCGTTTAGTGCGTCAAGCGGTTGATATGATTCAGCAAGGCAAGGTAATTGTGTTTCCAACCGATTCAGGTTATGCAATTGGCTGTAGTATCGGTAATAAAAATGCAATGGAGCGTATTGCGCGTATTCGCGGTTTAGAAAAACACCATAATTTTACCCTTGTTTGCCGCGATTTATCTGAGCTTGCCACTTATGCACGGGTCGATAACAGTTTGTTTCGATTAATCAAAAATAATACACCAGGGCAATATACTTTTATCTTTAAAGGTACCAAAGAAGTGCCACGTCGCTTGCTCAATGAGAAAAAGAAAACCATTGGTATGCGTGTGCCTGATCACATTATTACCCAAGCGATTTTGGAGGAATTGGGCGAACCATTAATGTCATGTTCGTTAATTTTACCGGGTGAACAATTTGCCGAGGCGGATCCTGAAGAAATTCGTTTTCAATTAGAAAAACAAGTGGATTTAATTATTCACGGTGGCTATTTGTCTGAACAGCCAACAACCGTTGTTGATTTCTCGGAAGATTCAGTAGAAATTATTCGTGTCGGTGCAGGTGACCCAGCACCATTTGAATAAGTATACAGAGTTTAAACAACGCCCATGAGCGAAATGCAGCAGCAAAAGTTACCGCTTGGTTTTTTACATGGCAAAGCGGTAACCGATAAACCTGAAGATCTTTATATTCCGCCCGATGCACTTGAAGTCGCACTCGAAGCATTTGAAGGTCCGCTTGATTTATTGCTGTATCTGATTAAAAAGCACAAACTCGATATTCTTGATGTCTCGATTGCCAAGATCACTGGGCAGTACATGCAATATGTTGAGATGATGAAAGAGTTTAAGCTAGAGCTTGCCGCAGAATACTTAGTGATGGCAGCGTTACTGGCACAAATTAAATCGCGCTTATTATTACCGGTACATAAAGAGCTGGAAGAAGAGGAAGATGACCCTCGGGCACTGCTGATTAAGCGTTTGCAAGAATACGAACAATTTAGAAAAGCGGCCGAAAACCTCGATGCGTTACCACGGGTAGAACGCGATATTTACATTGCAAACGCGCTGTTGGATGAAACGCAGTCGCAAGATGTTGAACTGCCTGACCTTTGTGTAAAAGAGTTATTACTGGCACTCAGTGATGTAATGGCGCGAGCGCAAACATTAACACATCACCAAGTCAGTGCCGAAGTGCTTTCAACACGTGCGCGAATGTCGCATATTTTAGCGCTATTAACCGACAATGATGGCTTCTTGCCATTCTCGCAGGCGTTTGAACATGTTGAAGGTAAAGCGGCAGTAGTCGTGAGTTTTATCGCCATTTTAGAGCTGGTAAAGGAAAGCTTGATTGTGGTTCAGCAAAGCGATATAAACTCGCTAATCTACCTTAAACTAAAATAAAAACAAAATAGGGTATTATGGCGAAGCGACTTTCTGATGAGCAGTTAATTGAATTAATCGAAGCGGCTATTTTTGTTGCGAATACGCCATTAACCAAAGACAAGTTGCGTGACACTGTATTAAGTGACTTCTCTATTTCATTAAAACGTATTCAAAGCGCTATCGATGCCATTATGGCGCACTACGCGACGCGCGGTGTGCGTTTAGTAAAAGTTGGGTCAGGTTATCGGTTTCAAGCATGCAGTAGTCTATCGCCATGGCTTAATAAACTATGGCAAGAAAAAGCCCCTAAATATTCCCGTGCGTTTTTAGAAACATTGAGTTTAATTGCGTATCGCCAACCAATCACGCGGGGCGAAATCGAGCAAGTGCGTGGTGTTACCGTAAGCAGCCAAACTATTAAAACCATGCTTGAGCATAATTGGGTTAAAGTGGTTGGTTACAAAGAGGTACCGGGTAAACCGGCACTTTATGGCACCACCAAACAATTCTTAGATCATTTCTCGTTGTCATCATTGAATGAATTACCGCCATTGCCTGCGGTGCAAGACGAAAAAATCTCACAAATCCTCAGTGAGCCTGCGCAACTTGATTAGCTCTGTGCTAGAATAGCCAACAATTCCTAGCTGCGAAGTTACATGAGAAAATAATGAGCGAAAAGTTACAAAAAGTATTAGCACGTGCGGGTAAAGGTTCACGTCGTGAATGTGAAAAATTCATTGAAGCAGGCCGTGTTAGTATCGATGGCAAAGTTGCCCGACTAGGTGATCGTGTCGAGCCAACACAACGCATTCGCCTTGATGGGCACGTTGTTAAAATTGAAGCGTCAAACGAACGTGTTTGCCGTGTATTAATGTACCATAAGCCAGAAGGCGAGCTGTGTACACGTAAAGATCCCGA
Organism: Pseudoalteromonas piratica; assembly: GCF_000788395.1. Classification (NCBI taxonomy): domain Bacteria; kingdom Pseudomonadati; phylum Pseudomonadota; class Gammaproteobacteria; order Alteromonadales; family Pseudoalteromonadaceae; genus Pseudoalteromonas; species Pseudoalteromonas piratica. The sequence goes on from NZ_CP009888.1 coordinate 2,028,468, forward strand.
AGGTCGTCGCACCGTATTTGACCGTTTACCACCGCTTGAAAATGACCGCTGGATTGCCATTGGTCGTTTAGATATCAATACCTCAGGCCTACTGCTATTTACCAATGATGGTGAACTGGCCAACCGTTTAATGCACCCAAGTTATGAAGTGGAACGTGAATACGCAGTGCGCGTGTTTGGTGAAGTGACTCAGCAAACACTTAATAACGTGACCAATGGTGTTGAACTAGACGATGGCTTTGCCAAATTCTTATCGGCAGTACCGCAAGGCGGAAGCGGCTTAAACAACTGGTTTAACGTGACCTTAACCGAAGGTCGTAACCGAGAAGTACGCCGTTTATGGCAATCACAGGCAGTAGAAGTGTCACGCCTAATTCGTGTTCGCTATGGTGACTTACTACTGAATAAACGTTTACCACAAGGTGGTTGGGAAGAACTTAACCTAAAAGATGTAAACTATTTACGTCAAACGGTTGGTCTTCGCCGCGAAACCGAAACAAAACTATCGGTAATGCCTGAGAAGCGTAAAGATCGCCGCGCTAAGATCAATAAAATCCGTAAAGCGGTGAAAAAGCATAATCAACGTGTGGCGCCAGGTAATAAACGCCGTGCACCAAAAAAGTAATTCTGTGAGTAACTGAATTACAGACATAAAAAAGCGCCAATTGGCGCTTTTTTTAATTATGAATTCTTTTCTTAATTAAGCATTTTCTTTTAAGTAATCAATAACTACTTGATGGTGATCTTTGGTCTTAAACTTATTAAAGAAATGTTCAATTGTACCGTCTTGGCCAACAAGGAAAGATAAACGGTGAATGCCGTCATATTCTTTACCCATAAACTTTTTCAGACCCCAAACACCAAATGCATCGGCAATTGCATGGTCTTCGTCAGATAGTAGTGGGAAGTTAAGCTCTTTCTTTGTTTCAAAGTTTTTAAGGCGTTTCACTGGATCGGGGCTAATACCAACAGCAACAGTATTAAGTGCCGCAAGTTCTTCTTTATGATCGCGAAGATTTTCAGCTTGAACGGTACAGCCAGGTGTTGATGCTTTTGGGTAAAAATAAACAAGTACTTTATTTTCTTTAAGTAATTCAGCAAGCTCTACGATGTCACCGTTCTGATCTGCTAATTTAAAAAGGGGGGCTTTATCGCCAGCTTTTAGCGTGTTCATATTACAATTTCCTATCGAATACGTTTTAAAATGTGTTCTACGTTAGACTTTGAGAAAATGATCTCAAGTTGATGTTTAAATTCAGCTTCATCCACTTCGCGCGAAAAGTTTATGTCGATTTCCGAGCGCATTACCATTTCACCATCTTGTTCCAAGCTGTCGGACTTTAGTGCAGCGATGTTAACCTGATAATCTGCCATTAACTGTGTTACTTTGCTTAATGTGCCTGGCGTATCAGGGCCATGGTAGGTGAGTTTGTAGCCGGCTTTATACTGTTTTTCTTGATGTTGGCTTGTTCGCTTCATCATGGTTAAAAGACCGAGCTCAACACTTTTCGTTGGAATGTTGTATTCAACACGACTAATGGCGGCCATGTCGCCTTCAAGCAACATGATAAAGGTGAATTCATTGCCAAGAATTGCAATACGGCTATCGATAATATTGCAATTAGTCTCACTAACAAGTTTTGTTAGCTCACTAACGATGCCGGGGCGATCTTCGCCAATGGCTGTGACAACAAGTTGATTTCCTGGGTTTAACGTCATTTTTAGTCTCAACGGGTTAATAACGTGGCGGCGAATTTTAGCAAATATATCTCGCTACAACCATTGTAAATCTATGATGTGGTGAAAATTATAGCGAATTGTAAATAATTAATTAAAGTTAACGCGGCGCTTCCTTGTGTTTACTCTTGAGGAAAAGTAACATAGGCGGCAATTTTGAGAAAAAAATTATGAACCAAACAGCGTGTGCTTCATCAAACCATGCAAATAAGAAAAAGCACACCAAGGAGAAATTTGTGCAGTATTTGATCCGAAATTCATTGGTGGTCGCTATTTCAATGGCGATTACAGCGTGTTCAGTGTTTACCAATGATTCGCATCATAAACGCAATTATCGTGTTAATGATGAACTTAAAGTGCCTAGCCACTTGTCACAACCATATCAAGATCCTGCTTATGATCTCACCGTTGCGCAGTACACCTCAGCAGAAGAAAGTGCTGACTACCTTGTCAAAGCGCCTGCGCAAGTACTGACTTTTGCTCAGGGGTCTTGGATTAATGAAGGCGATAAAGAAGCGCGAATTTTCTTTGATAAAAATGAAGGCATTCAAGACTTAGAAAGCTTTATCTGGCAAGCCATAGACGATTTATTTATTGAACGCCAAGTAACTTCTGAAAACAAATCTGATAATTTCATCACTACTAACTGGCACTCAATTGAAAAGCCAGTCGATGTTTGGTGGTGGGAAGAAGAGCGCGAGTTAAGCCGCCAAAAGTTTAAATTTATTGTTGAAACCGAAGAGCATAAACGTACCGCTTCGGTAAAAGTAGAACTGACAGACTTTGCATCTAAGTATGATGATTTAACAGCCGTTTTACAGCAGCGTTTAGAAGTTGCGGCGTTAAATGCATTTGTTGAACAATTTGATTTTAACTACCGCCAGTTAATGGTTGAATTAAACAAAGCACGCGGCATTGTTTCATTACAAATGGGCTTTGATGATAAGGGCAACGCAGCCTTTGTGACAGAACAAAAAGCACGCGCAATTTTTGAGCGTTTCCCAGGTTTCTTAGAGCGTGTAGGCTTTACTATTGATGAGATTGAGCAATCGCGTAACCTGATATTCGCAACCTATGAAAGTCCTGATGAGAGTGTGTGGGATTCAATATGGGGCGATGATGTTCGCAAATTGCCACTTGAACCAGGTCAGTACCAGTTAATGGTTGCTGAGTCGAGCACGGGTGGCACTTCGATCACTTGGTTGGATTCTGAAGGTGAAACTTTGGAGCCGGGTACACTCAGCGACACGTTGCAAGTGATTCTTGCTATGTTAAAAGAGCGTGGATTAGACGTTCAATAAATTAAATTGCAGTTTAGCAAAAAAGAGCCTAAGGCTCTTTTTTGCTTTTTGTCGGTATAAAAAATAGCGAATATATTAGAAAAAAAGTAAATGGTTATGCATATTGTTGGCACAGTTATGCAAGCCAATCACCGCTATCACTTTAAAGGTAACATGTATGAGTTTGGAAGCTAACAACGCGACTGCGCCGCGCAGTAATTTTGCGACCATCATGATTTTTCTTATTCCCTCTTTAATTGGTGTGTTTTTATTTATGACACCGATTAACCATGGTGGTGAATTTACGATTCCAATTGCTATTCTAGCGAAACTTTTAAAAGGGTTATTGGCAGAGCACATTACCTTAATAGTGACAGCTGTAATTGTATCCATGTCGGTTGTTTCGCTTGCTGCTTCAGCACTAAAACCAAAGTTTTTAAAAGAAGGGAGTTTTATTCGCCATCTTTTAGTTGTCAGTCCTATTTGGTTAGTTGCACGTACACTCGGTGCGATTTTCGTGCTGATGACCTACTTAAAAGTGGGGGCTTTTTCGATTGGCGACACGACAGTTGAAATTCACTCTGATGCGGTGGGCGGCTTGGTACTGCATGAGTTAATGCCAATACTGTTTTCTGTGTTTATTCTTGCTGGTCTCTTACTGCCATTATTACTCAATTTTGGTTTGCTTGAATTAGTCGGTACGCTACTGACCAAAGTAATGAGACCGCTTTTTGGTGTGCCGGGTCGAAGTGCTGTTAACTGTGTTGCTTCTTGGCTAGGTGATGGCAGTGTTGGCATTTTAATGACAGCAAAACAATATGAAGAAAAACACTACACGCAACGAGAAGCTGCGATAATTGGCACAACCTTTTCAGCAGTCTCAATTACGTTCTGTTTGGTTGTGATTGGTCAAGTCAAATTGGCACATTTATTTGCACCGTTTTACCTAACTGTGTGTATGGCGGGTATTGCTGCAGCACTTATTGTACCGCGTTTACCACCGCTAAGATTCAAAAAAGATGTGTATATTGATGGAGAAGAGGTAAAAGGTAACCCAGAGGCATTACCTGAAGGTAAAACACTTTTAAAACATTCTCTTGATGTGGCACTTGATAAAGCGCGCCATGCTCAAACGATTAAAGAAACGATGCTTGATGGCCTTAAAAATGCGGTTGATATGGTATTCGCTGTACTGCCAGTTGTTATGGCAATTGGCACGATAGCCTTGGTAATTGCTGAATATACACCTGTGTTTCAATGGCTAGGCACACCCTTTATTCCATTGTTTGAATTAATGCAGATCCCAGAAGCTGAAAAAGCAGCGCAAACGGTGGTTGTTGGTTTTGCTGATATGTTTATTCCGTCAATCCTAGCAGCACAAAACATTAACAGTGAGCTTACGCGTTTTGTGGTTGCCGCAATGAGTGTAACTCAGCTGATATATATGTCAGAAGTAGGTGCATTACTGCTTGGCAGCAAAATACCAGTAAATATCTTTGAGTTATTTATGATTTTTGTATTGCGTACATTAGTGACGCTCCCGGTAATTGCTTTAATGGGTCACTGGCTGGTAGGTTAATCCTTCTTATCTTCTTCTGCTCGTTGTTTCTCTTCAAGAGAGCGACGAGCTTTTTCAATCGGATCTTGGTTAAAGTTTTTCATATCCATTTTTGCTGAGTGTTTTAATAATGCGATATTGCTCCAAACAACCCCGAGCACAATTGCAATTATTAAAAGTGTGGCCCAAATACTCATAACATTACCTATTTGTAATAAATTAAGGCTAGTTTAACTCACTAAATGGAACTTAATAAGTTCTTTTTCATCAACAAAATAGTTGGTACTATTAGCGCGTTTCGCGTTATTTAAAATTCTATGGAGCACTGCGTTGTCACTTGAGCGAGTATTAGTTTGGCCTGAAGCTTATCCACTTTTATTAAAAGGCTTGTTGGAGCAAAATGGTGCATTTATTTTAGATGCGCTTGAAGCATGGCCAAAATGTGAAGTGACCAAAGATGCACAGGGGATAAGCACCAGTGTTTTACCGCCAATTTATTACCTGCTTTGGTTGAAACCAGCCGAACCTTTTGAGCAATGCTTCTATCAACATATTTTTGAATATGATGACACAGCACAGCAGTATATCGAATCAGCATTACAACATTTACAGCAACAACTGGGTGGTAAAGAAGCGACATCAGAGTTATTGCTTTCGCGCATAGATCAATACGCTTCGATTGGTCAGCAAGTTAGCATACCAAACGAATTGTCTTTGACTGCTCTTTGCATGCATTTACGCGTATTCAAATTATTTCAGCAGTTTCTGAGTTTAGGCATGCCTCTTAAGCATGATGATGTGCTTGCTATTTGGGCTGACCCCGATTTTCGTGATGTTGCGTTGCCATTTATAAAATCAAACCTGCACGACGACCCTGCGCAATTGGCTGAGCAAATTGCGGAGAAATTACGCCAAGGCGAAGACTTTTTTGATTTGCTGTTAGCCCTGTCTGATGACGAGGTTGATAATCGATTGTTAGAGCGTGCTTTGTTGTCACATATTTCCCAATCGGATGCTAAACAAAGCCTCTGTATGCGTTTTATTGAGCAAGGTGCGAAAGGGCAGATCACTGACGAAGATGGTCTAACAGCGTTAATTTGGTCTGCAAAACAAGGTTTTGCCAATGTATTTGATGCCTTGTTAACAAAAGAACGCGCAGGCGAATGTGATTTAAAAGGGAATAATTTACTGCACTTTGCTGTAAGGGCGCGCAGCTTAGATATTATAAGTAAAGCCCTCAATGGAGGCGTAAATTATCAGCAAAAAGATGCAGAAGGGTTAAGTCCATACCGCTTAGCTGTAACATTGGAACTGCATGAAGTGGTTAAGCATTTTGAGCATAAATTTGGCATCAAAGAACTCAGTGAAGAAGGTAAATTAAAACTCATCCAGATGGTTCACTTATTACACGCGCTCGTGTGTTTTATGTTCCCGTTACAACTCTTTTTAATTTTTTCTGATTCAATATCAATAAAAACGGAAATTAGCATAGTATCGACATTAGTTTCTTTAGGTGCATTTGCTTATGCGCTTTCACTAAAACGTAGTAATTTATACCCCAATATTAAACACCCGTTTGCCTTGACCTTAATACGGTTTTTATCACCGGTTTGTTTAATCCTAACCTTGCTATTGTTGTTAGTTATACTCACAACGGTACTCAGCTAACCCAATTCAGATTTTAAAGGCCGCTTTCAAAGCGGCCTTTTTGTTTTTACTAAAAGCTTTATAAAAAGCGGCTTATTCCAAACGAAATATTATTAGCCTTTCAAAAGAATATTTGAAACAATGTTATAAGTTATTCCATAAAGTAATAAAGCAGTAGATATGTCTCAGTCATTAATTTACCTTGATGCCAATGCAACCACCCCCGTGTATAGTGAAATTGCAAAAGAAGTGATGCACTGTATGGAAGTGGAATTTGGTAATCCTTCTTCCTCACATATAACTGGCTTAAAAGCGAAACGTTTAATGGAAGATACTCGCCAACTAGGTAAACAGTTAATTGGCGCTGAAAAAGGTCGTTTATTATTTACATCAGGCGCGACCGAAGGGATCCAAACATCCGTTGTTTCTGCGCTTATTGCGGCGCGAACGCACACAATCGAAAAACCTGTATTACTGTACGGTGCAACTGAACATAAAGCAGTGCCAAATACCCTAAAACATTGGAATGAACTGCTTGAAATTAATGCTGAAATACTCGCCATTCCGGTCGATAGCAAAGGCATTCTTGATCACGACTTTATTGCAAAACACATAAAAAATGCACTGCTTATTTGCACTATGATGGTCAATAACGAGACCGGCGCAGCACAAGATATTACTGCCCTTGATAAGGTGATCCGTGATCACAACCCAAATGTGTTTTGGATGGTTGACTGTGTACAAGGATTAGGTAAACAAGCGCTAAACCTTGATAAAACAAGCATCAATTATGCGCCGTTTTCTGGCCATAAACTGTATGCTCCTAAAGGCATTGGTTTTTTATATCTAAGTGAAAATGCACCATTAACACCTTTTATAGCAGGCGGCGGGCAAGAAAGTGGCGCGCGTTCTGGTACCGAAAATTTACCTGGCATCGCAGGTCTTAAAAAGCTGTTTGAATTAATGCTAGAAAGCACTGATAGCGTGTTTAAGTCAGTGAACGAACTGAATGGCTATCGTGAGCAATTGGCGTCAGCACTCTCGTATACTTTTGACGAAATTGTATTTAACAATGATTTTTCTGTATCAGTGCCGACGACAATTAATTTTAGCGTTGCCAATATTGCGGGCAGTGAAGTTATGAATTTGTTTGATGCTGCTGGTATTCGTGTTAGTGCAGGTTCAGCGTGTAGTTCGGGCGCAGCGAGCAGCTTTGTGCTAGACGCAATGAATTTACCAGCTTGGCAAAGTGGCAATGCGATTCGCTTATCATTTGGACCAATGGCGACAACACAAGAAATTAATGATGCTTGCCAGCGTATTCGTGCGCTAAAAGATAAGTTAGCAAATGCGTGTATGGTATTTGGTCAAACTAAAGACATTCCATGTGCTGTTGGTGTTAATCAGTTCGTGCTAAATAATGAAATAATGTATTTAGTGGTAAATAACTCACTGGATGCATTACTAATAAACGCAAAGGCCAGTGAACTGAACAAAATTCAACGTTTATTCAAAAACCAAGGTTTGACGGTTACTGGTTTAATTAACGTTGACAGTGATATTACCGCGGCGTTTAGCGACGCTACGACGTTTGATTTAAATAGCGATCAATTGCTAACAGAGTTTAATCTTGAAATTAACCAAAACACACTTTACAAGTTAAACAATCAACAGCGTTTTGCCATGCCTTTGGTGACTTCAAACAACGCAAAAATTAATGAATTAGATAGCCAATCATTAAAGGTAGCACTTTCGTCACAGAGTATTGATGGGATTGTTGATATTCGTGAAAAGTACGAACATCAAGAAGGGGAGTTAAGTGATTACTTAAAAGTGCCCAGTGATCTGGTGAGCAATATTCCAAGCCATCGTTTATTGAATGAGGTTTTTGAAGGGCGACTTACTAAAGAGCAAAATTATATACTTGTGTGTCGTAGTGGGCGTCGTTCAAAAGCGTGTTGTGAGCTTCTTAATGAATTTGGATACTCAAACGTGAGTAATTTGGCAGGTGGTGTCGCGTTTATTTAGACACAAATGTTCTAATAAAAAAGCAGCGGATTCGCTGCTTTTTTATTACTTATTGCATAATGCGCCCGGTTGAGTCGCGAACGACGAGTTCTGGTGTAAAGCAAATAGCCATCTTGTCTTCTTTGATTTTAGTCGGGCGGCTATTTGCAAATAACAACTTGGCAGCTTGGGTCGCAATATCTTGGTTTGATTGATGTGCCGTAGTTAATTTTGGCCATGTTTGTTTCGAGAATGGTGAATCCTCGAATCCAGTAATTGATAGTTGCTCGGGAATTTTTATATCCATTAGACGTGAGGCAAATAATGCACCTGCCGCGATTTCATCGTTACACGCAAAGATTGCCGTTACCTTGCTATCTTGTTTCATAAGTGCTTTAGCGCCTTCAACCCCCGATTCAAATGAATACTTTCCAGGGAAAATAAGTGCGTCATCAACGTCAATATTATGTGCACTCAATGCCGCTTTGTACCCATCTAAACGCTCAAGCGTCGATTTGTGTTCTTCTTCACCTGTGATAAAGGCGATATGCTTGTGGCCTAATGAAATTAAATGTTCAGTAATTTGGTATGCAGCGTCATGGTCATTAACAAAAATGGCGTTGCTTTTTGTTTGCTCTTCAGTTGGTTCTCGACCAGATAAAATTCGTACGTAATTGATGTTCATTGAATCTAAAAGATCAGTCACATCTTGACGCTCTGAAAGTGGCGGTGTTAACACTAAACCTGATAAGCGTGAACGCTCAATCATGGTTTGGATTTCATCCAATACATTTTCGTCGGTATTGCTGCATGGGTGAATAAGCAGTTCGTAACCTTCTTCTTTGCAGCGCGATAAAATACCATTTTGCATATCAATAACGTAGTAAGCATTGGGGTTGCTATACACTAGGCCAATGGCGAATGATTTGGTACCCGCTAAACTACGCGCAGCTAAGTTAGGCTTGTAATTAAGCTCTTTAACGGCAGCCATCACTTTATCAGAGGTTTTTTTTCTAACAGAAGGCTCGTTGTTCATAACACGAGATACTGTTTTCATTGATACGCCAGCGAGGCGAGCAACATCGTTTATGGTCACTTTCATATTGTTATTATTACTTTTGCTGATGGTTCCTGCGTAATGCATGGTTTAAATAGCACACAAGTTGCCATTCTAACTGTTTTTTTTTCAAGTCTGTAGTTATGTTTCATATTTTATACAGAATCATGGTGTTGATACCGGTGTCAAAAAGTTTAAATTGCCAATTGACAGCGTTGTCATTTTTACTTATTGTTAACGTACAAAAATTAACAACTAATAACATTAGCAAGTGTTAAGCCAAATTCAAGGTATAAATATTTGCTTTAATGTAATAAGAGTAAAGGTAAAATATGAGTGGACGTTCTTCTTTAGCAAGTTGGCAAACACTAGCAAGTCTGGCAGGTGAGATAAAACAGCAACACTTAGTTGATTTGTTTGCTAATGATGCGGAGCGATTTGAACGTTTTTCAACACAGATCGACGGCGTATTTTTTGATTACTCAAAAAACCTGATTACTCAAGATGTTAAAAATGCCTTACTGACTTTGGCAAATGAAGTCGATTTGGCTTCATGGCGCGACAAAATGTTTTCGGGTGAAAAAATTAATTTCACAGAAAATCGTGCGGTGTTGCATACAGCGCTTCGCAAGCGTAGTAATGAAGCCATTTATGTAGATGGCGAAAATGTTGTTGACGCTGTGAATGCTGAACTTACAAAAATAAAAGCATTTACGGAGAAAGTCCGCAGTGGCGAATGGCTCGGTTATACAGGAAAGCGTATTACTGATGTTGTTAGTATTGGTGTTGGTGGCTCAAACTTGGGCCCTCAAATGGCAACAGAAGCGTTAGCCGCTTATGCAGATAACACATTAAACGTTCATTACGCATCTAATGCTGATGGTATGCAAATTGCCGCAGTACTAAACAAAGTAAACCCTGAAACAACCTTATTTGTTATTTCAAGCAAGACGTTCACAACTTCAGAAACCATGGCAAATGCAAAAACAGCCGTTGCCTGGTTAAAAGGTGCAGCAGGGTGTGATAGTGCAGTTGCTAAGCATTTTGCAGCGGTAAGTACCAATTTAGAAAAAACATCTGAATTTGGCATTAACCCGGACAATGTTTTTACCATGTGGGATTGGGTTGGCGGTCGCTTTTCAATGTGGTCAGCTATTGGTTTACCCATCGCGCTTTATCTTGGCTTCGATACCTTTGTAGAGTTGCTTGAAGGTGCATTTGAAGTTGATGAACACTTCCTAAAATCAGACTTTGAAGACAACATTCCTGTATTAATGGCACTACTAAGTGTCTGGAATACCAGCTTTTTGGATGCCCGTGCTCAAGCTATTTTGCCTTACGATCAAAGCATGCATATGTTACCAGCCTATTTACAACAGGCGGAAATGGAAAGTAATGGAAAGTCGGTGACATTTGATGGTGCAGAAATTAACTATACAAGCGTACCACTGATTTGGGGTATGACTGGTATCAATGGTCAACACGCGTTTTATCAGTACCTTCACCAAGGTACTACGATTGTGCCAGCAGACTTTATTGGTTCTATAACACCTGTGACAGATGTTAATAATCATCATGAAATCTTAATGGCTAACTTTTTTGCGCAAACAGAAGCAATGATGACAGGTGTGACTAAAGAGCAGGTTATTGCCGATTTGTCAGGCAGAGGGTTATCTCAAGCGCAGATTGATGTACTGGTTGAACACAAAGTTCATAAAGGTAATCGCCCAACTACATCTATTTTATTAGACAAAATTGATGCAAAGCATTTAGGACGATTGATAGCGCTTTATGAGCATAAAATCTTTTGTCAGGGCATTATCTTAGAAATTTGTTCATTTGATCAATGGGGTGTTGAACTCGGTAAAGGTCTAGCTAACGCGATTCAAAAAGAACTTGAAACAGACGAGTGCTTTGAACATGACAGTTCAACAGCAGGCTTAATTGCGTTATATAAAAATAAACGTCAAAAAGCGGATAAATGTCAGGGTTAAGTCGCTGATGTTGAGATAAACTGCGCGGCTTTTCTGCCACTGACAGTGAATAATAAATACCTTTGAACGGGTAGCGCTGAGTTTTTGGGAGCGTCAATTGGTGAGAGAGTTGCCGCTTCCAGCACTCATATCCGTTTGAATTTAATGTGTTAATACACATTGCTAAAAGAATTAAAAGCGAAAGAACGCTTAGAAGAATACCTTTGAACGGGTAGCGCTGAGTTATTTGGGACTTCAATTGGTGAGAGAGTTGATGTTCCCAAAACTCCTTTCTACCTACTGCTGTTGAGTCATAGCAACAGCTAAAATTTGCACACAATACACTTTGAACTGCACTGTTGTAGATATACAAAGTGAACAAATACCTTTGAACGGGTAGCGCTGAGTCAATTGGAACGTCAGTTGGTGAGAGAGTTGACGTTTCCAATGCTCATATCCGTTTAACACAGTGAACTGAGTAGCGCTGAGTATTCAGGGGTAACGGTGGGTGAGAGCATCGTTACTCCTGAAAACTCTTTTCGGATTACATTTTAATCTTAAATCAGTTACATACGAATTCATTATAAATTAGCATGTATAAATTGCTTACCCAAAACGCAATTAGTGCTAACATAGCGAACTAAAAACTACTTCTATATTGTACTTAACAACAAGTTACTAAAACCAAGAGAACAATTATGCTAAACCCATTCGATATAGTTATTTTTGGTGGTGGTGGTGATTTATCACTGAGAAAACTGCTACCTGCGATGTACCGTGCTTATCAAGAAGGAAATTTACCGGAAGGAACACGTATTGTGCCAACGGTGAGGGCATTAGCAAATGAACAGGAGTTTATCGACAAAGTACAAGAAAGCTTAAAATCGTTTTTAGCTAAGGGCGAATATAACGCTAAAGACTGGAAGGCATTTTCAACGTTTTTAAAACCTATGGTTGTTAATGTTACCGAGCAAGACGATAACTGGTTACAGTTAAAAGAATTACTGGAATCAGACGCTGACGATAAAGCGCGAGTTTTCTATTACTCTTTACCACCTGCCGTTTATGGTCGTTGTAGCGAGTTATTATCAGATAACCAACTAATTACTGACACAACGCGTGTTGTTGTTGAAAAACCAATTGGTTATTGCGGCGCATCAGCTGAAGAAATCAATGCAAAGATTGCAGAGTATTTTAAAGAAAGCCAAATTTACCGTATTGACCACTATTTAGGTAAAGAAACGGTTCAAAACTTAATGGCGCTGCGTTTTTCAAATGTGATGTTTGAAAATATGTGGGATGCAAAAACCATTGATAATATTCAGATCAGTATTTCTGAAACCGTTGGCTTAGAAAGCCGCGCAGGCTTTTATGACAAGGCTGGTGCACTTCGCGATATGGTACAAAACCACTTATTACAATTACTTTGCTTAGTCGCGATGGAATCTCCTAACAAACTGACTGCAAAAAGTATTCGCACTGAAAAGTTAAAAGTACTAGAAGCGTTACGTCCATTAGTGGATGCAGATGTTGAGGCAAACACAGTTCGTGGTCAATATGTACCAGGGCAGTTAGATGACAAATTAGTACCTGGTTACCTTGAGGAACTTGGCGAGAATAGTGAAACCGAAACTTTTGTAGCTATCCGTGCACATATAGATAACTGGCGTTGGTCAGGCGTTCCTTTCTATCTAAGAACAGGTAAACGTATGAAGAAGCGTTGCGCTGAAATTATCGTTGAATACAAAAATGTATCGCACAATGTCTATGATGAAACTGTAGGTGGTATTGAACCAAACCGTTTGGTTATTCGTTTACAGCCGGAAGAAAGCATTCAATTAACGTTAATGTCTAAGCGCTTAGACAACTTAGAGATGCAATTAGAACCTGTAACCCTTGATTTAGATTTATCTAAAAACTATGAAAATGGTTTCCATTCAGATGCTTATAAGCGTTTAATGTTAGATGCAGCATCGGGTAATGCGTCACTATTTATTCACCGTGACGAAGTGCGTCAAGCATGGGCGTGGATTGATCCAATTATCAACCACTGGAAAACAGCAGGCATGCCTGCACTATACCGTGCAGGTACTTGGGGTCCTGACGATGCCGATGAACTGTTAGCGGAAAATAACCACACGTGGTACAACGCAGGGAGCAAAGACTAATGTCAGCCAATATTATTGAAAAGTTTTTTGATTCAAAAGATGCTTACAATAAAGCACTTGGTGAAGACTTAGCAGCATGTTTAGCAAACGGTATTGAGCAAGATGGCCGTGCTGTTTTAATGGTATCAGGTGGTTCATCGCCAGCGCCTGCCTATCGCTATTTAAGTGGCTTGGATATGGCATGGGATAAAATTGACATTGCTATGGTAGACGAGCGCTGGGTCGATGCGGATCACGAAAAAAGTAATGAAGCTTTTATTCAATCAACGTTATTACAAGGCAAAGCTGCGGTAGCAAATTTAGTTACGATGAAAAACGCCGCTGAGACAGCACAGTTGGGCCAAGCTGAATGCCAAGAAGCGTATGCATCACTGAAACAAAACTTTGATGTGACAATTTTGGGTATGGGACCAGACGGTCACACAGCTTCTTTATTCCCACATGCTGAAGGCCTAGATAATGCGCTAACAACATCTGACTTAGTTGCTGCAATTGAAGCAATCAAAAGCGATGTGACAGGTGATATTACTGAGCGTATGACATTAACGCGAGCAGCTATTTTACAATCAAAAGTAATTAAACTTTTGATTAGTGGTGAAGAAAAACTGGCAGTCTACAAAACAGCAAAAGCGGGTGGTGAAGTCGCAGATATGCCGCTTCGCGCTATTTTGCAGCAAACTGAAGTGCCTGTAGAAGTGTATTGGACGGCTTAAGCCGCTATTATGATAAGCTTGGAAAGCCCAAACGAATGTTTGGGCTTTTTTATTTTAATAGCGTTTATTGAGAAAAATTACTATTAATCATTTGTTTAGAACACGACAATTCATTTCGCAGTTTAAAGTCGAGATTATAATCGATGTATCACGACCTAAAGTTTCCTAAACTAGGTTGACATATACCGCAAGTTTAACCACTTTGGCACCCTCAAAAACCACCTTCCAATCAGAATAATAAAGTTTGTACAAGCGATACCTGACGAAATTAACCTAAATTAGTACTTATTCTGACGTCATATAATAATCCTTACCTTAATTAAGAGGCTAAAATGAAAAATAATTCAAATAAGAGTAGACAAATGACACCGGTGTCTTTATCATTCTTATTAACAAATGACAGCGCTGTCATTTATGTTCCCCTAAGTTAATTGAATTTAGATTTGAGGGCTCCACTTCTATCATTCTGCCCAGTGATAGGGGCCCTCAATTAGTTTTGAGTTTAACCAACTAAGCTAAGCAAAGCGCTTATTAAGGCAATAAGAATTTATTGCCTGTTTTTTTCTATCAAATCGTTTGTTGGCATTATTTTCTGCTCCGACCTCTATCATAATAATCTTTTCTTACACATTTCACTTTACAGTTAATTACTCCATTGTGTTATAGTATTTGCGTCGTTAGCCCTTTATTTACAAGGGTTTATGATAATTTTTTATTGCGTTTGTAAATAATTTGTTCTCAATTGTTATATATAAAAGGGTCGAATTGTTTAAAAAATGCAAAAAAAGTTGTAGCGATATTGTAATTTTACGTGTAAGGTTTGTTAGTAGATGACAACGCTGTCATCCTCACTGGGCAGAAAGTGAATTAAACCAAAACAAAATGATTCAAGGGGAATCCTGTGTTAGCTAAAAATTTCAAAAAAAGCTTATTAGCAGTTAACATCGGTTTAGCAATGGGCGCTGGTTTTTCAGGCGTTGCTGTTGCAGCTGATTCAGAAGTTCAAGCAAAAGAAGATGTAGAAGTAATTGAAGTACGCGGTATTCGCCGTTCACTAGAAGCTTCTCTTAATACAAAACGTTTCTCTGACTCTGTAGTAGATGCAGTTTCAGCAGAAGACGTTGGTAAATTTCCAGATAGCGATGTAGGTGAAGCACTTGGTCGTATTTCTGGTATTGCTGTTAACCGTGCATTCGGTCAAGGCCAGCAGGTTTCAATTCGTGGTGCGTCTGCACAATTAACACGTACACTTCTTAACGGTCACTCAGTAGCTTCTACGGGTTGGTATGACCAACAAGCTATCGACCGTAGCTTTAACTACACACTTCTTCCACCTGAAATGGTTGGCGGTATCGAAGTATACAAGTCGTCACAAGCTGACGTTGTAGAAGGTGGTATCGGTGGTACAGTTATTGTTAATACGCGTAAGCCGTTAGATTTAGATGCAAATACTATCTTCGGTAGCGTTAAAGCTGACTACGGTACAATTTCTGAAGAGACAGATCCTGAAGTTTCTGGTTTATATAGCTGGAAAAACGATGACGAAACATTCGGTGCATTAGTTGCTGCAGCATACTCAGAAACTAATTACCAACGTAACGGTATCGAATCACTTGTTGGTTGGGGTGACATTGTACCTACAACGTTCCAACAAGAGCGTGAGCGTACTGCGATTAATGCTGCATTCCAATACCGCCCAACAGATAACTTAGAGCTTGGCTTAAATATCATGAGCCTAGAGCTTTCTGCAAACAACGCAAACACGTCGTTATTTGCTATTTTCCCAGATGATAAAGAAGCTGCATGTGAGTCAGTAAATGCTGATGGTACATGTACTTTCTACCGTCGCACAGGTACTGGTGCTAACCCTGGTTGGGCACAAACATGGGGCCGTGCAGGTTCGATGACATCAGACACTGTTGACTTCGACTTTAAATATGTTGGCGAAAACTTTGAACTTGAAGGTCGTGTAGGTAATACACAATCTGACGGTGGTACAGATCTTACTTCAAACTACGGTTTCTGGTTAGGTACACCAGCTGATTATGCAGGTACTTACGATGCAACTGGTGATGTTATTAAAATTGATGTTGCTAACAAAAACTTCACTGCAGATGACTTCCAAGGTCAACTATCTTCAGCTGGTTGGGCACTTAAAAAGCAACCTAACTCTGATGAAGAGACGTATGCACAGTTTGACTTAAAATTCCCTGTGGATTTTGGTGCAATCACGGCAATCAAAACTGGTTTCCGTTGGGCTGACCACGATGTTAAACAGGAAACTTACACTGCAAACTTAGTTGATAGCATCCCAGCATACGATGCGTCACATTACTATTCAGGTACTATCAGCTCTGGCGCTGGTTACACATTACCTAAACCAAACCTAGACCAAATGCTTGCTGATGGTTACGCGGCTATTACTAGCTTTGATAACACATCAATTGCTTACAAGTCTGGTTACGGCACAGTAAACGAAGAAAATATTTCACTATACGCAATGGCTGATTTCTCAGGTGAAGGTGTACGTGGTAACTTCGGTTTACGTTATGTTACAACTGATGCATCATCTGATTACTATGCACTTGATGCAAATGGTAACTACGCGAACAGTTTAAGCACTGACTCAGCTGATTACAGCGAAGTACTACCAAGTGTTAACGTTGCATTTGACCTAACGCAAGACGTAATCTTACGTTTCTCAGCAGCGCAGGTAATGTCACGTGCTAACTACACTGATATGTTTGCAGCTTCTACATTAGCTGGTTATGAAGATGGTACGTTAGGTAACGAAGTTATTACTACTGGTAATATCGGTCTTGAGCCATTCAAAGCAACTCAAGCAGACTTAGGTGTTGAATACTACTTTGATGGCGATGGCATGATCAGTGCTACTTACTTCATCAAAGATATTTCATCATTCACTAAGGTTGACCAAAAGCTTAACCAAAGTGTTGGTATCATCGACCCTGATACAGGTTTAGATAACTGGACTGTTGCAACTAAAGGCACTGGTTCTGGTGGTGAAATCCAAGGTCTAGAGCTACAAATTCAAGATGGCTTTGACAATGGTTTTGGTTACCAAGCTAACTATACTTACGTAGATTCAGAAGCGCCTGCGGAAAACTTCCCAGACCGTATCGAATTATTCTCTGATTCTTCAGATCACACAGTTAACCTAGTAGGTTACTACGAGACTGAAACATACAGCGTACGTTTAGCGTATAACTGGCGTTCAGAGTACATGGTACGTGAATTACCTGGTTTCTACGGTAACCGCGAGCACCAAGACTACGGTACACTTGACCTAACTGCTAAGTACTCAGTTACTGATTACCTAGACCTAACATTTGAAGCTGTTAACATCACTGAAGAAGACAGCATCCAAATTGGTACTGCGACAGGTGATGCAGAAGTTAAAGCTGACCTTCGTAACGGTTACCCAGCGTGGAGCTTTGAAGGTGAAGCACGCTATAAAGTGGGTGTAGCTTTCCGCTTCTAAGCAAAAAAGTTAACCTATAAAAAAGCCTCGCAATTGCGAGGCTTTTTTATGCCTAAAATTCGAAGTTGTTGGCGTAGTGCAAAGTGATGGGCTGAGTCTATTACCCCAGCCTTATAGCAATACCAAAGATTAATTTAAACGTTTAAAGAAGGAGTTAATTGAAGTACGACTGTTTGCACTTTTTTTATCAAATTCCACACGCGCAGTAACAGATGGACTGTGTAAAATATTGCCTGAGTAAATAACAACACGGTTAGGCTGTGCCTCAACAGTGTGCACTTTCTCAAATACCTCGTTAGACTGTTCAATATACCCTTTGGCCTTCGATGATTGATGCTGTTTTAACATCTCTAAAATTATTGGTTCATCCTCTTTCGAAAGCGTTAGGTTCTTACCTTTGCGATAGCGATAAAAATTGGTACCACCTAGCTCACTGCCAGATAAATAATGAACCGCAGCCATATCTTCATGTAACAATGAGTCATAATGGGGCATGGTTTGCATGGGGGAAAGTTGGTCAGGTTTAAGCGTAATTTTTGATAACCAGCAGCGAGCAACTTGATGTTCTATACTCGATGGAAAAACTGATTTCAAAAGTGCTGAAAATGCCTCGTAGTAGGGGGCAGGCATTTCATCACGACTACCAGGGTAAAGGGTGCCATCATTGCCCGGTGGATGAAAATAGGCGGTTGTATTGGCGTAATCAATAATTTTATCTAAATCATTGAATGCATTGTCAATAACGATGACTTTATGTTCAGAATCAGCAATCAATGACTCAGACACGGTAAAGTTTTTATTTATGGAAAACAAAATAATCCTTTATTAATTTAACAGTCAGATCCCTTGACTAATATTTTACAACTTAGTTGTTAATCATTGCTTAGGGCCTGATGGTGTGGCTTAAAATGTGTGGCTTGTTGTTCGCAGTAATTATCAATATCAGCCACATTTGCGGTTTTAATTGAAGAGGAAAGTGTTTGCGCTTTATGCTTAAATCGCCCTTTACCTGCTAACAAACAATACCAACTGGGTGAGAAGTACATCACTTCTGCATTTAACCTTTTTAATGTACTTTCAAATTGGCTTGCTGGATCATCCCAAGCGCTTAGTATTTTGATGAGTTTCTCAGGAGAATCGGCCTCTCTATTGGCGAGCCAGTAGTCTGAATCAATACGTGTATTTAAGCGGTAATGGGCACTAATATAGTCGCGTATCGCATCATAAACAGTATTGATCTGCTGGTTAAATGGTTCTTGCAGTGCTGAAACGTCACCGCCTTTTTCTATTGTTTCAATAAAATGTTCTACGGTGTATTGAATACAGCTTAAGGCTGTGGCTTCTAGCGGTTCAATAAACCCTTGAGATAAACCAACGCCAAGTACATTTAAATGCCAGTGTTTTGCAACGCGCCCTAAACGCATTTTTATGTGACGTGCTTTAATATCATGGCGATCACTAATGCCTAAATAAGCGCGCAGCTCAGCTTCAGCATCTTCTGGTGAAATATATTTGCTGCTATACACATAGCCATTACCGTTTCGGTTTCTTAGGGGAATTGTCCATGCCCAACCAGCACTTAATGCGCGAGAAACCGTTTGTGGAGAAATATCGTCATCTGTTCGCGTCTCGGTTGGGATGGCAATCGCACTGTCATTCAATAAATAATCTTTGTATGAAATAAAAGGCACTTTAAGCGTTTTTTGTAGCAATAAGCTGGCAAAACCTGTGGCATCAATAAATAAATCGCCAGCAATGGTTTTACCACAGTTTAATGTTAGGCTGTGTACGCCTTCATCATCATTATTAACAACCTCTACGGTACCAATAATGTGCTTTATACCTAGCTTGATAGCACGATTTTTTAAAAACTCGCCTAACTTTTGCGAATCAAAATGATAGCCATAATCCAGCTCTTTATTTTGCGGTTGTTTGAGTTTAGGGCTGAGATTATTTTTAGCTAGTTTAGCTTGTAACCAGTAATGATTAGGCCTTGTTTCAATGTCAAACCCTTGACGTCTTACATTACAGTTGTGAATAAACGCTTGGCCTGTTTTCCAATCATGATCAGAGTAA
Organism: Pseudoalteromonas piratica; assembly: GCF_000788395.1. Classification (NCBI taxonomy): domain Bacteria; kingdom Pseudomonadati; phylum Pseudomonadota; class Gammaproteobacteria; order Alteromonadales; family Pseudoalteromonadaceae; genus Pseudoalteromonas; species Pseudoalteromonas piratica. The sequence continues at coordinate 2,048,186 of NZ_CP009888.1, forward strand.
AAGGGGTGAAAATATTCGTTTTCATCTAAATGTGACGTCCAGTCCGGAAAGCTTATGCCACACTTATAGGTAGCGTTACAAAATGGCATCCATTCATTTTCGGCAATTTGTAACTTTTCAAAAAAATATTTGAGTGATGGCGTCGAGCCTTCACCTACGCCAACAACGCCAATTATGTCTGATTCAATCAAGGTGATTTCAGCACCTTTATTTGCCCAGCTGTGATGTAACAAACTTGCTGCCATCCATCCGGCTGAGCCACCACCAAGCACGACTATTCTCTTTGGGATTGCCATCGCGATTACACCTTACTTAAGCCAAATTGCTTGATTTTATTAATCACCGTTAAATTATCTTCTAAATAGTCAGCAACCTGAATTGCTTGCCTTTGGATTAAACCAAACTGCTTTTGTGCAATGTCTGGTGCTTGATAACGATAAGCGATATCACCAATGTCTGTCGGGAAATTCATCCCGTATAAAACGTACAAATAATTTTCTAAGCGAAACGCATCAAAACCACGTTCAAAATCATATAAGCTTGGAATATGCGTACGCCAATGTGCAAGCTTTTCTTGTAATTCCAAAGGCCAACTAGCTGTATCACGATTATCACGCCAAAATGCGGTATCGTCCCTGTCGGATACGGCATAATGCATTTTGATAAAGTTTATTACCCCTTGCCATAAACCACTCACATAGTTGTTATAGCGTTTTTCAGCTTGGGCTAATTGTGCTGTATTGGTGGGGAAGGATTTAGCAAGTAATTTAGCGGTAGCATCAAAAGCAAGTAGACCAGTGGCTTCAAGAGGCTCAACAAACCCTTGAGATAAACCAATGGCAACACAGTTTTTATGCCAAAATTTTTCACGATGGCCAATTTTCATATCTATCAAACGTGGTTGTATTTCTTCCACTGGTTTATTTAAGTAATTTGCAAGCGTGGCCTTTGCTTCATCAACGCTGCAATGCTTTGAAGAAAACACATGACCGATACCACGCCTTGTAGGCAGTGCAATATCCCATATCCAGCCGGCATCACATGCTGTTGCAATAGTCGATGAGGGGAGTTCTGGCATTTCGTTGTCATGTGGCACTTGAATCGCAAGTGCTTTATCGACAAATAACACATCACTTTTCCCAATAAAAGGGACGTTTAACGCATGCCCGATTAAACGGCTGCAAAAGCCAGAGCAATCAATATAAAAATCTGATTTAAATACATCGCCTTGTAAACTAATTAGAGTGTCGATTGTACCATCACTTGAAAGCGTCACATCCTCAATATGTGCCATTAGGTGTTCAACACCTAAATTGTCAATCGCATGGTGTTTAAGTAAATCTGAAAATTTGTACGCATCTAAGTGATAGCCATACGCCGCTTGCCCAGAAAATTCCGGGTCAGTAATGGCTTTGGGAGATTTATGATTATCACACAACAGCGCTTGACGACTCATGGCATGCGCAAAGGGCATTACTGGGTTTTGAAGCCAAGCGGCAACACTGTCATTATCTAAAATAGGGTAGTCAAAAGGGTGATAGTACGAGTGCATTTTGCCATCTACAGGCTTCATCCAGTTATCAAATTGAATGCCTTGTTTAAAGGAAACATCACACTCTTTAATAAACTTTTCTTCACTGATGCCAAACTCTTTAAGTGTATTTCGCATCAAAGGTACGGTGCCTTCGCCCACACCAATAGTTGGAGTGTCGGGGGATTCAATTACTGTAATCTTAATACCGTGTTGTTCTTTAGGTTTTAGATTAATTGCTAAATGATTAGCAGCAAGCCAACCGGCTGTACCACCACCTAAAATAATAATTGATTGAATCGACTTAGTTTGCATTTCGACACTTCTTAATAAATGACAGCGCTGTTTTGTTGTTATCAATTAGACACAAATTGTGGCTTTTTGTCACCCGTTCCCTTGAAAAATAATTGTTCGTCCTTATATCATTTTGTAATGAAATGTTGGGCATCAAATAGACGTTTACATACATTAAAAAGAAACGAGGTTTTTACTTTCTTTTTACAATCAAAACCGCTAGCCTAGCAGCACTATTATAAATAATTAGAATCCTATTGGAGCAGTAAGATGACGGACGTAGTAAAGCCTCTTCATAATGTTGAACACAAAGATGTTAAAATTAAAAACGGTTTCAACACAGACCTAGTTAAAGATCAACATTTAGTACCAGTTGTTGCACACGAATTTGCACGTGTAGCTAACGAATACCCAATCGTATTTGTAAAAAATAACGAAACAGGTGAATTCCAGCCAGTTGCAATGCTTGGTTTAGAGCCAAATGAAAACCTGTTTGTGAAAGACGGCAAATGGCAAGGTGCTTACCTTCCTCACGCACTAACGCGTTACCCGTTAGTACTTAGCAAAAACCCAGAGAATGAAGACCAGTTATTCGTTGGTATTAACGAATCAAGCGATCTTGTAAATAAAGAAGAAGGTAATGCACTTTTCGATGAGAAAGGTGAAGAGACAGATTACCTTAAGCGTCGTAAAGAAGGTTTAATTGCATTTGTTGAATTCTCGCAAGTAACTGCGGCATTCACAAAATTCTTAGCAGATAAAGAACTACTTATCGCACAAACTCTAACGCTTGAAATCAAAGGCGAGAAGCGCGATATCAACGGTATCTACCTAATCGACGAGAAGAAGCTAAATGAAATGGCTGACGAAGAGTTTCTAGAACTTCGTAAGCGTGGCTACTTACCACCAATCTACTCATTCTTAACGTCAATGCCTCAAGTTAACCGTCTTGCACGTCTTAAAGCAGAGCAAGAAGCTTAATTGAGCTTATAAAACGTTAATAAAAAAGCGCCAATCGGCGCTTTTTTTTATGCATGTGTATTTAGTTTTCTTTATGCGCTTTAAGCATTGAATAAAGCTCATCTTTTAAGTGTAAACGACGTAGTTTCTGCTTTTCTAAGTACGCATCCGTGGTATTTTCAACCCCTTCTTCGATGCGGATCACTTCATGATCCAGCTCATGATACTCTTTGAATAGTTTAGAAAAGTGCGCATTTGTCATTTTTAATTCGCGAATTTCTTCATTAAATTCAGGGAATTCATGATGCATGTCGTGTTTTTCGATAAACATGGTTGTTAATCCTTATTGGGCACAGTTAATACAAGTTTGTACATAGGGTAATGCGTTTAAACGCTCGCTTGATATTGGATTATCGCAACGGCTACAGATGCCATAATTATCATTTTCTAAGCGAGTGATGGCAGCATTGACCTGTTGAAGTTCTAAATTTGCTTCGTGACGAATACCATCGAGCACTTGGTCGTTTTCACTTTCAGTGGCTTGTTCAGCAAAATCTTGCGAACGACCTTTTTTAAAGTCTGAACCAATAGCATTAATGCGTTTACTTAGTTCGATTTGCTTTTCTTTAAGCTCAATTAAAATCGCGTTTTTGTTCATAATGCCTCCTATTCTTTACTTATTAATCTACGCCGCTGTGAAGCAATTGCGTTGATCTAGAACAAAAAAGACTGTCTTTATGTGGTTCATCGAAAATGCTTGAAATAAAGCCAATTGCCTTGCAAATTAGACAGTAACAAAAGGAAAATACTAATGAATAAATCACTCGCAACGGCGCTCTTTACAGCGCTTTTATCTACCAGTGCGTTTGCTGCAAACGAGCAGCCATTTTCTATCGCTATTCATGGCGGTGCTGGCACCATAGATAAAAGTAAATTTACACCTGAAAAAGAAGCGGCTTATCGCGCTAAACTGCAAGAAGCGGTAGAGGCAGGTTATAAAGTGCTTGAAAACGGTGGTGAGAGTTTAACAGCAGTGACCACTGCAATTAATATTTTAGAAAACTCGCCATTTTTTAATGCAGGTATCGGTGCTGTCTATACTTATGATAGCCACCATGAGCTTGACGCCTCAATTATGGATGGGCGTGACCGTCAAGCAGGTGCAGTTGCGGGTGTAAAACATATTAAAAACCCTATCGATTTAGCGCGTTTGGTGATGGAAGAGTCAGTGCATGTGATGCTAAGCGGTGAAGGCGCAGAGCAGTTTGCTAAGAAAAATGGCATGAGTCTGGTTGAGAATACCATTTTCGATACCGAACATCGTTTTGAAGCATTACAACGAGCCAAAAAGAAACTTAATAAAACTGAAAATTATCAAGCCAATCATCGCGAACTGCCTGAACAATATAAAATGGGCACAGTAGGCGCTGTTGCTTTAGATAAACACGGAAACCTTGCCGCAGGTACCTCTACAGGTGGCATGACTGCTAAACGCTTTGGTCGTATTGGTGATTCACCGGTAATTGGCGCAGGCACATTTGCCGACAATCGCTCTTGTGCTGTGTCTGCAACCGGCCATGGCGAATATTTTATTCGCTACAGTGTGGCGTCAGATATTTGTGCACGTGTGCAATATCAAAACAAAACCATTAAACAAGCAGGCGATGAGGTTATTCATGAGGTGCTAAAGCCAATTGGGGGCACTGGGGGCGTAATTATTGTTGATAATAAAGGTAATATCAGTTTGCCATTTAACACCAAAGGCATGTATCGCGCATCTAAAATGGCGAATCAGCCAACCTATGTGGCAATTTTTAAAGACGAATAAATACTTATTTGGTAAAAATTTAAATTAGGGAAGCGCAATGCTTCCCTTATTTTATGGTTATCATTTTGGTATTATTAGGCTTTTGAATTTCCGCTTTATTTATCTATGGCTAATCCACAACAGCAACTGTATTCACTTCTCAAAAATTGCCTTAAAAAAGATCAGTTTCTCTTTAAGCGCCGACTCGATGGTGTGAAAAAAATTAGCGATGAAGCAAAACAACTTAAAGTACTTTCAAGTATCACCTCAGATATTGAGAAAAGCATTGCAGCGCGTGAATTACGTTTAAAAAACCTGCCGAAAGTAAGTTACCCAGAAAACTTACCGGTTAGTCAGAAAAAAGACGACATCAAAAAAGCCATTAGTGAGAACCAAGTGGTGATTGTGGCAGGTGAAACCGGTTCAGGTAAAACTACGCAGTTGCCCAAAATTTGTATGGAATTAGGCCGCGGCGTTGCCGGGCTAATTGGCCATACCCAGCCGCGCCGATTGGCGGCGCGCAGCGTAGCTGCCCGTGTTGCTGAAGAAATTGGCACTACTATTGGTGAGAAAGTCGGTTTTAAAATTCGTTTTAGCGACCAAGTATCAAACTCAAGCTATTTAAAACTAATGACTGACGGTGTGCTTCTTGCAGAAATTCAACAAGATAGATTTTTAAATCAATACGACACCATTATCATCGATGAAGCGCACGAACGCAGTTTAAATATCGACTTTATTTTAGGTTATTTGAAAAACCTGTTACCGAAACGCCCCGATTTAAAACTGATTATTACCTCTGCGACCATCGACCCAGAGCGATTCTCAAAACATTTTAATAATGCGCCGATTATTGAAGTCTCGGGCCGTACGTATCCAGTAGAAGTGCGTTATCGTCCGTTAACTGAAATCAACAAAACCGAAATGGAAGCTGAGGGCGATCAGCTACAAGGGATTTTTGATGCAGTTGATGAACTAATGCAAGCTGGGCCGGGCGATATTCTTATTTTTATGAATGGTGAGCGTGAAATTCGCGATACTGCCGATGCACTCACAAAACGCGGCCTTGCAAATACCGAAGTGTTGCCACTTTATGCACGCCTTTCCAATGCAGAGCAAAACCGCATTTTCGCCTCGCACTCGGGCCGTCGTATTGTGTTATCTACCAACGTGGCTGAAACCTCGTTAACGGTACCGGGCATTCGCTATGTTATTGACCCAGGTACAGCGCGCATAAGCCGTTACAGCTATCGCACCAAAGTACAGCGCCTTCCTATAGAGGCTATTTCGCAGGCCAGTGCTAATCAGAGAAAAGGGCGATGTGGCCGTGTGGCTGAAGGTATTTGTATTCGTCTCTATTCAGAAGAAGATTTTTTAGGTCGTCCAGAATTTACCGATCCTGAAATTCTGCGTACTAATTTAGCGTCAGTTATTCTACAAATGCTTGCTCTTGGTTTAGGTGATATTAGTGAATTCCCATTTGTGCAAGCACCTGATAACCGTAATATTACGGATGGCTTACGATTACTTGAAGAAATTCAAGCAATTACGCCAGTCACACGAAAAAAAGAGTACAAACTCACAAAAGCGGGTCGCGAGCTGAGCCGCTTACCTGTTGATCCTCGTCTTGCCAAAATAGTGCACGCAGCAAATGGTTTTAATGCGATGTTTGAAGCCATCGTTATTGTTGCAGCGTTATCGATTCAAGATCCGCGCGAATTTCCGCAGGATAAAAAGGCCAAAGCACAAGAAAGCCATGGCCGCTTTGCCGATAAAGACTCTGACTTTATTGCCTTTTTAAACTTATGGCGTTACTTAGAAGAACAACAACAAGCTTTGTCGCGCAATCAATTTAGAAAGCTCTGTCAAACGGAGTTTTTAGCCTATATGCGTGTGCGTGAATGGCAAGATATTGTTTACCAGTTGGTGTCTACTTGTGAAGAGATGGGTTTTAAGATTAATCAAAACCCCAGTGATTATGAAGCAATTCATAAATCAATTTTGGCGGGTATGCTCAGCCACATTGGTATGAAAGACGATAACCAAATCTACACAGGGGCGCGTCAAAGCAAGTTTTTTGTATTCCCAGGCTCTGGTCTTTTCAAAAAATCTCCTAAATGGTTGGTGGCAGCTGAACTGGTTGAAACCAGCAAACTGTTTGCCCGTATTAATGCCAAAATCGATCTAGCTTGGGTTGCACCGCTTGCTCAGCATTTAGTTAATCGCAGCTACAGTGAGCCGCACTGGCAAAAGAAAGTCGGCGCTGTTATGGCATTTGAACAACAAACGCTTTATGGACTGACGATAGTTTCACGTAAAAGCGTACAGTTTAATAAGATTGACGCCAAGTTAAGCCGTGAAATTTTTATTCGTAGCGCTTTGGTGGAACAACAACTTGGCCAGAGTGAGAGTTTTTTAAACTTTAATCAAAAACTCATTGATGAAGTGCAAGATCTTGAACACAAAGCACGCCGTCGTGATATTTTGGTGGATGAAGAAACCTTAATGGACTTCTACCACCAACGCTTGCCAGAGGGCGTCACTAGCCGTGTAGAATTTAATACGTGGTGGAAGAAACAGAAAAAAGCGGAACCTAAATTCTTACATATGGATAAAGCGGCATTAATGCAACATGATGCCGCGCATATTAGTAAAGAAAACTACCCTGACGTTTGGCAGCAAAACAACTTATTTTTACCACTAGAATATCATTTTGAACCAGGACAGGCGCTTGATGGCGTGGTGGTGCAAATTCCATTGGCCTTGTTAAACCAAGTGGAAAATACCGGGTTTGATTGGCATATACCGGCCTTTCGTCATGAATTAATTACTGCACTGATTAAATCATTGCCAAAAACCACACGCCGTAATTTTGTGCCAGCACCCAATTATGCTGATGCCGTTATGGCCTCACTTGAGCCAATGCAGGGCAGTTTTATTGACGCAATTAGCAAGCAGTTATTGCGTATGTCGGGTATCACAATTAAAAATCAAGAGTGGGACTTTGGCGCATTGCCTGCGTATTTGAAACTGCAATTTGCGGTAAAAGATGAGAAGAATAAATTACTTGCAAGCGGGTTTGACTTAGACGAACTGAAAGAAAAGCTTAAGGGCAAGGTTAACGATAACCTTGCCAAAGTGGCAGAGAAGGGCATTGAACAAACCGACTTAGTTGATTGGTCTTTTGGTGAGTTGCCTTCTTCCTATGTTCAAAAGCAAGGCCAATATGAAGTTAAAGCCTATCCGGCATTGGTTGATGATGGTAAAGCAACCAGCATTAAGTTGTTTGATGCTAAAGAAAAAGCGGATGAGGCACATTTGAAAGGCCTGCGTCGTTTAGTGCTATTAAATATTCCATCACCAATTAAATATTTACAGCAAAAGTTGCCAAACAAAGCCAAGCTAGGCCTTTATTTTAATCCGTTTGGTAAAATTAACGAACTTATCGATGATTGTATTGCTGCTGCGATAGATTCTATTTTGGCATCGAGTAGCACTATACGTGATGAACAGTCATTTAATGATGTGAAAGAAACCATCCGTGGCGAGCTTGGCGATGCCGTTGTGGCCATTGCCCTCGATGTTGAAGCGGCATTGAGTTTAGTGAGTAGCCTCAATAAAAAGCTCAAAGGCAAATCGGATTTCACCATGATCATGGCACAAGGGGATATTAAAGATCAGCTTTCAAAGCTGATATTTAAAGGCTTTGTTACCAGCCATGGTGCAGCGCGCATTAAAGATGTTATTCGTTACTTGAAAGGTATTGAGCGCCGATTAGAGAAGCTACCTATCGATCCACATCAAGATAAATTAAAAATGCTGGATGTTGAAAAGGCTGAGCACATTTTAAAAGAGGCCATTGGCAAGGCGCGCTCTAATACAGAAAAGCAAAAACTTGAAGAAATTAGGTGGATGGTAGAAGAGTTACGCATTTCTTTATTTGCCCAGAATTTAGGAACAGCGTATCCTATCTCTTTGAAGCGTATACAAAACGCAATTAAAGAGTGTAGCTCTGAATAAAAAATCGCAAGAAATGTAAATTTTTTGTTATTGGAAAACGCATTTTGCTGTGGTAATAATAGTCCTGCGACAGGAAGTTTAGGGGAAATCTAATGTTGTATGAAGATAAACGTAATTTTTTTCGCATGCTGGTCAATGCAGAAGCGCAGCTTGTCATTTTAGATTCTGAAGCCGGAAGAAAAATTGATGGAGTATGTCGTGACCTAAGTGCCAGTGGTATGTCGATTGAAATTGACGAGCCTTTAGAAGTAACAACAGAAGTAAAGGTGCGAATTGATGCCAGTAACAACAGTGTGCCGTCACTTGATGCGTTAGCGAGAGTAGTACGGTGCAGTGAAGTAGAAGAAAAAGAATACCTACTGGGGTTAGAAGTATTAGAGATAAATTAAAAAAGGAGCTAAATGCTCCTTTTTTAATGTTCAAAATACGCATAGCAAACCCAATCTCTTGAGTATCTCACGCTTTAAATTTAACTACTTTAACTGATACTGTTGAGGATGCTGTGAGTTAAACAAAGGATTTAAATATGAGAACATGGATAATCATTTTAGTTGGTTTAGTGGCTTCAGGGTATTTTACTGATGTGTATTCCGATTCGACGATGCAAGCCATTGTTTGTCCAATTATTTTCACACTGCTTATTATGATTTCAATTTTAAAAGCCACAATTAACCCAAGTTTTACTAACAGTAATCGCAGTAGTTCAGATAGCAGCGGGTTTTTAGGGGGTGGTGGCTTTATAAGTGGCAGCGGTGGTTCAAACGGGAGTAGTGATTGTTCTGGTGGAGGCGGTGATTGTTAATCCAGAACCATATAAAAGTAACTGTCAGATCCATAAATAGGATCTGACAGAATTTAGGCTTAAAGCACTTTACAAATAAGCCCTTTCAAGTAGAAGCCTTCAGGGTATTCACCGGCAATAGGGTGATCAGGTGCCTGATTTAAGCGCTCCATAATGCGAAGTTCTCGCCCTGCATCGAGTGCGGCATCTGCTACTACTTTTTGAAACAGATTTTGTTCCATTAAGCCAGAGCATGAGAATGTCAGTAAGGTACCACCTGGTTTTAGAATTTGCATGGCAATCATGTTAATGTCTTTATAACCTCGACATGCTCCCGTTAACTGTGCTTTGCTGTCAGCAAACTTTGGTGGATCCATTACGATGGTATCAAATTGAACACCTTTCTCACGGTATTCGCGAAGCAGTTTAAATACGTCTTGTTTGATAAAATCGACTTTAGATAAATCTAAATTGTTATGCTCAACATTGCGTTTAGCAATTGCTAATGCACTTTCAGATACATCCACATTAGTCACTTTTTCACAGCCTGCTTTAAGTGCATATAAACTAAATGTACCGGTATAGCTAAAGCAGTTAAGTACCGTTTTATCTTTAGAAAAACGACTCAACGCATTACGGCTATCACGCTGATCTAAATAAAAGCCGGTTTTGTGGCCGCCTAAAATATCAACTTCTAATGCCAGACCATTTTCCATTATTCTTACAGGCTCTGTTGGTGCGTTGCCGTGCAATACACCCGTGATAGGCTCAAGACCTTCTTTTTTACGTACATCTACATCAGAGCGTTCATACACGTTACAACCAGGAAACAACTTAATAAGAGCTTGAACTAATTCACCCTTATGGCGCTCTGCACCTGCACTTAATAACTGACATACAAGATAGTTATCAAACTTATCGATAGTAATACCCGGTAAACCATCTGATTCAGCAGCACATAGTCGAAAGCCAGTGAGGCCACCTTCATCAATAACGTAATCACGCAAACTCAGTGCTTGTTTAAGACGGTTATAGAAGAAGTCAGTATCGACTATTGTGTTTTCGTCAAATGACCATACTCGCGCACGGATTTGCGATTGAGGACTGTATGCCGCAATGGCTAGAAATTTGCCATCCGCGTCATAAACACTGACGGTATCCCCTAAACCTGGGTTGCCTTTTACTTTCTTAATGGCTTTCGAAAAAATCCAAGGGTGTTTGCGTTTTAATGACTTTTCACGCCCTGGTTGAAGATAAATAACCCCAGACATAGTGGCTCCGGTTGCTGCAGATAAAAAAGGTCGTTATTTTAGTTAACCTCTTACTCGCTTACAAGTAGAATACGCTTTTGAGAAAGGGCTTATAACAATGAAAATACTGATAGCCAGTGATATTTTCGGTGAAACCGAAGCGCATATTGAGATATGTGAATTATTAGGTAACAAGCATCAAGTAACCTCAATTTCTCCCTATCATAAAGAACCTCCCATTTTTGCTAATGAAACAGATGCATATCAATACTTTATAAATATGGGCGGTATGGATAACTACTTAGCGCGCATAGCAAATCTAAAAAATGTCAATGAGATAGAAATTACCATCGGTTTTAGTGCCGGCGGTGCTGCTATTTGGGCTTGCCAAAATGTCTTTACTGCATTGCGTCAAGGCATTGCATTTTATCCAGGTCAGATTCGGCATTATCTTGAAACAAAAGTGTCTGTTCCTTGGCATGTGGTATTTGCAAAGTTTGAGCGCCATTTTGATCAAGATGAGGTTATCGGCGTGCTTGCTAAAAATACGAGCTTATCCATCTATCGAGCGCCTTATCAGCATGGCTTTATCAACCCAGATTCAGAACAGTTCAATTTATCAGCGAGACGAGAAGCATTAGATTGTCTAGCAAATATTGATGTAACCGCTAATAAAGGTGAATTAGCGACTGAATTTACAAAAAATTATGAAAAATTTGGCAATCCGATGGTCACCGACTAAGTTTGATTAGACAATCGATTTAAATAGGTGTTGTTATGTCTGAGCGAACACTAAAAGCTATTGTTGCTGGCAGAGTGCAAGGTGTATTTTATCGCGCTTCGGTAAAACAAGTAGCTGAGCAGCTGGGAATTTGTGGTTATGCCAAAAATTTAGCTAATGGTGAAGTTGAAGTGGAAGCCACAGGGCAAGATCTCAAATTGATTAAGTTTACCGAGTTTCTTGAACAAGGCCCAAGCCAAGCAGATGTTGAGAAAGTCTCGTGGGATTACATTCAAACCAAACAATTTGATGGATTTGAGGTACAATAATTAAAAAATTAGTACCTTTGCAATTCATTGATTATACTTAGGTTTATAACTAACAAAAAGATTGCATTCGGATGAAATTACGCTCACTTTATGTTGCTTGTGCACTCGCTTGCGCCCCTTCTTACGCACAAGTATCAAACGATATGGAAGTTATAGAAGTTTATGCTACCAAACGTGCCCAACCCATCAAACAAGTTACAGTTACGTTATCAACGGTTGATGGAGAACAAATTGATAAAGAGCAGCTTAAAGATGTTACTGCAATAGGGCATTTAATTCCTAACGTTAAAATCTCTCAAAATGCTGCAGAGGGTACTACACCTGCCATCAACATTCGCGGGGTTGGCTTAATTGATTACAACACATCCAATACTTCGCCAATTGCTATTTATCAAGATGATGTCACGGTAGGTGCGGCAAATAATCAGTTAGTTAATTTGTTTGATATAGAAAGCATTGAGATTCTTCGCGGACCACAAGGCACACTGTTTGGACGTAACAGCACTGGGGGGGCAATTTTAATTCGTAATAAACTGCCAGAACTTAACACACTCGATGGTTATATAAAGGTAGGCCGTGGTAATCTCGATTTTGGCTTATTAGAAGGCGTAGCAAACATACCGCTTAGCGAAAATATAGCAACTCGAATTTCAGTAAGCAGTAAAGAATATGATTACTCAACCAATAACTTATTACCTGGTTCAGAGCAAGCTGGCATGGTGCAAACAGACTATCGCGTTGCCTTACTTGGGCAGTGGGACAAGTTTGACTTACATTTCAAACTCAATGGTAATGATTGGAATGGCACAGTTAATCCTGTAGGTTCCATTGGTATTTTTAAAGATCCTGTAAACGGTGTGCTGTGTAGTGTTGAAGAGTTAGGCTCTAACAATTGTTTTGATGCTTTTGGTTTTAATGACGGCAGTGAACGTTTTTTTGATGTTATGGTAAATAATGAACAGGAACACGACACTGAGAATATTGGGACTTCTTTAAAACTTAATTATCAATTAAACGACACGCTAGAGTTAACCAGTATTACCGCTTATAACTCGCTAAATCGAGATCATGGTTTTAATTGTGATGGCAGTCCAGCGCAGTTATGTGAAGGGCACTTGGGCACAAAAGATGATGCGTTTAGCCAAGAATTACGTCTATCGTCGACATTTGATATTGGCCATTTAATGGCAGGTATTTACTATTTACATGAAGATATTAAACAAAATAATTTTAATGATATTCTCCGCGATTTAAGGGGGATTTTGGATCCATCCCTCACAACGACTTTTTATTACGACAATACAATAAATATTGAATCAACGGCAATTTTCGGTCAATTCGACTGGCAAATAAATAATCAATTCACTGTGGTACTGGGTGCGCGTTATACCGATGAGACAACACAGTATGAATCTCATAGCGATTTGAATATTGTGTTAGACCCGAGTGATTTAGCAGGACAAACCATAGATTATTATACCGTGTCAGGTAGTGAGACGGATGATCAAGTGTCTGGTAAATTGGCGCTTAATTACCAAACATTAGATGGAACGCAATTATATTATTCATTATCAAATGGCTATAAAAGTGGTGGTTATTATGGCGGATTCATTGCGACTCCGGAGCAAGCGGAACTTGCGGCGTATGGTCCCGAATATATACTAGCTAATGAACTTGGCCTACGTACAGAACTGTTTGATAACCAGTGGAAAATCGCTGCAGCCGTGTTTCATTATGACTATCAAGACCAACAAGTGTTTATGAATCAGGCGAGTGCAACGCCCGGTGCACCACCGTTACAGCTGCTTGAAAATGTTGCGTCTTCAACAATTTATGGTGCAGAGCTTGAAAATACGTGGTTTTTGGGTAGCGATATAGATATCACATTCAATGTTGGATACTTACCTCATGCAGAGTTTGACGAGTATGTTGATCCCTTGGGTAATGCGTTAACTGATCACCGTTTACCATTTACATCTGAGTGGAATATTGCGAGTAACATAAATTACCGGTTGAATATCAGTGATGGCGAGTTAGCTATTTCCCTCGGCAATGATTATCAGTCTGAATACTATTTTGATCAAAATATGAATGAGTCTGCAATGCAAGATAATGTATTGTTATGGCACGCGAATATTTCGTATAGTATTGCAGCTTGGCATGTTAATCTTTGGGGTAAAAATCTAACAGATGAACACTATAGCCACTTGAAATTCGACTTAAGCTCATTTTTGGGCATGTTAGAAGATTTCAAAGCTGAGGGTCGCCAATATGGTATAAACCTTCGTTATCAATTTTGATTTATTCCGGAAAGTGGTAGATGAAACAAACAGGCGTTATCTTTGTTTTTATTTTTTTTCTGTTGCTCAGCAAGCAACTGTTTGCTTCTACCACACCACCAGACAAGCTTCTTGCAACCAATTTATTAACAGATTCAGTCCAGATAAACTCTGAACAACGTCTCAGCTTTCCACTTAGTTATGCTGAAGCCAAAACGTGGCAGCATAAACAACACCTTAAAAAGCGACCTCATATATTTGGTGATGAGGTCTGGTATGCATTTCCACTTGTTCACCAATTAGCGTCAGGTGATTATATTTTTGCTCCTTCAAATTTTATGGCAGATGAAATTGAAGTCAGGGTGTTTGATAAAAATAACACGCAGATTTCTTTTTCAGGTGCTGAGCATTCCCTGGATACACCATTTCATTTTACTAATGAAGTTCAGTTAGTTAGTGGCGAGCAATACATAGTAATTGTACGTATTACCAGTGATTATTTTTATACATCTCCTAAGCTGATGCTTTACCAAGCTAAAGATTTTCAACAACAAGCAACTGTGACATCAACAATCATGTTACTTTGCTTTGGAATTGGCATCGCTCTTGGCTTATATAACTTACTTATATTCTTTGTTTCTAGAGAAAAAATGCACCTTCACTATGCCTTGTTTACAGCATCGTGGGTGTTTGCTTGGAGCCATTTCTTTTTAATCCCGCAGCAATTATTTGGTGTTAACTCAGCACCGTACCATTGGCTTGGTTTTATTTTGTTGCCGTTAACAAATGCACTCTTTTTCATACCCTTTCTCAGATTAGATAAGTATTTTCCACAACTATCTAAAGTTGCTATTGGCGTGGGCGTTGGCGCGTTAATCGGTATTCCAATTAGTGTCTTTATACCTGGCTTTGGCTTTATTTGGGCAACACTTGTCACTGGCATTATGATGGTGATTGGGATGGCAGCAGGTATCCTGAGTTGGCAAAATGGTTTCAAACCAGCCCGTTATTTTATTTTGGCTTACATCGCGATGTTAGTGCCAAATATGGTAGGGAACTTAAATAACCTCGGGCTATTTTCAAATGTTAATGCCAATTTTTATTTATACGGTCTAATAGGTACCACTCTTGATGCCTTGTTATTAGCATTTGCAGTTGCAGACAAACTTCGTTTAATCAATAAACAAAATTTCGATTTAAGCCAAAACTTAGAATTAAAAGTAAAAGAGCGTACTACAGCACTTGAAATGCTAACCGAAGAACTGAAAGACGCAAACCAAGCTAAATCACGTTTTCTGGCTAATATGAGCCATGAAATTCGCACTCCAATGACCTCAATTTTAGGTTACATAGATACGTTAAACAGTGATGATTCGTTAACCCCCGATGAGCAAAAACATGGTTTAAGTGTAATTCAAAAAAACAGCCGGCATTTATTAAGTTTAATTAATGACATCTTAGATGTGTCAAAAATTGAAGCAAACAAGTTAACCATTGAGCAAGTGCCGACGAATATTTTTCAGCTTCTCTCAGAAGTGGGATCTGTACTGGGTCGTCAAGTACGTGATAAAGGGCTCGAATTTAATATTGATTATCACTTTCCGTTACCAAATCAAATAATGTCAGATCCCGTAAGGCTCCGTCAGATTTTACTTAACTTAGCGAGTAACTCGGTAAAGTTTACTAAAAAGGGTAGTGTGAGTATTAAAGTTGAAATGGAAGATGAAGACTTAAAAATAACCATTGTTGACACTGGGATTGGCATGGATCAACAAGCACTAGATAAGTTATTTAGTCCGTTTCATCAAGGTGATTTATCAACGACACGGCAATTTGGCGGTACAGGGCTAGGTCTTCATATTTCAAAAAATCTGGTCGAACGTCTCGGTGGTGTGATGCAGGTATCGAGTAGAGTGGATAAAGGTTCAAAATTTAGCTTTACATTACCTTGCTACCTCACGACTGAGACACAATGGCTAGATTCCTATCAAATTACTAAAGAAACGGAATATAAGAGTAAGCGCAATTCAGCAATTAAAAAGCTTGAAGGAACAATTCTATTAGCTGAAGATCACCCAGACAATCGCGTATTAATAAAACGCATGTTAGAAAATTTAGGGTTTAGTATTGTCTGTGCTAATAATGGTAAAGAAGCGGTTGAAGCAACCCTGAATGATGAATTTGATATTATATTATTAGATATTCAAATGCCGGTTATGGATGGCTTAGAAGCCCATGACTTAATGCGCTCAACCGGCGTTTCTTGTCCGATTTTAGCACTGACAGCCAATGCCATGACGGATGAAATCAAACATTATTTGTCTGTGGGATTTGACGATCATATCGCTAAACCAATCGACCAAACTGAGTTTTATGAGAAACTAAGTAAATACATTGATGTACCTATTGAAGTTGCAGCTATTCCTGAGCAAGACCTTGAGATAATGCGCTTGCAATTTATAAATAATCTCACTGAACAAAAAGCCCTTGCTGAGCATTTGTTTTGCTTGGGAGACAATCCAGAACTTGCCAAACTGTGCCATGCAATTTATGGCGCTGCGGGAATGTTTGGCTTTGAAGAGCTTGGCGTTATGGCAAAAAGCCTTGAAACTGCGCTGAAAAACGATTCACAAAAAGAAATCAGTACTGCGTATCAGTCATTTATGCGCTCAATTAAACAGATCCATGCTTAATTTCCTTTGTGCTGTGTTGCTATAATCGTCTTGTTTTGACACAAAAAAACCGCAATTAAGCGGTTTTTTGTTTTAAGTCGGCTGTGGGCTACATTACGCGCATACCTGGCTCTGAACCTTCATCTGGGTTTAAGATGTAGATTTCTTTGCCGCCAGGGCCTGCAGCCAGTACCATACCCTCAGACATACCAAAACGCATCTTACGAGGTTTAAGGTTTGCAACCATTACGGTTAGCTTGCCTTCAATATCTTCTGGTTGATACGCTGATTTAATACCTGCGAATACTTGGCGAGTTTCACCGCCGAGATCTAATGTTAACTTTAACAGTTTATCCGCGCCTTCAACGTGTTCTGCTTTCGCAATTTTAGCTACGCGTAGGTCAACTTTTGCAAAATCATTAAATTCAATTTCATCTGCAATCGGCTCTTTGGCTAGAGGACTGTTAGGATCAATCGCTGGTTTTGCAGGTGCCAGGCTTTCTTTTGATTCTTCAAGCATTGCGTTTACCTTATCCATTTCAACACGTTGCATTAATGCTTTGAACTTGCTGATTTCGTGATTAGTTAGCGCAGTATTGATACTTTGCCAGGTTAATTCTGTATTTAAGAAGGTTTCAACTTGCTCTGCCATTGCAGGTAACACAGGCTTTAAATAAGTCATTAATAACTTAAATAGGTTGATACCCATAGAGCAAACCAAGTGAGCATCTCGTTGTGTTGCTTCATCTTTAATTAATACCCAAGGTGCTTTGGCATCAATGTACTGATTTGCTTTGTCTGCAAGCGCCATAATTTCACGAATTGCACGGCTGTATTCACGGTTTTCAAATGACGCAGCAACTGATTCTTGCGCATTAACAAATTCAGCGAGTAGCTCAGGCTCTGCAATTTCATCACTCAGTTTACCGTTGAATTTCTTAGCAATAAAACCGGCACAACGGCTTGCAATATTAACAACTTTACCTACCAGATCTGAGTTCACACGCTGTGCGAAATCTTCCAAGTTTAGGTCTAAATCGGTAATGCCTGAATTAAGTTTGGCTGCAAAGTAGTAACGCAAATACTCAGGGTTAGCAATGTGATCCAGGTAGGTACGCGCTTTAATAAAAGTACCTTTGGACTTAGACATTTTTGCGCCATTAACCGTAACAAAACCATGAGCAAATACATTATTTGGCTTTCTAAAACCGGCACCTTCAAGCATTGCTGGCCAGAAAAGGCTGTGGAAGTAGACGATGTCTTTACCGATAAAGTGATAAAGCTCAGCATCTGAATCAGTTGACCAAAACGCATCAAAATCAAGGCCTGTTTTATCGCATAAGTTTTTAAAACTGGCCATGTAACCAATTGGCGCATCTAACCATACATAAAAGTATTTACCAGGTGCGCCAGGGATTTCAAAACCAAAGTAAGGCGCGTCGCGGCTAATATCCCATTGTTGTAGACCATCTTCAAACCATTCATTTAGCTTGTTTGCCATTTCACCTTGGATTGCACCAGATGTCAGCCACGCTTTAAGCATCTCTTCAAACGCAGGTAAGTCGAAGAAATAGTGCTCTGAATCTTTTAATACTGGGGTTGAACCTGACATCACTGATTTTGGTGATTCAAGCTCCGTTGGACTATAAGTTGCGCCACATACATCACAGCTATCGCCATTTTGGTCCTCGGCTTTACAGCGAGGGCAAGTACCTGTTACAAAGCGGTCTGGTAAGAAAATGCCTTTCTCTTCATCAAATAATTGCGAAATAGTACGCTTTTTGATGTAACCACCGTCATTTAAACGATTATAAATAAGCTCAGAAAAGGCTTTATTTTCTTCTGAATGCGTACTGTGATAGTTATCAAACTTAATATGAAAATCGGCAAAGTCGCGTTGGCGCTCAACACTTACATTGGCAACCATTTCTTCAGGTGTGATCCCTTGCTTTTGAGCATTTAGCATGATCGGCGTACCGTGTGCGTCATCGGCACACACATAATACGTTTCATGACCACGTAACTTCTGGAAACGAGACCAGATATCAGTTTGAATATATTCAAGTAAATGACCTAAATGCGTTGGGCCATTTGCATAAGGTAATGCACTTGTAATTAAGATTTTTCTTTGCGACATATCGTTTACCGTAAACTAGTGTGGTGACAACACCAAAAATTTACCCTTGGGTAATCTTTGCTTGTTACGTACTCATACAAAAAGTAACAGGCTAAGTATATAACTGGAGTTAAGGACAGGAATATTACATAATTCCAGCGCGTATTTCATTAGCCAAATGCAGATTTACATGTTTAATATTAAAAATCTTTTCTCTGGGTCAAAACAAGCTGATAAAGCTGTAACTGAAGGGCAGGAATCAGCCTTGTTTACTCGCATTAATCAGTTGTTGGCAGATTATCGTTCTGACATTTTTCCTGTTGGTTTGCAACAAGCTACTAGCTTAGTATCTGTTACCGATGGTGACACAATAAAAGTAGAGTTGTTACTACATTTTGCAGCGAGCAGTGAACAGCCTGACATTGCTAAATTCTTGTCTGATAAGTTGGGTAAGCAAGTCGCGTTAAGTGTACAAGTCAATTTGTTAGAACCAACTAGGCACAAAAATATTAAGCATATTGTCTTAGTCGCCAGTGGCAAAGGCGGTGTTGGTAAATCAACAAGTGCCGTTAATTTAGCGAACGCGTTAAAACAAAATGGTGCAAAGGTAGGTATTTTGGATGCTGACATTTACGGCCCATCAATTCCTTTACTCCTTGGCCTTGAAGATGCAAAACCAGAGGCAAAAGATGACAAAACGCTATTACCTATGGATAAAAATGGTTTGGCGACTCAGTCAATTGGATTTTTATTAGGCAAAGAAGATGCAACTGTTTGGCGTGGCCCTATGGCATCAACAGCCTTGATGCAGCTACTAAATGAGACGTCATGGCCTGCACTTGATTACTTAGTTGTTGATATGCCCCCTGGCACAGGTGATATTCAGTTAACCATGTCACAAAAAATTCCTGCAAGTGGCGCTGTAATTGTTACTACGCCGCAAGACTTAGCATTAGCGGATGCTAAAAAGGGCATTGATATGTTTAACAAAGTGAAAGTGCCCATTGTAGGCTTAATTGAGAATATGAGTTACTTCCATTGCCAACATTGTAATGGTGTTAATCATATTTTTGGCGAAGATGGCGGCAAAGACTTAGCTCAGCATATAGCGGTCCCGTTACTCGGACAGGTTCCTCTTGCGCATCGTATTAGACAAGTTGGTGAGCAAGGTGAGTTTCTTTCACATAATGCTGACAAGGCGCTCGTTGCCATTTATAATCGAGCGGCAAAACTTGTTGCTAGTCATTTGTTTTATCAAGGAAGTGGCAGCAATCCCGTCGAAATCATTATAACGGACGACTAACTATGCGATTATGTGATACACATATAAAAGAATACCTAAAAGCAGGTAAGATCAACATTGAACCTGCGCCAAAAGAAGACATGATTTCGGGTGTCACTGTTGATTTACGATTAGGAAATAAGTTTCGTGTTTTTCAGGATCATAAAGCCCCTTATGTAGATTTAAGCGGACCAAAAGAGCTTGTTTCAGCGGCCATGGAATCGATTATGAGCGATGAAATAATTCTTGAAGAAGGTGAAGCGTTTTTTCTACACCCAGGTGAGTTAGCGTTAGCAATTACCCATGAAAGTGTCACTTTACCTGATGACATAGTCGGTTGGCTTGATGGTCGCTCATCATTAGCGCGTTTAGGCTTAATGGTGCATGTAACAGCACACCGTATCGATCCTGGTTGGTCGGGCAATATCGTACTTGAATTTTATAACTCAGGAAAATTACCTTTAGCACTTCGTCCTTATATGAAAATTGGTGCTTTAAGCTTTGAAACCATGTCAGGTCCTGCAGAAAGCCCATATAATCGTCGAAAAGATGCTAAGTATAAAGGCCAATCGGGTGCAGTCGCATCGCGAATTAGCGACGATAGCCAATCTTAATTTATTTTGATTTATAACGTGCTCGCACATCAGCGGGCATGTATTTAAATTGATTTTCCATCATGGCATTCAGTGCTTGATAAGCTGGCTTCATTGGTAACTCTTCTAAACAATGCAACGCATAGGCTATCGCTTCAAGGCTTGATAAGCTATCACTACGATTTGCTTTTCTTAGGTGATATTGGTTTTCTGGTAGTTGTTTAAAACTTACCTGTTGAAGTTGCTTGAGCACATCCACTGTAAAAAACAGTTTATTCGCTTTTTTCCAAGTACCATCTAATACAATGAGGTGCGTTAAATTCTGCTTTTGGTTATTGGTATCTAATTTCGATGCATTGTCACTAGGGTAAAGCAGTGCGGTTGTATCGAGCGGTAGATGATTTAACTCAGCAAAGTCATCGTTCTTGTCACCGATTAAAACGGTCACTTTTTGATAAAGCATGCTTGCTAATCGGATTGTATTTTTGGCATTTTTTTGTTCAGAACTATGTTGCAGCACAATAATATGCGTTCGATTGTTAATGTTTTGTATGTGATGGCAAATGCAGTCAACTTCTATAAATTGACATTTTTCACAAAGAGAACGGGACATAAGGTGGCTGTGATAGAAAAAACCTTATTTTAATTGCGTGCAATAAGGCTTTCAAGGGATATCAATAAACAGCTTCACAATGGTTTTTCAAAAACAGTTCTAAACTTTGCTGTTTTGCGGGTCTTGAAATCATGTAACCCTGTAAAGCGTCACAACTACAATCTGTGTAAAAATCCACAAGCTCGTCAGATTCAACTCCTTCACCGACTACTTCAATATTAAGCTGTTGCGCGGCATTAATAATGCTTTTTACTAGAGAGCTATTGATAGTGTCGAGGTTTGACACCAACTTGCGATCAAGTTTAATCCGATTAATTGGGTATTCATGCAGTGTACGCAAAGATGTGTAACTTGAACCAAAGTGATCAATGGCAATTTTCACTCCTAAGTCAGCGAGTTTTTTAGTAATTTGAAAAGATTTTTTTTCAGAAGATGTTAAGCATGACTCTTCTATATCAAGTTCTATCATTTCAGGTTTAATATTAAAACGTGCAATTTCATTATGTAAATGCGGTAAGAAGTTAGGGTGATAGAAATAGGATTTGGAAATATTGATACTGATAGGCACCGTGTTTTCGATTAGTTTTTTCTCAGCCCATGTCTTTCGGCAGCGGCACGCTTCGTGGATCACCCAGCTTTCTATTTTGTTAGCATGCCCTTCGCTTTCTATTACAGTGAAAAACTCTTTTGGTAAACTCGGCTTGCCATTTTCGCGCCACCTAAGTAAGGCTTCAATAGAACATATCTGTTGCTCATTGGTTGTGATTGATGGCTGAAAGAAAAGCTCGAATTGGCTGTAGTCAATTTCGTTATTAAGTTGTTCTTTAATTGATGAGCTGTGATTAAAACTCTCGGTAACTTGGTGAAGCTTTACCGAGCCACGCTTCATATTTTTAGCACCATACATTGCAGCATCGGCGCGTTTATAAACTTCGTTTTCGTCAAGTTGCCCATCAGTTATACACGCCCCCAAACTGGCTTTTGGGTAGAGGGTATGACCTTGAAGCATGATTGGGCGAGACAGTGCATCATTTAATTTTCGTAGCTTAGTGCGTACTGATTGTTCTGAGTTGACTTGTTCGAAAATAATACAAAACTCATCACCGCCAAGACGTGCAACGGTATCGGATTTTCGTACATGTTCTTTCAGGCGTTGTGCAATTGCATTTAACAATTGATCGCCAACATGATGACCAAGCGAATCATTTATCTGTTTAAAATCATCTAAATCAAGCAAGGCGAGCGCTATTTTTTGCTGATTTCGCTTTGTTCTAATTAATGCTTGGCTCAACCTGTCTTCAAATACTTGGCGGTTGGCAAGGCCTGTTAGCGGATCGAGTGCTGCTTGTTGCTTTAATTCACGATGTTTTAATGTCAGTTGTGTGACGTCCCTTACTTGCATCAAATAATGTTGATGGTGCTTTTTTATGACATATTCATAATGATGATTTCGCGGTAGGTGCTTCAATTTTATACTTTGCCAATGACAGCTTGTAGATGCGCGCTGTTCAGCAGCTTTAAATATTTGCGAAGAGGGGTCGTAAAGCAGTTCTTCAATGTGATTTATTCGCCTTTTACAAATATCATCAAAGTAATCGTTCGTTGAGATGATATTGCCGTTGAGATCAAATGAAATCAGACCTAAGTTAAGTTTGCTCACAACATCATTTTGCGGTGAGTTGGTTTTTAGTTTAATTAATTTGCATAATTGTTCATTAAACTCGACAGGGACTATCGAAATAGTAAGGTTATTGAGCGTAAATTTTTTATGGCTTTGTAAATGTTCTTTTAATTTACTGTGTGTTAGTTTTTCTGAATGTGCGCAATATAACGGATTATTTTTACAATTAAGGCGAGAAGCTTGCTCATTTGAATAGAGCAGACGGTGTGACTCAGAAACGATTAATACACCAGCTTGGTGACTGTTAAAAAATAGTTCCGTTAATTCAGTATCAATCCTATTAATCATTTTTGTGTTTTTATAATTATGCTTGTTAACGTAAATATAGGAGGAATTTGGAAGTTTTCAAATCGTGATAGAAAATTCGCACAACTTGGTTTAAGGTTAACGTAAGTAAAATAATAAATTAAATTATCATGAGTGATATCGACGTAAAAATTAACCAAGAAGCCCTGTTTGCCATGCAAGACTTACTGCAGGATCAGTTTTTGCCGACGCTTGAATTTTGCTTAACAGAATTTGACCGCTTACACGCGGATCTTGAGCGCGATTTTGATGTTAATGTTACAGACACGATTCGCCATGCACACAGTTTAAAATCAAATGCTGCACAATTTGGTGCAGAGTCTCTAGCTCAGTTAGCGAGAGAGATTGAGCATGCATTAGGCCAGGGTGATAGTGCTCATGCATTAAGTCTGAAACAAGCATTGCCTGCGCATATTTCTGCTACCAAAGAACAAATTAATAAAGCTATTTAATTATTTTATACCTTAAAGCGCTTAATGCTTTTTCTTTCAATGCAAATAAGGTAGCCTGCTTTGTTGAGTGTGCGCTATTTTATTACCTGCTTTCCAGTTTGGTTTTCTTGTTTATTATTCAATAAACGCTTCAGCGCACCGCGACAGTTTTTCTTATGACGAGCGCCAGTAAACATGCGCTCATTTTATTAGTATTCGGGGATGTTTGGCAGTGTTAAATAAAAGCGATAAATTACAAGGGGTTTGTTACGACATTCGTGGGCCAGTTTTAAAAATGGCACGTGAAATGGAAGATCAAGGGGAGCAAGTATTAAAATTAAATATTGGTAACCCAGCCGCCTTCGGCTTTGACATGCCTGAAGATATGTTAAAAGACATTATTCGCAACATCAGCGCCGCACAAGGGTATTGTGATTCTAAGGGATTGTATTCGGCCCGAGTCTCTATTTATCAGTACTACCAAAACAAAAAATTCACTAACTTATCAATCGATAACATTTTCATTGGCAATGGGGTGAGTGAACTGATTCAAATGGCGACGCAAGCATTGCTCAACAGTAATGATGAGGTGCTAATACCTGCGCCAGATTATCCGCTTTGGACTGCCTCAGTGAAATTAGCGGGCGGTAATCCAGTTCATTACATTTGTGATGAAGAGCAAGACTGGTTCCCTGATATTAATGACATTAAAAGTAAAATCACACCTAAAACCAAAGCGATAGTATTAATCAATCCGAATAATCCAACAGGTGCAGTATATGATGAGGCATTACTGAATGACTTATTAGGCCTGGCACGAGAACATAACTTACTGGTTTTTAGTGATGAAATTTACGAAAAAATAATTTATGACAACACCCCTTATACTTCAATAGCGAGTCTGTGTGATGATGTTCCAATTATAACATTTAATGGCCTTGCCAAGACTTATCGTGCGGCTGGTTTACGAATGGGCTGGATGGTATTAAGTGGTAAAATAAATCAGCTTGATGATTATATCCAAGGTTTAGAAATGCTCGCGTCAATGCGTTTATGTGCAAATGTGCCTGCACAATATGCCATTCAACAAGCATTAGGGGGCGTACAATCAATCGATGAGTTAATTTTACCGGGTGGTCGTTTGTATCAACAGCGTGATATTACTTTTGCAGGATTGAATGCAATTGAAGGGGTTTCGTGCGTTAAACCAAAAGGGGCGCTCTATGCGTTTGCTAAGTTTGACCGTAAACGGTTTAATGTAAATGATGACGAAAAATTGATACTCGACCTACTTAAACAAGAACGTATTTTACTCGTTCATGGCCGTGCATTTAACTGGCCAAAGCCAGATCATTTTAGATTGGTTTTTTTACCACATCAAGATCAGCTAAAGCCAGCAATAGAAGGGATTCAACGCTTCTTTTCTAATTACCAGCAGGTGTAATGTTAGTTACAAAACGTTGGTAAATACCATCAAGTTGGTCAACTAAGGTTGGCCAACCTGCTACATTTGAGCACTTCAATGCATCAGCTAATAATTGCTGTGAATGCACACCCGTATAGAAATGAGAACGTTCAATATGGCTGATATGCCAGGGCTCTTTAGCAACCCCGCCATTAAAGTGTTTGTAAGGTAAGAAGAAGCCATAACGTTCAGCATGTGTTTCTAACCATTGTGACAGCTGTTCAAATGGGCCACCTTCACCGTATTCGGCTTGGTTTAATTGTAACTGGTAATCATCGCTGACTTTATCTGCATCAAACACATCCATATCTGTGCCAAAATGATGGCGGCTGGCCCCGGGCATCGCACTAAATAACATAATAGCAAAACACTTTTCAGCATCATTGAGAGATGACATATCGACAGGTTTGTCATGGCTGTCAAACACCGGACGAATTAAATTAAACTTGTTGTTCCATATTAATGATTGTCTATCAAAATCCCGAAAGGTAGACGCAAGCGAGAGAGTGATCCCGCTTTTTCTTGCCCCTTGAATCATTTGTTCAAGGTCGCGTTGAATCGTTTTTTCAATTTGACGACCTTGAAAATCACACAAATGAGCTTGTGTTAAACCCAGTGCGGCCTGCTGATTTAGGTTAAACATTTAATTAGGATCGCTTCGTAAATATCAGCAAGTATTTCAAGATCGCGTGCATTAACGCATTCGTTTACTTTGTGGATTGTGGCATTGATTGGTCCAAGCTCAACAACTTGTGCACCTGTTTGCGCGATAAACCGGCCATCTGATGTGCCACCAGTTGTTTCAACTGAGGTATCAATATGCTGTATTTCTTTGATGGCCGATACTGTTGCATCAAGCAAAGGACCATGATCAGTTAAAAAGGGTAAACCATTGTATACCCATCTAATATCGTAATCTAAGCCATGATGATCTAATATTGCCACGGTACGCGCTGTCAGTTCATCTGCGGTAACTTCGGTGCTGTAACGGAAATTAAATTGTACCTCAACACTGCCTGGTATGACATTACCGGCGCCGGTGCCACCATTAATATTAGAAATTTGAAAACTAGTCGCTGGGAAGAAATCATTGCCTTTATCCCATTGCGTATTTGCTAGCTCATCAAGCGCGGGTGAAACGAGATGAATTGGGTTTTTCGCTAAGTGCGGATAGGCAACATGACCTTGAATACCCTTAACAGTAACAAAACCAGTAAGGGAACCGCGTCGACCATTCTTAACGACATCACCAAGCGTGTGGCTTGATGATGGCTCGCCAACAAGGCACATATCGATTTTTTCATTGCGCGCTTCTAATAAATCGACCACTTTAGTCGTGCCATTAATAAAAGGGCCTTCCTCATCAGAGGTAATTAGAAATGCAATGCTGCCTTTATGGTCTGGGTATGCATTAATAAAGCGCTCAGTTGCTATCAACATGGCGGCAAGAGAGCCTTTCATATCTGCTGCACCGCGCCCATGAATATAACCGTCAAGTAAATTACCTGAAAAAGGTGGTTGGTGCCATTCTTCAACGGGCCCTGTGGGTACTACATCGGTATGACCGGCAAAGCAAAAAACAGGCTGAGAATTACCTTTACGTGCCCACATATTGAGCGTATCAGTAAAAAAATGCGATTCGATATTAAAGCCAAGAGGTTTGAGCATATCAGCCATTAATTCTTGGCAACCTGCATCGTCTGGCGTTACTGACTGCTTTTGAATAAGCGCTTGAGTAAGGCTTACTACACTAAAATCACTCATGAGAAAATACTTTGATATTGTTCTGCTTTAAAGCCTAAATAAAGCTCGTTGTCTTTTTGTAAAATAGGGCGCTTTATCATCGCAGGATGTTCAACTAATAGCGCGATGACAGATTCGGCAGTGAGCGATTCTTTTGTCGCATCGTCCAACTGACGATAAGTTGTCCCACGCTTATTTAAGACTTGTTGCCAATCAAGCTGCTGACAAAAATCGGATACCATCTCTGTACTAATGCCATCTTTACGGTAATCATGAAAGGTATAGTCAATATTGTTTTGCTCAAGCCATTTTTTAGCTTTTTTTATGGTGTCGCAGTTTGGGATGCCAAATAATTTAATCATTGTTAATTCGTTTAGTTAGTGAGTAGTAGATATTACCGTACTACTAGTATTATCAATACATTCAAGTTTACTGCTGTTGAAACTGATGAACAAGAAGAACTACAAATTCTCTAGATAAAGAGTTGTTAGAACTGATATTCTGTAAAAAGTTTAAGCTTTTCTTATACTTTAGCCATTTTAAATCAATAGATTATTGAAAATTGATACTGCTCCCTTATTATAATTAGTATTTTATCTTTTAGGCAGGGTAGCACTTTTATGAATTTTGACTGGAACGATAATTTAACTTGTAGTTTTACTAATGAAGAATTTACCCCTGATTCATTAGATAGAGCAAAGTACGCTGAATATCTTACGAACTATCTAAAAAATTATAAAAACGAAAGTTATGTGTTCAATATTAATAGTCCTTGGGGCTCTGGTAAAACATATTTCATTAAACGATGGGCTAATACACTAGCCGAAAAGCACCCTGTAATTTACTTCAATAGTTGGAAGCACGATAACAATAACGAACCCTTAGTATTGATCCTTAGTGAAATTATTAAAGGCCTTAGAATCCTAATTTCTGGCAACACTGAAAAATTAAATGAATTGCAAAATAAAACAGTTACAGTTTTAAAACGCGTAGCACCAACCCTTTGTAAGGGCGTGTTTCAGAAACTAACTGGAACAAGCTTCGATGAATTAGTTGGGAATGGTCAAGCCGATGAGGAAGAAAGCGGTGACAACAAAGTAGGCGGTGAACTAGGAGCTGCTTTGGCACAGGCATTGCTCGATCTTCATGACGAGCAAGCACAAGCAATTGAATCACTTAAAAATGAAGTAGAGTTAATTCTTGAAGATGTACTAACAAATGATGAAAGCGAACGTCGAAAAAGAAGACCTATGTACGTGTTTATCGATGAATTAGACCGATGTCGCCCTACGTTTGCGATTGAATTACTCGAAGTTATCAAGCATATATTTGATATACCAAAAATAATCTTTGTAATTGCTACCGATACTGAACAGCTACAACACTCGATTAAAGCAGTTTATGGCAATGATTTTGCGGCAGAGAAATACCTAATGAGATTCTTTAATCGCAGCTTCTCATTACCTCAACCAAGCCAAAAAGAGTTTCTGAGCAATCATCGCTCTTTTGAATTAATTTCTGAAAGGTTATCTTCAACTTCGAATCTTTGTCTTTATGAGTTTACTTTTGATATTAATGTTGCTTTGGTTGCTTACATTTTCGAAAACCTTGGAATCGACCTTAGAACCGCAGATCAAATTATTGAAAGAGTTAATAGCGTTTTATTAAATCATGAAAGTGAAAAAGGAGTAATGTTATTAATATTTTTAGAAGCGTTGCGTGTTAGAAAAAGAACACTATTTGAAAGTTTAATGAATAATAAATTTGGACATCAACCAACTTCTGACTTTCATGACATTACAATGGACAATAGTCGTAAATTCGACCTTGTAGTAAGCCCTCGATATATGGAATCTGCATTTTTCAATGGAATGTCTCGCAATGGCAGAAC
The DNA here is from genome assembly GCF_000788395.1 of Pseudoalteromonas piratica. Taxonomy (NCBI): domain Bacteria; kingdom Pseudomonadati; phylum Pseudomonadota; class Gammaproteobacteria; order Alteromonadales; family Pseudoalteromonadaceae; genus Pseudoalteromonas; species Pseudoalteromonas piratica. The sequence goes on from NZ_CP009888.1 coordinate 2,076,951, forward strand.
AAGAGAACCAAGGCAGGCTCTTAGAACCATAAATATAAACACCATTGCTCATGAATGTATACTAATCATGTCAGAACGTGAAGCTCGATTACAAAGTTCAAGCTACAGCTCATTTACGTCCTATTTATTTGAAAGCTTAAATGCGACGGACGATTACAGTTTACAGAGGTATAAAAACTATGTGGAAATAGCTTCGAACTTATATTGATAATAACTTGGGTTAATCCTCTAAATGGTGTCGCAGTTTGGGATGCCAAATAATTTAATCATTGTTAATTCGTTTAGTTAGTTTAAAGAGAATGTCATTTGCAGCAGTTACTCTATTAGCTTGGTAGTAACATTTATCAATTACTTTTGTAATGCGTGCGGGGTCAAGTATTAACACACTGGCAAATACGGTTTTTTGTTGGCGAAAATCGAAACTGGCGATAAGTTCTCCAGCTTTAAATTGCGCCCCAATTTTTATGTGTTGTTTATAACCTGTCATTGGTGACTGATTGCTGGACAAAGTAATCAACACCAACAATTTAAGTCCTTGCTTTGACTTAAACACAAATTCAAGCCCGGCTTGGCGAACAGATACAAGGGTGCCACTAAAAGGAGCACACAACTGATAATTAGATACTTCTATGTCAGCCCCTAGCCCGAGCAATTTGTTACTGACAAGTGGGTTGCTTGATTCACTTTGTGGTAAAATGCGGCCAGAAAATGGGGCGTGTATCACCATGGCTGTGCGTTTAACAGCAAAAAAGTCTTGTTTTAATACCTGCATCAACCATTTACCACTTTATATCCAGCCTTGCTCAAGTGTTTAGTTGCATCGTTAATACGTGCTTTTTTTACCAGAATATAATCAGTATCAAAAGTGGATATTGCAAAAATGGATATGTTTGCCGCAGCAAGTACACCCGAAATGTTAGATAAGATCCCAGTCATTGAAAACCCTAACGGGCCAAGTACCTCAAGGGCTGCCCAATCGTCTTCTTGCTCATTCGATTCCAATTGAACATAGGATGGACATACGACAGATAGTTCATCGTAAGTACGGGCGATAAAAAACACGTTTGTTTGATAAACGGCAGCAGGAATAGGTGTGTCTACGTCAAAACTATGTATCGTAAAAGTTTCTTGCATTACGGCTAACGTTTGCTGTGACATAAAACTCCCATTTATCGTTTAGATAGAGAACCTTACAATATCAAAAATATTGAATACTGTAAGGCTATTTTTACCCAATTAACGGGTTTCTTGTGTTGCCTGAATCGCTGTTAGGGCGATGGTGTAGACAATATCATCCACTAAAGCACCACGTGATAAGTCATTTACTGGTTTACGCATGCCTTGTAGCATCGGGCCAATTGAAATGAGATCAGCACTACGCTGTACCGCTTTATAGGTTGTATTACCGGTATTTAAGTCCGGGAATACGAACACTGTAGCCTTACCAGCCACATTACTGTTTGGCGCTTTTTTCTTAGCTACACTTTCCATAATAGCAGCGTCATATTGTAATGGACCATCAATTAATAGGTCAGGGCGCTTGGCTTGCGCAAGCTCCGTTGCTAAACGTACTTTCTCAACGTCATCCCCTGTGCCTGAAGTACCAGTGCTGTAGCTAATCATGGCTACGCGAGGTTCAATACCAAATGCGGCTGCACTGTCGGCTGATTGAATTGCAATATCGGCCAATTGCTCCGCAGTCGGATCTGGGTTAATGGCGCAGTCACCATACACCAGCACCTGATCAGGCAGTAGCATAAAAAAGACAGACGAAACCAATGAGCTATTCGGTGCGGTCTTAATTAGTTGTAGCGGTGGTCGAATAGTATTAGCTGTGGTATGCACAGCGCCAGAAACCAGGCCATCTACTTTATTTTCGGCGAGCATCATGGTGCCAAGTACAACATTATCTTGCAGTTGCTCTTCTGCTATTACTTCGGTTAACCCTTTGTGCTTGCGTAATTCAACCATAGGCGCAATATAATTTTGGCGAACTTGGTTTGGATCATGGATCTCTACATTATCGTTAAGTTGAACACCTTGTTGTTCTGCAATACGCTCAATTTCTTCACGGTCGCCAAGTAAAACAGTACGTGCAATATTGCGCTCTCCACAAATTGCAGCGGCTTTGATGGTGCGAGGCTCATTGCCTTCAGGTAGCACAATGGTTTTTTGTGCAGCGCGAGCAGTCGACGATAATAAATGTCTAAATGCAGGAGGCGACATTTTCCGACTGAGTGCAACCCCTTGTGTTAGTGAATCAAGCCAATCTTTGTCAATATGACGAGCATTATGGTCTTTCACTTTTTCAATACGTTGCTCATCGTCAACAGGCACTTCTAAATTAAAGCTTTGCAGTAAAATCGACGTACGCCACGTATCATTTTCAGTGCAGATAATCGGTAAGCCAGTATCGAATGCTTGCTCACAGAGTTTCAAAATACGCTCTTCTGGTTTGAAACCGCCAGTAAGCAATACCGCGCCAAGTTTAGTACCGTTCATTGCCGATAAACACGCAGCAACAAGAACATCTGAACGATCGCCAGGTGTAACAAGTAATGCGCCAGGTGAAAAGTGATTGAGTATGTTTGATACCGTTCTGGCACAAAACGTCACGCTGCGCAGACGGCGGTGTTCAATGTCACCATAATTTAAAATCTCAGCATTTAAATGCTTAGCAAGGTCCATTACACGTGGAGCGACAAGATCTTGATACCAAGGTACTGAACCAAGTAGCTTAAATGGTTTTTTACGAAATAGCGGCAGTGATGCAATGCGGTTTAACTCACTTTGTAAACTTTCATCATTGCTTGGCTCAATAAAATCAGTTCGAATATTGCCTTCGTCATCAAGTGGCGCATTCACTTTATTGAAGATACACCCAAGTACGCGAGGGTGCTCAACTCCACCATATAAACTGGCTGCGAGCTCAATACGATCTTCTATCTCATCAACATTGTCGTTACTTGGTGTTAGAACAAACACAATGTGCGCACCGAGTGTCTGAGCAATTTCACGGTTTACACGACCAACATACGGTTGTTTGCGAGTTGGCACCATGCCTTCGATTATTGCGACATCTTCTTTACCAACATTTTTCTCAAATCGACCGACAATTTCTTCCAGCAATACTTCAGTTTTGCCATCGCCAATCATCTGCTCTGCGGTATGTAAATCAATTGAAGGAGCTGGGTTGATGGTAGAGCCAATTTTTACAATTTCAGAAGATAATTCTGGGCCGCTTTTTTTTCCACGGGGTTGTGAAATTGGTTTGAAAAAGTTTACTTTTACTGACTTTTTTTCAAGCGCGCGGACCAAGCCAACTGAGACAGACGTCAAACCAACTCCGGTAGATACCGGAATAAGCATAATGCGATGAGACATTATTGTGCCTCCACAAGTTTATGAGCGTCCATTGCTATAACCCATTCTTCATTAGTGGGCATCACCAACACTTTGGCGCCTAATGGGTTGGTTGCAATCACCCCAGCGTTACCAAAACGCGCTGCTAGGTTAGCGTCATGGTCAAGATCAAACGCAAAGAAACTAAGTAAGTTAATGACTTTCTCGCGTATAAGGGAGGAGTTTTCACCAATGCCGCCCGTAAAGGCAATGGCATCTAATTGCCCAAGAGGCACAACGTATGAGGCAATGTATTTTGCTAAGCGATAACAAAATACGTCTAGCGCAAGCTTCGCTTGCATATGGCCTTTTTCCGCGGCTTCTTCAATTTCACGACAATCGCTTGAAAGTTCACTTAAACCAAGTAAGCCACTTTGTTTATTAAGCATTGCGTCGATTTGCGAATTTGAGTAGTTGAGTGTCGACGATAAATAGTTATAAAGCCCGGCATCTAAATCACCTGAGCGCGTGCCCATTACCAAACCTTCAAGGGGCGTAAGCCCCATACTGGTATCAACACTTTTGCCGTTTTTAACTGCAGTCACCGAACAACCGTTACCCAAATGCGCAGTGATAATCGCGCTTTGTTCAATTGGTTTATTGATTAACTTGGCAGCTTCGTTTGCAACAAAATAGTGGCTTGTACCATGAAAACCATAACGGCGAACACCATGCTCTTTGTAAAGTGATAATGGAAGCGCATAGAGATAGGCTTGTTTTTCCATGCTCTGATGAAACGCCGTATCAAATACTGCCACTTGCGGTAAATTTGTAAAAGCCGTTTGTGCAGCACGAATACCCATTAAATTAGCAGGGTTATGAAGTGGGGCTAGGGCAACATTGTTTTCAATACCATTAATAACCGCATTATCGATAACAACAGAGCCAGTGAATGCTTCACCACCATGAACAACACGGTGGCCTACTGCAATTAAGCTATCATCTAAATGCTGTTGTTTAATTAAACTAACTATTTCTGCGATTGCAGCGTCGTGTTGTGCGCCTTCTGGTAAGTCTATTTTGTACTTTTTGCCATTAAGTTTGTAACTGAGAGAAGCATTCTCAAGTGATAAACACTCGGCAAGACCTGTTAGGCTTGTAGTGCCAGAGGCTGCGTCAATAATGGCAAATTTTAAACTTGAACTTCCACAATTTAGTACGAGCACATTGTGCGACATAGATAATAATTTCCTTAAACAGATTTTTCGGCAGTCATTTCAGACTATGGTATACTTGACTTTAATAGTTGCAATTTTACCCTAAAAATTACTTTTCCGTTAGGTAATTATAGAGGCTCAATGCAATTTCGAGGTGGTAATGCAAAAATCTATGTTAGCGCAAATTTCTGATGGGCATCATTACAGCAAAACATGGCCGCTAGAGCCAAAATTGGGTGCTGTTTTTTTAGAGTTTCGTGTAATCAAAGCAACAAATTTGGCAATTAGGGTGGTCCCTTTACTTGCTGTGTTGAGTATATTTGTACAAGTTACTTTTTTATCATTAGATTACTTACCCCAAGCTTTAACGTTTGCCTTATTCTTACTTTCTATGCCTGTGCAAGGGCTTTACTGGTTGGGCAAACGCGCAAATACCTTGCTTCCTCCGCAAGAAGCTATTTGGTTTCGTGAGGTGTACGGCAAAATGACGGAACACGGCGTAGAGCCTCCAGTATCAATTACTAAACCGCGCTATGGTGATTTGGCGTATTTGCTTAAAGAAGTGTATGAAAAAATGGATAATGCCTTTAAGCGCGAAATTTTTTAATTACGCCAACTATTAACTAAAGTGTCGCATTTAAGCGACACTTTTGCTTGAGCGTTATGGTTAAGCGTTCACTTTTTTAAATTTACTTACGTAGAATGACAAAGTCACTTTAAAAGGTACTTTTTGCTCAAGCGATTGCCAATGCTCCGGCCTAAACTTCCAAGCAAACGGTGTCATTTTTATCAGCTCAGTTAATGCTTCAAGCTCAAGCTCAACCACTTCAGTATGTAAGCTGTGATTTAATAGCTCGAAGCCAGCAGGTGTGTCAACGACCTGATGCGGATTAACCTCTTTATAGATAAGTGCTTTTAACTCGGTTAAATGATTGTCACCCGGACTTGCGATTATAAGTGTACCCTTGTCATTGGTTAGACGTGCCAACTCTTTATCAAAAAGTGGCGAGAATACACTAGTGACAATATCAAACGCATTCTCCGCAAATGGGGCATTTGACGACGAGGCAACGCTAAAGTGGCAGTCTTTAAAGCGTTTAGCTGCGTATTTTACCGCAGGTTTTGAAATATCAAGGCCATACGTTGATATCACATTATTACACTCATTAAACTTGTGGGTGTAAAAGCCTTCGCCACAGCCCACATCTAACAAAGTATTTTCACCTGCTAATCCGTTTATTTGCTGGCACATTGCTGCACGTAAAAAATCATAATAGCCGCGCGCTAAAAATTCACGGCGTGCAATTACCATGTCTTTATTATCCCCAGGATCTTTGCTCTTTTTATTTTGTACCGGCAGTAAATTAACATAGCCTTCTTTGGCTTTATCAAAGCTGTGGTTATTGCTACAAATAAGACGATGTGTCTCATCTGAAAGCGGTGTTTGGCAAAGTGGGCAAAAATAGATTTGTGACATTAGCATAGCAAAGCAGAAAATAATGGAGTGATTATAACCCTAAACCCGCAATGGATTCGAGGTGTGCAATTGAAAAATAGACATTGCCTTGGTTAATTCTCTTTATTGTAAAAAGAGACTTATCTTGCCAAATACTCGTTATCGTAAAAAGTTCTTACCCAATGCGGGCGGTAAATTATCAGTACCGTCATTGCCATGCCATTGATAGTCGCTTCAGGAAACCATATTAGGCTTGCCAAGAACGTGTAGTTATCAAATAGGGTGTGCCAATCATAATGACCGGAGAAATAATGATAGCCAGTCATTAAAACAATATGAAAAATGGCGGTAAGGCCTGCCCCTAAAAAGCTATTTACAAAAATATAAACAAATAAATGGCGAGTAACATACTGATAGCACAGCAAAAAGAGCGCATAACTAAATAAGATTGGTGCTAAGGAAGTGAGCAGGGCATAGCTGCCTATTTGCTCAATAGGCACTAAACCAAGACCCAGTTGTAAACTATGGCTAAGTGCCGCGGCAATTATCGAGAGGCGAGGGCCAAGTGTAAGCGTTACGCCGGTTAGTGCCAAAACATGAATATCAAGGCCAGGATAAAGCCCAGCCTTTAAAGACCAAAACCCCACCAGCATTAAACTGATGGCAAGTACACTTCGCTGAACAACTTGATTGCTAAATAAAATGCGGCGTGTTTTAGTGTCGAGCGATTTAATCAGCGCAATAGCAAATAACAGTAAACATGTTAATTCAGCTAAATCAAATTCCACAAAGCATACCTAAGGTTAAGTCACTTAAATATCGAATGTCGCCCAGATTGGTGCATGATCCGATGGTTTTTCAATGCCGCGTAGTTCGTAATCAATATCTGACTCGACACACTTTTCAGCAAGCCCTTTGGTTGCCAGCACAACATCAATCCGCAGGCCGCGGTTATCGTCAAAGCCCTTCGAACGATAATCAAACCACGAATATTTTTCAGTGGCATCAGGTGTTAACGCTCTAAAGGTATCCACTAATCCCCAATCTAATAAACGCGCTAACCATTCACGCTCTTCTGGTTGGAATGAACATTTACCGGTTTTAAGCCAACGTTTTTTGTTTGGCTCGCCAATACCAATATCTAAATCAATTGGTGAGATATTAATATCACCCATTACGATAATCTGTTCATTTGGATCATGATCATCTAGGTAAGTCATTAAGTCAGCATAAAATTGACGCTTATATGGGAATTTAGTTTCATGGGCAATATTATCCCCTTGCGGAAAGTAACCGTTTAAGATTTTAACTGGGTTACCATTTTTATCCGCTACCGTTGCGATAATCATACGTTTTTGCGATTCATCGGTATCAGTTGGAAAACCTTTTTCAATGGCAATAGGCGCCTGCTTGGTTAATACGGCAACACCATAATGTGCTTTTTGGCCATGGTAGGCCACGTGATAACCCATTGCTTCCACATCAGCAACCGGAAAGGCTTCATCATGTACTTTTATTTCTTGTAAGCCGATAACATCAGGTTGATGTTTATCAATTACGGCTTGCAGTTGGTGTAAACGGGCACGCAAGCCGTTTATATTAAAACTGATTACTTTCATTGTTCACCTAAATTATTTATGGGTGTGTAAATGCATTTAGTCTAACAAAAAGAATGGCGGCACGTTAGCTTTTTACTCTTTCATAGTCAGCCGCATTTATTTAAATTAATATAAGGTAAACCAATTAGTTAGTTTGTTCTAAAAATGCTGCATATTATTCAATCAAATCGTATGGAAGCGCTTCAGCTTCATTTATCCCAGTCGTTACTGCACAGTCCCAATCCCAGCATTTTTGACCAAGAGCAAGTGCTAGTGCAATCTCCGGGGATGGCACAGTGGTTGAAAGTACTGATTGCCGAGCAACATGGTGTGACTGCGCAAATTGATTATGTATTGCCATCCAGTTATATCTGGCGTTTGTACCAAAATTTACTGCCTGATGTACCGGAAGATTCGTCATTTAATAAAAATAATATGGCGTGGAAGCTGTTTAACATTTTACCAAATTGTTTAGAACAAACGGAATTCTCTCTGTTAAAGCAGTATTTAATTGAGACTAAAACGGCACTTGATAGTGACACGCGCTTATTTGGATTATGTGAAAAAATTGCCGATGCGTTTGACCAATATTTAATGTATCGCCCACAGTGGTTAGAAAGTTGGCAACAAGGGAATGATGAATTAGCTGATGTCGATATATCCATTGCACCTTGGCAGCCAATTCTTTGGCGTAAATTAGTTGAACACACTCAAACTTTGGGGCAAAACCCGTATCACCGAGCTAATTTGCATCAAGAATTAATCAGTGCTCTTTCAACTAAGCCGGTTTCACTTAGCCATGAAAATTTATATATTTTTGGGCTTTCTGCAATTCCAAGCCAACAACTGGAAGTATTTGAAGCATTGGCAAAGCACATTGATGTATATATTTATTTGTGCAACCCAAGTAAACATTATTGGGGCGATGTGGTTGATGAAAAAACCAAAGCAAAAATCATTGCCAATTATGAAGTAAAGCCGAGTATCGATGCTGAGGGCGAAGATTACTATATTGTTGGTAATCCACTGTTAGCCTCCTGGGGTAAGTTAGGGCGAGAATATTTAGAGCAATTAGTAGAACTCGATGCACAGTGGACAGATTTGTATATTGAAAAATTTGAAGATAATTTGCTCGGAAAATTACAGCAAGAGATTTTTGAATTAGCCTTTAAAGGCGTACCATTGGCCAGCGATCCAACCTGGTTTGTTTCAGATGAGGGTAAACTGCCGTTTAGTGAAAACTCACAGTTACCGTCATTGATGTTTGCACGTTGTCATAATGCACTGCGTGAAGTTGAGGCTTTGCACGATCATCTACTCAACTTATTTGATCAAAACCCCGATCTGACACCGCGTGATATTATTGTGATGATGCCAGATTCTGGGCAATACAGCCCTTATATTGAAGCGGTGTTTGGCAGTGCCAAAGACAATCGTTATATCCCGTTTGCAATATCCGATTTAGGCGTGGAACAAGAAAAACCGATTGTGAACAGCTTTATCAAGCTTGCCGACTTGGGGTCATGCCGTTTTTATGTTTCTGATATTCTCGACTTATTACAAGTTGACGAAATATCAGCAAAATTCGACATTACCAGTGAAGAGCTTAATCAAATTAGCTATTGGTTAGAACAAGTGAATATTCGTTGGGGTATTGATGGTCAGCATAAAGGTGAATTTAACCAACCCCAAATCGATATTAACAGTTGGCGACAAGGGCTTTCTCGTTTAGTACTTGGCTTTGCGATGAAAGATGAAACCACCGAATTTAATACGCTTTATGCTGCTGATGAAGTTGAAGGCATGGCAGTGGAAACGCTGGCAAAGCTTATTCACTTTTTCGATGCCCTAGAAGACACGCAAAGCGCACTTAAAGTTAGCGGGAATTTAGCTGAGAAAGTAGCACAGTTACAGCAATTGGCGATGCGCTTTTATGCAACTGACGCCAGTCAAAGTAATGATTTAAGCTTTATTCAAAAAGCATTAGAGAAAATGCTAATGCATTTCGACAATGGCGATCATAGTGGTCAGGTTTCTCAAACCTTAATGGTACACAATTTGAAGCAACAGCTAATGCAAAAAGGTGTTGGTCAGCGCTTTTTTATGGGGCAAGTTAATTTTTGTACTTTAATGCCAATGCGCGCTGTACCATTTAAAGTGGTGTGTATTTTAGGACTTAATGATGGTGATTACCCGCGCAGTGTGCAGCCGCTCGGCTTTGATTTATTGCAACACAGTAAACCACAAAAAGGTGACCGTTCACGTAAAATGGACGACCGTTATCTCTTCCTTGAGGCGTTATTAAGTGCGCGCGACCATGTGTACCTAAGTTATATGGGCAATTCGTGCGTTGATAACTCAGAACGTCTCCCGAGTGTGTTGGTGAGCGAGCTTACGGATTATTTAGCGCGCGTATTTTCGCATGCAGAAAATGAACTTTTAGACTCACTCACGGTGAATCATTACTTGCAGCCGTTTAACCCTGCTTATTATCAAGCTTCAACAATACAAAGCTATAACCCGATTTGGTTACCTAAAGAACAATTGAGCAATATGGATTGCGAACCGCTTTCACCTGAATTAGATACGCAAGTTGACCTTGCTATGTTTATTCAGCAATTGCTTACACCTCAGCAATCCTTTTATCGCCATACCATAGGTGCTCGTTTAGGTGATTATCAATATAACAATCAAGATGATGAAACCTTTGTGTTAGATGGCTTAACACGCTATCGCTATTATCAAGAAATAATTGAACAAGATTACCTTGAAAATACACCGAACCTTGATGCCTTTATTGCCCGAGGTGATTTACCCCAAGGAGCAGGCGCAGAACTAGCACTCGATAGTATGGTTAATGTAGTAACGCCACTCTTATCTGAATTGAAACGACATCAAGTAATAACTCATAAAGCGCAAGAGAACGAACTAATCCGTGTAAACATAGCATTCGATCAACTAGAGCTTAATGGCACATTAAAATCAGTATCCCTTGCCAATCAATACCTCTATCGGCCAACAGGTGTATTAAAAGCGAAAGATAAAATAGCAGGGTATTTGTATCACCTTGCAGGCTGTGCATCAGGTAATGTGAATACCACCTTGTTTTTATCGTTAAATGGTTATTTGGAATACCAACAATTAACACAGCAAGAAGCGTATGCGCTATTAGAAAAGTGGGTAGTGCTGTTTAAACAAATCTTCACGCGTCCGTTACCGTTTTTCGCTAATGCCGGCTTTAGTTATTTACAAAAGCGAGAGCTTGCTTCAGCTGAAGCGGTATTTTCTGGTACGCCGTTTGTTGGCCGCAACGAGGTAAGTGACCCCTACATTTCACTCGATTTCTCCACGCTTGCGAGTGTGGCAGATGAATTTATCGCATTAACAGAAACTTACCTTGCACCAATCGATGCCATTATCACGGAGCATAAATATGCAAAAGCTTAATCCAATGGCAATGCCACTGTGTGGCGCGAACTTAATAGAAGCAAGTGCGGGTACAGGTAAAACTTACACCATTACTGCACTTTATTTACGCTTGTTACTGGGCTTTAGCAAAGACGGTGAAAAACAAACGCCGCTTAGCATCGAAGAAATTCTGGTTGTGACGTTTACCGAGGCCGCCACCGCTGAAATTAAAGACCGGGTGCGCCAACGCTTAATTACTCTGCGCGATAAACTGCTGGGTAAAGACACAAAAGACGAGGTGGTTAACCAGCTGTTTGAATTGATTGACGACCACCACAGCGCGTTTTATCGCATTGATAGTGCTGTTAAATCCCTTGATGATGCAGCAATATTTACCATTCACGGCTTTTGCCAACGCATGCTAAAGCAACATGCGTTTGAATCGGGTATGGCGTTTAACTTGCAGTTCATTATGGATCAAAGTGAGTTGCTTGAAACGGCGATTAAAGATTTCTGGCGTCAGTTTGTATTTCCACTCAATAAACAAAGCTACGCAGCCGTCACCAACTGTTTTGCATCCCCAGATATCATTCTAAAAAACTTGTTTGGTTTGCTCAGTCGCACAGGCATCGAAATTACCCCGCAATACAGCTTTGATGATGCATTATTGTTGCAAACCCAATTACATGAAAAAGCTAAAAACTTAAAAAGCAAAGTGTTAGCCCAAGAATTTATTGGTTTTATTGAAAATACGCCGTTTAAAAAGTCTAAACCAATTGCGAGCAGTAAAAACTTGGGTTTATTAAAGGCCTATTGTGAAAGTGATGAGGTTATCTTTGAAGGTGCTTCTAAACGCTCCTTTGAAATTTGGGGTGAGCAAGCATTTGCCGATAAAGGCAATTATTTAAAAGATAAAATACCTGTTACTCATACGCTTGCGACAGAGTTTGACGAATTAAGCGCGCTTAAAGAAAAAGCCGAAGCTGCGTTGCCTGTTTCAATTTTAATTAGTGCCTATCATTACTTAGTCGATTGGCTTTTAAGCGAAAAGCAAAAGCATCAATTGATTAACCCTGATGACTTGCTAAAGAACTTAAGCCAAGCACTTGAAAGTAACAAAAGCGGGGAACTGGCCAATGCTATTTTAGCGCAGTACCCAGTGGCGTTAATTGACGAATTCCAAGATACTGATCCAATACAATATGGCATTTTTGCCAATATCTATTTACGCAATAGCAGCGTGTCAGACAAAGACAATGCACTAATTATGATTGGCGACCCGAAACAAGCTATTTATGGCTTTCGTGGTGCTGACATATTTACCTACATTGATGCTAAGCACCAAGTCCCCATTGATAGCCATTATACGCTTGATACCAACTATCGTTCTTCCAAGCAGATTGTTGATGGTGTTAATAGTATTTTCTCGCTGAAAGAAGATAGCTTTATTTTCAATAAAGACATTCCTTTTGCCAAGGTAAATGCCTTTGGCAAAAGTGAAGAAGACGGTTTATTTGTTGATGGTAAAGGCAAATCAGGCATTCATTTTTGTGTACTTGATGAATTGGAAAACACGATTGCTAAAGGTACGGGGGATAATCAACTCGCCGCCATTTGCGCATCCCAAATTTCATCGTTACTGATAGCTGGAAAAGATAAACGTGCCGTAATAGAAAAAACACCACTTAAAGCCAGTGATATTGCGGTACTGGTGCGTGATAGAAACCAAGCAAATATGATCAAAACGGCGCTGCAAAAACTAGGTGTTGCCAGTGTGTTTCTCTCTCGTGACAGTGTGTTTGAAACGCCCTTAGCAAGTCATTTATTAACGTTTTTGTCTGCGTTACTTGCACCCTACAATGAAGCAACTTTTCGTGGCGTGTTAGTTGGGCCGCTTTTTGCGCTTAACTATGCAGATGTGCATCAACTTACGCAAAATACCAAAGCGTGGGAAGACACCTTAGATACCTTTGCTGCACTTAAATTACTGCTGCAGCAAAAAGGCGTGATGGCGGTTATTGAGTCATTGGTTGAGCAAAACGCACTGCCGAGCCGCTGGCAACAAAAAGGCTGGGACGTCGCGCGCTTACTCACTGATATTCGCCACTTAGGTGAGTTACTACAGCAAAAACAGTTGTCATTGAATAGCTATCATCGTTTATTACATTGGCTGCATGATCAAATTACTAAATTTGCCGCAGAAGGATCGCAGCTTCGCTTAGAAACCGACCAGCAACTGGTTAATATTGTGACGATGCATGGTTCAAAAGGCCTTGAATACCCTGTGGTTTATATGCCGTTTGTCGCTAGCTTTAGAGAAAACAGCGAAGCGGTTTACCACGATGAAAATGGCACACTTATTTATGATTTAAGCCCATCAGAAAATGCAAAAGCTATTGCCAATAAAGAAAGCCTTGCTGAAGATTTGCGTTTGCTCTACGTAGCACTTACGCGTGCTGTTCACTACTTAGTAGTGGGACTTTATAACTGTAAAGACGGCCGAAGTAAAAACCCTGGTATTAGCAAAACCCCGCTTGGACACCTGTTGTTTGATAAAGATGATATCGATACTGGCCATGATTGGTTTGCACAGCTCAGCAGTTTTTGTGCTGAGCATTCTGGATTAACTGCAAGTTGTTACTCTGAGCCTGAAACAGCTGAGGTTTATACCTTAGAGAGCACCGACGATACTGAGTGCTTAGTTAAACAAAAAAAACACGCTGTGCCTAATCAGTGGCGATTAACCAGCTTCTCTTCACTTACAAAGGTAAGTCATGGTGATAGCGAAGCGTTTGATTATAAACAAGGTGCCAGTGATGAAATGCATTTGCTTGATTGGCAAGCGGCTGCAAATAATCTTGTGCAAAACGAATTTAGTTTTCCGAAAGGGGCGAATGCAGGTAGTTGCTTACACGCTATTATGGAAGAAATTGATTTTAATGCTCCTAACTCACCGGTGTTTAAACAAAAGTTACCTATTAGTGAAGTCGTTGAAAAACAGCTGTTGGCTTATCAAATTGAGAGTGAATGGCAAAGTGTAGTTGAAAACTGGATGGTTAATTTGCTGAAAGCTCCATTAACTCCACTGTCAATTTCGATGAGCGAACTTGATATGGCGCAGTGTTTAATTGAAATGGAGTTTATGCTGCCAGTGAAAACATTGGTAACTAATAAGCTTAACGAGATTCTGTTAGCACAAAGCCGCGATCACTTTACGCCACTCACTCAGGCAACCATCAGCGGCATGTTAAAAGGCTTTATCGATTTAATTTTCTGTTATGACGGCCGCTATTATGTTCTCGATTATAAATCCAATTACCTAGGTGAGAGTGGGGATGATTACAACCAAGATAATATGGAAAGTGTCATGAGTTCCCACCACTACCATTTACAATATTTACTGTATACCGTTGCACTGCACCGTTTATTAAAAAGCCGCATTCGTAATTATGATATTCACACCCATTTGGGCGGCAGTTTTTATTTGTTTATGCGCGGTATGCCATCAGGACAAGGTGTTTATTACAATGCGCCCAGTGTCGAACAAGTGTTAGCGCTCGATAGTTTATTCGATAAGGGGACATTTAATGCGTAAGTTACTTATTGAACATGACAAAATCGATGCGTTTGATATTCAACTAGCTGAAATATTAGTACCAGAGGCAGATTCTCCCGTATTTTATTTGGTGTTGCTATTAAGCCGCGCAATAAGAGCACAGCATTCGTGTCTGCCACTTTCTAGTATCGATAGGAATGATCCATTTGGTTTAATTCATACAGCCCATGGCAAGAAAGAAACCCCTTTTTCATTACAAGATGATTTTACAAAGTTACTGACATCGCATATGGCTGTGGGCGACAACAAGCCTTTGCGTTTCTATAACGACAACCTTTATTTTGCTCGCTATGACGATTATGAAAAGGTGTTTGTTAATGCGATTACTTCGCGCAATGCGTTAGAAACTAATTTAGATACTGAACAATTAAAAAATTTACTAGCACGCTATTTTGAGCCAACAAACGACATTGATTGGCAAAAAGTGGCGTGCGCTGTAGCGTGCCTTAAACGCTTTTGTATTATTTCAGGCGGGCCGGGCACAGGTAAGACAACCACAGTTACCAAACTATTAGCAATTTTGCAGTCACTCTACAGCAAGGTACCTCTAAAAGTGCAATTAGTGGCGCCAACAGGCAAAGCGGCAGCTAGATTAAGCGAATCAATTGCTAATGCGAAACAGTTTTTGAAGATTGATTCGCAAATTGCAAAGCATATTCCAGATACCGCTCAAACACTTCATCGTTTATTGGGCGTGATCCATTTATCAACTAAATTTCGTCATAACAAACAAAACCCATTAGATGTTGATTTAGTTATCTTAGATGAAGCATCTATGGTTGATTTGGCGATGCTGGCTAAACTATTTGATGCACTACCTGATCATGCCCGAGTGATTTTATTAGGGGATAAAGATCAGTTGTCGTCAGTTGATACTGGTAACGTTTTGTCTGATTTGTGTAAGCCATTGATGTTAGGCGTGGATCATCATTACACAGCAACAACAGCAAAAGCGCTTGCGCAGTTATTTGATACCTCTTTTCATGCTGCACAAGAAAGTGGTTATTTACTTAATGATAATTTGGCCTTTTTACAAGTAAGCCACCGATTCAAATCCGACAGTGGTATTGGCCGCTTAGCAAAAGCAGTTAATAGTAATGATATTAATGCGTTACACCAAGTCTATTCGGCTAATCATAGTGACTTACAGTTCAACGCATTAGAGAAGGGTTTTAAAGCCTTTGTCGAACGTGCAGCGAATAATTATGCCGTATATTTATCTGCGATAAATCAAGGGGCGTCCATTACTGAGATTCATAATGCATTTTCGACTTATCAAATACTGTGTGCCACACGTGTTGGTCCCTACGGCACCAATGAATTGAATGCTAAAATTGAAAAGCAGTTAATTAACAATAACCTCATTAAGCGAACAGGTGCATTTTATATTGGCATGCCGATTATGGTGAGTGAAAACAACTACCAATTAAACTTATTTAACGGTGATATAGGCATAATAATCCAAGACGAGAATGGTCGATTAATGGCAAGTTTCATTGATGACCAAGGAGCGGAAAGGCTGATTTCTACAACCCGTTTACCCCAGTTTGATATTGTCTACGCTATGACCATTCATAAATCGCAAGGCTCTGAATTTAATGACGTTGCTATGGTATTACCGGCAAATTCTCCGGTAGTTAATCGGCAGTTGGTTTACACTGGCATTACCCGTGCTAAGTCCACATTTGAGTTGTTGTCACTCGCTGGTGGATTGGAAAAAGCAATGGCGAAAACCGTATCGCGTTATTCCGGTTTGTTTGAGCGATTTCAAGCCAATAATAATGCTTAATTTTCAAACAGTGTTGCCGATAATGAAATTAAGGTATAGGTATTACCAAGATTGACAATGGAATTAAATACGCACGTTTAGTGAAGACACAAGGTTATGGAACGAAAATAGTAGTGAGCGGTAAAACTTGGTCACAATTATGCATGTATCTTAGTAAGCATGCCCAATTGGGCTGTGGTTATAGGGCTTAACCCAATACTATGAGGATCCTATGATGATTAGTCGAGAATATTGTAAAGCACTTGAACTGAAAGTATTTAAAACTAACAAGCAAGTAAGAAGTTTAAAAGGGCAGTTGTTCTTCTTCAGATTGCTGTCGATGGTGTTCATGATGTTGTTTATTATTGGCAATGTGAGTTAATGTTATCTTGTCATCTTTTTGACAAAAACAACCACGAACAAGGCTAATGAAAAGCTACCGCAAAAGGCTTCAAAAGCCGCAATTAAACGCGAATAGCCGAGTGGGGTGATGTCCCCATAGCCAAGCGTGGTGAAGGTAACAACACTGAAATACAAGCTGTTAACAAGTGCCATTAAATTTGTTTTTGTATTTTGTGTCGCGCTAAACTGAATTGTCTCACCGTTGAAATTAACGCCAAACATAAAGTAACCAAAGGCACACAGTAAGATCAGCATCATCGAAAAGAAAATTACGTTGACTGGTCTCTCGCCATAGCCGCATAACACATCAAAAAATTTTGATGCAAAACGATGGCGTGACCATTTAGGGTATTGATGCCGGCGCATAATCAGCACTTTATGATTAAACTTGCCCGACACTTCCAATAACCCTTGGTTTTCAGCTGCGTTTCTTAGGTCACGATATATTTCTTCAGACTGTTCAAAATAGTCAAGAGCCTTTTCGCTGTCCTTTTGTTTTTCGGCTTTACGAGCAAGATCTTCTTGAAGTAGGGTGTGACCAAGCTTCATATTATCAATACGAGCACCGACTAATTTAACACCAAGTAAATTGGTCCCCTCTAATTTGGCACAGTGCAAATTAGCATCACGTAAATCGGCTTTCATTAAAGAAGCGTTGCGAATGGATGTATTATAAAGATGCGCATTTTGCATATTAGCGCGATAAAAGTTGCTATAGGATAAATCAAAATGTGGACCATTATGATTCACCAGGTTCAGCCCGGTTAGATCCGCGCGTTTTAGTTGAAGCCCTTTAAGCAAACCGCCACGTTGCGCGTAACGTTCAAGTTTTTCTGTTAATGCTAGGCCGCTTTTATCATACTTTTGATCATGCCAAAAACAATAACCCCCCCCCATATCAAGCTCAGAGCATTGCTCATTTTCAGGCGATTTGTACTGGCATTTAGGTGCATGACTCATAGCTTAAATTCAACCTAGTTAAGATAACTTAAGCCTAGCACTTTGATTCTATTTTGCTAATTTTATTGCTTATAGAGCTTAGCTAACTTGTTGTATTCAAACTTAAGATCTTCAAGTCGCTTAGCGTGCTGTGGTGGTAGTGCCATGCCATCAACAAGGGTAAAATTGTATTGGCATTTTTCTAAGATTACGTCAGCAGATTTGTTTGCACGTGGAAGTAGCTGCAATAAAGCCTGAAGCAAATTTAACGCACTGCCGGTATTCATAGGGGCGATTTTAAGTGCCATTTCAAACTGTACGATAGCGTCTTGGAAATTCCCCTTTTTGTAGAGTTCAATACCTTGGTTATTGTATTGTTCGAACTGACTTTGTTTATCTGCTAATGACGCGTTACGTTGCGCTAATTGAGATAATATTTGGCTATTATGTTGGTTGGAAGATTGATATTTATCTAGCTGCGCTTTGGCATCATCAAATTCACCCAGATCTAATAAGGTGATAATCGAGTCTGGAAGTACTGAGTGGCTTAAAGATTGTTCTGAAGTCAGTGGTGCAATTAATTTTTTAGCCTCTAAAAAATCACCTTCGCTAACACTCATACGTGCTTTACAAAATGTTTTAAACTCATCAAAAAGTGTTTGTTGTTCAACTACTGTTGAGTCACTTTGTGCGTTTTTGAGCGAAGATTTAATCTGATTGGTTAACTCAGACCTTTCCTGTTGTGAATTTGCGGCTTCTAATTGATTGAATATGGCGCGAATATAATTTAATTGATAATCAATATGGGCAAATGCAGTACCCTGAGACATTAAAAGTAAGGTATTTTGGGCTTTTACAAAGGCATTATAGTCATTATTAGCGTGTGCAATATCACTAAATTTACGCTGTCTAGCAAATGAGTGTGGTGAAATATTACAGCTTTGCTCGATTAAAAATAGAGATTCCTTACCCTGATTTAGTTTATTGAGACAAATTGCTTTAATATCGAGAGCATCAATATTAAATCGATTTTGACCGAGTAATTCATCACATATGCGAATGGCACCGTCGTAATTTTTTAACAGTAACGAAGCTTGAGCCAAGTATGTAAGTGCCCATGTAGGCCTTGCTTTTTCAAGTATTTGACTGAGTAGATCATACGCCTTTTGATGTTCTTCTAACTCAAAATATAATTGGCACGCTCGTTTGAAGCAGAACTGGGAAGTACGAGGATGCTGTTCTGCTAGTGCTAAAAATTTTTCAACAGCAACAGCTAATTGTTTGTCTTCTATGGCTTGATTCGCATCATAGAATAATTTTTTTCTCGCTGATAATTTACTAAGCCGCTTTTTAAGCATGCCCGTTGAGAAAGGTTTTATTAGATAATCATCAGGCTCAATCTCAAGTACTGAAAGCACAACTGACCGTGTACTTTCTCCAGTCACAAGAATCGAAATACTATGACGAGATAGTTTGTTTAAATATTTCAGCTCTTCAAGGAATTGTTTGCCATTTCTACCTTGACCAAGGTTATAGTCGATAAAGACAATATCCACGGAGTTTTTATCAATTTTGTTAAGTGCCGCTTCACCCGAGTCATAAAATACAATATTGTTAGCACCCAGTTGTAATAACATTCCTTTGAGTAATTTCTGAAATGATTTCTGATCATCAATGATCAGAATTGATTTGTCCTTTAATGGGTGTTCGCTTATTTGGGTCATTTATATTCGTTTTAGCGCAAGGTAGTTATAACTATAGCAATTTAAACATAATAGAAAATAATGTTGATCAAATATCAGTTAAAACGTAGTAAAAAAAGAAAAACGCTCGCAATCAAAATCAAATTTAATCAAGTAATGGTATATGCACCTTATTACTTGCCAATTAACGTGGTTGAAGACTGGCTTTCTACAAAGCAAGTTTGGATTGAAAAACATTTAAGAAATCAGCAAAACAGGCCTGTTGCTAACTCTATTTTGCAGCAACAGAACTATGTTTTATTAGGGCAAACATATGCGCTTAGATTTGAGCAACATGCGATAAAATCTGAGGTTATTATTGATGATGCAATAATACAGATTTACACGTCTAAGCGGGTCAAGCACACTCAAGAAAAGCAACTTAAACTGTTAATGTCAGTTGTCAGCACGCGATTAACTCAATACTGTGAAATCCAGGCAAGCCACATGGCAAATAAATTAGGAGTCAGTTTTTCAAAAGTGAGTGTAAAACACATTCGCAGTCGCTGGGGGTCATGTGATTCAAAAGGACGATTGCAGTTTAATTTGCAATTAGCCAGTGCGCCGTTATGGGTGATTGATTATGTAGTTGCTCATGAAGTGGCACATTTGCAAGTGATGGATCACAGTAAGCGCTTTTGGCAAATTGTGAAAAGAATTTATCCGGACTATTTAAATGCAGAGAAATGGTTGAAAAACAAAGGCTTTGAACTAGATATATTTAAGATATGAAACTTCAGAAAGAAAGTGGTGGAGGGGGACGGATTCGAACCATCGAAGGCAATGCCGTCAGATTTACAGTCTGATCCCTTTGGCCGCTCGGGAACCCCTCCACTGAAGTAGGCGCAATATTAGAGAAGCTTTATCACGCTGTAAAGTGTTTTTTATAAATTACTGTTTAACTGCTCGAAAACCAATCACAACTATCAAATTTCAACCAAGTCTTAGTACCCATTTCATATAGGCAAGTTCTACTCTCACCATTTAAAAACAAACTTGACTAGTTAAATAGTGAAACTATTTTGCTTGGAATTTGGAATTTGGAATTTGGAATTTGGAATTTGGAATTTGGAATTTGGAATTTGGAATTTGGAATTTGGAATTTGGAATTTGGAATTTGGAATTTGGAATTTGGAATTTGGAACAAAAAGAGAAGTGGTGGAGGGGGACGGATTCGAACCATCGAAGGCAATGCCGTCAGATTTACAGTCTGATCCCTTTGGCCGCTCGGGAACCCCTCCACGAGAACGAGGCGAATATTAACAAACTAAAAAATTAAGTAAAGGTTAAAACTAAAGTTTTTTCACTTTTTGTCGATAACAGCTTTGTTATTAAACAAATTGATTATTTAAAATGCAAATCGAACAAATCATCACACATGAAACGCAATTAGGCGAACAACTTTCTCATAGTGTTGCTACTAATCGTCAAAGTGATTTTGCATTTTTACTTGCCATGCTAAGTCATGACGCAACTGACTTTTCACAATTTAAGTTACCAAAAAGTGATAAACAGCCCCCGCAAGATCCGTTATTGCAACTTGCTAAAATAGCTGCGGGACCAAAAAAGCCCTTTGCAGCAGAGCCATTTAATGGCCTAATTGGTTCAGATAACTGTAAAATGTTGCTTGAACAAGGGTTATCAGCAATTCAACTAAATGAGTGCCTTAACCCTGAGCCCTACACTGTTAAAAACAATACGAAATATATTCCACCAGCTGTTATTGATAATTGCCCGCCAGCTACACAGAAAAAGATCATCATTGAAAAGAATTTGGCTTTAATGAATAACCAAATGGATGTGAATAGTTTTTATAATAGTATTGAGAAAAGCCAAGACTATAACTTCGCATCAGTTGCTTAATAAAGCGAATAAGTAAGGCAAAAACTGTTATCTAGCATGCATGTTTAGAAAATATAGGGCGCTCAATAAAAAATAGCGACCAAGGTGATCGCCATTTCAGAGATATGTTTTCAATCGTGTATTTAAATACTAAGCCGCATGGCATTTTTTGAACTTTTTTTCGCTACCGCATGGGCATTTGTCGTTACGCCCTATCTTTTGTTCTGTGTGCGGAGTGAGGGTACCATCTAAGTAGCGCCATTCACCATCTTCTAAAGTAAAATTTGAAGTTTCTTCTAATTGGCAGTAGTAGCCATCACAAAGATAATCCGCTTTAAAATGCACAATTGCAGTGTTATCGCTTTCTTCAAAGCGGTATACAGTCAAGCCTATAAAATCTGCTAACTCAGCAAATGCAGCAATTTCGCGAACACTGTTAGCAGCACGTTTACTGTTAGCGTAGGTATTATGAATATATTCGCTATTTTTTTCGCAATAAGCACTGTAACGTGAGCGCATCAGTTGTTCAGCATTTTTAGCTTTTATTTCTCCACTAATAATGGGAGAGCAACATGTTTCAAACGTTTGAGAATTTCCGCAATGGCACATAGGTTCTAATCAAAAATTAAAAGTGTATGTTAACAAATATTGATGTTTGCAGTTATCCCTTTACTCGCTGAAAAGTGATAAAAATAACCATTAAATTGATTTTGGTTGGCTGCAAGTCCACTCAAGGTCACTTCGTCTAACATATTTGTCCAAGAAATCACGGCGCCAAAATTACCATTTTTCAATGCGGAAGTGACAACATATTCAATATTGATTAAGTGGCGCTTTCGAATGATGAGCAACTTGCTGTGGTCAATCGATAAACTTTCTAATAGCGATTTACTTGGCACCGCATCAGGCGCTAAGAGTAACGTCCATTTATTCTCACAGGTATGTTTTTGCAAGATTTCGATCAATGCCATCGTTTCTTGAATGTCATCTTGCACATTAATAACGCTTAGTTTGTTGGTCGCACGTTCATCACTTTGCTGTGTGTGTGGTGTTGAAAGGTGTTGAGCTTGTAACATAACGATACCTGTTTAAATATACAGTAGATTTTTATATACAGTAGTTTATACAGTAATTCGTTTCAAGCATTATTTGTTATTTTTTACACAATTTTTTCACTTTGCAGTTGATTGTCATGAATATATTCATATAAATCAGCAGCTTGCTTTTTAGCGTCCGTAACTTGTTTAGCTTGCAAAAGTGGCTGTAATTTACCAATGGCTTCTACTGCTTCAATAGACCCTTGGCTTTCAGCAAGACATAACCAAGTATAAGCATGGTAAACGCTCTGTGGCAGGCCTGCGCCTTTAGCGAACATCATTCCTAAGTAAAATTGCGCTTTTACGTGGCCTTGCAGCGCAGCAAAACGCATGTATTTTGCCGCTCCAACATCATTTTTTGCTTTTGACATGGTCACTGAAGTTGCAAATAAGCGTTCTGGGTCTTTCATTTCCAATCTGGTATTTTTTTGGCTTAGTTCTTTTTTGATTGCCAATAATGTTGAGAGTATGAGTTGCTCAACTTCTTCGATGGTTAATGAGTCAATTTCTAATTGTTGATTTGTGTTTTCCATGATGCCTCTTTACATATGTTCATTTATTTAGTTTAGAAGCTTTTGTATTTTTCAGTTAATTTGATCGCTCAATGACTTAAAAATTTAATTATTTGTGTGTCACTGGTATGATCACGTTCCCCTTAAGACACAGTAGCTAAATCATGTTCGAAAAACTTTTTAAAATAAACCAACAAGGCAGTTCGGTTAAACGTGAAGTGATCGCTGGGATCACCACATTTGTCACTATGGTTTACATAGTATTTGTTAATCCTGCTATGCTTGCCGAAGCAGGTATTGACCAAGGCGCAGCATTTGTTGCCACTTGCTTAGCTGCCGCGATTGGCTGTTTTATTATGGGCTTTTGGGCAAATTATCCAATCGCACTTGCTCCGGGTATGGGGTTAAATGCGTTTTTCACCTATGGTGTGGTGCTTGGTATGGGCTATAGCTGGCAAAGTGCGCTAGCGGCGGTGTTCTTTTCAGGCATTATATTTTTACTGTTAAGCCTCTTTAAGGTTAGAGAATGGATTATCAATGCCATTCCATTAGTGCTAAAACGAGCAATTGCCACAGGTATTGGTGCCTTCTTAGCACTGATTGCCCTTAAAAATTCAGGAATTATTGTGGCAAGTCCTGCAACCTTAGTGCAGCTTGGCGATATTTCACAAGCAGGTCCGTTACTTGCGATTATTAGCTTTTTCTTTATCGCAGCGCTGTTATATCGAGATATTAAAAGCGGCGTGTTGTTTAGTATTTTAGGTGTGACTGCAATCGCATTATCACTTGGGTTAGTGGAATATAATGGGATTGTATCAATGCCACCATCTCTGGCACCGACATGGATGGAGTTAGACTTTGCAAGTGCGCTTGAACTGTCCATGTTAAGTGTTATTTTTGCGTTTCTTTTCGTGGATCTATTCGATACTTCCGGCACGCTAGTGGCGGTTTCACAAAAAGCCGGTTTTTCAGATGAGAAGGGCAATATTCCGCGTATGGGCCGTGCACTGAGCGCTGACAGCTGTGCAACAATTGCGGGTGCCACACTTGGTACTTCAACCACGACCTCTTACATTGAGTCTGTTGCGGGTGTTTCGGTTGGTGGCAAAACGGGATTAACCGCGGTTGTAGTAGGCTTATGCTTTTTACTAATGCTATTTTTTGCGCCACTTGCAGCAATGGTTCCGGCTTATGCAACAGCTGGAGCAATTTTATATGTTGCTGTATTGATGCTACAAAATTTAAAACTGATTGATTGGGATGATATGACAGAAGCTGTGCCGGTTGCTGTTGTACTATTAATGACACCACTAACATTTTCTATCGCGCATGGTATTGCGCTCGGTTTTATTGCTTATACAGCAGTAAAAGTGATGTGTAATCGTGCCGACGAAGTAAGTATTAGTGTTTGGATTCTATCAATATTATTTGTAATTAAGTTTGCTGTATTATAAAGCTTAGAAAGAATAAAAAAGGCGCCTCGGCGCCTTTTTTATTAACAACTTCTCGAGTGTTAACCTAATTTATAGTATTTCATAAGCTTTCTGATTTTATATTTTCTTATCAAATTAAGCGGTTTGCGTTTTACGCCTCTTATCAATAATTCATCAACAGCCTGCAAAACTCGTTCAGCACTTTTACCATCTTGGTATGGGTGAACTTGCTTTATGTAGTTGTCTATCTCTTCTTGATGACCATCAGACAAATTGAGTGCTTTATCAATGGTTATGTTCAAGTCTGAAGGCTTATCTATGTTGATTAATGCTGCTTGAGGTGATGAGTTATTAAAAGTAATAACGGGTTTACCTATCAATAATGCTTCATCCACAGCACTTGATGTATCAGAAATTACAATATCAGCTTGTTGGATAAGTGGAATTAAGTTATCACCATTATCGATAATTAAATTGTCATTATTATAGCTGCGATAAAGTTGTTGCCATTCAGTTTTGGTTTTAGGGTGAAACTTAATGACAATTTTGAACTTATTCGATTGAGCCAACAGCTTTATCTGCTCAAAAAGATGAGGTAAAGAAGATAAGCTGGGTGAAAAAGTAGGCGCATACAGTATTACTGGTTTGTCATTGATGCATCTGGCGTAATCAAAATAAGGATCTAATTTTGGCCAGCCGGTTTCTACTACATTAAAATAGCCATGCTTTTTTGCTAATTTTTGAAAAGGCTCTGTGGTGAGAGGCCCATGTGTGCAATAAAGATCAAAAAAGCCTCGAATCGCAAAGTGGCCTTTCTTTTTGTATTCTAAACCGTGAAATACTTGTACCTTAGCGCCTGGAATAAAGTCAGGCACAACATTGCCTGGCACAAATACCGCGTCGGGCTTGTATGCTTTTACCTGTTCAATAGTGGATAAGTAATGCTCTTGTTCAGTTAAGCTGGCTGCATTTACATCATTTCCTGATAAAAACCAAGCCACCTCATCACCACGAGCTAATATTGCAGACTGCAAAGGCCTTAAAATAGCATAGCTATAAGGCTGCATTACAAACATCAAATAACGCTTATTCATACTACTATCAAAATTCACGAAAAATTGATAATAACATAGTTAAAACGTCAAAATGTTTATTTATGCCGTTGAATAGATCATTAAATGTTAAGTATTATTGGTTGTAACAGCTAACGAATGGATCCCGGTGCAGTGCGCAAATACTTGTTTTTCATATCTCAAAACTACAGTTACGCTATTTTAAGACCATTACAACAAGAAATTATTCGTCGCGGTGATGAGGTGGCTTGGTTTTTGTGGGGGGATGAGGTTAATGCACGTTATTTAAAAGAGAATGAACGTCATATTAAGACAGTAGATGACGTTAAGGTCTATCACCCAGATGCGGTATTTGTGCCAGGCAATATGGTGCCAAGATTTTTTCCAGGACTTAAAGTTGCGGTATTTCACGGTTTTGATGCGGGAAAATTAAATCGCCGTGGCAAAAATGACCATTTTAATATTCGTCAGTGTTTTGATCTTTATTGTACACAAGGCCCAAATACTACATCGGTATTTTCACAATTAGCAAAAAAACATGGCTATTTTAATGTGGTAGAAACTGGCTGGCCAACACTTGATCCTTTATTTGATAAAGTTGAGGGTGCTACATCAAAAGCTAATGAGGCAAAGACTAAGAAAACCGTATTAATGTGTTCTACGTTCTCACGCAATTTAACTTGTGCGCCTCATTTATTTGAGCAAGTGAAAAAAGAAAGTGCAACAGGTGAGTGGCAATGGCTTGTTCAATTTCATCCAAAAATGCCAAAACAGATTATTCAGCAATATAAAACACTTGAAAGTGAACACTTAACCTTTGTTGAGACTGACAATGTTTTACCGTTATTAAAGCAAGCAGATGTTATGTTGTGCGATACATCATCGGTCATTCAAATGTTTATAGTTCAAAATAAGCCGGTAGTGACCTTTAACAATATTGACCCACAACCACATATGGTGAATTTTACTGACCCCGCATTACTTGCGGAAAAACTGGATTATGCCCTTAAGTATCCAGCCTGTTTGCAAAAAAATGTCAGCGATTATATCCAGCAACTTCACCCTTACAGAGATGGCAATTCGAGTGCTCGCGTACTCGAAGCAGTTGAGCAAGTGCTCCAAGGGCATCTCACCACCGCAAAAAAGAAACCACTCAATTTATTGCGTAATCTTAAATTAAGAAAAAAACTCAATTATTGGAAATTCAATTAAAAAACTTTGCCTGATGTTAAGTTTTTGTGAGATCATAAAAATGTCACATAAATCGTTTAGGCAGTTCAATGAAGGTTATTTTTGATATTCAACATCTGTATTATTTACCGCAGTATTTACCGGTAATTGATGCACTCAAAGCGCACAACACAGAAATTGAATTGGTTGGCTACAAAACTGACGACGAAGATTTAAACCGCATTATTGAGAGCGCATTAAACGAGACCAAGTTAACTATTAAAATTGTACACAATTGGCAAGATGCGTTAGCCCATTACTTAGCGCAAAAAGCAGATTGGTTAGTCTTTGGCAATGCCGTTGCGGATTTAGAACAGCTCCATACAGTGAGTAAAACCGTATTGATGCAACACGGTGTCGGCCCGAAAAGTTGTTATTATGATGTATCTAAAAATCCAACCACTGTGCGATTTGTTGAAGGTGAAAAGCGCCTGAGTAATCTGCAAGCCATGTTTCCCAATGGTAATTTTGTCGATAGTGGCTATGCCAAGTTGGACCCTGCTATCAATCGCAGCTCACTCAGTATCTCATTAAGTTCTCTTGGTTTAGATGAATCCAAACCAACTATTCTTTATGCGCCAACGTTTTACCCTAGTTCAATTGAATTATTTTCTGCGAACTTTGCGAGTGATTATGCGGACTATAATGTTATTCTTAAGCCTCATTTTTTTTCGCTGACTAAGCATCGTTATTCTAAACAAAAAGCCATACTAGAATCTTGGGCAGCAAGTGATAATGTATATTTAGCAAGGGTTGATGAATACAACTTGCTTGAATTTATGGCGATTTCAGATGTTATGTTATCAGATGCATCGTCTGCAATTTTTGAATTCGCAGCGCTAAATAAACCGGTTATCTGGTGTGACTTTTACAAGCTTCGTTGGGGTTATCGCGGTATATTTTCTTTTCGTTTTAAAAAACGAATTGATGAAAGTATTGAGGTCTTCAATGAATTATGTGATCGAGCAGCTAATTATCAAGAACTTTACGAGTTAGTTAAAAATGCGGTTAAAAACCCGCATATCAAACAGTCAATAAGAAAGCAAATATGTGATGAATACGTTGGTAAGCTTGATGGTAAATCGGCAGAGCGTATTTGTGATTATTTAATCTCACATTAACATGAGTTAAAAGTATATATTATGAGTAAAATTGTCTACGTTTCAGGTACCTTTGATTTGTTTCATCGCAATCATTTGAAAATGATTGAATACGGCAGAGGACTTGGTGATACCTTAATTGTCGGGGTGAGCACTGACGAGCTTGTGTGCAGCTATAAAAATCCACCTGCTGTTCCGTTTGAAGAGCGTATTGCGATTGTTGAAGCACTAAAATATCCTGATGTAGTTATTCCACAGCGTTCGTTAGAACATACGCAGCGCATTAAAGATCTGAATATCGATATTTTTGTTGTGGGCGATGATTGGCGTGGTAAATATGATTACCTTCGCGATCTCGGTGTTAAAGTATTTTATTTCCCATACGGTGCAGGTGTTAGTAGCTCAAACTTAAAAGAACGTATTTACGATCAGTATAGAAACTTAATAGATAAGTCGGATAAACATGAAAACCCAGATATCGTCTAATAAATCAATTTTAATCACTGGTGGTGGAGGCGATTGGGCGCAAAGCTTTGCCAATGAGTTTAGGGATGTTTTTGATATTACCTTAGTTTCGCGAAAACAGTTAGATGTAACGCAAGACTCTGATGTTGCAAACTATTTCGAAGGTAAACAGTTTGATGTCGTAATAAATAATGCAGGCTGCATTCACCCCAATCGATTACTCGATTCCGATTCAGCTGAGTGGATACAAGATATTTCAGTGAATTTAATTGGTACGTATTTAGTAAGTAAATACGCGCTGAAAAATAATCAAAAAACGCTGATTATTAATATTGCATCGACAGCAGGGTTCAATGCCTACAAAGATTGGTCATCGTATTGTAGCTCAAAAGCAGGTGTTATTACTTTGAGCAAAAGCATGGCAAATGATGGCTTTGAAGTAATTTGTATGGCTCCAGGAGCGATTGAAACCAAGTTTAGAGATAAGTTTAATATTCCTAACAACAATATCATGACGTGTAGCGAGTTTAGCAAACATGTTGTTGATGTGTTGGCTGGTAAATATCAAAGTGGTGATGTACTGTTTATTCGCAAAAATGAGTTTGTACTCAATCCATAAAAAAAGGCTAACCCAGTTGGGTTAGCCTTACGTTCACATGGGAAGAACAATACGTAAATCTTCAAATAAAATGGTAATTCCATTTACCCTGCGTTAGTAATCTTTTAGTGTTCAATAATCACGTAACCAAAACCATTTAGTGTAGCATTGGCGTAATGATTTTCTTTGATCACAGTACCTGAAAGTGCAAGAGGCTGACTTTCTGAACCTAAATTAAAGTAACAACTGACTGTTTTACCCTCGAAGCTGCGTTCAAAAGCAAGGATATGATCATCGCTTTGGATGAAGGTAATATCACCATAAAGCAAAGTATCTATTTGCTTTCGCCAAGCAAGAAACTGTTGGCAGTGAACCAATGGCGAATTACTGTCAGCCTGCTGTTTATCAATGGCAACGGATTTATGCGCATCAACAACAGGTAACCATGGTGTTGCATTTGAAAAACCACCAAATTCGCTGTTGTTGCTCCAAGGCAGTGGTGTACGACAACCGTCACGACCTTTGAAATTCGGCCAGAATGTGATGCCATAGGGGTCTTGTAATTGTTCAAAGCTAATTTCTGCTTCTCCTAAACCAAGTTCTTCACCTTGATACATACACACGCTGCCACGCAGTGTTGCGAGTAGGGCATGGAGCATTTTTACTTGCTCTGTATTCACAACTCCGTCTTTGCTCCAGCGCGATGCCACACGCTCAACATCATGATTGCTAAATGCCCAGCATGGCCAACCTTCGGTCATTTGTGATTCTAGCGTTTCAACTGTAGTGCGAATATAGCTTGGGCTGTAGTCTTTTGTCAGCAGTTCAAAGCTATAGCCCATATGCAATTTATTACCACCTGAGGTGTACTCACTCATAGTCGCGAGTGAATCTTCAGAGGAAATTTCACCTAAGGTTACCGCACCTGGGTATTTATCCATCAAGCTGCGAATAGCTTGCATAAACGCTAGGTTCTCAGGTTGCGTATTATTGTAATAATGGTATTGGAAGGCATATGGGTTGTCTTCACTAAAACCACGGCCTTGGCGTAAATGTTTAGGTTTTGCTGGATTGTCTCTTAGCGCTTTGTCGTGGTAACAGAAGTTTATCGCGTCTAAACGGAAACCATCTACACCACGTTGCAACCAAAATTCAACATTATCTAAAACTGCGTTACGTACTTCCTCGTTATGGAAGTTTAAATCAGGTTGCTGGGTTAAAAAGTTATGGAGATAGTACTGGCAGCGACGAGGCTCCCACTGCCATGCACAGCCACCAAAAATTGAAAGCCAATTATTGGGTGGTGAACCATCATCATTTGCATCAGCCCAAACATACCAGTCAGCTTTTGCATTGTTTTTATCTTCACGGCTCTCTAAAAACCAAGGGTGCTGATCTGAAGTGTGGCTTAAAACCTGATCGATCACGATTTTAATATCGCGTTGATGAGCTTGCTTAATTAGTTCATCAAAGTCTGCAAGTGACCCAAAAAGCGGGTCAATGTCACGGTAATCACTAATGTCATAACCAAAGTCTTTCATTGGTGATTTAAAAAACGGTGAGATCCAGACAGCATCAACGCCTAACTCTTTAATGTAATCCAGTCGATTGATAATTCCTTTTAAATCTCCCACACCATTATTACTAGTGTCTTGGAAACTGCGTGGGTAGATTTGGTAAATAACCGCACCTTGCCACCAATGTAATTGCGCTGTTAAATTCGACATCGTGATCTCGTTACTTATTGATGCTATTCGTTTTATTTCATTTGTTTTGTTAAAACGCTGGTGTTTCACCGAGCGAATAACGTTCAGCTTACGCCATATTTAACTGAGGAGTAAAAAGCCTACATACGTATGCATTGAAAATAGTTTTCTAAGATCTACCATTTTAATGAGATTTGATTGGTCACACTAAATTACCAATTTAAACAAATTATGCTCAATGCTATTATTTATCAGGTAAATATTGGTAAGACCAATTTATCAAAAGTGCTAGACTGCACTTTTAAGGTGCAATTAAGTGTACTTTTATGGGGTTTTGCACAGAAATGGCTCTTGGTTGTGACCAATTTATGTCAATTTGTTTAAAGTTTTGATTTTAATCAGTGATAATTTTAAAAAACCTTTAGAATCAATGTTTAACAAAAAAACAATGTAAAAAAATTGTAACTAAGTCGGTCATTGCATAAATTTGAATACGTATGCATTTTGTTGTGGTTGCTAAATTTATAGCGTTACTATCACTGTCGGCAACAAACGCGAACTCATTTGGTGCAACTGCTACAAGTATTGTGACTAAACGTAACGTGATTAGTAATGATATTTCGCACCATGATTTGCACTAGCAATAGTCAACCGGGAACAGAAATTTATGTCTATTTTTAAACCAAGCATGCTTACTCTTGCGATGATGGCAGCAGGTGTTACTTCTGCAAATGTGTATGCAGCTGATAACGCAAGTAACGACAAAGAACAAGAAAAAGAAGTTGAAGTTATTGAGGTTAAGGGCTTTCGCGCAAGCTTAGTAAAAGCAATTAACACCAAGCGTTTTTCACCAGAAGTTGTAGAGTCAGTTTCTGCTGAAGATATTGGTAAATTACCAGATTCATCAATCGCTGAATCAATCGCACGTTTACCGGGTCTTGCTGCGCAACGCTTAGATGGTCGTGCAAGCCGTGTAACCATTCGTGGATTTGGTGAAGATCATGTTGGCACAACGTTTAACGGTCGTGAACAAGTATCAATCACGGATAACCGCGGCGCAGAGCTTGATCTATACCCATCTGAAATCATGAGTGCGGTTACGGTATATAAAACACCAAGTGCAGATTTAGAAGCATCGGGCCTAGCTGGTGTGATTGACCTACAAACAATTAAGCCACTTTCATTGGATGAGCGCATTGTAAAAGTAAACGCAATGTACGAGCAAACAAGCTTCGATAAGCTTAATCCAGATGCAGACGACAATGGCTTCCGTGGCACTCTTTCATACATTGATCAATTCGCAGATAACACGCTAGGCGTGGCTGTTGCATTTAATACCATGTCTTCGCCTAACCAGGAAAAACGCTGGAACTCTTGGGGTTACCCTGAATTTACAGGTGAAGATGGCCAAACTTATTCAGTATTAGGTGGTGCTAAACCATTTGTACGTTCATCAACGCTTGAACGTGACTCTGTAATGGCAGTGATTGAATACGCGCCAAGCGAAAAACTACGTATGGTGTTTGACACTCTTTACGTTGATTTTGTAGATGAGAAAATCTTACGTGGTATCGAAATTCCATTTGCATGGGGCCAAGGTTCTATTAGCGCAGATACAGCAGTTGTTGACCCAGCAACGGGTTTTGTAACATCTGCAATTACTGAAGGTCAGCGTGTAGTTGTTCGTAACGACTACGAAGACCGTAGTGCAGAAATGACGTCATTTGGTTTTAACCTTGAGTATGACTTAAATGATTCATGGTCACTTGAGTTTGATGCCAGCCATTCAAGCGTTGAACGTGAAATCTGGAGTATGGAAAGCTATGCAGGTACTGGCCGTGGAGATTCACGCGGTGTAGCTGATAACCTTGGTTACACGTTTAATTCAGGTAATGCAGGTGCAACCTTTACACACGGGCTTGATTACAGCGATTACAACCTAATTCAAATTGGCGGCCCATTATCATGGGGTTGGAGTTCTGCACTAAATGAAAAATACGGTGTTGTTGGCACAGAGTACGAAAACCAACTACAAGATGGTTTCTTAAACACACCGGAAGTAGACGATGAATTAAACGCACTTCGTCTTGCTGCAAGTAAAGTAGTTGAAAGTGACTACATTAGCTCTGTTGAATTTGGTTTATCTTACAGCGAACGTGAGAAAACTAAGCGTTCTGAAGGTTACTTCTTAACAGTTTCAAGCTTCTCGCTAGACAACCCAGGTATGATGATGGTGCCAGAAGAGTACCGTTTAGGTACGGCTAACCTAGATTTCATCGGTATGGGTGACATGATTGCTTTTGATTCACGTGCAATGGTAGCAGATGGTTACTTTGATTTACTGGCAGAAAGCCTGACTAACCCAAGTCATGCAACGAAATCGTGGACAGTAAAAGAACAATTAACCAGTGCGTTTGTAAAAGCAAATATTGATGCTGAAATTGCAGGTATGCCTCTAACAGGTAATGCTGGTTTACGTTATGTTCAAACTAAGCAAGAGTCTCAAGGTAACGCATTCAATACACAAGACGGTAAAGTAATTACGTCACCAACTCATATTGAGCATGATTACTCACACGTATTACCAAGCTTAAACCTATCGTTATCAATTGATGATGAGCAATCTGTTCGTTTTGGTGCTGCGAAGACAATCTCGCGTGCACGTATGGACGAAATGAATGCATCGGTTAATGCGACTTACAACCAGCAGCCAGACGAAAATGGCAGTAACTGGAGTGTTAACGGTGGTAACCCAACACTTGAACCATATCAAGCAATTAACTTTGACCTGACGTATGAGAACTACTTCAGCCCTGAAGGTTATTTCTCGATAGCGCTTTACCACAAAGATTTACAAGATTGGATCTTCGACGGCAGCTACTACATTGATATGACGGGCGTTGCAGATCCTGCAACAGGTGAAATTCCTGCAAACCCTGACGGTACAGGTAGCGGTAAAGTAAATGGTGGTGACGGTACAGTACAAGGTGCTGAATTCTCAGTAACATTACCATTTAATTACTTTAGCGATGTGCTTGACGGCTTTGGTGTTATTGCAAGTCACACAGTGAATAGCTCAGACATGGTTGACCAAGATGGTAACGATTATGAGATTCCAGGTCTTTCTAAGAGCATTCAAAACCTAACCTTCTACTATGAAAACTATGGTTTCCAAGCGCGTGCAAGCATGCGTAAGCGTGATGACTTTAAAGGTGATGTTTACGGCCGTGGATTTGATTCACAACAAGTGGACATCCTTGGTGAGACAATTTGGGATGCGCAAATTGGTTACGACTTCTCTGAAAGTGGTTTAGCAAGCCTGGAAGGTATGACAGTGACATTCCAAGTACAGAACATCACTGAAGAACCGTTTGTATCGCTATCAGGTGACAATGCTTTACAAGTACGTGACTACCAAGATTATGGTCGTACGTTCTTACTAGGTGTTAACTACCAGTTCTAATTATTTGAACGCACTAACAAAGCCCTGAAAAGGGCTTTGTTTTTATCTGAGGTAATGATGACGAATAAAATAAATAACGTTGTGATTGTAGGTGGTGGCACTGCAGGCTGGTTAAGCGCAAGTTTATTAGCAAAAGTGTTAGGTAAGCACCTATCTATTACCCTTGTTGAGTCGGAGCAAATCGGTACAGTTGGCGTGGGCGAAGCGACAATTCCACCAATTATTCCATTTAACGCCGCCATTGGCGTGGATGAAAAAGCATTTATCAAAGCGACTAACGCCACAATTAAACTGGGCATTCAGTTTGAAAATTGGGGCCAGCAAGGCGAGCAGTATATGCATGCCTTTGGTGGTTTTGGTAAAGACTTTCCGTTCTGTAACTTTTTAAACTACTGGTTAAGGGCAAAAGAGCTTGGCGATACCAGCAGTTTTTGGGATTACTCAATAAACTACCAAGCCGCTAAACGTAATCGTTTTAATAAGCTTAATACGATCCCTAATACGCAATTACCTGGCATAACTTACGCTTATCACTTTGATGCCACCTTGTATGCGCAGTTTTTACGAAGCCATGCTGAAAAACTGGGTGTAAAGCGTGTCGAAGGAACCGTTGAAACCGTCAATACCGATGAAGAAACCGGTTTTGTAAACGAAATAGTCCTTGATAATAAAGAGCAGATATCAGGTGACCTATTTATAGATTGTTCAGGGTTACACGGATTATTACTCGACAAAACGCTGAACGTTGGTTTTGAGGATTGGAGTCACTGGTTACCTTGCGATAGCGCATTGGCAGTACCCTGCGAACATGGTGAGCAAGCGATTAAACCGTAT
The DNA here is from genome assembly GCF_000788395.1 of Pseudoalteromonas piratica. Classification (NCBI taxonomy): domain Bacteria; kingdom Pseudomonadati; phylum Pseudomonadota; class Gammaproteobacteria; order Alteromonadales; family Pseudoalteromonadaceae; genus Pseudoalteromonas; species Pseudoalteromonas piratica. The sequence continues at coordinate 2,111,792 of NZ_CP009888.1, forward strand.
ACACGCTCAATTGCACATAACAGTGGTTGGCAGTGGCAAATTCCGCTAACGAATCGCATAGGCAATGGCTTAGTTTACGCCAGTAAGCATTTGTCTGATGAAGACGCAAAACAGTTACTGCTTGATAACCTTCCAGGTAAGGCGCTTGCTGAACCGCGTTTAATTCGCTTTCGAACTGGCAGACGTTTAAAACAATGGCATAAAAATGTGGTGGCAATTGGTCTTTCCAGTGGCTTTTTAGAGCCACTTGAATCAACCAGTATTCACCTTATTCAAACTGCTGCCACCCGCCTTGTGAAGCATTTTCCGCTACATGGTATCAGCGATAGTTTAGTGGCTGAATATAATCGACAAAGCCAAATTGAGTTTGAACGAATTCGCGACTTTATCATTTTGCATTACAAACAAACGGCGCGTGACGACAGTCCATTTTGGCGTCAATGTCAGCAAATGGAGATCCCAGAAAGCCTCGCCCACAAAATGAAATTATTTGAACAGCAAGGACTGTTTTGCCGTCAAGATGATGAGTTGTTTAGTGAAATAGCGTGGCAGCAAGTAATGTTAGGCCAGGGGGCATTACCACAGCAGTATCACCCGTTAGCACACAATTTAACTGATGAGCAGCTCACTGAGATGCTACAAAACTTAAAAGTGCTGATCACCCACACCAGTGAGCAACTGCCGACCCATAATGAATTTTTACAACGATTTGGTAATTAAATGAAAAAGAAGATGTATGCCTTTTTAGCGCTGTTACTGGCGTCTCATAATGGCAGTGCCCAATCAAACATAGTTGAAGAAAAAAACGCAGAGCAAAAGCCAGTTGTTTATCAAGTATTTACACGTTTATTTGGTAACACGAATACAACGAATGCGCCTTGGGGTAGCAAAGCGCAAAATGGGGTAGGTAAATTTGACGATTTCACACCAAAAGCACTAAATGAAATTAAAGACTTAGGTGTCAGTCATATTTGGTATACCGGTGTTTTACACCATGCAATGGCGGATGATTACAGCGAGTTTGGCATTAATTTAGATGACCCTGATGTGATTAAAGGCCGTGCGGGCTCACCTTATGCTATTAAAGATTATTATTCAGTAAATCCAGATCTTGCGAAAAACCCTGCAAAACGTGTTGAAGAGTTTGAAGCCCTGATTGCACGCAGTCATGCTGCAGGCCTTAAAGTGATTATTGATATTGTGCCAAACCATGTTGCGCGTCGATATCAATCACTTGCAAAGCCAGAGGGGGTTGTTGATTTAGGCGCGCAAGATGATACGTCAGTGGTTTATGCAAAAACTAACGATTTTTACTATATTCCTGGAAAAGCGTTTTCACTGCCTAAGTTCCCTGAAAGTTATTTACCTTTAGGTGGTGAAGCGCATCCACTTGTTGATGGCAAGTTTGATGAAAACCCTGCTAAATGGACCGGAAATGGTTCACGTAAAGCCCAGCCAGACTTTAATGATTGGTATGAAACGGTAAAAGTTAACTACGGTGTTAAGCCCGATGGTAGCTATGACTTTGCTCCATTACCAAAACAATATGCGCATAAAGGTTACCAAGATATCGTGACATTTTGGCAAGACAAAGCGTTGCCAAGCAGTTGGCAAAAAATGCGAGATATCGCTTTTTATTGGCTTGACAAAGGGGTTGATGGCTTTCGCTACGATATGGCCGAAATGGTGCCAGTAGAATTTTGGAGTTATTTAAATGCCCATATCAAACTCAAAAACCCGCAGGCTACATTGATTGCCGAAGTATATAACCCAAGTCTTTATCGCGATTATATTCATTTAGGTAAGATGGATTACTTGTACGATAAAGTAGGCTTTTACGATACGTTAAAATGGATTATGCAAGGCAAGCAGCCAGCAAACACCTTAATGCCAGTACACCATGAAGTAAGCGACATTGCCCCACATATGCTGAACTTTTTAGAAAATCATGACGAGCAACGTATTGCCAGTCCTGATTTTGTCGGTGATATGAACAAAGGCAAACCTGCCATGGTGGTATCTCACCTAATCAGTCAATCACCTAGCTTAATTTACTTTGGCCAAGAAGTGGGCGAACCAGGTGCAGAAAATGCGGGATTTGGTAGTGCAACGCGTACCAGCATTTTTGATTACATTGGTGTGCCTGAGCATCAGAAATGGATGAATCAGGGTGCATTTGATGGTCAGTTATTATCAACACAACAACAAGCACTGCGAAGCTTTTATAAAACGGTACTTAATCTAGCGAAACGTGATGCCATTAAACACGGCGAAATGATTGACCTGACTGAGTCACTCGGTAAGGCAAATAAACACGTTATTGGCTTTTTACGTCAAAGTAACAAAGAGACACTATTAATTTTGGCAAACTTTGACAATAAAGCACATTCAGTGAGTTTACCTTACCAAACCAAAGGACACAGTTTACTTAAGTTTGCAGGAAACAACCAAATTCAAGTGTATAACAATAATACCAACTTCACTCTTGCGCCACAGGGTGCAGTAGTAGTGGCTGTGGAGTAACTTATGACAACATCCGTGCAAGACAAACCAACGCTGTCGTTTTGGCAAATATGGAATATGTGTTTTGGCTTTATGGGCATCCAATTCGGTTTTGCCTTACAAAGTGCCAATGTGAGCCGTATTTTCCAAACCTTAGGTGCAAATATAGATGATATTCCCATCTTGTGGATTGCAGCTCCCTTAACAGGCCTAATAGTACAACCAATAGTAGGTTACTTTAGCGATCGCACTTGGGGAAAATTAGGTCGCCGTCGTCCATTTTTTCTGTATGGGGCACTGCTTACTTCTTTGGCGTTATGCATTATGCCAAATTCACCTACCTTATGGATTGCAGCAGGCATGTTATGGATTATGGATGCTGCGATTAATGTCACTATGGAACCATTCCGTGCGCTGGTTGGTGATAATTTACCGAAAAAACAACGTGGTTTAGGTTATGCCATGCAAAGCTTTTTCATCGGAATTGGCGCCGTTGTGGCTTCGGCACTGCCGTGGATGATGACTAACTGGTTTGGCATTAGCAACACGGCAGAAGCCGGAGTAATTCCACAGTCGGTAACGTATTCATTCTATTTTGGCGCGGCGATTTTACTACTTGCAGTATTGTGGACCATTGTTTCAACCAAAGAATACAGCCCTGAAGAATTAGCTAAATTTGAAGACCCAGAAATCACACTAGCGTTCTCTCAAAACAGCACGTTGCCATTTGCCAAAATTGGCACAGGGCAATTAGGTCTAGGGATCGTCATTTTAGCGTTTGTGTATGTGCTGTCGCTTGGTAAAGACATTGTCTTTCTTGGCGGTGCACTCGTGGTGTTTGGTGCATTATTTTTATTATCAAATCAGATGCAAACAAAAGGTAATACAAGTAACGGTTTTTACACGGTAATGGCCGATATGATGTCCATGCCGAAAACCATGAAACAATTAGCGGTAGTACAATTCTTTAGTTGGTTTGCCTTGTTTGCCATGTGGATTTACACCACGCCTGCGGTGACAAGTTTTCATTTCGGCAGCAGTGATGTGGCATCAAAAGCCTATAACGATGGCGCCGATTGGGTAGGCATCTTGTTTGCCGCGTATAACGGTTTTTCGGTTATTGCAGCGGTAGTGATCCCCTTGATGGTTAAAAAACTCGGATTAAAAACAAGCCATATGATCAATCTAGGTTTAGGTGGCGCGGCAATGATCAGTTTTGCGTTCATTGAAAACAGCGATCACCTTATCTACGCAATGATTGCAATTGGTTTTGTGTGGGCATCGGTTCTATCGCTGCCATACGCCATGCTCAGTAATGCACTTCCAAGTAACAAAATGGGTGTGTATATGGGTATTTTTAACTTTTTTATCGTGATCCCACAGATGCTAGCGGCCACAATTTTAGGCTCGCTTGTACGTTATGTGTTTAATGGTGAGGCAATTTATGCCTTAACCTTGGGTGGTATTTCGTATTTGATTGCAGCAATTGCTGTAACGCGTGTGACTTATAACAAGTAAATGACAACAAGTGAAAGTATTAACTATGTTCAAAAATAAATTCATTAAGCACTCATTACTAGCAAGTGCTGTAACACTGGCTATTTCAGGTTGTGGAAGTGAACAACCAAATACCAAAGATGTTAATTCACAGGCTTCAGCATCTCCTGCAGAGGTTGCACCAGGCGCACCGGGTAACAAACCTTATTGGGCTTATTCAGGCAAAACGGGCATTGGTACCAGCTATGAAGCGTATGTAGACGGTGCGTATAGTAACAAAGCTGTAACCGGTGATGTATCGACAGTATGGTTTTCACTTGCCCAAGGTATTATTACCGAAACGATGTTTGGTTTAATTCACCAAGCGCAATTAAAAGAAATGCAATTTGTGGTAAAAGGTGATGATTTTGTAGCCACCGAACTTGATGATACGGCATGGGAAATTGATTACTTACAAAAAGATTCACTGGGTAGACCAACGTCATTAGCATACAAATTGGTAAATACTGACAAGCAAGGTCGCTTTAAAATTGAAAAGCATATTTTCACCGACAGCAATGATCAAACACTGTTTGTTCGTGTTGCTTTAGAGTCATTAAACGGTAAACCGTTATCACTTTACGTACACGCCAATCCATACGTTAATAACAATGGTGTTGGTGATAGTGCAATGGTAAAAGAGGGCAAATTGATTGCCATTGATGGTGATAATTATTTAACGCTTACGGCAAACAAAGCGTTTGAGCAAACCAGTGTTGGCTTTATTGGTAAATCAGATCTTATATCACAACTTAGCGCTGGTAATGAATTAACAAGTTATGCGTCAACGGGTGACAAACCAGGTAACGTATCGCTTGATGCACTGCTTGGTACAACATCAAGTAAAGCTCAATTTGATTTAACGCTATCGTTTGGTAATACATTAGAAAAAAGTGTTGCTTCTGCGGAAAATAGCCAACAAAAAGGCTATGACCAACTACTAAAAGAGTACGGTACAGACTGGCAGCGTTATTTAGCATCACTTGACCTGGAGTCACTGAGCACACAATCAGCTGATCAAGGCCGTTTAGCATATGCCAGTGCGTTAGTATTAAAAGCACAAGAAGATAAAACCCACGCAGGTGCCTTGATTGCATCATTGTCTAACCCTTGGGGCGATACAGTACCCGCAATTGAAGGCCACACTGGATATAAAGCGGTATGGGTTCGTGATTTTTATCAAGTTGCAATGGCATTTTTAGCCATGGGTGATAAACAAACGGCCAAAACCGCATTTGAATACTTAGAAAAAGTACAAGTCACAAACAAAACACCAGGCAACCAGGGCGATACAGGGTGGTTCTTACAGAAAACGCACGTAGATGGTGAGCTTGAGTGGGTTGGTGTTCAGTTAGACCAAACCGCCATGCCAATTATGCTTGGTTGGAAGCTTTACCTTGCTGATGTACTAACCAAAGATGAACTTGTTCACTGGTTTAACAAAATGCTTAAACCTGCGGCAGACTTTTTAGTGGAAGGTGGCCTTGCCAAAATTTTATGGAATGATACCGAAATCAAACCACCATTTACCCAGCAGGAACGTTGGGAAGAACAAGCAGGACATTCTCCTTCAACAACTGCAGCCGTGATTGCAGGGCTTATCACAGCCAGTGAAATAGCAAAGCTTGCCGGTGATGAAGCCCTTGCAGCAAAATACTTAACGGTAGCAAAAGGCTACAATAGCCAAGTCGAATCGCGTATGTACACAACGAAAAGTACACTACCAAGCGATGCATCAAATGGTCAGCACTTTGTGCGCATCAGCCAAGATGACGATGCAAACTCATCTACTTTGCTAGGCGATAACAACGGCCGAAAAGGCCTTGTTAAGCAAAGCATTCTTGATGGTGGTTTTTTAGAGTTGGTTCGTTATGGGGTACGCAGTGCTGATGATAAACACATTATCGATACCTTAGATGAATATGATGCGCTTAACTTACCGGAAAACCTTAAAGTTAAATACAACTTTACCTTTGCAGGCGTTGAAGGTGAATTTCCTGGCTGGCGTCGATATGGTAATGATGGCTATGGTGAAGATGAAGTGACGGGCACTAACTATGCTGAAGGTGGTAACAATACACCTGGGCAGCGTGGACGTGTTTGGCCATTTTTCACCGGTGAACGTGGTCATTATGAAATTGCCAAGCTAGCGCAATCAGGTCAGTTTGATAAAGCAAAGCAAACAAACTTGGTAAACACCTATGTAAAAGGCATGGAACAATTTGCCAACGAAGGTTTAATGTTACCAGAGCAGGTGTGGGATGGTGTTGGGGTTAACCCACACAACTACACATTTGGTGAGGGCACCAATTCTGCAACACCGCTTGCGTGGACTCATGCAGAGTACATTAAACTATTGCGCTCAATGTCTGATAAGCAAGTATGGGATTACTACCCAGTTGTGAAAGAAAAACTAAATTAAACTAAAAAGGCGCGTTAAGCGCCTTTTATTTTTATGCAGATTTTCGCACTACTAGCGTGGGTTTAAGTTGGGTTTGTTGCGGTGGCTCATCTTTTAATTGGGCGAGCAGGTTAGCAACTAACATTTCACCCGCAACGGAAGTGCTTTGATTCACCGTAGTCAGCGATGGCTCAGTAAAGTTCGCAACCGGAATATCGTCAAAACCAATCACACTAATATCGTTTGGTACATTGAGCCCAGCCTCTTTTATCGCACGAATAGCACCAATAGCGATTAAGTCGCTGGCTGCGAAAATAGCATTTATCGGGCGTTTTAAACTAAGTAATGTTTTGGTTGCATTGTAGCCAGACTCATCAGTAGAAATGGCATTAATAATCTGACGAGCATCCACATCGAGACCGTGCTTTTGTAGTGTGTCTTTAAAACCATTGAAACGCGCGAAGAATTCCGGGCTGTGCTCGGATGCATCACCAATAAATGCACATTGAGTGCGTTTTTTAGCAATTAAAAACTCCGCAACTTGTTCACCACCAAAGTAATTGTCACAAGATATTGATAACTCAGGGCGAGAGTCAACTTGTGCCCCCCAGCAGACAAATTTGGTGTCGTGCTGTAGTAAAGTTGCAAGGCGCGCCTGATAATCAATGTAATCACCATAGCCTAACAAAATAAGGCCATCTGCTCGGTGGCTATCCTCGTATTGTGCTTGCCAGTCTTGATCCATTTGTTGAAAAGAAACAAGCAAATCATAGCCTTGATTGGCGCATGCGCGCGTAATCGACCCCAGCATAGATAAAAAGAAAGGGTTAATATGTGATTCATCACTGGTGGGGTCTTCAAATAAGAGAAGCGCAATGGTATTACTTTGTTGAGTACGTAAGTTACTGGCGTTTTTATCAACCTTATAATTAAGCTTCTTGGCGATTTCAAACACTTTCTTTTTGGTTTCTTCGTTCACCAACGGGCTGTTGCGTAACGCTCGAGATACAGTCGATTGCGATACGCCTGCATAATGGGCAATATCAAAGGACGTAGCTTTTGATTTACTCAACTCAACACCTTTTTATTATAAACATGTGTATTTAGCGGGTAATTTAGCCATAAATTTGATAAAAAAACTAACTTTATGTTCTGAGATATTGAATTTAATCTGACACCGGTGTCATAATTGGCAAACTAAACCGGAGTCAATTGGGTTTGTTGCCATTTTATTTGATGTCTGTAGCAGGGCTCAATTAAAACCAAACGAGTTGCAATTTCTGCACTTAAAAAACTTAGCCAATTCAATTGAGAGATTTTATATGTTTGAGCCTATTATAGTTGCAGATGTTGGTGGTACCAATGCACGTTTTGCATTGGTTAGTGCGTTTGATAAATCAACTAAGCAAATTACGTTTGATAATATTCAAAAGTTTTCGAGTTTGGATTTTGAAAGCTTTGCTGATGTATTGGCTGCGTATGTAAGAACGTTAACCGTTGTACCAAAAAAAGCATGTTTTGCTGTCGCAGGTCCGCGTAAGCAAGACACGGTGTTTTTAACAAACCTTGGCTGGCAGTTTAATGTGAGTGACATTAAAGCGCGCTTTGGCTTTGAACAATTTAAAGTAATTAATGACTTTGCTGCGTTTGCTGAAGCTGCGCCATACATTAATAACGATGAAAACTTGGTGGTTAAAAACGGTGAGGCCAATCCACATGGCAATATTGCTGTCATTGGCCCTGGTACTGGTTTTGGAGCAGCAGCGTTGGTTAAAGGTGAAGATTCAAATGTGGTGCTTAGCTGCGAAGCAGGCCATATCAGCCTTGCAGCATGTAATGAACTTGAACGTAACCTGATAAATGCATTGAGCGACGAGTTTGAACACGTTTCTGTGGAACACGTGTTTTCTGGTCAAGGCATTGAAAACTTATACCGAGCCATGGCAAAAGTACACAATGTTGACGCTAAAGACATTGATGCGCCAACCATTACCTCACTTGCGCTTGCAAACGATGATACTATTTGCGTAAAAACACTTACGCAATTTTGTGATTGGATTGGCGCAGTCGCAGGCGACCTTAGTTTAACCTTCAATGCAACCGGTGGGGTTTACATTGGCGGTGGTATTTTGCCTCGATTCCAAGATAAATTATTAGCCAGTGAGTTTAGTAAACGGTTTGTTGCAAAAGGAAAAATGCAACATATAGTGGAAGACATTCCCGTCGTTCTCATTACCCAAGACAATATCCCATTACTCGGCGCAGCAGCCAGTTTGGATGAGAATTAATAATTAGAGACCTATATGGAAAAAGTGACGATTAATAGTGTGGCTAAACATGCAGGGGTATCGAAGAAAACGGTATCACGTGTGTTAAATAATGAGCCGAATGTTTCTGATGCAACGCGAGAAAAAGTACAACAAGCGTTTAAAGAGCTAAATTATCGTCCCAACCCGATTGCTCGTGGCTTGGCTCATAACCGCAGCTTTATTATTGGCTGTTTATATGACAATCCATCTAAAAGTTACATTACACGCGTACAATCTGGTGCACTTGAAGCTTGCCAAGATCGAAATTACAACTTATTGATCCACCCTTGTGAACTGCGTGGTGAACCGCTAATCGATAATATTGAAACGTTGGTAAGTACTTCACGCTTAGATGGTATTGTTTTAACGCCACCGTTTTCAGATAACAAAGAGTTAGTCGATTATTTGAAAACGCGCAACATACCATATGCACGTGTTGCACCTGTCACGTTAGAAGATGAATCAATTTCAATTAAAAGTAATGATACGCAGGCGGCGTACGAAATTACCAATTTACTGTTATCACTTGGTCATAAAGAAATTGCGTTTATCAAAGGTCACCCAGATCACAGTGCAACCGAAGCACGTTTTGATGGCTATGTAAAAGCGCTGGGCGAGCAGGGCATTGCGGTTAAAAGTGAGTTTGTTGCCGAGGGTAACTTCAGTTATCACTCTGGTGAAGACAGCGCAAGGCAAATTCTTGAATCTACCACAAGACCAAGCGCGGTTTTTGCATCAAATGATTACATGGCTGCAGCGGTGTTAAAAGTTGCATCGCAAATGTCGCTGAAAGTACCCGAAGAACTGTCGATAGCAGGGTTTGATAACGCACCAATTGCACGCCATATATGGCCTGGCCTTACTACCATTGCACAACCTGTTGAAGATATGACATTTCGCGCAGTGACTTTGCTGATTGATAAAATCAATGCGCCAGAAAGCGATGATATTGAAGAAGTGTTTGCTGGTAAACTAATTGAACGAGAATCTACCGCTCAGCTTATCAATTAAACTAAACCCTCAGATTTAATCTCCTCTTATATAAAACACGCAGTAAATGTGCTGCGTGTTTATACATCAATTACGGTCATTTTTAGGTGCTTGTTGCGCTAGAACAATGACTAACATTGGTACTCATTTTGTTTTCTTTAATTCTTGTTTTTGTCATTCAATTGTCATCTCAAAGCGTTTTGCTAGAAAAACCTCAGCAAAATTGAGCAAATTTCAAGAAAAGCACTAAAATTAATGTTGACACCGGTGTCATGGATCGGTTTTAATATTGTGACACCGGTGTCATGGAGTGGTTGTGAGAGACACTCGATACCGGACCTTTGAACGGGTAGACAAAGACGCTCGGTACTTAGACTAGTAGGAGTCTCTAATTTAAGTACTGAGCCTTTTTCCCAAATCTTTATGAATGAGTGCGAAAATGCTACATCCAAGAATCCAAGAAGTAACCGAAAGAATTATTGAACGCAGCAAAGCAACACGTCAGGCGTATATTGCGCGCATGGATGCAGCTAAATCAAAGGAGCGCGTTCGCGCTGGTTTAGGTTGCGGTAACCTTGCACACGTCATGGCCGCTTGTTCAAGTTCAGAAAAAGCACTACTAACTAAAGACGAACAACCTAATCTTGGTATTATCAATTCATACAACGACATGCTTTCAGCGCATGTGCCTTACAAAGAATACCCAGATCTAATCAAAAAGGTTGCAACCAAATTTAATGCTACTGCACAAGTTGCCGGTGGCGTACCTGCTATGTGTGATGGTGTGACGCAAGGCCGTGATGGCATGGAGCTTTCACTTTTTTCCCGTGATGTGATTGCAATGTCTACGGCTGTTTCACTGTCGCACGATGTTTTTGACGGCGTTTTTTGCCTTGGTCTGTGTGACAAAATTGTCCCAGGTCTGGTAATTGGTTCACTATCTTTTGGCCATTTACCTATTTTCTTCTTACCTGCAGGGCCTATGCCTTCAGGTATTCCAAATAAAGAAAAAGCACGTATTCGCCAAAAGTTTGCACAAGGCTTAGTTGGTCGAGATGAATTGCTTGCTGCAGAAAGTGCGTCATACCACAGTGCAGGTACCTGTACTTTCTACGGTACCGCGAATTCAAACCAAATGTTGATGGAAATTATGGGCTTACATTTACCTGGTAGCTCATTTGTAAATCCATACACAGAATTACGTGATGGTTTAACAGTAAATGCGGTTGAACTAATGCTTAACCAATTGATTAGTACAAAAGATGCTAATCCAATTGGTGAAATTGTAAGTGAAAAAACCATTGTTAATGGCTTAGTGGGCTTATTAGCAACAGGTGGTTCAACCAACCACGCGATCCATTTAGTTGCGATGGCAAAAGCAGCAGGTGTTGAAATCACTTGGAAAGACATGTCGGATATTTCTGAAGTAGTACCACTTCTTGCACGTGTTTATCCAAATGGTTCTGCCGATGTTAACCATTTCCACGCGGCAGGTGGTTTACCGTTCCTAGTGAAAGAATTATTAAAAGGTGGTTTCTTACACGAAGATGTGAAAACCATTGTTGGTAATAGCCTAAATGACTACACCAAAGAGCCTGTTATTGACACGTCAGTAATCGCAACGGACAACCAAATTGCAGCGAAAATTAAATGGCAAGATTGCCCTGAAACTTCGCACGACGAAGACGTGCTTCGTCCAATTGAAAACCCATTTAACCCTCAAGGTGGCTTACAGCTACTAACAGGTAACTTAGGTCATGCAGTAATTAAAGTGTCTGCAGTACAAGAGCAGCACCAAGTAGTTACCGCACCTGCAAAAGTATTTAACTCGCAAGCAGCCCTGCAAGATGCGTTTGCTCGCGGCGAATTAGAAACCGATTTTATTGCGGTAATTAAAGAGCAGGGTCCTAAAGCTAAAGGCATGCCTGAGCTTCATAAGCTAACGCCAATTATGGCTACTCTGCAAGATAAAGGCTTTAAAGTTGCGATAGTAACCGACGGTCGTATGTCAGGTGCATCAGGTAAAGTGCCTGCAGCAATTCACCTTGCGCCAGAAGCGGTAGAAGGTGGCTTTATTGCCAAAATCCGTGAAGGCGATGTAGTGACCTTAGATGCGCCAAATGGTGTGTTAAAAGTACATGTTGAAGATAACGAATTTGCACAACGTGAAATTGAAATTAGTGAACAAGTGCAAACCTATGGCACTGGCCGTGAGTTGTTTGAAGGCATTCGTCAAACAGTGTCTAGTGCAGACTTAGGTGCCAGCGCTTTTGGCTTAATCTACCCAAATACAAACCGCTAACAGGAAGTAATAATGAGTATTGAGAACATTCTTCAAGCAGCACCAGTTGTACCGGTTGTTGTAATTAATGACCTTGAAGATGCAGTGCCACTGGCGACTGCACTTTATAACGGTGGTTTACGTGCGCTAGAAATTACTTTACGCACACCTGTTGCGGTAGAAGCAATAAAACAAATTAAACAAGCATTACCAGACGCATACGTAGGTACCGGCACGGTAATTGATAAAGCAACATTTAACGCATCACTTGAAGCGGGCGCAGATTTTATGGTGAGCCCAGGGGTTAACGACGAACTGTTAGCACTTGCAAGCGAAACGGATGTGCCGTTTTTACCGGGCGCTGCAACACCAAGTGAAGTAATGCAGTTAGCAGCAAAAGGCTTTAAGTTTTTGAAGTTTTTCCCAGCAGAAGCTGCCGGTGGCGTGCCGATGTTGAAATCAATTTTTGGTCCACTACCACAAGTTAAGTTTTGCCCAACGGGCGGTGTAAGCTTAAACAGTGCGCCGAACTACTTAGCCTTACCAAATGTGGTATGCGTTGGTGGTACATGGATGTTAGATAAAGAACTAATCGCAAATAAAGACTGGCAAGCAATCGAAGAATTAGCGCGCCAAGCAAGTGAAGTGAATAAGGGTGAATAAGATGATCAGAGTAGCAATCAACGGTTATGGCCGTATTGGACGCAATGTGTTACGTGCTCTTTACGAGTCAAATCGTGAACAAGAAATTAAAATTGTTGCAATTAACGACCTAGCACCAGCTAACGTAAATGCACACCTAACGCAGTACGACTCAGTACACGGTACATTTGGCAAAAAAGTAACGCTTGCTGAGAGTACGCTAATCATCGACAACGATGAAATTGCCCTTGTACAAGAACGCGACCCTGCGAATTTACCTTGGGCTGACCTAGCGGTTGATATTGTACTTGAATGTACTGGTTTATTTACTTCGCGTGATGCAGCAGCAAAACACATTGAAGCAGGTGCTAAACGTGTAATCGTTTCAGCGCCAGGTACTGATATGGATGCAACTGTTGTTCACGGTGTTAACTCTGACGTGTTAAATGCAGACAGCATTATTATTTCAAACGCTTCGTGTACTACTAACTGCTTAGCACCAGTTGCAAAAGCGCTTAATGACACGATTGGTATTGAACAAGGTAGCATGACAACGATTCATGCATACACCAATGACCAAAACTTATCAGATGTGTACCACAGCGACCTATACCGTGCGCGTAGTGCTACACAAAGCATGATCCCAACTAAAACCGGCGCAGCGAAAGCGGTAGGTTTGGTATTACCTGAACTTGCAGGCAAACTAGACGGTATGGCTGTGCGTGTACCAACAATTAACGTATCACTGGTTGATTTAACATTTGTTGCAAAGCGCGACACAACTGCTGAAGAAGTGAATGCAGCAGTTAAGGCGGCAGCAGAAGGTGCAATGGCAGAAGTACTTGAGTACAACGAAGCGCCACTTGTATCAATTGATTTTAACCACAACCCAGCATCGTCTGTATTTGATGCAACACAAACTAAGGTTGATGGTAAGTTAGTTAAAGTGATGGCTTGGTATGATAATGAATGGGGTTTCTCAAACCGTATGCTTGACCAAGTTACAGCATTAGGTAAATTCTTATAATTTACACTTAATTAAAAAACAGCTGCTTGTGCAGCTGTTTTTGTTTGTACCGCGCTTATTTCAGTCTATTTCTTTTCTAAATTAACCAACCCTTTGCCGATAACCTAACAGAAACTTAAACACGCTTTAAACTAAAATATATTTAATATTGCGGTAACAAGAGTAAGGTGACTCAAATGCTAAAATTAGTTACTATTCGCACGTTAAAGATAACAAGGAGTTGTGAGTGCGATTTGCCGTTTCACTGCTAATATTCGTTTCGTTTGCTGTGGTAGCTGTTAAATATATTGAACAGCTAAATTTTGGCGACTTAATGAATCGTGTAGAAGAGGTTTATGGTAAACGCGCGGTTACACGCACACAAGACTGGTTAGCCTTTTTAAAAGACCATGACGATAGTTCGGAATGGCAAAAAATTAATAAAGTGAACCACTTCTTTAATAAGCACATTGAATACAAAACGGATGAAGCGCTCTGGGGCAAAAAAGATTATTGGGCTAACCCAATAGAAACCCTAGGCAGAGGTATGGGGGATTGTGAAGATTATGCTATTGCAAAGTACTTTAGTTTAATTTCACTCGGCGTACCGGAAGACAAAATTCGCTTAATGTATGTTCGACAACTCACAGTAAATGAGCCGCATATGGTGCTAATTTACTTTGAAAGCCCAGGAGATGTGCCGTTTGTTCTCGATAATTTTAATCACAAAGTTTTAGCGGCAACGAAAAGGCGCGATTTAAAACCAATTTACAGTTTTAACGGCCAAGGATTGTGGCTTGCAAAAGCAAAAGGTTTAGGTAAAAAAGTTAAAAATAGCAGAGGCGTGTCTGCTTGGAACAAAATGCTAGAACGCATTGAACAGGGAGAGTTAAATACATTGGAAACAAATCTATCAGAGGCAAGTTATGCAAAGCTTAATTAACAAGGGAATGAGCCTTAAAGTTCAAATTTATGGCCTGCTATTTTTACTAGCGACGGTCACGTTTTTTGGTCGCTTATATGTGAATGTTGAAAGCACCAAAGAATATTTTCAAGAGCAAATGAGCAGCCATGCGCAAGATGCTGCAACCAGTTTAGGCCTCTCAATTTCTCCTTACATGGATGAAGAAAATATTGTGATTGCCGAAACCATGATGGCAGCAATTTTTGACTCAGGTTATTACAAAAGTATGCAATTAGTGTCACCTGATGGTGATGTTATGTTAGAGCGTAATAACCCGTCGGCCATTGAGGGCGTTCCTAACTGGTTTATTGAGTGGGTTGATTTACAAGCGCCGACACAAACCAGTGAAGTGAGTAGTGGCTGGCAAATTGCCGGAACACTCTATGTAACAAGCCACCCTGGTGTGTCGTATTTTAAAATTTGGAAATTCACAAAACGTGCTGCTATTGGCTCGTTTTTACTTATTTTAGTGTGTTATCTCTTAGCGTATTTTATTTTAAAAGCGATATTTAAACCATTAAATAGCTTAGAAAACCAAGCTAATGCGGTGTCACAAAAGCGCTTTGAGCAAAACTCAAATGTACCGTTTACATCAGAGTTAAGAGTGGTGACTGCGGCGATGAATAAAATGGTGGCGAATTTACAAAAAAACTTCGATGCCATGACCAAGCAAACAGAAAAGCTCACTAAAGAAGTATTAGTTGATGACTTAACAGAGCTTGGCAACCGACGTGCATTTAGTAGTTACTTTGCTGCTAATAAAGCACAAATTCATAGTGATGATGTTCACAGTATGTGTTTGATCACCTTACCTTCACTACAACAACTTAATACTGAACAAGGTTATCAAGCCGGTGATGAATATGTAAGTGAAGTCACGGATATTCTTATCGATAAAACTAAAGAATACGATAGCAGTAAAATATTCAGAATTGCAGGTGGTTCACTAGCGATTATATTTGATTATGACAAAGCTTTTTTGAATGGGTTTTTAAACGAGCTAAATCATACCTTTAACCACAGAAACTCTAACCGGTACGATCACGGCTATGCCACGGTAAGCATTACTGAATTTAACCAACATGATGAATTAAAAGATGTATTGAGTAATCTTGATACAGCATCAACACTTGCGCAGCAGGGTGTGAAGGGTGCTGACAATGTTGACACCCGCTTTGGTTTAAACGAATGGCGTGCAATTATTAATAATATTATTGCATCGGGCGAGATTAATTTTAGCTTTCAGCCAGTTAAATTGAATGGTAACGACAAAGTCGGACTTTATTACGAAGTATTTTCGCGTTTTGTTCACAATAATGAGCAAGTAAACAATGCCCAGTTATTTGCGATGGCAGAGCGCTTAAACCTAACCATGGAACTTGATAAAAAACTCATCAGAAGTTTTATTGAGTTAAAAGAAACACATTATGATAAAACCTTTGCGCTTAACCTAAGCCGAGAAGCATTTTATTCAGAAGAATTTTTAAACTGGTTAAAAATGTACAGTGAAGTAAAAGCCACGCTTAAAAATAACCTTATTTTTGAAATAAAAGAGTCTGTATTACTTGATGATGTAACCGCAGCAGCAAATGCCATTGCCGAATTCAAATTAATTGGTATTGATACCTGTATTGAACATTTTGGTACTAGTCTAACCTCGTTTAAATATCTACAAGGTTTGGACGTTGAATACATTAAAATTGACGGCACCTACACCCAAGATCTGCTGATAAATAGACAAAATAACTTTTTTATTCAAACTATTAATAATATTTGCCACAGCCTAGGTATTAAAGTAATTACGTGTTTAATAGAAAACAAAGAGACACTTAGCTTGATCGAAGAATTAGGGTGCGATGGTGCACAAGGAAACTATATTCAAAAACCATTAAATATTTCACAAAAAACCGAAGAAAACGTGTTTACATTTCATACCAAAGGTTTAGAATTGTAAAAAAATTTATGCAACCTAGTTGCTGGGCTTTGTTAAAGGACGTTTTAATGAAAAAATTAACAACTGCTTCGTTATTAGCTTTAGGCTTAATTGCGAACACAAGTTTCTCTGTAAACGCAGAAGAAAGTGTGGATGTTACAACTCAAATACAAGAAGCTGCAGCTTCAGGTGATACAACAGCACTTGAATCATTGGTTGCGCAACTTGTAGAAGCCAATGCTTCTAACGAAGATGTGTTACAACAAATCGCTGATGCTGCAAATGCTGCTGGCATGAACTCAGATACATTTACATCTATCGCAGTTGCGAATGGTGTGGATGCAACGGTTGCAAGCAATGTAACAAATTCATTTACTGCTGCAGGTCCAGGTAATAGCCAGGGTGGTCAAAATGCTAATACTAACAATAATGGTGTTGGTAATGGTGTTGGCGGTGGTCGCACAGGTAACCGTGGTAACCAAGGTGGTAACGGCGGCGGCGGCGGCGGCGGCGGTATTTCTGAAACCAACGGTAATTAATTTTAAAAGCCCTCGTTTGAGGGCTTTTTACTTTTTAAGCTATTATATTTTAAGTTTATTGGTTAATTCAGACTTTTAAAATAATTTAATCTAGTTTCTTAAATAGCGAAAGGAATTATATGGCAATTTTAGTAACAGGTGGCGCAGGGTATATTGGCTCGCATACTGTTTTAGAATTACTCAATGAAGGTAATGAGGTAATTGTAATAGACAATTAATCTAATGCTTCGATTAATCGCGTTGAATCTATCACTGGGAAAAGTGTTTGTTTTTATGAAGGCTATATACTAGATACTGCGTCTTTAGAAAGTGTGTTTTCTTACAACAATATTGACAGCGTTGTTCATTTTACGAGTTTGAAATCTTTTGATAGTTCGGGTTAGAAGCCCGCACTCTATTATCAAAATATTGTAGAAGGCACGCTTAACTTACTAAGAGCAATGGAAAAGGCAAATGTTTATAAGTTAATGTTTAGTTCATCCGCTACTGTGTATGACGACCCTGAGTCGTTACCATTAACAGAAGCATCACCTGTTGGTAGTACAACTAATCCTTATGGTACTTCAAAATATATGGTGAGGTTATTTTGCAAGATGTTGCTAAATCAAATGAACAGTGGCGTTTTGCAATTTTAAAATATTTCAACCCTGTAGGTGCACATAGCTCGGGGTTAATTGTCGAAGATCCAAATGGCATTCCCAACAATTTATTACCTTATATATCGCAAGTCGCTGTAGGAAAACTGCCGTGTCTTGGGGTATTGGGTAATGATTACGAAACAACTTATGGAACAGGTGTTAGAGACTATATTAATGTTGTAGACTTAGCACTTGGTCATTTAAAAGCACTTAAAAAGTTATAAGGGAGTTATGGAGCTTTAGTTTATAATCTAGGCACAGGTAATGGCTATTCAGTGCTTGAAATGATCAATGCATTTGAAGCTGCATCTAACAAGCAGGTTAAGTTTGAAATAAAACCGTGTAGAAGTGACGATATTGCAGCATGTTATGCAAGTGTAGATAAATCATTTAACGAACTAGGCTGGAAAAGTGAACGTGGCCTCGAAGAAATGATGGCCGATACATGGGCGTTGGCAAAGCAATATCCCAAATTGATATCAGAGCTCTTAAAAGAATAAATAGTCTTCACAAATAAAATTAATCAAGGTCAGCTAAATGCTGGCTTTTTTTGTTCCTTTATTAATTAAAAATACTAAATAATAAGTAATAAAGTGTAATACAAGTTAAATAAAAGTTATTTAAAATATGTGGTTATACTAATAATGCATATTAACTTCATCCGAAGTACTAATAATTATTGATAAAATACTCTAAAAACGTATAATTACGCCTCAATTTTGTTAGCAGGGAAGCCATCAAAAGTCTTTACTGCTATTTTGAACTTAAGGAACGATTGTGAAAGTACAAAAAGCAGTTTTGCCAGTAGCTGGTTTAGGCACCAGAATGTTGCCCGCAACAAAAGCCATTCCTAAAGAAATGCTCCCGCTTGTTGATAAACCACTTATTCAATATGTGGTTAAAGAAGCTGTAGAAGCAGGCATTAAAGAAATTGTACTTGTTACACATTCTTCTAAAAATTCAATTGAAAACCATTTTGATACTAGCTTTGAACTTGAAGCAACGCTAGAAGCCCGTGTTAAGCGTAGCTTGCTTGAAGAAGTGCGTGCAATTGTGCCAAAAGACGTAACCATAATTTCAGTTCGTCAACCACAACCACTAGGTCTTGGCCACGCAGTGTTATGTGCAAAACCAATTGTTGGTAACGAACCATTTGCAGTTTTACTTCCTGACGTAATCATCGATGAATATGAAAGTGATTTAAAGCAAGACAACCTTGCACAAATGATTGCTCGTTTTGAAGAAAAAAACTCAAGCCAAATTATGGTTGAGCCTGTTCCATCTGAACAAGTTAATCAATATGGTGTTGTTGATATCTCAGATGTAACATTGCAGCAAGGCGACAGCGCTGTCATTTTTGATATGGTAGAAAAACCATCTATTGAAGAAGCGCCTTCTAATTTAGCTATTACAGGCCGCTACGTATTAAGCGCAAAAACTTGGGAGTTACTTGAATTTACTCCTCCAGGTGCTGGCGGCGAAATTCAATTAACTGATGCGTTACACAGCTTACGCAAGCTTGAAAGCCTTGAGGCCTATCACTTGAAAGGCAAGTCGCACGACTGTGGCTCTAAGCTTGGTTATTTAATGGCAAATGTTGAATACACATTACGCTGCGGCAAGTTGGGGACCGATTTTAAAAATGAATTAACTAACTTCTTAGTTAATGAAAATAAAAGCTTAAAAATCGCATAAAAAATATTGTCAGGCTAGTTATTAGTTAGCTTAACAAAGCTTATTAATCTGTATCTAATAAATTTATTCTTCGAGAATTTAAATATGAACATCACAATTGCTGGCACCGGTTATGTTGGCCTTTCAAACGCAATTTTATTAGCTCAACACAATAATGTGATTGCATTAGATTTAGTGCAAGAAAAGGTTGATTTAATAAATAACAAAAAGTCGCCTATTGTTGATGCAGAGATTGAAGAATACCTAGCAAACAAACAACTAAATTTAACAGCAACGACTGATAAACAATTAGCTTATAAAAATGCTGATTATGTTGTAATTGCAACACCAACAGACTACGACGAGATAACCAATAAATTTAATACTGCGTCGGTTGAAGCTGTAATTAAAGAAGTTAACGAAGTTAACCCTGCGGCAATTATGGTAATTAAATCGACAGTGCCAGTTGGGTTTACTAAACGCATTAAACAAAAATTATGTTCTAGCAACATTATTTTCTCGCCGGAATTTTTAAGAGAGGGTAAAGCCCTTTACGATAACTTGCACCCGTCACGCATTATCGTAGGTGAGAAATCTGAAAGAGCGCAGATCTTTGCTGAGCTGCTAGCGCAAGGCGCTTCAAAAGAAAATATTGAAATATTACTTACAGGCTCTAATGAGGCAGAAGCAGTAAAGCTATTTTCAAATACTTACCTTGCAATGCGCGTATCTTACTTTAACGAGCTAGACACTTATGCAGAAAGCCATGACCTAGATACAAAAGAAATAATAAATGGGGTAAGTTTAGATCCACGTATTGGTGCACACTACAATAACCCTTCATTTGGTTACGGTGGTTATTGCTTACCAAAAGACACAAAGCAACTTCGCGCTAATTTTGAAGATGTGCCAAACACGCTGATTAACTCGATTGTAGAGTCGAATACCGTACGTAAAGACCATATTGCCTTTTCAATTATCAATAAACATCCTAAGGTTGTGGGTATTCATCGCCTTATTATGAAAACCGGCTCGGATAATTTTAGGGCGTCTAGTATTCAAGGCATAATGAAGCGCATTAAAGCGAAGGGCATTGAAGTAGTTGTTTATGAACCTGTGCTTGAAGATGATTTGTTTTTTAATTCTAGTGTAATAAAAGATTTAGAAGAGTTTAAACAAATTTCAGATGTGATTGTTTCAAATAGATTGGAAAAGTGTCTACAAGACGTTTCAGATAAAGTTTATACACGAGACCTTTTTGGTAGCGATTAAGTTGATTGTTTTGCGTAACTTTGTAATCGACGATAGCTTATTCAATTTCATTTAAAAGTGTTCTTCTATTCAAATTAAGTAACAAGATAAGGTAAAAATGAAATTTCTTAAGGATATATCATGGAATTCGGCAGCATATATAATTCCAATGTTATTGGCGCTACCGATTCTTGGTATTTTAGCAAGGCACCTCGGGGTAGAGAGGTTTGGCCTTTTTATGTTGATTTTTACTATATTTGGTTATGCAAGTATTTTCGACTTGGGCTTTTCACGAGCACTAGTAAGGTGTATTTCAATTTCAAGGGAGAACGATAAAGATGTTAAAGAATATTTATTCTCTTCCAGTTTTTTAATTTCCTTTTTAGCTGTATTGCCTCTATCAGTTTTAATCATGTTTTCAGAAGAAATAGTTACGTTGCTGAATGTGTCTAAAGCTAACCTTGATGATGCTAGAAGTTCAATATTGCTTGTAGCAATTGGATTTCCTCTCCTAATGTTAACTACTCTTTGGTATGGGTATCTAGAGGGAAAAGAAAGATTTAAAGAGTTATCAATCATAAAGCTTATTAATAGCACTGCATTATCAGTATTACCCTTAATCTGCGTACTGTACGAGCAAAGTTTGGAATACGCAGTAATTGGTTTGTTAGCGGCTAGAGCTATTTCTTTAATTATTATTGTTAGTTACATATTCTCAGAAGTGAACAATGTTAAAAGCAGATATTTTAATTTAGGAAAAGTCAGAGAGTTATTAAGCTATGGTGGATGGCTTACACTTACAAATTTGATTTCACCGTTGCTTTCTACGATTGACCGATTTCTTTTGTCCTCTATGTCTGGGGCCAGCAAAGTTGCATTTTATACAGCTCCTTCAGAGTTAATTAATAGACTATTAATTTTACCTGGAATTATAACCAGAACAGCTTTTCCCAGACTTGCAAGGTCGAATGACTTTGAACTTAAAAAAAAGATTCGAATTGGCATTGGAATCTTAATGACGCTATTTACTTTTACTATATTAATCCTATCCGAATTGATTATTACAGTTTGGCTTGGTAGTGAATATTCTGAATCAGTTTATACATTAAGGATTTTAGCAATAGGCCTCTTTTTTGCGGGACTGTCACGTTTACCATATATGGCTGTTCAAGCCGCGGGGCACTCTAAGGTTGCAGCATACATTCATCTAGCTGAACTAATACCATACATGCTTTTATTGTATTTCTTAGTAAAAGAATATTCATTTAATGGGGCTGCTATTGCATGGACTATTAGAGTTTTTGTCGATTTTTTGTTGTTTACATTATGTGAAAATTATTTTTGCTCAAATAAAAAATATAGTGAAATCACTGTTGAAAGATAGACTATTCAACTTTAAAACTGGAGTAGCTTTTAGTGTTAAACAAAATGAAACTTTACTTTACACTAATAATAAGTTTGCCTTGGAGTATTTATTTTAATTTCAGATACTTACCAATGTGTCAGGCTATAAAACTACCTATACTTCTTTTTAAACCTAAATTGATATCATTAAAAGGGAAAGTAGTTATCTCTGCTGCTCAAGTTAGGTTTGGAATGATTAAGTTAGGCAAGCACTGTGTTTCAATATATCCTGACAATGGAATTACTTTTGAAAATAATGGTGGTGTCATTGAGTTCAAAGGGTCTTGCTTTATTGGAAGTAACTCCTTTATTTCGATCGGAAGTAAAGGGAAATTGGTTGTAGGTGATGAATTTCGTGCAAGCAGCTCTTATAAGTTGGTTTGTTATCATTATATTAATATAAAAGAGAACGTTCGTTTTGGGTGGGAATGTATGATCATGGATACAGGTTTCCACCCGTTAAAGAGTATTGAATCTGGTGGTTTTGCAGGCAAAGCTTATGGTCCAATTTTTATTGGTAAAAACAATTGGTTTGGGAATGGTTCATTAATTATGAAAAACACAGTAACTGTAGAGTATTGTACCTTTGGCGCTAGGAGCATTTTAACAAAGAAATATGAAGTTGAACCTTATAGTCTACTAGTTGGTTCACCCCTAAGGGTCGTTAAAATAGGAGTTTATCGAGACATGGATGATTCTACAGAGACGTACTCTAGTTACATTGAATAAAATAAATTTATTTTAGGGAAACTCTTTTTGTATTTTCAGCTTGCTAATTATTTTGTTTGTTCTGGATAACTTTCTAATTAGATTCATGAAGACTGTTATTAGTGTGATATTTGACCTTAAAGGTAATATTAATGGTGCTTTTTGATTTTATTATGAATAAGTCAATGGAATTACACACCCAGGAAAAACGGTTTACATCTCTGAAAACACATTGTGAAGTTTGGAATTGTGTTAAGGATAAAAAATCGAATGAGAATTACTAATAGAGAGTTTTTTCTGTGTACCCTTTACTAACAAAATATTTATTAAACTATAACTTACTAGCTATTGTGCAAGATAAAAACCTAAATTTTATATTTCATTTAACACAAATTGATGAGTTGTGTGTTGAATTTTTGTGGAAACTTAATACTTCTCCAACGAGGTATTTCTCGGGAAAATATCTGTCTGCATCAAAAGGGTCTCTTACTCATGGATAAGCCACTAATTGGGACTTTTTTCATATTGACGCTAATTATACCTATAGAATTCTCTTTAGAAATTGGTGGTGCACGATTTACCTTATTAAGGTTGTTTTTGATCTGCCTTTTACCCGTACTCATTGTGAAATTTGCGAATAGCACAGAAGTAAAAATGAATAAGTTTGACTTTTTGTTGGCGGGATACGTCTTATGGTGCTGTATTTCACTGTTTGTAAACCACTCAGTACCAGGTGCCATTGAGCCAAGTGCTATTTTATTAATTGAAACCGTGTGCGCGTACTTATTAGGGCGGATCGTTTTAGTAAATAGGCGCTCGTTATATACATTCACAAATGTTGTCTATAAAGTTGCTATTTTTTTGTTCATTCTAGCAATTATCGAAGCCTTTACTGGCGAGAGATTTATCCGTGATTTGTCGTCAAGCATCACTGGTAACTACTATCACTTTAAGAATGATATACGTATGGGGCTACTTAGAGCAACAGCCACATTTGAACATCCTATTTTGTTGGGCACATTTCTAACTTTACTTATACCTCTCTTATGGGGTTACTTACGTGATAAAAATAAAAAGTTGCCAATTTATTTTTGGTGTATGCCATTAGTTGCTCTTTCATCTGCGCCAATACTTATGTTAATAGTTATGGTACCAATTTTGTTTTTTTATACTAAGAAGCTATACGCTTATATTAATTTCAAAATTATATTTATTGCTTTCTTTTTTCTTTATTTAATATTAGAGCTACTCTCTAGTAGTTCAGCCTTAACTGCGTTAATTCGTCTATTCACATTTAATCCTCAAACAGGATATTTTAGATTACTAATTTGGGAGTTTGCATCACAATCTGTTACGAATAACCCTATTTTTGGTATAGGTTTACATGATTGGGTAAGGCCTTTCTGGATGCCGCCAAGTATTGATAGTTTCTGGTTGGTTAATGCTGTAAGACATGGATTTCCAGGTGTACTTGTTATTTTTAGTTTTGTTATTTTACTTATTTATGAGCTACATAAGCTCATTTTATCCGTACCAGAAAAAAATAATATGTTATTCGGCCTATTAGCTGTTTTCGTTGGCATAGTGCTAATTGGTTTTACCGTGCATTTTTGGGCTGGAGTTTATATTTATATATTTGCTTTATTTGGCCTTACTGTTTCCATCTTGGAAAACCCAAATAGGTATAAATATGCGTAATAAACTCATTTATTTATGCTTGGCAATTTCTAATATTTTGTTGTTGATAAATTATGCATTTAAAGATGCGTTTTTTCTTTCAAGGCTAGTATCGTACTTTTTAGATTACTTTTTGTTGGTGACTCTATTTTTGTCAATAGCTGCAATTGTATTTATAGGGAAAAGGGCGATGCTTTTTGGCCTTCTGCCAGGTGCACTGTTTTATTCGGTAGTGATAAATATCAAGCAGGAAGAAGGCAAATTGCATTCATTAAAAGGCCTGCCAGCGTTTTCAGTAATGACTCATAGTGTAATGGGGAGAAATAATAACTACCAGCCAATACAAACTATCATTATTGAAAAACAGCCTGACATCTTATTTTTGCAAGAGGTAACAAATATCAACTTGTTACTCACTAATAATATACAAGCTTTATACCCATTCCACGAGAGCCGGTTAGAGTCAGGGTTATTAATTTTAAGTAAGTATCCATTGCAAAGAGAGGCAAACTTTTCAAATTTACTTTCCGTAATTGCAGATATTTCAGGGTATAAAATTAGGTTGTCTAATGTTCATTCTATAAAGTCTATATCTAATTATGATAGATACCAGCAGTACGTTAGAGGGCTAAGTGAACACTTCGCAGTAAATAGTGGTCCAGCAATTATCGCTGGTGACTTTAACATGACTCAATATAATGAGTACTACCGTGAAATGAGTAATAGTTATATAGACTTGTGCAGATTTTGTAAGCCTACATTTCCAGCGCCGGGACGCAGAATTGGCTCCATTTATCCTGTTTTAAGGATTGACTATATATTCACTAATATTGCGGGCTGTAAGTATAACGCTGAGACAATTATCTACGATACGACTTCAGATCACTATCCGGTTTTTGCCAACTTTTGTGAAGGCTAAATATTATTATGAACAATCAAATTAATATAGTTATAGTGTGTTATAACTGTGGCGAAGATATCCTGCTTGCATTGGAAGATATCAGAAATGGAGATTTAAGCACTGGTAACCTTAATATCATTGTGGTTGACAATAGTTCTTCCGACAATTCAGTGGAGCTGCTAAAAGCTTACAATGGCATTGAGCTTAATATTATATCATCACCTGATAACTTAGGCTTTGGTCGTGGCTGTAACTTGGCATTACCACATCTAAAACATGGTAAAACATTGTTTTTAAACCCTGATGTCAGATTAGAGAAAGACAGTATAGCTAACTTGATTTCTTTCTCGGAAGAAAACCCTGCTGCCAAAATTTGGGGTGGCCAAACTGTTAATGCGCAAGGGGTTATTGATGGCCAGAATGCTTGGCGAGAGCCTACTTTAAGTGGGGTTGTTAGCTGGAGTTTCTTTGGTGATATCTTATTGAAGAAATTGGGTAAAAGAATACCAGATGCTTATACACCTGATGAAATAGCAAGTTCCCCATACGTTGATTCAATCTCAGGCTGTTTCCTACTAATAGATACTGGATTATTGCAAAAGCTGGCAGGCTTTGATGAGCGCTTTTTTATGTATAGTGAAGAAGTAGACTTATGCCGCAGAGCAAGAGAACTAGGCGCAAAGCCTATGTCTACAAGCTCGGCCGTAATTATGCATGAAGGAAGTAAAACAATAACTTCTCAAAACAAGTTAAACTTTTTGTATCATTCAAAGCTTAAATATATTAAGAAATATTGGCACCCCTTGAGTTTCTTGGTAGCTAGGTTGAGCTTGTTTTTTGCTGCTGTATTAAGAGGTTGCATATACACGTTATTATCTTTTAACAAGCGTCACAGAGCAGAGGCAGGCGTATGGTGGAAGTTTTGTAAGCAGCAACTGAGCTGGAAGATATAATGAACCAAAATATCCCTGTTATTATCATTCCTGCATATAACGAGAGAAGCGTTATTGCACGAACATTAACTCCTATTTATCCAGGTATCGAGGGTGGAGACTTTTCGATAGTACTAGCCGTTAATGGTACAACGGATGATACGGTTGATTTTGTAAAACAAACCTTTCCGAAAGTTAATTGCTTAGATATTGAGATAGGTTCAAAAACTAATGCTATCAATGAAGCTGAAAAGCTGAATGTTGGCTTTCCAAGAGTTTATATGGACGCTGACGTGGTTCTAACGTTAAAAGGTATAAAATCACTGATAGACCGTCTGGCAAGCACAAAACAACCTTTACTGGCAGCACCTAAAGCAGAAATGGACTTTAGCCACTCTAGCTTTTTAGTTAAAGCATTCTATCAAGCTTGGTTTAAAACTAAGTTTTATACAGAGCAAGGTTTTGGTGGTGGAGTTTATGGCCTAAATGAAGCAGCTAGAAGCAACTTTGAACGGTTTCCCAAAATTATTGCGGACGACGGCTTTATAAGAGAAGTGGTTTGTAGCTCTCAACATTCAATCGTTAACGAGTGTATTTCAATAGTGAGTGCACCTCGCGATATACGCAGTCTTATAAAAATAAAGAGTAGAAGTAAGCTCGGTAATATGGAGCTAAAAAAGAAAGGCTTGATAAAAAATGCGCCTTTAACAGGAAAACGTTTTGAGCAGTCACCTAGCCTAATCGAGTTTATAGTGTACGGGGTGGTGAATGTTATTGCTACTAAGTTTGCTCAACGTAGTTTGTCGAGCTTAGAAAGTTATACTTGGCAGAAAGATAGCTCTTCGAGAGAGGTCGAATGAAAAACAAGAAAGTTATGGCTGTAGCTTCACGCGGTGGGCACTGGATACAGCTAAACCGATTGCGTGCTGTTTGGCAGGACCAGGAAGTTGTATTTATCACTAATGATAGCTCACTACGCTCTCATGTTGGTGATGCAAAATTTGAAACGGTTATTGATGCAAATATGGAGCAAAAACCTAGGCTCATTATATTGGCGTTACAAACTTTCTTTAAGGTAATTAAGCACCGTCCAGATGTCATTATTAGTACTGGTGCTGCACCAGGCTTTTTCGCTTTATTGTGGGGTAAGTTAATTGGTGCTAAAACAGTATGGGTAGACTCTGTTGCAAATGCTGAAGAACTCTCCATGGCAGGTAGTAAAGTTAAGAAAATAGCTGATGTATGGTTAACTCAGTGGCCTGAGGTCGCTAAGGAAGATGGCCCACTGTATAAAGGAAGAGTATTTTGATTTTTGTCACAGTTGGCACTCAGTTGTCCTTTGATCGCTTAGTTAAGAATGTAGAAAAGTGGGCTTTAGATTCAGGTTACACAGATATCGTTTTCCAAGTAGGTGAAAGTGGTTACCAACCTAGCGTTGGCACTGTTCATGAGTTTATATCTGGACATGAGGCAGATGACTATTTTAATAAAGCTGATGTAATCATAGGCCACGCAGGAATGGGAACTATCTTGTCTTGTTTGAGTGAAGGTAAGCCTTTAGTTATCATGCCAAGACTATTTTCACTTGGAGAGCATCGTAACGATCATCAATTGGCTACTTTCAATAAATTTGCTGAGCAGCCAGGGTTATTTCCAGCACAAGATGAAACAAGGCTATGCGAAGCTATTGAACAAGCATTAAAAGCTCAAAATTCGGAACATGATTTTAGTTCGCTCGCACCTGAAGAACTGACCGACTATATTAGAGAACAAGTTATATTAGGGAATTAACTCAATGAAACTTACAAAAAATACAAAAGGAATTATCCTCGCAGGAGGCAGTGGAACTCGTTTATACCCTTTAACAAAGGTGGTTAGTAAACAGCTAATGCCTGTTTACGATAAGCCTATGGTTTATTATCCAATCAGTACACTTATGTGTGCCGGTATTAAAGATATTTTAATTATTACAACACCAGAAGAGCAAAGTCGTTTTATTGATTTACTTGGGGATGGTAGTGACTGGGGGATTAATATTGAATATACAGATCAACCTTCTCCAGATGGACTTGCGCAAGCGTTTTTACTTGCTGAAGAGTTTTTAGATGGAGCAAACGCAGCCTTAGTACTAGGTGATAACTTATTTTACGGTCATGACCTAGTGAAATCACTACAAAATGCAGCTGCAAGACAAGAAGGGGGTACGGTATTTGGATACCATGTTGCTAACCCAACTGCTTATGGCGTGGTTGAGTTTGATGAACATGGTAAAGCTATTTCGGTCGAAGAAAAACCAACTGAGCCAAAATCAAATTATGCTGTACCGGGCTTATACTTTTTTGATAGTAAAGTAGTTGAATACGCTAAAAACGTAAAGCCATCTCCGAGGGGAGAGTTAGAAATAACCGACGTTATCGAGCAGTATTTAGCTCAAGGTACATTGAATGTGGAAATTATGGGGCGTGGTACTGCTTGGCTAGATACAGGTACTCATGACTCTTTATTGCAAGCTGCACAATTTATTGAAACAATTGAAAAACGCCAAGGCTTAAAAGTAAATTGCCCAGAAGAAATAGCATACCGCATGGGTTACATTACTGCCGAACAACTAAAGGCACTTGCTGAGCCACTGCGTAAGAGTGGTTATGGTGAGTACTTGCTTAACTTGCTAAACCAAAAGGTATTTTCGTGAACATAGTCGATACCAAAATACCAGATGTAAAAATAATTGAGCCACAAGTGTTTGGTGATGAGCGTGGTTTTTTTATGGAAACCTTCCGTGAGTCATGGTTTCGAGAGCATGTAGCTGATGTCATTTTCGTGCAAGATAACCACAGTAAATCAAGCAAAGGTATTTTACGTGGCCTACATTACCAAACAGAGCAAACACAAGGTAAATTAGTACGTGTTACTCGTGGTGAGGTCTATGATGTTGCAGTAGATATGCGTAAAAGCAGTCCGACATTTGGCCAATGGGTTGGCGTATTACTAAATGAGGAAAACAAGCGCCAGTTATGGGTGCCAGCAGGGTTTGCTCATGGTTTTTACGTAACCAGTGATTCAGCCGAGTTTGTTTACAAGTGCACCGATTACTATGCGCCTGAGTTTGAGCAAAGCGTATTGTGGAACGACCCTAAGCTGGCGATTGATTGGCCGCTAGTACCCAATGAAGACGTAAAATTATCAGCTAAAGACGAAGCTGGCTTACTGTTTGATAACGCAACTTACTTTTAATAACTGAGAAAACCATGAGTAAAACAATTTTTGTAACAGGTGGTGCTGGTTTTATTGGCTCTGCACTTGTTCGTTATTTAATAAATGAAACTGACAACACAGTTATTAATTTTGATAAATTAACGTACGCAGGTAATTTAGAGTCGCTAACATCTGTTGAAAATAACGAGCGTTATCACTTTGTCCAAGGTGATATTTGTGACAGAGAATTAGTGGCTAGCACTTTTGAAAAGTACCAACCAGATTTTATAATGCACCTTGCAGCAGAGAGTCATGTAGACCGCTCTATTGATGGCCCTGGTGAATTTATTCAAACGAATGTAGTTGGCACATACGAGTTATTAGAAGCTTCACGCAGTTATTTCGCTACATTAAATGCGGATAAAAAAGCGACGTTTAGGTTCCACCACATCTCAACAGATGAAGTATATGGTGATTTAGGTGAAACAGGCTTATTTACAGAAGAAACACCATATGAACCAAGTTCACCATACTCAGCTTCTAAAGCTGCTTCAGACCACCTAGTACGCGCTTGGCACAGAACATACGACTTACCTGTTGTACTAACGAACTGCTCTAATAACTATGGTCCTTTCCATTTCCCAGAAAAGCTTATCCCTTTAGTTATTTTAAACGCGTTAGAAGGTAAGCAATTACCGATGTATGGTGATGGTACACAAGTACGCGATTGGTTATTTGTTGAAGACCATGCGCGTGCGCTATACCGCGTAGTAACACAAGGTGTACTTGGCGAAACATACAATATTGGCGGCTTTAACGAAAAACAAAATATTGAAGTGGTTACCACTATTTGTAACCACCTCAATGAGCTAATTGGTAATAAACCTAACGGTTTAAATGACTTTAAAGAGCTCATTACTTTTGTTAAAGACAGACCTGGCCATGACGTGCGTTACGCTATTGATGCAACCAAAATTAATAAAGAGTTAGGTTGGCACCCAGAAGAAACGTTTGATTCAGGTATCTTAAAAACCGTTAAGTGGTATTTAGAAAACCTTGAGTGGTGTAAACATGTGCAAGATGGCAGCTATCAACGTGAACGCTTAGGTGCAGATAGCTAATGAAAGCACTAGTTATCGGAAAAAGTGGTCAGGTTGCCTATGAATTGTTGGCAACTTGCCCTGCACACATCTCAGCGGTAGCTTACGGCAGAAGTGATATCGATATTCTCGATATCACTTCTGTGCAAGCGGTTGTTGAAAAAGAACAACCAGATGTCATTATAAATGCATCAGCTTATACAGCGGTTGATAAAGCTGAAACTGATAAAGACGCAGCATTTGCTATTAATGGCGACGCAGTCGCTAACTTAGCCAATGTGGCTAAGCAGCAGAAAATCAGGCTTTTGCATATTTCAACTGATTTTGTATTTGACGGTACTCAATCAACGCCATACAAAGTAGATGATAGGCCAAACCCTATCAATATGTATGGTGCATCTAAGCTTGCTGGTGAGCTGGCTATTCAAGAAATCTACCCAGAAAATGCCGCTATAGTGCGTACATCCTGGGTTTACTCTAGCCATGGCAACAACTTCGTAAAAACCATGCTGCGTCTAATGGCTGAGAAAGATGCACTTAATGTTGTAAGTGACCAAATTGGTAGTCCAACTTATGCTAAAGGCTTAGCCGAATACTTATGGCGTTTAGCAGAACAAGATACGTTGGAGTTAATACAGCATTATAGTGATTTAGGTGTCGCGTCTTGGTATGACTTCGCTGTTGCGATTCAAGAAATAGCGTTAGGAAAAGGCCTGCTAACTAAAAGCATTCCAATTTCAACTATTCCGGCATCTCAATATCCAACACCAGCGAAGCGTCCAGCGTTTAGTTTGATGGATAAGCATAATATGGCTATTGGAGTTCATTGGCGAAAACAACTATCAGTAATGCTTAGGATGTTAATTAACGAACAATAGTTATTTATTTGCTTAATAGGCATGATTCGGAAGCCATTCTTCATTCGGTGCTTATTTATACTCTCCAATGATTTTTGTAAATGGCAATTTATTAGTGCACTTTCGCCGTAAGGTAATGCGCCTGAACTTAGATACTATGTAGCACGTGATTCTAACCAAACATTTGTTTAAATTAGTTGAATTAGTTTCACATGCTATAACCAGCTTATTTGAATAACCTCGTAAAATAGCCACTTTAAGTTATGGCTTAGTTAGATTATCAAAAATACCTGTAGCGTACTAAATTGTTATTTCTTTCATATTGTTTTTGCAAAAAAAATACTATAAATATTCGACTTGGTTATAAAAAAATACGACGTTTATTGTTGTTTTCATTTTTTTTTAATATCAAATTGCATATAATAGTGCGGTTATTCTAATGGCACTTTTTAAACTACATGGAGGTAGGGTGAAACCCACTCGCACATTTAAACCATCGAGCAATTCAGGTGCAAGTATCTATCGCACTACAGATATTGCTGTACTTATTGCTACTTTGTTTGCAGCAGGTATTGCTTATGGTATTGATATAAAACAAGGCTATCTAATTGTATTAGGTGTAGTTCTAGTTACTTATCTTTATACAGCGGAGCTTTTAAATTTATATCGCTCCTGGCGTGCTGGCAAGTTTAGAGAAATGGTTTTTTATACTTGGGCGAGTCTAATTGTTGCTTTTAGCACCTTATTTTTAGTTGCTTTTTTATTTAAATTCTCAGAACAGTTGTCACGTGTAACCTTGGTATTATGGTTTGCATTTAGTTTTATTGGCTTGTTTTTAAGCCGCTTTTTAGTTCGTGCGTATAAAAAAAATCGTCGTCGTTTAGGTTTAAGTACTAAAAAAGTAGCCATTATTGGTGCAACTGAATCTGGTGCCAATTTGTTTAAACAAATAACAGAGCATGATGAGTTGGGTTATGAGTTTGTAGGCTTTTATGAAGACCGAAAGCCAGAACGCCTTTTTGAAGATTTGCACTATCATGTAGAAGGTTCTATAGACAGCGCTGTCAGTAAGGCTAAGCAAGGTGACATTGATGTGCTCTTTATTGCGTTACCATTCAAAGCTGAAAAACGTATTGCAGATATTTTAGTTAAGCTTGGTAATAGTACAGTCGATGTGCACTTTATTCCCGATTTTTTACTTTCAAATTTAATACATGCTCGCATAGAACATATTGGCGATGTAGATACACTAAGTGTGTTTGAATCGCCATATTTAGGAGCAAGAGAATTTATAAAACGCACAGAAGACATTTTAGTTGGTAGCTTTATTCTACTCGTAATTTCACCAATCTTATTATTTGTTGCATTGGGTGTAAAATTCACCTCTAAAGGTCCTGTACTATTTAAGCAAGATCGCTACGGCCTTGGCGGCGAAAAAATACGTGTATGGAAATTCCGCTCTATGACTGTAATGGAAAATAGTGATGTTGTAACTCAAGCAAAAAAAGGTGATGCACGGATTACCAAATTTGGCGGCTTTTTAAGACGAACGAGCCTAGATGAATTACCGCAGTTTTTTAATGTAATAACAGGTCAAATGTCAATTGTAGGCCCCAGGCCTCATGCGGTATCACATAACGAAGAATATCGCCAAAAAGTAGAGTTTTATATGCTCCGCCACAAGGTTAAGCCTGGTATTACAGGTTGGGCTCAAATAAACGGTTGGCGAGGCGAAACCGATACGCTAGAAAAAATGGAAAGGCGTGTTGAGCACGATTTATTTTATATCAAACATTGGTCGTTATGGTTTGATATAAAGATTATATTTTTAACATTTTTTAAAGGGTTTGTAGGCAAAAATGCTTACTAAATAAAGGAAAAAATAATGAAAAAAAGTATCTTAACTTGCGCAGTGGCAATGTTATTATCTTTTAATTCACAGGCTAATAATGAGCCTGGTGCATTTCGAACGGAATCAGGGTTTGTTGTAACACCATTACTAGACTTAGGTTTAAAGCAAGACGACAATATTTATAGTCGCTCTAATAATGAAACAAGCAGCACCATTTTAACTGTAGACCCTTCAGTAAACTTTTTGTTAGATGATGGTGTAAACAGCTACTCATTTGACGTAGGTGTTTTATCAGGCTTTTATACTGAAGACAGCACTGACAACTATGTTGATGGCTATTTAGGATTTAGTGGCCATTTTGAGCCTAGCTCAAAGTCTCGCTTTGACCTTAACGCAGATGCTATTTGGACAACTGAACCTCGAGGTACTGGTTTAACCGAAGGCATTGGTTCAGAAATTGACAAGCCGTTACGTTACAGCGAGCAATACCTAGAAGGTATTTATGAGTATGGTGCCCGCACTGCATTTGGTCGCGTTGCTGTGCGTGGCCAGTATTACAATAAAGAATATTTAAACTTTAAAGAACAAACTCAATACCGCAATTTAGATAAACTGCTAGTTGGTGGCAAATTTATTTATAACACTCAAGCAGGAAGCGATGCCTTTGTTGAATTAACACATGAAGACATTTCTTACGATATTACAGCACCTAACGAGCTAGCCCGTGATTCTAAAGATATTCGTGCTTTAGTTGGTTTTGAGTGGGAAGCAACAGCTCTTACATCTGGTAGTGCAAAGCTGGGTTATCAGAAGAAAGATTTTGATGATACCGGCCGTGATAACTTCACAGGCCTAAGCTGGGAAGCAGGCATTACTTGGTCACCGCTAACGTACTCGAGTTTTGATATAAGTACATCTCAAGCAGCTGTAGATCCGCTTACTGAAGGTGATTACATTGAAGAAACAACCTTCGATTTAGGTTGGAATCATAATTGGAATGAGCGATTATCTTCTCGATTAGGTATCAGTTACTTACTTGAAGATTATGTGGGTGTAACTCGTGAAGATGATACAACCACATTAGTTGCAGAAGTTAATTATCAGTTGCTGCGCTGGGTTGGCATTACTGGTTATGTTAACATCACCGATAAAGATTCAACTCGTGAAGGTCTATACTTCGATAAAAACGTGGTTGGTGTAAACTTATCGTTATCAATGTAAGGAATTATTATGTTCAGGCTGTTTAGCCTGGCACTTATTTTAGTGTTCATCCTGCCAATCCATGCTGCGCAGGATGAATATATTTTAGGGCCAGGTGATAAAATTGTGATAAAAGTACATGGTCAAGATGACCTTACTGTTGAGTCTTTTCTTGGTAACAATGGAGTCATTAACTATCCATTTTTAGGTGAAATTAAAGTAACAGGATTGACTATTAGCCAAATTGAGAATCTCGTTAGTCGTGGCCTTAAGGGCGATTACCTGATCAACCCTAGTGTTTATGCCCAAGTATTGGAATACCGTCCATTTTACATTCATGGTGAGGTCAAAGAGCCTGGTGCTTACCCATACAACCCAGGTATGTCAGTAAACCAAGCTATTGCCCTTGCTGGCGGTTTGACTGAGCGCGCCTCAGAAGAAAAAATATATCTTTATAAAGAAGGTAACAATAAAAACTTTATTACGGCTGAACTTGATACAAAAGTTTCTGCTGGCGACACAATTAAAATTGAACAACGCTTCTTTTAGGTATGTAAATGGAAAGCAATGTAAATAATGGTTTAGATATTAAACTTATCCTGAATGCAGTAAAAAGAAATTTTTTGAAAGTATTATTGTTTGCGGTTTGTGTTGCAATAATAACTTTTGTAATTGTTTCTAAAATGAGCCCCGTATACACAGCAAAGGCTACAATTCATGTTGAGTCAACAGAATCCAGAGCATTAAACTTCGATCCTGTCTATGGTGCAGATTTTTCAAAGCGAGAATACTTTGAAACACAGTTCGCAATAATTAAATCAGAAACGCTAGCAAGAAATGTGATAGGCACTTTATCTTTGTGGGAAAACGAAGAATTCATCATTTCTGAAAACGAGCAAAGTAAATTAACTTTTATTTATGACCTATTAGGTTTGCCTCAGCTTGATGCGTCTCGTGACTCTCAAGAAATTAAAATGCAACGAATATTAAAGCAATTTTCCGACAAGTTATCTGTTAATTCGAGAAGGGGCACTAGATTGATTGAAATCAGCTTCGACTCAGCTGATCCAGAACTTGCTGCATTAGTTGTAAACACAATTACCAGCACTTATCAGAATTCGGAAATATCAAGCAAATCTGAGAAGGTTAAAGAGGCGACCGATTGGCTTAATAATCGCTTAGTCACATTACGTAAAGCTTTAGATGAATCCGAAATCAAACTACAAGAGTACCTTGAAAGAGAAAATTTAATTGAAATTGACGGAAGCGTTAGCTTGGTTTCTCAGAATATTGCATCTGTTTCAGAGCGATTGTCTAAATCTCAAAATGAAATAGCTCGCTTGAGAGGTATTCAGTCGATAATAAACAAATATGGTCAAGCAGATATTTTGCAATTAGAGTCAATACCGGAGATAACGTCGCACCCACTAATACAAAATGTGAAAAAAGATGTAATTGCAGTAGAGCGAAAGTTTAGTGAACTTACTGAAGTTTATGGTCCAAAACACCCAAAACTAATTGCTGCGCAGTCAGAGTTAAGAGCCGTTAGAGGTAATTTAGAAGCACAAATCAAGCTACTTACTTCAAGCGTTCAGAAAGAGTTATCTAACGAAATTGAAAATTCTGAAATGCTTAATCAACGTTTAAAGTCTCTTAAGGTAGAGTTTCAAAGTACTGCAAAAAAAGAAACAGAATATCTACAGTTAAAGCGTGAAGTTGAATCTAATCGAAAACTGTATAATGCCTTTGTAGATCGTTCAAAAGAAACTACTATTGCTGGTGACTCTCACTCATCAATGATTAAAGTCATCGACAAAGCATTTGTGCCAACGTTTCCTGTAAAGCCTAAGAAAAAGTTAATTATTTTAGCGAGTTTTGTTGTCTCATTTTGCGTTGGATTAGGTTTGATTGTCCTATTAGCGATATTGAATGATACTATCAAGTCTTCACGTGATGTTGAAAATGGTTTATCACAACGTATGCTGGGAGTTATTCCTTTACTCGATAAAAACCACGTATCTGATAGCCATACTTTCTTTAACAATGATAACAAACACTTTTCTGAATCAATTCGTACATTCAGAACAAACTTAATGCTTAGTCACCTTGATAAAGCAAACAAACTAATTGAGGTAACTTCCTCCGTGCCAAACGAGGGTAAAACAACAACATCTATAAACTTATGTTTTGCATTATCTCAAATGGAAAAAGTTGTTTTAATTGATGCCGATATGCGTAAACCAAGTGTATGTAGGCATTTTGGAATACCTCAATATCACCCAGGTTTGGCTAATTTTATTGCTGGTACAGCAAGCCTTGAAGAATGTTTATATTTGGACGAGCAATCTGGAGTATATATTATGCCGAGTGGTCAAATTCCTCCAAATCCACTTGAATTGCTTGCTCATAATCGTTTCTCAGAGCTTTTATCTGTTTTGAAACAACGATTTGATAGAGTTGTTTTAGACACTGCTCCTACACAAGCTGTTAGCGATTCTTTAATGATTTCAAAGAACATGGATATTGTGATCTATGTGGTTAAAGCAGATGATACTCGCCAACAATTTGTAAAAAGAGGTTTAGGGCGTTTGCTGGAAGTTAACGCTAATATTGCAGGGATTGTTCTCAATCAAGTTGATGTGAATAAAACAGAACAATATGGTGGCTATTACGACTATTACGGTTATGCAGAGGATAAAAACTCATAAATGTATGATATACACTGTCATATCCTTCCCGCAATAGATGACGGTGCTAAAGACAAGGCTGAGGCCTTGTCTTTATTAAAACTGGCAGTTGCTGAAGGTATTACCCATATTGTTTTTACTCCCCATATGCATATTGGGCGTTTCGATAATTCTAAGGTTGATATTTATCATACCTTTTTTGACTTTAAGCAGTTAGCTGCTGATCATAATATAAAAATAGAAATGGCATGTGCAGCAGAGGTGCGCATAGATGCAGA
Organism: Pseudoalteromonas piratica; assembly: GCF_000788395.1. Taxonomy (NCBI): domain Bacteria; kingdom Pseudomonadati; phylum Pseudomonadota; class Gammaproteobacteria; order Alteromonadales; family Pseudoalteromonadaceae; genus Pseudoalteromonas; species Pseudoalteromonas piratica. The sequence goes on from NZ_CP009888.1 coordinate 2,149,249, forward strand.
CCTAATTTATTTATTTTCACAAAAAAAAATTCCATTTTTAGGTCAATTGGAAAATAAGAGTATTGTTCTACTAGAGCTACCTCATTCACACTTTCCCCAAGGGACAGAAAAACTTATATCTTGGATGATTGATAAAGATATTGTTCCAGTAATTGCCCATCCAGAAAGAAATAGAGATATACAAAAAAACAATCAATTAGCAATCAAATTAAAAAAATTAGGGTGTTATCTTCAATTAACTGCTGGCAGTGTATGTGGCCAATTTGGTGATTCATCATACAAATTATCTGAGTTTTTATTATCAAACAATATGGTAGATGTTATTGCATCAGATGCACATAACTTAAAAAGAAGACCACCGAAGTTAAAAGAAGCATTTAATTACATATCAAAAAAATATTCAGCCTCATATGCTAATGATCTTTTCATTAACAACCCAAAGAACATTACAAGTAATTTATTTATATGCTGAAAAGATATTTTATTATTTTGATTTTGGCTGTTTCAACCCTACTGTCCTTGTACGAATTTTATAAACGGGGTGTTGCTCATTTATATTATTCAAATTCGAATAAAGCTTATAAATTGACTGTAAATGAGAGAGAAGGTGATCTTATTCTACTGAAAAAAGCAGAAGAAAATATTATTAAGGCGATTAATCTTATTCCAAAAGATCCACACTATCTGCATTTAAAAGCTAATATTCTAAATTCTATTGATTTTAAAAACTCCAATCTCCATGAAGTAAAATCACTTTTGCAACAATCAGTTAAGCTAAGAAGCTCCTGGTGGGGAACATGGATAGATTTAGCTTATGTTAATATTCAAATAGAAGGTTTCAGTCCAGAATCAAAGTTTTATCTTAATAAAGCTCAACAATTAGGTGGATTACAAATTGGATTTGTGAATAGTTATCTGATGATACTAATAGAAAACTGGAATAATTTAGATTCGAAAGACACCTATAACTTTTATTCGTACCTAAAAATAGCTAGTAGGAATAACGCTACTTTTTCGAATATTATGAAATATGCCTATTCCAAAGATAAGCATGAATTAATTTGTATTCAAATTCGTTACGATTCCAATTATAAGACTTTTAAAGACTCAAGTTTATATAGTAATTACTGTAATTAAATTTTATTTCTAAATCTGTTTATTAGTATAAATAGACTCAGAGTTGCAATGAATGTATTGCCATTTGCGCCACTTTGAAGCGGGTAGTCAACAAATATATGAAGTGACATATAGAGTAGTGCAGTTGCAATGCCTATGTTAACCCCGTGATAGAATCTACTGGCTTTTATTCGCATATTGCAAATGCACTTTATAAACATCCAACCAACGAGCAATACTAATATGAAAGTCATTGGTATACCAACTTCTAGAGCAAATTGAAGTAGATCGTTGTGAGCATTATCGTAGTGACCAGAAAAAAATATGTCTTTGTACTGAGGGAATGCAGTATAAAATGAACCCCCACCGTGGCCTAATAAAGGCTTATTTATTATTCCATTCAATGTTATTAAATAAACTTCATCACGTCTCTCTTTAATAAAATCAGTTTCTGCTAAACGGTTGGTTAAATCATCAAATCCAATTAAAGCACTAAATATTGCAAAATCAATAACTAAAAAGCTAATTAAAAGAACTTTGAATTGTTTAGGTTTATCTTTTAGGAGAAAGAAAGCCATACAGCTTACAAATGACAAAGAAATGAAAAATGCAACATTACCCATACGGCTTTTAGTAAGTAGTATTCCAATAACTATCAATATTAAGCAAAATCTGATTAAAAGTGCTCTTGTAAATAAGTTATTAAGTAAACCTCTTACTTTCTGCATTATTGATCTTGAATCGTTAGTATTTTTGAAAGTAGTAAAATACAACCCTATACCGAGTGAAAGGCATAAACCAAGGTAATTAGCTAAAAAATTAGAATAAGTAAATGAGCCTGTTGCTCTTGGGTTCCACTCATATTGGAATACAAAGCTTTTTAAATCTGGATTAAAATATAAAAATAATGCATATAGCGCTTGGCAAACACCTGCGGCCACTAGCCAATAAATTAATGTTTTAATGCGCTCTTTATTATTTACGTAAAGTAATATCAGCCATGCAAACATTAACATGGTGATTGTTTTAAGCAACATTACAAAGGTTTGATTAGGATCGATGCTTTGCACTGAAGTTGGCAATAATTGAATAGTAAGTACTGATATAACAGCGAGTAGGGTGCCCATTAGTGGCCAGCTAGATTTATCGGGGAAGATAGCTTGCTTGGAATGCGCGCAATTAACTAGGTGTAAAATAAAAGTGGCGCTGACCACAAAACCAAAAAACATAATGGCCCAAACGCGGTAGCTACCCAATGGAATAGGAAGCCAAAAGATTAATGCGCACAGTATAGCAAAGATAACTTTATTCAATTTATTCAAGGTTCTAGGCTTTTTGATTTGAGTAAATTTTAACATACAAATTTTTCAGCTAGAAGTTTGATTTAGTTATAAAATCGCAATATTATTCAGCTTAGCTACTAAAACAAAGGATTGTTATGAGCTTAATTTCAGAGCCAATTGGATGGTCTCGCTCAATTGCAAAATCAAAATCACGTGTTATTTTATTCACAGCAATGCACTTTGCTGTATTGTTACTGGCCATATGGCTGTTGTTTGAAAAAGTTAGTGTACAACAGCCCTTAAGCACGCTTTCATTTCAAGATTTTTTAATATCATCAAGTTTAATTCTATTTATTGGTGGCTTTTATCCTTGTTTATACCTCTATGCGATTTATCGCTTACTTGAGATTAATAAACTTACTAGTGATAACTAATTTTTTAGAACACAGCAAGCAAACGTACTGAATTACAATGTTGTGATATTTTTTGAGGGAATATGAAAAAGTATTTATCTGTTATTTTTACCGCGCTGTTTTTAACTGCATGTAGTAAACCACTGCCTGAAAATCGCATGACATATGCTGGTGAGTGGGTAAGTAAAGAAATGTATTTACTTATTTTACCTGATGGCACCGTTTCTTATAAACGCTTAAAAGGCGGTGGTAGCACCGAGGTTAATGGGCCGCTTAAAGAGTTTCAAGGAGACGATTTTGTTGTTGGCATTGGTTTTTTAACAACAACCTTTGATGTGTCTGAAACACCTTATATTGAAAATGAACAGTGGGTAATGACAGTTGATGGTGTAAAACTCACCAAACGAGAGGAATAACAAATTGCTAAGATAAAGCCGACGTATAAGTCGGCTTTTTATTAACTTGAAAGTGTTTCAGCTACATCGGCAATTTGTTGGCGCAGCCAAATGTGGCTGGCGTCACGGTGAAGTAGTGGGCTCCAAATCATATCCAGTTCAAAAGGCGGAATAGGGAACGGTGGTTCCATAATTTTGAGCTCATTATCATTTTTATAAATTTGTGCGACTTTCGTTGGCAGTGTTGCAATAAGGTTTTCAGCTTTTGCTAAGTGAATTGCAACGTGATAATTACGGGTAAAGGATGCAATATTTCTGTGCTTACCAAAGTGTGCAAGGGCTTCATCAACCCAACCGAGTTTTTGCACATCAGCTGGATCCATGCCAACACCAACACCAAAGCCGGTTTTACTTACCCAGATATGGCGTGCTTTTAAGTATGCATCTAGGCTGTAATTTTCTAAAACAGGGTTATTTGCATTTACTACGCAAGAAAAGCTGTCTTTCCAAATACGCTTTTGGTGAAATGATTGCGGTAAATTATCAAACCGGTTAATCGCCATATCTACTTTGCCGTTTTCCACATCATGGAATGTAACGTCACTCGGGGTAACAATATCGAGCGTGGTATCTGGTGCAAAGGTTTGCAAGCGGCTTAATAGCATTGGGGCCAATGTGCTTGCTGCGTAATCACTCGCCATTATGCGAAATACACGGTTACTGGTAGCAGGCTCAAAATCACGATTAGGCTGAAGTGTTTCTTCAAGTGTTAAAAGCACACCGCGTACCACAGGTTGCAGTTCTTTGGCACGTTCCGTTGGCACCATGCCATCGCTTGTGCGAACTAGAATAGGATCATTTAAAAGTGCGCGTAAACGCTTTAGGCCGTTACTCATAGCTGGCTGAGTAATATTAAGTTGGTTTGCTGCGCGGGTTACATTACATTCGCGCAACAAGGTATCTAAGTACACTAAAAGGTTTAAATCTACTTTACTAATATTCATTTTATTTATGTCGTAAGAGCATTCAATAAAAGACTTTAATAAACCCAAGTATAAATAACAAGTATTTATCGAGACTTAAATCTTAGACTTTCGGGGTAAGGGTAAATATTTGTACTTACACCGTCTTTTATTTTTTGCTGCTGCTCGCGCCAATAGCCAGCTCTGTTAAGCTCAGGGTGCTGCTCTAATAAAATTGATTTAATATGTGGGTCAGTGGTAACAAAAGTGGTGAGTTGTTCAATAAACACATCTTGTGGTGCAACAGAATAGGCATCAGGGTAATCAAAGTAACCGTCAGACTTAGGTAACTCTCTAAAGTTCATATCTGTTAAATACTGCACTTCATCGTAATCATAAAAGATTACGCGTTTGTGTTTTGTAACACCAAAATTTTTAAGCAGCATATCACCCGGGAAGATATTGGCCGACATCATTTCTTTTAACGCTTGGCCATATTCACGCATTACGTGACGTTTATCTTGCTCGGTGGCATCTTTTAAAAATAGATTGAGTGGCGTCATCCGCCTTTCAATATAAAGGTGCTTAATAATTAGTAAGTCACCATCAAACTCCAATGAACCAGGTATCGACTTTTTAAGACGACTTAATAAAGCTTCAGGAAAACGTGAAATAGGGAAGGCTACATCAGAGAACTCTATGGTGTCAGCCATGCGTCCCACTTTATCGTGTTGCTTTACGAGTTGATAACGTTCAAGTACTGTGCGCCTACCAAATGGTTTACCATCACCAAACTTATCGCGAATAACCTTAAATACATAAGGGAAAGTGGGATGAGTAAACACCTCCATCACCATGCCTGGTGTGCCTGCTGCTACCTCAAAGTCTTCTTTACACGATGCTAAATGATTTAAAAATTCACGATAAAACTCACTTTTACCTTGTTTGTGAAAACCAATGGCATTGTAAAGCTCCGCCGGAGTTCGGTTTGGCATCAGTTGATTTAAAAAGCTAACCACGCCTGAAGGGGAGCGCGTATTAACCATAAAGTATGCCCGAGCAAAGCCAAACACCACGCGCATTTGCACAGAATTAGTTAGCACGGCATCAATAAACAACCCTTTGCTTTTGTTGTGCAATATTGGAATGATAAAAGGCTGTACGCCATTTTTACTGACAATACGTCCAACAATATACGCTGCTTTATTGCGATAAAATGGGGCTTTAAGAATATCAAAACGCATTTGATGATTGCGTGAATTCATATTAGGTGCTTGTTTAACAAACGCTTTAACAATATTTTTTATATCGGCTTCAAGGTCAATAAAAGGTGCTTTTAAATCAAATTGAGCAAATATTTGTTTGATGGTAGGAAGTAAGCCATCCACCACAGGGAAAAAACTCTTATACTCTTCCTCAACTGGCACTAAGGGTGCGGTTAACGTACTTTCTACAAAGATAAAGTCATTATTAAAGTATTTACGGTGAAATAAACGACAAAATACTGAATTAAAAAAGGTTTCAGCAAGCTCAGCTTGTGGGTGAAAACTCATTAAGTCGGTATAATCCGCTTTAATTGCAAGCCACAACTCAGTATCAATATGTGAGGCATCAATGCGGCGCTTAAGCTTCTCTATACATTCATTAACGCGCTTATCGTAATAACTAATGCGTTCGGCGCTTATGCGCTGCATCGACTGCCAATCCGCGTTGGCAAAATGCACCTGAGCCTGAGAAGTTAACCCTTGGAATAAAGAGTAGTGATGACTAAACCCCTTTAAAATAAGGTTCGCAATAACTTGGCTCAACTGCATCGGATTATCCTTTTATTATTTTTCTCTATGTGAAGCGCGGTAATGGGCAACAATGGTTGCTACCGCTGCATCAATATCATCAGTTACTGTAAACAGTGAAAAATCACTTTGGTCAATTAAGCCTTTAGAAACCAGCTGCTGTTGCATCCAATCGACCAATCCTTGCCAAAACTCAGTACCAAATAACACAATGGGCATTTTTGAAATACGGCCAGTTTGCAGCAGGGTGAGTGATTCAAAGGTTTCATCTAATGTGCCAAAGCCACCAGGCATACATACATAGCCCATTGAATATTTAAGAAACATTACCTTACGCGTGAAGAAATAACGAAAATCTAGTTGCTCGTTTTGGTAAGGGTTGGGGACTTGCTCATGGGGCAATTCGATATTAAGGCCAATACTTTTCCCTTTTACAGCACCTTTGTTGGCAGCCTCCATAATACCCGGGCCACCTCCTGAAATGACGGCAAATCCTTCGTCAACAAACCGTTCGGCTATTTTTACTGAAGCTTGGTAGTAGGGGCTTGATTCTTCTAAACGCGCCGAACCAAAGATTGACACTGCCGGACCTGTTTCGGCGAGTTTATCAAAACCGTCAGCAAATTCGCTGATAATACGAAACATTCGCCACGATTCATCACCTTTTAGATCATCGATCATTTTGTGTCTCCTTTTAATACCATAAACCAAGCATCAATATAGTCAGGCATATGTCGGTTAGCGTCATAATACGCTTTAATACCAGGGTAGCTGCCGGCCAAGTAGTCTAATTGATAGAGGTTGTCCTCAAATGCACCACCGGTATCAGCCATAACTGCCATACGGTATTCACTGTGGTTTTTAAAATCAAATTGTGCAAATACCAATGCACCTAACCCTAGCTGATAAAGATCGCCCGCAAAGGTCACTTCAGGTAATACCGCTATTTTATGGTTAGCATCTTTACCGTAACCCAATATGCCATTAACTTGTTTGAAGTACCAATAACGGTTTTGCTCATATGGCTTTAGAGTGCGGTCGTAGGCAATACCATTATTGCGGTGCACATTGTAAACACGTTGTTTTCCCGCTACATCAACCACAATAGTGCCTTGTAATAAGGCCGATTCGAGATCTTCGCGGGTTAAAAAAATTAATGGTTCGGCAAGGTTTTGCTGATCTAACACGCCACTTAGAATAGTTTGTTTACCGTACTTAAAGCGGGTGAGTTTATTTTTGTGTTTATCGGCTTGTTCAATTGACAAATCTTGTTCATCAAATGGCAATGCGTAAAGTGGAAAAGCATGTTCGTTGTTTCGTTGTTCACTGCCGCTGGCAAGATGGACATAGTATTTTGTCATTAACACTTTTTCTGATGTGAGGTTTTTAAGCAATGGCTTTTTCTCACTGAGTGCTTTGGCATGAGCTATATCAGAACTAATTTTGTAAAAATCATAATGTTGTTTTAAAAAATTGATATCTGCTAAGCGTGTTGTGTTGTTTTTAACATCGGCTTTAGCAAATTCACACAGTGACATTAAGGTGTTCGTAATATCTGACTGTGAAATGCCAAATTCAGATAACTTATTTGCATGGATAACCGCCGGATCGTATTCCTGCCCTTTTGATAGGTAATCAAGGGTATTAGTTGCCACTGTACATAAGTCAGAGGCGTTGGTATTGATCTTAAACGCTGAACTCGGGGTTTGTTTGGAAATTGAAAATGTATTTGCTAAAAGCGATAAGGGTGTTAATGCAAGGCTTAAAAATAATAAAGTTGAAAAAGAAAATTTCATTCTAGTTGAGTAAACAATAAAAAACTGACTCTCAGTGTACTGTTTTAAATAAGTTTATTCTAGCAATACCACTTTAACCATCAAGCATGGTTGCCCTTAACATTAACAACATGCGTAAACGTTAATGCGAAAAATTATTCTGTTCATTTTTCACTCAGCTTGGTGTTGTTACTATTTTCCCATTACTAGTGTGGAGAGTGGTTATGGTAAACAGCCTTAAAAAAATCTGTATAACAAAATTGAAGTACAGTGATTTTATCGTATCAAAAAATGTTTTAGTACATCACAAGGGTATAACTGCCGCGGTAAAAATGATGCCAATAGATACTTGCGAAGGCGTACGGTTTTTAGTTAATGGTGAGCTGGTTAATAGCCTAGGAAATGTAAAACTAAAAATAGAAAATCTATCGAAAATAAAAGATTAGGAATTAAATTAAATAGAATGGTGTTAAAAGAAGATATAAATGGTGGGTCTGAGTGAATTCGAATCACCGACCTCCACGATGTCAACGTGGCGCTCTAACCAACTGAGCTACAGACCCTCGATTTATGGTTCGCATTCTACATAGAAATTTTTATGACACAAGTAGAAATTTATAAATTCCGGTTTAAGTGGTGCATTTATATGCAAAATATCTGTTTAGTAACCACCAGGTTGTATACCACACTGTTTATAAAGGGTTTGCCACCAAGAAACATGATTAACTGATGCTATTTTTAACGCCTCGTCCAGTTTAAGTGGGTGCACAGCAAGCTCACTGGGATAAGGTTGTCCTTGTTTATCTTGCCAAAGTGTTTTCAGAGATGGTGCAACATAGCTATATTCACGCAGTAACATGTTGTGATATTGCTGAATCTTACTGCCATAAAACTTGCTGAAGATATTACTTAAAATGACTGCTTTTTGATTGTGATGGCCTTTTTTACATAAAGAGTCAAAAGAAACTGTTTTAAGAAGTTCTGTTTGTTGTTGTAATAGGTGAAGTTGTTCATACAACGCGCGCAGTAAACTTGGTAGATAAGCGTTTTTAAATAATCCAGATAGCTGCTGCTCAAGCGCAGCCACTTTTATGGTGTCTACGTTATCGGATATAACCGCATGTTTACTGTCTGCTAAATATTGCAAACTATTAAACGTTGTTTGCTTACTTTCTTCATTAACTTCTAATAACGAGTGGGAAAACGGAAGGTATAGCGAGGCTAGCTGTTTATCATTAAACACCAACTGCTGCCAATAAAGGAATAAGTTTGCGCGCTTGTTGTTAAAAACTTTTTTTAATTCTGCTGTTAGGGTGTCATCGTCAAGATTGGACAAGCACTTTGGTAATTGCTGCAGAAATTGAATCTGATAAGAAAATTCACCACTAGGGCTAGCGACTTTACCCAACTGCGAATTATGTTCAGCTATTAATTGGCCTATTTGGCAATGTTGGAGTCTGGCCAGTTGTATTAAGCTTATGGTGCTTGATTCAGCAGATTTGAGTTCTGGTATTTTGAGTTTATGGCGATCAGAATAGGGTGTGAGATCTGCTAATTCTAGCTGAGTTTGCAAACGTTGATGATAGTCTAAATTCACTGCATTGGGTGCATCGGAGCACCCAACAAGTATGGCACAAGCGAGTAAGATGCTACTCGATAATATTAAACGGAGCGCTTGCAAGTCTTCTCCTTACGGTGGTAATAAGCAAAACAGCCGCGGTCGATAACCCGACAATAATGCCAAGCCAAAAACCTTCAGGGCCCATTGGCTCTACGATTAAATCTGTTAATGCCAATACGTAACCTAAACTAAAACCGATTAGCCAATAAGAAATAAAGGTAATGTACGATATTGGCGTAGTGTATTTTAAACCTCTTAAAATACCGGTTGCTGACACTTGCAATGCATCTGGTAGTTGGTAAAAACAGGCCAAAATTAAAATAGCGCTTGCCAGAGCAATTACATCTGCATTGTCACTATAAATACTGCCAATCACTCCACGCGATAAAAATGTTATTAATGCCACAATGGCTGAAATCATCAACGCTAATAGTAAACTTGTTGATACAGTGCTTTTAACTGCGGAATAATTTTTTTGGCCTGTTAAGTTACCTACACGAATACAAATCGCTAGGGCCAAACTGAGGGGGATCATAAATAATACCGTAGATACACTTGCAGCAACTTGATGGCCTGATACGGCAATAGCACCAAGAGGTGCGATAAACAGCGGAATACAGGCAAATAGGGTTACTTCAAAAAAGTGCGCAAGTGCAATAGGGGTACCTAGTTTTGTGATGGTTGCTATGGTTGTGAGCTTTGGTTTGATAGCCCGTGAAAATAAAAAGCGGCCTTTTAATCGCTTCGAATAGAGCATATAGATAAATAAGCTTAACGCCATACACCAATATACTATTGAAGTTGCAATACCACACCCAGCACTGCCATATGCATCAAAGCCAAGCTTACCGTAGATAAACACATAGTTAGCGGGAATATTAATGGCAAGACCAATAGCGGCAATGTAAACTGCAGGTTTAGTGTAGGCCATGCCCTCGCACACACAACGCAGCACATTATAAATTAAAAAACCAAGCAAGCCCCATTTTACGTAATTGATATAGCCGAGTGCCAAACCGGCTACTTCAGGTTCCATTTTGATGTATGACAAAGGGATTTCAACAAAATTGATAACCACTAAACCTAAAAGGGTAAGTGCTAGGGCAAGAAAAAATCCTTGAAACATATCATCGCGGATCGCAAACAGCTTTTTCGCGCCAAAATTTTGCGCAACCATGCCTGTGAGCGCAAGTAATACACCGAGTAGGGTTAATAAGACCGGATTCCAAATACCGAGGGCGATAGCAAGGGCTGCTAAGTCATAGGCGCTCACTTGACCAGCCATCACGGTATCAACCACCCCCATTAATATCATGGTGACTTGTGCAATAAAAACAGGAATAGCCAAGCGAAGAATATATCTCGCTTCAAAAACATTAAAGGTCATACTTGCGCATTCTAGCAAAATCAGGAAAATCCTATTTTACTGAATGCAGAGAAAGATAGGAATTAAATGTTTACTGGTATTGTACAAACAAAGGCGTCAGTGGTATCTGTTTCCACTAGCGGTGATGTGATGCGTCTGGTTTTGTCTACACCTAATGCGTATTTAAATCATTTGGATATTGGCGCGAGCATTTCAATCAATGGTTGTTGTTTAACAGTGGTGCATTATGAACTGGGTCACAAAGATGTAGTAGGGCAAGTGCACTTTGATGTCATTGATGAAACTTTAAGATTAACAAATCTAGGTCAGCTTAAGCAGGGGCAAAAAGTAAACTTTGAACGCTCGGTGACATTTGGTACCGAAATTGGTGGTCATATTGTGTCAGGACATATTCATACGGTTGCTAAGGTAGAGTCAATTGAGCGCCAACAAGATAACTGCGCTATGTTCTTATCACTTCCTGAAAAGTGGCTTAAGTATATTAATTACAAAGGTTTTATCACTGTAAATGGGTGTAGTTTAACGGTTGGTGAAATTCAGAAAAATGGTTTTTACTTACATTTAATTCCTGAAACACTTGAAGTAACCAACTTAGGATTGGCGCAAATAGGCAGCGAATTTAATATCGAAGTTGATCAACAAACTTATACCATTGTTGAAACCATTGAGCGTTATATGAAATCAAAAGGGTTGTAATACTAACCATCAATGATTCGCAATCATTTTAGCAACTAAAACAGACGCTACCTACGTTATAAAGTTTGTTATTTAGAACAACCTTATAATAAGGATTCGCCTTGTCTATATGGATATAGGTAGTTTAGCGTTTCAGGACGTGAAAGCAGTTCTATCGACAAGTGTTTCACATCTAAAAAAAGTCACTTAATTAAGATGGTTGATGTATGAGGTGCTTAGCACCTCTTTTAAATAACACTGTGATAAAAGGGTTATAACTTAAAACACTTGCTCGTTGTCACTATCAACGTTTAGTTCTACTTTGTTATAAACCCTGTCGATGTGCATGTTGAGATGGATTGGGTTGCAACAGGCTGCACAATCTTCGTAGTAATCTTGATCACCCGCGGTGGTATCGAGTTCAACATCGACATGATGACCACAGTGAGGGCATGAAATACGTTGAAATTTATGGTCTCGCATAGCATTTTCCAACAACAGTAATACTAATTTAAGTGTAGTGGAAAACTCACATTTTACCTGTTTTGCAGGCTAATCAAGGCCATAGTTTTGTTGAATTTTGACCATGTTTAAATGGGCATCTTCAATGTATTGATTACCAAATAAATTTCCGTGATTGAGCAAATGATAGAGGTTATAGATATGTTTGCGCTCTTGGTATTTATCGGGTAATGGATAGGTATCCTGATAGCCACGATAAAACGCCGGATTAAATTTCCCGAATAGTTCGGTCATGGCAATATCTGCTTCTCGATCACCATAATAGCACGCGGGATCGAAAAGTGATGGGTTGCTATTACAAAAGCCGATATTCCCTCGCCAAAGATCACCGTGTAATAAAGAAGGTTTACAATGATGAGAGTGCAGGGCTTGTTTTGTAACATCAACAAACTTGTCTATATCGACAAGCTGGACACCTTTTTCAGCCAATAACTGTAATTGAAAGCCTATACGCTCTTCGGCAAAAAAAGTATGCCAATACTTTTGCCATTCATTAGGCTGCTGTGTATCACCAATGTAATTGTCGGTATCAAAACCAAACATTTCTTGCGTATGCTTAAGATGTAACTTTGCCAGAGAAACACCAAACTGATACCACTCTTTATCAGTGCCTTCTTGTAAATCAAGCCACTCAATCACATGATAGGCAAACTCACTGCTTTGCCCAACTAAAATTGAATCAGCAACGTAAAAAACACTTTCTGTGGTAAGGGTATTAAGGCAAATACGCTCTTGTTCAAATTTATCAAGGTGGTCTTTTGCAGCTACTTTGACAAAAAACGCCTGTTTGTCATCACTCAACTTGTATATGTTTGCTTTATTTGATGATGCAAGTTGGTGTTTGTGCGCTTTTGAGAAATCTCGGTGTAACACAATTGATAGTTCGTTTAAGAGCGAGTTCCACATAACGTTTCCTTTAAACTCAACCTTTAGATAATGTCAATCAAAGTAGTTGTTCCCAATAACTATAGCTAACTTAGTTTGTTTTGGAGTCTTGTTTACAAAAAAGCACATTTATTGCTAGCAAAAGTCGTTTTAAACCTTGCAGAGTGTTTACGGCAAACTTTAAAATAGCCGCGATTTGGAATTAGCTAGAATGTGGAGGGTTAGTTGAACAAGCACGCTATCACCAATGTTGTCGCAGTATTGTTAACAGTTGCAGGTTTCTTTTTGTCATTGCCTTGGCTGTTAAGTATTGGTTTATTTGCTTTATCTGGTGCATTGACCAATTGGCTTGCAGTTCATATGCTTTTTGAAAAAGTCCCAGGGCTTTATGGCTCGGGTGTGATCCCAAATCAATTCGAACAAATTAAACAAGCTATTAAAGCGTTGTTTATGTCGCAATTCTTTACTCAAGAAAATATTAACAAATTGATGTCGGCGGAATTAGAAAATGCTGATAACGGCATTGATTTTACCCCTATTATTGAAAATACCGATTTAAATCCAGCATTTGATTCGTTGGTAGATGTTGTCGAAAACTCACAATTTGGTGCTATGTTAGGCATGTTTGGTGGCACAGCTGTATTGGAGCCAATGAAACAGCCATTTATCGACAAAATGCAATCATCACTTATCGAAATTAGTAGTTCAGAAGTATTCCATAAGACAGTTCAAGCACAGTTAACGTCAAATACCAGCGCTGAAAAGTTGCAAACAAAAATTGAAGCAATCATTGAAGCGCGTTTAGCTGAACTTACACCGCAACTGGTTAAAGAGCTTATTCAGAATCTCATTAAAGAGCATTTAGGTTGGCTAGTTGTGTGGGGCGGGGTATTTGGTGGTTTGTTTGGTTTAATAGCCTACTTCATATAAAGCGAATAACGAGAAACGGAGGGTAGCAACCCTCCGTTTTTTTGTGATCTACCTGTCATTATTATTTACTGCCTGAGATATACACCAATTCTTTCTTAGCCATCGCTAAATCTTTAATACTGGTAGATGTGCTTATTTCTAGATTCATATAGTTGCTAGTACGATTTAGCCCGTACACACTGGCAAATTCTGCTAACGACATATCATTACATGTGAGCTTATCGTCAATTTGGTATTTCTTAACGCGATTTTGTTTAATCGCTTTTTTCATATCAAGTGGTTTATTTGATGCAAAGGCCATACACAGTTCTGTGCCTGGTGAGTTATCTAAAGCGACAAACTGTGTGTCTGCTGTTGCGTTTGCTGATGCAAGTAGGGTGGTGCTTACCAGTGCTGCTGCTAAAACTTTCATGTTAAATTCCTCATTCCAACATTATTTAAGATGTTCACGTTTTGTTTGAACGTACTTATATAGTCGCTGAAAATAAGAAAAATGCTGTTAACCTAACGTGACAGGGTGTAAAAGAGTATTTCAAATGTGTCGAGTAGTTATAAAAAACGCCATTTTTCATGGCGTTAATATGTGTAATTTGCAATAAATTAAGAAAATTTTTTTTAATTTTTACCAGTCGATACCTTTACGTGCTTTCACGCCATTATCAAATGCGTGTTTTACGTTGCGTACTTCAGATACGGTATCTGCCAGCTCTTCTAATTGTCGATGAGCAGCGCGCCCGGTAACTATCACTGATTGTTCTTTTGGTCGGTTGCTTATTGCATCAAGCACATCATCGAGTGCAATATAGTCGTAGTTGATCATATAAGTGATTTCATCAAGCACCACAAGATCAATGTTTTCATCGCTAAGTGATTTCTTTACTGCTTGCCACACTGATTGTGCCGCTTCAGTATCGGTTTCTCGGTTTTGCGTTTCCCAAGTAAACCCTGTGGACATTACATGAAAAACTGCGCCGGCATTTTCAAGTAAATTACGCTCGCCACATTCCCAGCCACCTTTAACAAATTGAGCAACTACTGCTTTTTGTCCATGACCTACAGCGCGAGCAACAGTACCAAATGCGCTGGTGGATTTACCTTTACCATTACCTGTAATAACCAGGAAAAGGCCTTTTTCAATTGTGGCTTGTGCGACTTTTTCGTCAACGGCTTTTTTAATTTTCTCTTGACGCTTTTGATGTTGGTCGAATTTATCTGACATTGTTAATCCAAAAAGAGTAATAGAAGGCAATATACTAAGACCTCAAACATTTGTTGGGCAGCGCCCAAGCAATCTCCGGTATAGCCATTAATATGTTTTTTAAACCAAATTATAAGTACGTACCTGAGGGCAAAGCAGCTCATAATCATAAAAAGAAGTTGAAAGAAGGTAACACCTAAGACAAACAGTAACAGGCAAACAGCAATAAAAGTTGTCCATAATCGGTGTTCAGCGTTGATGGATAGCTTTTTGGCGACTGGTTTTACCTTACTCAAACCATCTTCGGTTACATATGCACATTTACCAATAATACTGGTAGCAAAAACACGGCTGATACTGTGTGCACCAATTAATAATATGGGAATAACACTGCTTGCAACTAAGGTTTGGTATTTAATCGCAAATAAGGATATCAGCGCAAGGGTACCATAAGTGCCCAAGCGTGAATCTTTCATAATTTCAAGTTTCTTACTTGGCTCAAATGCGCCACCAAAGCCGTCGGCGACATCGGCAAGGCCATCCTCATGAAAACCGCCGGTCAGTAAAAAGCCAATTGCTATAACCGCTGTAACCGCCAAAGGGGTAGGAAAAGCCAATGAAAGAAAGTAATAACAGAGTGCGAGTAATACACCAATCAATGCGCCCACAGCTGGAAAATAGCCAGTTGCTTCATTCAGTTTTTGTTCGGAATAATCGTTAATTGTGATGGGTATTCGCGTTAAAAAGCTGAGCGCCAATTTAAACAAGGATATTTCGTAATAGAGATTCATTAAAGTGATATTCCGAGATCTTCAAAACTTGCCATATGATTATAAAAATTAATAGCAGCCTGTATGAGTGGTAACGAAAGTGCCGCACCAGTTCCCTCACCAAGACGAAGTGATAAATCGAGCAAGGGTGAGACATTTAATTTTTCAAGAATGCGTTTATGAGCAGCTTCGTTCGATACATGAGCAAATACTAAATGGCTTTTAAGTTTAGGTTCAATGGCTAGGGCGATTGCTGCTGAGGCCGTCACTATAAAGCCATCAACGATAATCAATTTATTGTGTTTAAAGGCGGCAAGCATCGCAAAGGTCATGGTCGCAATTTCAAAGCTGCCTAACTGACGTAATATTTCACAAGGTTCTTGTGTTTCAACTCGAGCGATGGCTTTGGCAATAAGGGCCTGTTTGTGCATAAGCTGCTTATCATTGATACCTGTGCCCACCCCAACTACATCGTTTACATCTAAGTTAAATAACTTTGCAAATAATGCGCTGGCAGGGCTAGTGTTGCCAATACCCATTTCACCCATACCTATCAGGTTAGTGTCTAGGTCACTAATTAACGGTTCAGCATTACTTTTCGCCTCTGCTAGTTGTGCCAGGGTTAACGCTGACTCTTCACTGATATCACCACAAACATTGCCAAGCCGTGCATTAATTAAATGTTTATGCTGAGGGAGTTCGGTTTGAATACCACAATCAACGACGTTTAGTTGCCAATCAGAATCTTTAATAAAACTATTAATTGCCGCTTTGCCAGTGAGAAAACAATTGACCATTAAGGTGGTTACATCACTGGGAGCGATACTTACATTATGTTTTGCAATGCCATGATCACCTGCAAAAATAAGCAAATGCGGGTTATGTATTTGTAACTTATTGTTGTTAGAGCTAGTGACTTGAACTGATGCAATTTGCTGAGCAAGCGTTTCAAGTTTACCAAGCGATCCTATCGGTTTAATTTTACCCTTGATGGTATTTTGAATTATTTCTGTTAACTCCAACTCTTTAGACATCTGGATTTCCAATGCTTTTTTAGCTATTGTGCGTGACAAACCCAACAGGAACAAGGGCTTTTAGCTAGAATGAATAAATATTTAGTGATTGGCGGTGTGCGCTCCGGTAAGTCTCGTTATGCTGAACAACTCGCACAACAACACGCTTTGTCAGACGGATTAAACGTAGTGTATGTTGCAACCGCTGAGGCCTTTGATAACGAAATGAAAGAACGGATTTGTCATCATAAACGCTCTCGTCCAAAGCATTGGCAAACAATTGAAACAGGCCCTGAGCTTGTTAATACTCTTTCAAAAATTGACAGGCAAGCTGTTATTTTGGTTGATTGCCTAACGGTGTGGCTTAATAATTGTTTGTACTATGATGCTATAAACTGGCAATTAGAAAAATCACAGTTTCTAAAATGGCTAGAGACTACCGAACATACAGTTATTATGGTGACTAATGAAGTGGGTTTTTCAATCACACCTGATAACCCATTAGCCAGACAGTTTGCAGACGAACAAGGTTGGCTCAACCAAGGCGTTGCAGCACTTGCAAGTAATGTTACTTTCACCATCGCTGGAATTCCACATGCAATCAAACAACACTAATATTTTTCTATTACGCCATGGCTTGCCTGAGGGTGATAAATGCTTACGTGGGGTTACCGACTTTGACATTACCCAGAAAGGTTTAATGCAAATGAGTGATGCAGTATCTAGTTTGCGCTTTGATGCAGTTGTGACGTCTCCCCTTAAACGTTGTTTTACTTTCGCTGAACAATTATCACTTTTACAAAAAATAAATTTAATAGTATGTGATGAGCTATCAGAAATGAATTTTGGCGATTGGGATGGACAGCCTTTTAGTACATTATTTTCAGAAGATAACAATGATGTAATGAGATTTTTTGAATCGCCTTATGATAATAACCCACCTAATGGTGAAACAATGCTGCATTTTCACAACCGTGTTTCACAGAGCTTTGATTCAATATGTAAACAACGGTTAGGTAAAAACGTGTTGATTGTGACTCATGCAGGTGTAATGCGCGAAATTGTGCAGTTTGTATTGGGTATTAAACAAGGTCAATGCCATCAAACAATCCACTTAGACTATGCCAGCTTAATTCAAATATCGGTTATTGAAGATAACGAGCAGCTTTATTTCCGTTTGCACTTGTAAACAAGCAGTTTTTTATAGCAAATCCTCGTGTGTTTACCGTAAAAATGTGCAATTGATCACGTTATTAGATACATTTAAACAGTATTTTTTTGGAGAATAACAATAATGCAAAGATTTATCCCTTCTGCGTTAGTTGTTGCTATGTCACTTGGTTTGGCTGCATGTAATAAGCAGGCACCACAAGGCGAACATGTATCAATTAACAAAAATCCATACCCAAGTACTTATCAGCCATATGAAAGTGCGAAACTACTGATTAAAAATGCAACTGTTTTAACCGGTACAGGCGAGCGTTTAGATAATGCCGATGTTTTAATTCTGGATGGTAAAATTTCGCAAGTTGGCGAAAATTTATCACATGACACTGCGCGTGTAATTGATGCTAAAGGTAAATGGGTTACCCCAGGTATTATTGATGTGCATTCACATTTAGGTGCTTACCCAAGCCCATCAGTTGAGTCGCACCAAGATGGTAATGAAATGACAAGCCCTAATACTGCTTATGTATGGGTAGAACATTCAGTTTGGCCACAGGATCCAGGTTTTAATACTGCACGTGCTGGTGGTATTACGTCATTACAAATTCTACCTGGCTCTGCAAACTTATTTGGTGGTCGTGGTGTAACACTTAAAAATGTGCCTGCGCATACGATGCAAGCCATGAAATTCCCTGAAGCGCCATATGGTTTAAAAATGGCTTGTGGTGAAAATCCGAAGCGCGTTTATGGTTCACGTAAAATTTCACCATCGACACGTATGGGTAACATGGCTGGCTATCGCAGCGCATGGGCTGAAGCAACAGAGTACAAACGTGCTTGGGAAAAATACGATGCTGATCACAAGCTAGGTTTAGCGGTTGATGCGCCTGAGCGTGACATAAAGCTAGATACCTTACGCGGTGTACTTGACGGTGAGATTATGATCCATAACCACTGTTATAAAGCAGAAGAAATGGCGATGATGATTGATCTTTCAAATGAGTTTGGTTATCACGCGGGTACTTTCCACCATGGTATTGAAGCATACAAAATTGCTGATTTACTGGCAGATAATGGTAGCTGTGCAGCACTTTGGCCAGATTGGTGGGGCTTTAAAATGGAAGCTTACGACATGGTACAAGAAAACATTGCCATTGTTGATGCCGTTAAAAACTCATGTGCGATTGTTCACTCAGACTCAGACACAACTATTCAGCGTCTAAACCAAGAAGCAGCAAAAGTAATGTACCGCGCTAATGAAAACGGTTTTGATATCAAAGAAGAGCATGCGATCCGTTGGATCACGCAAAATGCGGCTAAATCGTTAGGTGTTGATGACAAGGTTGGTAGCATAGAGGCAGGTAAACAAGCGGACGTGGTTATTTGGAATCAAAACCCATTCAGTGTTTACGCAAAAGCTGAGAAAGTATTCATCGACGGTGCCAAAGTATATGACCGTTCTGATGAAAAATACCAAGCGAAAAGTGACTTTATGTTAGGTCAGCAATAAGGATGATAACGATGAAATTATTTAAAAAGACCTTACTTGCTGCAGCAGTTTTAAGTTCTGCAGGTGCAATGGCAAAAACGACGGCAATTATCAATGCGGAAATACATACTGCCACAGAGCAGGGTGTAATTAAAAGCGGCACTGTATTAATTGAAGACGGTAAAATTAAGGCTGTCAGTAATGAACAGCTTAATGCAGATGAAATCATTGATGCTAAAGGCAAAATTTTAACACCTGGTTTTATTGGTAGCATGAACCAGCTAGGTTTAGTGGAAGTTGGCGCGGTTGCTTCTTCACGTGATGGCAATGAGAAAAAAGGCGGCATTACATTTGATCCTTCTCTTGCATTTAACCCAAAATCAACCTTGATAGCTTATGCTCGTAAAGGTGGTTTAACACGTGATGTAATTGCACCAGGTTGGGGAGAAGGTCCGTTTGTAGGTTTGAGTTCAACGGTAAACCTAAGTGGTGAATTTGGCAGTAGCGTGGTTGACAGTCAAAATGCCATTATTGTTAATCTTGGTGGTACAAAGGATGGCTCTCGTGCGGCATCACTTGCCAAGTTTATTGACAAGCTTGAAGGTCAACACACCAAATTAGCGAAAAAGTCTGACAAAAAAGACGAGAAAGCCGATCCTTCGAAAGAAGAAAGACTCTTAACGGCTGCGCTTAAAGGTGAAAAGCCAATTGTTGTGCGTGTATCACGTGCACAAGATATGCTTGAACTAATTAAGGTTAAAGAGCGCTTTGGCATTGATTTAGTGATTTCAGGTGCTGAAGATGCGTTACCAATAAAAGCGGAACTTGCCAAAGCGAAGGTGCCTGTTATCTTAAGTGCAATGGCAAATTTACCTGGCGATTTTGATTCACTTAATGCATCGCTTACCACAGCGGGTGAATTAGAAAAAGCTGGCGTTCAAGTAGCGTTAACGATTGCAGGTGATAGCAGTCACAATGTTTATCAATTACGTTATGATGCCGGTAATGCAGTTGCTTATGGCATGAGCCGTGAAGGTGCATTAAAAGCAATTACTAGCAATGTCGCTGACATTTTTAACATTGAAGATGCGGGTAGCATTGCAGTAGGCAAGGCAGCAGATTTAGCTTTATGGTCAGCAGACCCATTTGAAATTAGCACGACACTTGAAAAAGTGATGATTAATGGGGTTGAGGTGTCAACTGAATCGCGACACGATAAGTTACGTGATCGTTACATGGCTGAAACCAATATGCCACGCGCTTACACTAAGTAAGTATTTATATAAAAAAAGGCGCTTTAAGCGCCTTTTTTATACTTTGTTGTAAGTGCGATGTGTCAGTTCAATATACGCAGTGACGAACGCTGTTTCTTGAAACTTTTTAAGACCCGTGTCTTCAAAATCGATTGGTAGCGGATTTTTCTTTAACTGCTCTTTCATTGCTGTTGGGTTAAGCAGCACCACGCGAAGATCATTTATTAGTTGCAGCGCAGCTTCAATTTTAAATCCTTGAGGGCTGCCAGCAAATTTGCCTTTTTGTTGGCGTTCTTTAATTGCGATGGTATCAACTTGGTAGTCTTGCATTAACTTTGCAAAATCAAATTGAAATTTTCGGATAGTGTCAGCGTCATCGTTTTTTGGCAAAACAAAACGTGTTTGGCGCACATCACGAATATCAAATACATCATTTTCTTTTGCTAAAACACAAATTAAGGCTTCAGAGCCTTTAATTTCAACACCACATGTTCTCATTGGGCATACCTAACTAAAAATTTTAGGTATTTTAGCACAGGCGAAACAAATAACAGTAGTTAAGCAGGAGAAAATACACCGAGCGATGTTATGAAAGGGTAATGCTCACCAGTGCATGATCTGTAGTCATATTAATTTCATCTTGGCTAATGTGGTCATCGAGAACATTAAACGTTAGTTCATTCAAATTAAGTTGGCTGAGAATTGATTCTGGACAGACAATGTAATCAAGCACGCTACCATTACCATAAAAATAATGTGTCGGTTTGCGTGTTTGTAAAGTACTTAAATAAAAGCTATCAAGTAACTTAGCGTCACTTTCAAGTGTTTCTTTCGATTCTGTGTGTTCTGTAAAAAATGCTAAATTAGATTGGATCGCTTGTTGATTAAAATCACCCATAATGAAGGTAGGTAACGGTTGGCTGGCTTGCTGTGTCATAAAATCAATATATAACGCCATGGCTTCATCACTGCGTTGTTTATCAGAGAGTAAACGACCAATATGTTGAATACTTGCTTGTGGAAGACTTTGGTACTCAGGGTGATCGAGCACGAAATCAGTGGCCCGTTTCGATTTTAAATGTGTGCCATAAAGGCGAATATGACCATACTCTGGGTGAATCACTTCGCAATTGATTACTTCACGCGATAGGGGCGCCATATTCAAAAAAGAAGGGTGCGTTATTCTGCGGATATTAACTAACGGGTAGCGTGACGCCATTAATACGATCGGGCGTTTATATAAGTAAGGATTATTTGTATCTATCGCAGGTTCATCACAATAGGCAAAATGAGACAAGCCAAGTGGTGCAATAATGTCGTTTAGTTCTTGAATTGAAAAAACTTCTTGAAAGCAGATTATATCTGATTTTACGAGTTCGAGTAATTGGGTTAACCAAGTTTGCTTTTGCTGCCACTGCGCCGTTGCATAGGTCGTTTCGAAATCATAAAAGCTGTAAGGCGGGGCGCAAAAATTACATAAATTGAGTGTGGTAACGGTCAGCGACATCATAAAACTTTCGTACTAGGTTTATGTTAAGTATGTGGCTTTTGTTAAATTAGTCAATCAATACGCTTTCTCCTTGTAATTCATAATTTGCTAGTTACAATAACGTCTTTACTTTCATGAGCCGAGTATTTAAGTAACCACACTTATTGTAAAAGTGTTTTAAATACTGGACTCACTATATTAACTGCATGTGATGCAGCGTAGGCATCACCACTGTAGCAAGGACAAAACATGCCAATTATTACTCTTCCAGATGGCTCACAACGAGCATTTGATAACCCTGTTTCTGTATTAGACGTTGCATTAGACATCGGCCCTGGTTTAGCAAAAGCAACCATTGCTGGTCGCATTAATGGCGAACGTGTAGACGCTTGCCAGCTAATCACTGAAGATAGCCAACTGGAAATCATCACCGCAAAAGACGACGATGGTTTAGAAATCATTCGTCACTCATGTGCTCACTTATTAGGCCATGCAATTAAGCAGCTTTACCCAGATGTTAAAATGGCGATTGGTCCAACAATCGACAATGGTTTTTACTACGACATCGATATGGAGCACTCATTAACAGCGGAAGATCTAGAAAAACTAGAAAAGCGCATGTTAGAACTTGCAAAAACAAATTACGACGTTGTTAAGAAAGTTGTTACATGGCAAGAAGCGCGCGACGCATTTGAAGCGCGTGGCGAAACGTACAAGATGGAAATCTTAGACGAAAATATCAACCGTGATGACACGCCAGGTTTATACCACCACGAAGAATACATTGATATGTGTCGTGGCCCGCACGTACCAAATATGAAATTCTGCCACCATTTCAAAATTATGAAGGTAGCAGGTGCATATTGGCGTGGTGATTCAGAAAATAAAATGCTTCAGCGTGTTTATGGCACAGCGTGGGCAGATAAAAAGCAATTAAAAGCATATTTAAAGCGCCTAGAAGAAGCAGAAAAGCGTGACCACCGTAAAATTGGTAAAGCACTGGATTTATGGCACTGGCAAGAAGAAGCGCCAGGCATGGTATTCTGGCACAATGACGGTTGGAGCATCTACCGCGAGCTAGAAGACTTTGTTCGTGAGAAACTGCGCGAATACAAGTACGAAGAAGTAAAAGGCCCACTGATGATGGACCGTGTACTTTGGGAAAAATCAGGTCACTGGGATAAATATGGCGATGCAATGTTTACCACTGAATCTGAAAAACGCGAATATGCAATCAAGCCAATGAACTGCCCAGGCCACGTTCAAATCTTTAATCAAGGTTTAAAATCATACCGTGATTTACCACTACGTATGGCTGAATTTGGTTGTTGTCACCGTAACGAACCTTCGGGCGCACTTCACGGTTTAATGCGTGTACGTGGCTTTACCCAAGATGATGCACACGTTTTCTGTACTGAAGAGCAGGTAATGGAAGAAGTGTCATCGTGTATCAAAATGGTATACGACACATACGAAACATTCGGCTTTGAAAAAATCGTGGTAAAACTATCAACGCGTCCTGAAAAACGCATTGGTGAAGACGAAATGTGGGACAAGTCAGAAAAAGCACTGGCTGATGCACTTGATGCAAATGGCATTGCGTTTGAATACTTACCAGGTGAAGGTGCATTCTACGGTCCGAAAATTGAATTCACACTATACGATTGTTTAGAGCGTGCATGGCAATGTGGTACGGTTCAGCTAGACTTCGCATTACCAGGTCGTTTAGGTGCAACTTACGTTGCCGAAAATAACGAACGTAAAACGCCGGTAATGATCCACCGTGCAATTTTAGGTTCAATTGAGCGTTTCATCGGTATTTTAACTGAAGAATATGCGGGATTATTCCCAACTTGGTTAGCACCAAAGCAGGTTGTGGTAATGAATATTACCGACAAACAGTCTGAATATGTGACAGAAGTTGTAGAAAAATTGAATAATCTTGGATTTAGAGCCTGTGCTGACTTGAGAAATGAGAAGATAGGCTTTAAAATTCGCGAGCATACTTTAAAACGTATTCCGTACTTACTAGTTGTTGGTGATAAAGAAGTAGAACAACAAGAGCTAGCAGTTAGAACGCGTACTGGCGAAGACCTTGGCAAGTTATCAGTTGATGACTTTATTGCTAAGCTTGCTGAAGAAGTTAAAAATAGAAAATAAAATAGTGCAAGGTGTGTATAAATAATGTACATTACGCACCTTGTTTTTAATCTTGGTATTTCGTGGAGGAACGAACCATTAGAGGCGGAAAAAAGGGCCCAGCGGCTCAAAAAAATCGTATCAACGAAGAAATTACAGCAAAAGAAGTCCGTTTAGTTGGCTTTGAAGGTGAGCCTTTAGGCATTGTTAGCCTGCAAGAAGCATTTGATAAAGCAGATGCTGCCGGTGTTGATTTAGTTGAAATCAGCCCAAATGCAGAGCCACCTGTTTGTAAAGTGATGGATTTCGGTAAGTTCATCTTTGAAAAAAGCAAAGCACAAAAAGAACAAAAGAAAAAGCAGAAGCAGATCCAGATTAAGGAAATTAAATTCCGTCCAGGTACTGATATCGGCGATTATCAAGTTAAATTACGCAATTTAACTAAGTTCTTAGAAGCGGGCGATAAAGCAAAAGTTACTATTCGTTTCCGTGGTCGTGAAATGGCGCACCAAGAAATCGGTATTGATTTATTAAACCGCATTAAAGACGATTTACAAGACATCGCTCAAGTTGAGTCTTTCCCTAAAAAAGTGGAAGGCCGTCAAATGATTATGATGTTATCACCGATTGCTAAAAAGTAATGGTGCAAAGATAAACTAGGTATAAAGTGAGGCTTCTAGCCTCCACCTTGTTTAGCCGGTTAAAGTGAACTTTGTTCCACCGGTAATTGGTAGTAAGTTAGGCCTGCAAAGTGAATGTAAATTCCGCCTACTTGCTGAATATTAAAGCAATATCAATTGGAGTTATTGCAATGGGCTATAAATTAAAAAGCCACAGAGGTGCTGCAAAGCGCTTCAAAAAGACTGCTTCAGGCGGTTTCAAGCGTAAACAAGCGCACTTACGTCACATTCTGACTAAGAAATCTTCTAAGCGTAAGCTTCACTTACGTCCTAAGGCTATGGTTCATAAGAACGATATCGGCCTTATCAACCGTATGTTACCATTCGCTTAATAGGGGTTTTTAGTCATGGCAAGAGTTAAACGCGGTGTTATCGCACGTGCACGTCACAAGAAAGTTTTAAAGCAAGCTAAAGGTTACTACGGAGCACGTTCACGTGTTTATCGCGTAGCGTTCCAAGCAGTAACTAAAGCAGGTCAATACGCTTACCGCGACCGTCGCGCTAAGAAACGTACTTTCCGTCAATTATGGATTGCACGTATCAACGCGGCTGCACGTCAGAACGGTCTATCTTACAGCCGTTTCATTAACGGTCTTAAGAAGTCATCTGTTGAAATCGATCGTAAGATCCTTGCAGATATCGCTGTATACGACCAAGTAGCTTTCGCAGCACTAGTTGCTAAAGCAAAAGAAGGTCTAGCTGCTTAATCTTTGATTAAAACGCTTTACAGATTTAAAGGGAGCTTTTGCTCCCTTTTTTAATTTCTAAGTATAGAGTGTTCAGATTTAAGATTTCAGAATGCTGCTGAACCCTGAACCCTGAACCCTGAACCCTGAACCCTGAACCCTGAACCCTGAACCCTGAACCCTGAACCCTGAACCTATCTCGATTTCGTTAAAATGCTGTCCATTAAACGAGTTGATAAGATACGCTTTAAATAGCCAAATAAATAGGTAGGGAAGGTCACATAGTAGCGTGGTTTAGCACGCTTTGCTTCAATGGCGTGTAAAAGTTTTTTATAGACGGCTTGTGGACCAAGTGTAAAAGGTTGCGCTTTACCTTTTACTTCAAGGCGTGCTTGTTGTTTTAAATAGTTTTCATGGTGTGGGCTGTTTTCAGCGTCAATATTAGCACTAAAAAATGCGGCTAATGCGTTGTCTCTGAATTTAGATTCAATTGGCCCTGGTTCAATTAAACTAACCTGAATCTTGGTATCTGAAAGCTCTTGACGCAGTGTATCCGTTAAACCTTCAAGTGCAAACTTACTCGCATTATAAGCACCTCTATAGGGTAGGGTTACTAGACCTAAAACTGATGAGTTTTGAATTATTCGGCCATGACCACGCTCACGCATATGTTTTATGGCAAGGCAAGTTAAATGATGCCAACCAAATAGGTTGGTTTCAAATTGTTTTCTTAACGCATCTGTTGGCAGGTCTTCAACAGCACCAGGTTGACCATATGCACCGTTATTAAACAACACATCAATATGACCGAGTATTTCAAGTGCTTGGCAGTAACCATTTTCAATACTTGCCTCATCAGCAAGGTCAATGACAACACTATGAATACCTTGCTGTTGTAAGCGCTCAACATCAGCTTGTTTTCGACAACTGGCAACGACCTTGTAGCCACGTTCAACGAGCGCTTTTGCGCAATAGTAGCCAATGCCTGTTGAACTACCGGTGATTAAAACTGTTTTAGTCATATGTTCTGATTTTAGAGAATAATTGGCCCTACATTAACGTGTTCAATTGCAAATTCAAGTTAATTTGATTACCGTAAAGCCAAATTATAATAAAGACTTAATCCACATGTTTTTAAATGCCTTACTACTCACTGCAGCAATCTCTGCAGTGGATCATTTACCGCCTTTAACACAGTGGCAAGGACAAAGTGAACGCTTGTTACAACCGACAAATCCACTGGCTACAGAGTTTGAACGATCTAATGGGTTAGTATCACCAACTTATATTGAGAGCATGGCTTACCTTGATAGATTAGTTGCTAGCAACTCGAACCAATTCAAACTTGAGACAATTGGCACCAGTGATGCTGGTCGCGCAATTAAAATGCTTATTGCGAGTGAAAATGGTCAAATCGATAAAAATAAAGCGACTCTTTTACTGCAAGCAGGTATTCATTCAGGTGAAATTGACGGCAAAGACGCAACGTTTATGATGCTTCGCGATATTGCTCAAGGACAGCGAAATGATATTCTAAAGCGGGTCAATATTTTGTTTATTCCCATTTTGAATGTTGATGGACATGAAAATGCAAGTCGCTTTAATCGCATAAACCAACGTGGACCTGAGGTGATGGGGTTCCGTACAAATGGCCGTAATTTAAATTTAAACCGTGACTACACTAAGCTTGAAACCCCTGGCGTTCAAGCAGTTATGCGAGTGATTAATCAATATCAACCCGATATATATGTTGATATGCATGTGACTGATGGGGCTGATTATCAGTACGATATTACGTATGGCTCAACGCCACGTTTTGCCTCAGACTCGCCTAAAATTGCAGAGTTTATCGAACAAAAAATTAATCCAGTTATAGATGCAAAGCTATCACGGTTTGGTCATATTCCTGGCCCGTTAATCTTTGTCATGAATAAACGTGAGCTGAGTGAAGGTTTAGCAGGTTGGGTTGCAACACCACGGTATTCTAACGGCTGGGGAGACCTTAATAACTTACCAACCATTTTGTTAGAAAACCATTCACTAAAACCCTATAAACAACGTGTACTTGGTACTTATGTCTTTTTAGATGGTGTTATTGATGCGGTATCAACTAATTTAACGAAATTACGCCGAGTAGTTAAAATTGAAAAAGAGTTTATGCCACGTGAATTAGTGGTTGCGCGTGGCTACAGTAAAACGCCTAAACACATTGACTTTTTAGGCATAGAATACGAAAAGTTCTTTAGTGAACTGAGTAATCAACAAGAAGTACGCTATACCGGTAAAGTTAAAACATTTGAGAATTTACCTGTATTTTGGCGCGAAGAAGTGGTTGAGAAAGTCAAAGTGCCAACTGCATATTATTTGCCAAAATCGTGGAGTAATATAGCAGCAAAACTACAGAATCATGGAATTACATTAGAACGCGGTTATGGTGTGGTTAACCACTTAAAGCAAATTAAGGTAGTCGATCATCAGTTTGCAAGAGCACCTTTTGAAAATCGCTTACAAGTTTCAGGTGTCTTTGAATATCAGGACATATCAAATATTGACTTAAGTGGCTATTTCAAGATAAGTACAGCGCAGTTAAGTGGTAAGCTAGCAGTGCATTTGTTACAACCAGAAGCAGAAGACTCTTTTTTCAGCTGGGGCTTTTTTAATAGCATTTTCCAGCGCACCGAATATTCAGAAAATTACGCATTATTACCCTTTGCAGAGAAAATGCTTGCTTCAAATCCAAAGCTTAAGCGTGAGTTTGAAGACAAGTTAGCAAATGATAAAGACTTTAAAAACAATGCGAAAAAACGTTTAGATTGGTTATACAGTAAAACACCATTTTACGATGGTGGCTATTTAACCTACCCAATATTAATTGATTATGAGTAAGTAATGTTAGAAGTTATTACACAGCCTGTTACGCCTTTTGCACAAAATTCAAATCTCCTAGTGTGTCAAACAACACGTCAAGCTGTGATCATCGATCCAGGTGGTGACGTTGAGAAGCTGATGCAAGTTATTGAAAGCGCAAATTGTAAACTGATTGCCATATTACTAACACATGGTCATCTTGACCACGTGGGAGGTGCTGAGCAACTAGCACAACACTGTAATATTGATATTGTGGGCCCTCACTTAGGTGATAAGTTTTGGCTTGACGCGTTGCCAAAACAAAGTGAAATGTTTAATTTTCCCATGGCAGAGGTTTTTTCTCCTGCTAAATGGCTTGAAGAAGGTGAGCAATTTACCTTTGGTGAGTTAACGCTTGAGGTACGCTTTACGCCAGGACATACCCCTGGCCATGTCATCTTTGTTGAACATAGCACAAAGCGCATTTTTGTCGGGGATGTGTTGTTTAAGGGTTCCGTAGGTAGAACTGATTTCCCCGGGGGCAATGCTGCTCAGTTAAAACAGTCTATTGAATCAAAGATATATAGTTTACCGGATGACTATACGGTATTTCCGGGACATGGGCCTACTACAACTGTCGGTTATGAAAAACAAACAAACCCATTTACCAGTGGTCGTTTTGGTTAGTTAACTTACTTCCCCAAATTTAGGCCAAATTATTAATAAATTGGCAGACGGATTTGGGATTATATAGTATTATTTAATCCTTAATGAGTTAATTTAAGAATAAGCTATGTCATTAAACCAAGTAGATCGTCAAATACTCGCATTAATTCAAAAAGACGCGAGTTTATCAACTGCTGAAATTGCAGACCAAGTAGGTTTGTCTCAATCACCTTGTTGGCGCCGTATATCGCGTTTAGAGCAAGAGGGCTATATCAAAGGCAAAGTAGCCATTCTTGAGCCTAAAAAGTTAGGCTTTGATATGTTGGTTTACGCACATGTAAGGCTATCAAGTCATGGTCGATCTCAATTGGCTGAGTTCGAAGAACTGATCCAAAGCTATGATGAAGTGACTGAGTGTTACACTATGGCAGGAACCATGGACTTTATGCTTCGTATTATTTCAAAGGGTATTGAAGGATATGAACATTTTGTTCGCGATAAGCTACTAAGTTTAGATTATGTACAAGAAGTTCATTCAAACGTGACTATGACGTGTGTAAAACGGACAACGTCGTTACCAATTTAATCGTTCACACGTTTTTATCTTTTTTAAAGCCGCCACTTAGGCGGTTTTTTTGTGAAATTTATTAAATTGTTATAAATCGGTCATTCTGCTAAAATTCGCGCCCTTAAAACTAGACAAAAAATAAACCTCACCTAGGCTAATAGCTTATCTGTTAGCGTGAAGTTGTGCTACTCAATGGGAGATCCATGTTTAACTTATTATCAAGAGCCCCGAAATCGGCTAAAAATGATATTCTATCAGGCCTAACGGTTGCGTTAGCCTTAGTACCTGAAGCTGTTGCTTTTGCATTTGTTGCACATGTTGAGCCATTAGTTGGTTTATATGCTGCATTTATTGTTGGTCTAATTACTGCGGTATTTGGTGGTCGTCCAGGCATGATCTCAGGTGCAACCGGTGCTTTAGCGGTTGTGATGGTAAGCCTTGTTGTAACACATGGGGTCGAGTATTTATTTGCTACTGTGCTGCTGATGGGGATTTTACAAATTCTCGCCGGTGTCATGAAGTTGGGTAAATTTATTCGTATGGTACCGCACCCTGTGATGCTCGGCTTTGTAAATGGTTTGGCAATTGTTATTTTCCTCGCACAATTAGGGCAGTTTAAAGCTCCTGATGCAAATGGTGAGATGCAATGGATGACAGGTGAGCCAATGATGATTATGGCGGGCCTCGTTGCGCTTACCATGGGTATTATTCATTTTTTACCAAAGTTAACCTCAGCAATTCCTTCTTCTCTTGCAGCAATTGTTGTCGTTACTGGTTTAGTAATTGGCTTAGATTTAGAAGCTCGCACAGTGGTTGATTTCTTAAAAGACATGACCGGTGATGCAAATGCAACCATGGCAGGGGGGCTTCCTGAATTCCATATTCCAAATGTACCGTTCACCCTTGAAACACTATGGATTATCTTACCTTACGCATTAGTACTTGCAGCAATTGGTTTAATCGAGTCTTTACTAACACTGACGTTGATTGATGAAATTACTGAAACACGTGGTAACGGTAACCAAGAATGTATTGGTCAAGGTGCTGCAAACGTAACGTGTGGCTTTTTTGGCGCAATGGGTGGCTGTGCGATGATTGGTCAGTCAATGATTAATATTAACTCTGGCGGTCGTTCTCGTCTTTCTGGTATTACGGCTGCTGTGATGCTGTTAATGTTTATCTTGTTCGCTGCAAGCCTAATTGAGATGATCCCACTTGCTGCACTTGTTGGTGTAATGTTTATGGTTGTGTTAGGCACATTTGAATGGTCTAGCTTCCGTATTATGAAAAAAGTACCTAAAACGGACGCATTCGTTATTGTGTTAGTGTCAGGCGTAACGGTATTCACAGATTTAGCGGTTGCGGTATGTGTTGGTGTTATTGTGTCCGCTTTAGTATTTGCTTGGGAGCATGCAAAACACATTTACACAACATCTTATATCGATGAAAACGGTTCAAAAGTATATGAATTACACGGCCCTGTGTTTTTTGGATCAGTGAAAAACTTTTTAGAGCTATTTGACCCTAAAAATGACCCACAAGATGTAATCGTTGAATTTAAACATAGCCGTGTAGCTGATCACAGTGCAATAGAAGCAATCGATAGCCTAGCAGAACGCTATACGAAGCAAGGCAAGCAACTGCATTTACGTCATGTTTCAAAAGATTGTCAAAAGCTGCTATCACGTGCCAAAGACCTTGTTGAAGTGAATGTAATCGAAGATCCAACCTATAAAGTTGCATCAGACAAACTCGGTTAATTACTAACCGTATTGAGAAAAAGCTGGCTTAAGCCAGCTTTTTTTATGTCAAATTGCAACTGGCATGCGATGAAATGCAGGGAATCTAAGATGGCTATCAGTGCCTTTATTTAGCTAGGTTCTTATAATAAAGCTATTAAAGTTAAAAGAATGTAGACATTTTGAACTGGCAAAGACTAGTAGAAGATAGACAAAAGTTTTTTTGGGTTCTGCAAATTGCAGGCTGGGTTGGCTATGCCTTAGTTAACTACATTGGCTCACGTGTATTTGAAATGCGTGACATCTATGTTTTTGTTATTGTGTTAAACGCCTATGCAGGGTGTTTATTGACCATTCCTCTTCGTTATTTGTATCGTAAAGCGTGGAACGCAAAACCTCTTTTCTTAATCTTTGTTGTGTTTGTCGCATCTTACCTGGTTGGTACCACTTGGTCAGTTATTCAAAAGTTTAACTTATGGGAAATTTACCGCCACGGATATCGCCCTGATGAATGGTTTTACTACTTTAAACAAGGTCTAGATTCAGTTTACATTGTGCTATGTTGGAGTGGTCTGTACTTTGGTATTAAATATTATCAATTGCTGCAAGGTGAGAAACAAAAAGCACTAAAAGCAAATACCATGGCACATGAAGCGCAACTTAAAATGTTGCGTTATCAATTAAATCCGCATTTTCTATTTAATACGCTTAATGCGATTTCAACCCTGATATTGGTAGAAGAAAACAAAAACGCAAATCAAATGGTAGCGAAGCTCAGTGAGTTTTTGCGTTACACACTCAATACAGATCCAATTAAACGCGTGCCATTTGAACAAGAATTGCATGTGTTAGGCCTCTACCTAGATATAGAAAAAGTGCGCTTTGAAGACCGCTTAAGTATTCACATTGATGTGAGTGATGAAGCAAAGCATGCACTCGTGCCAAGTATGATTTTGCAACCATTAATTGAAAACTCAATTAAGTACGCCATTGCCAATTTAGAAAGTGGCGGGGAGATTTCAATTAAAGGTCAGGTTTTTGCCAACGAATTATTATTAGAAGTATCCGATAACGGTCCTGGTACAGATATCAGTGATGGTGTGTTAGTTAAAAATTCTGGTGTCGGGCTTGCAAACACGCAAGATCGCCTAAAGACACTTTACGAACATAACTATTCATTTGTATTATCTAACAACCAGCCGCAAGGCCTTGTTGTTAATATACGTATTCCGTTTGAAAAAGGATAACCATGAATACAATAAAAACGCTTATTGTTGATGACGAACCTCTCGCAAGAAAAGGCTTATCAATAAGGTTAAGAGATTTCCCACACATTGAAGTTGTGGGCCTTTGTAAAAACGGTGAAGAAGCGTTGGCGGAGTGTAAACGCCAACAAGTAGACTTAATGTTCTTAGACATCCAAATGCCAGGGTTGTCGGGTTTAGAAGTGGTTAAACACCTTTCTGATTCGGCGATAGGGATCCCTGCTATTGTGTTTGTTACTGCATTTGATCAATACGCGGTCAAAGCGTTTGAAATTCATGCATTAGACTACCTTCTGAAACCAGTAGACGACAACAGATTGAAGAAGGCGGTAGAAAAAGTGCAAACATATTTAAAATCACAAGAAGATACGAGCCATAAACGTAAACTTGCTAGTTTTGTAGCGGGTATTACTGGAAACAACTGTGAAGAGATCCTTAAAAAACTTGCTGCAGGCGATAAGCTTGAAGAAACACGTTTCCCAGAGTCAATTGCTGTAAAAGAGCAGGGCGAAATTGTACGTGTCCAAGTTAGCAGTATTCAATGGGTAGATGCTGCTGGTGATTATATGTGTTTACACTGCGCAGATGGTAAAACGCATATTCTTCGTAAAACAATGAAAGAGCTTGAAGCAGAGCTAGACCCAAAAGAGTTTGTACGTGTGCATCGCAGTGCAATTGTAAATAGTAAGCAAATTAATAAATTGGTAACGCAAGTAAGTGGCGAATACTTACTGGTTTTAGAAAATGGCCAAGAGTTAAAAGTAAGCCGTAGTTACCGAGATAAAGTGAAAGCAGCGTTGGCAAGCTAACAAAAAGCGCGGTATATCCGCGCTTTTTAGTCTAGATTAAAATTTAGTTGATTTAGTCTACGAATGATTTCTTGATTGTAGGTGTTATTGTAGCTGGTTGCACAGAGAGCGGTTTCCGTTGCTCGATTATTTAACATACCGACCATAATATCGGACTTATTATTTCTTACTGCGTCCACTGCGGCAACACCAAGCTGAGTAGCTAATACTCTATCTGATGCTACAGGGCTGCCACCACGCTGTATATAACCAAGAATGGCTGCTTTACTGTCTACCCCAGTGTATCGCTCAATTTTTTTACTTAGCGCATCGGCACTAAAGTTCAAAGAGTTCTCAGCCATCACAATAATATAGCTATCGGTACGATGATTTTTGATGGCAGTGTTAATATTGACAAGCAGGTTATCGATAAATTGTACTTCATCTTCGATTACTTCTTTACAGACAATGTGTTCTGCACCGGAAGCAATTGCTGATTCGACGGCCAGAAAACCACAGTTTCTACCCATTACTTCAACAATAAAGATACGTTCGAATGCATTCGCAGTGTCGCGTATTTTATCAATACTGTCTAAAGCAGTTTCTACCGCAGTCCAAAATCCGATGGTTTGGTCAGTCCCATTTATGTCGTTGTCAATGGTTCCA
This sequence comes from Pseudoalteromonas piratica, assembly GCF_000788395.1. Classification (NCBI taxonomy): domain Bacteria; kingdom Pseudomonadati; phylum Pseudomonadota; class Gammaproteobacteria; order Alteromonadales; family Pseudoalteromonadaceae; genus Pseudoalteromonas; species Pseudoalteromonas piratica. The sequence continues at coordinate 2,183,429 of NZ_CP009888.1, forward strand.
GGAATACCAATGATATTACCTTGCCAAAGCTTGCTAATCGCCTGACAACCTTTAAAACTACCATCACCGCCAATCACAATGAGCGCATCAATTTTATTTACTTTGAGCGTTTCAACAACGCTATTAGGGCCAACATCAGATAACATTGCTTTACAGCGTGCAGACTTTAAAATTGTGCCGCCTTTTCGCACAATATCATCAACACGATGTCGGTTTAGCTCAATAAAATTATTTTCAATCAAGCCATTGTATCCACCGACAAATCCTAATACTTGATATTGAAATTTTTCAGCTTGCAAGGTGACAGCACGAATGGCGGCGTTCATACCTGGTGCATCGCCGCCTGAAGTGATAAGTGCGATTCTTTTAGTCATAATTTACATACAGTTAGTAGCGCGTATGCTTTCATACTAGTAAAAAATAGCGTTAAATTAAATAGGGGTGGTGGCTTGAAGTTATTAAAAAAGGAAGCATCAGCTTCCTTTTTTTACAGTTGAATGACGTTTACGTCTTGTTCTTCAATCTCAAGACCAACGGGCACTGCGGGAACATCTGGTTTATCTAATGCGATATCACCTTCATCAATTTGCGAGTCTTTATTAAGCTCTGCAAAATTGAATATTGAAGGATCTGCCAAGTGAGATGGCACTACATTTTGCATTGAGGTAAAAATGGTTTCTACACGACCTGGGTGAGTTTTATCCCATTCATTAAGCATCGCTTTAATGTGTTTACGTTGTAGGTTCTCTTGTGAGCCACAGAGGTTACACGGAATAATTGGGAACTCTTTGGCTTCAGCGTATTTAACAATGTCTTTTTCTTTACAGTAGGCAAGTGGACGTATCACCATATGCTGAGCATCATCGCTTAATAGCTTTGCTGGCATGCCTTTCAATTTGCCACCATAAAACATATTTAAGAACATGGTTTCAATCATGTCGTCACGGTGGTGGCCAAGGGCGATTTTAGTTGCGCCCATTTCTTTTGCTGTACGGTACAAAATACCTCGGCGAAGACGCGAACAAAGCGAGCAGGTGGTTTTACCTTCAGGAATTTTATCTTTTACGATGCTGTAGGTATCTTCTTCGACGATTTTATACTCAATGCCCAGAGACTCGAGGTATTCAGGTAGAATATGCTCAGGGAACCCCGGTTGTTTTTGATCTAGGTTGATTGCAAAAAGCTCAAAGTTTACAGGTGCTGAACGCTGCAAGTTCTGCAAAATATCAAGCAGCGTATAGCTGTCTTTACCGCCTGATAAGCACACCATAATACGGTCGCCTTCTTCAATCATATTGAAGTCTGCAATTGCTTGACCAGTAAAACGACGAAGTCGTTTCTGTAACTTATTAAGGTTATATTTCGCTTTAGCTTCTGCTGAATGCGACATACAAATACGCCCCTAGAACAAATAAAGGGGCGTATTATAGGTGAAAATTTTATTGAGGTTAAGACTTATCTAACGGGCTTTTATAACCTTCTGGTTTAAGTGCTAATACATCGCAGTTAAGACTATCAATCACATGCTCTGCTGTATTACCAATTAATGCTGCACTAATACCGGTACGTCCCACTGTGCCCATCACAACGAGCTCGGCATCAATTTTGTTTGCGACTTGGGGTAACACATCCTCAGGGAGTCCTTCATTGACAAAGCAATGATCTGACTCAATGTCATATTGTTCTGCTAATTTCTGAGTTGCAGCAATGTGATGCGCCTTAACTGATTCGCTGTATTGGCCCGCGTCAAACTCTGGTATCTCAATAGCAATATTAACTGGTGTGCCTGGGTATGCATTCACAACATTTAAATTTCCATCAATTAAATCAGCGAGGTACTTAGCTTCTTGTAAAATTGTATGATTTAGTGCTTGATGAGTTTCTTCTTCACTTGACGCATTCACAGCTGCCAAAATTTGCCCGCCAGCTGGCCAATCGTGTTCTTTTACTAACAATAACGACACAGGGCATTTACGAATAAGGTGCCAATCTGTTGGTGTAAAAATTACAGATTTTAAGGTATCGTGTTGGTGTGTGCCTTTTACGACGATGTCATATTGTTGTTCTAATACCGTTTCAACAATCGATTCGAAAGGGCGGTTATGCCAAACTACTTGGCAGTCGACATGAATATCACTCGCTTGTTCTGCAATAAGAGAATTAATCCACTCTTTTCGATCGTTAATCACTGCATCACGCATTGCATCACGCTCTTCACGACTTAACATGGTCGTCATTTCATAGGAAAAATCGTAGATAGATAAAAAAGCAGTAATTTGTGCGCCGGACTTTTTAGCCAACTCAAATGACCGATTTAATGCAATTTGTTTTTCTTTACTTGGGTCGATAACCGCAAGAATTTTTTTGATGGTATTCATAAAAAACCTCCCAAACTATAAATCCAGTGTAATGGATTTAAACTAATTTGAAAGGTTTCTAATAGAATATTTTGTTTTAGATCAAGACTTAATAGAAGCGACTTTGAATAATTCGTCAGTATTTAGAATTGTAATGAACTTGCCTTCTACTTTAATGATTTCCGCTTTTTGGAAACGGCTAAGCAGGCGACTGATGGTTTCAACCGTTAAACCTAAGTAGTTACCTATCTCACCACGGGTCATTGTTAAACGGAATTCTTTTTTACTAAATCCGCGTTCACCAAAGCGTGTTGAAAGGTTCGCTAAAAAAGCGGCCAGGCGTTCTTCTGCTGTTTTTTTGTTAAGCATTAACAGCATCTCTTGGTCGTAATTGATTTCATTACTCATCATTCGCATAACTTGATGGCGTAATTTCGGTAATTTGCCTGACAAGTCATCCAGGGTTGTAAATGGAATTTCGCATACCATGGCCGTTTCCATTGCTTGCGCGTAACTGCGATGGCTCATGGTACTAATACCGTCAAAGCCGACAATATCGCCAGCGAGATGGAATCCAGTTATTTGTTCTTCACCGCTTTCAGTGAGTGTGTATGATTTAAATGAACCTGAGCGAACAGCGTAAATAGAACGAAGAGGTTGGCCAGCTTCAAAAAGGTAATCCCCTTTATGAAGTGGTTTTTTACGCTCGATAATATCGTCTAATTTACCCATTTCTTCGCTGTTAAGCGAAACAGGAATACACAGTTGACTAATACTGCAATCCTGACACTTGATAGCGCAGTTTTTTGACACTGATTTTTTGCTCAATTCCATGACACACCTAGAGAAAACGTAAAACGAGAATAATGTATACTAAAACCTTATAATAACGCAATTATCAAAAGGTATAAACCGTAGAAAATGAAGATGTTACCAAACACCATTCGCACTGCATTATGGTTAAGTATCTGTTTGAATTTATCTGCAGCAAAAGCAAGTCCAACCATGGCCGGTAAAGTCCCTATAGCAAACAACAACATAAAGCTTGCACCATATACAGCTGACTGCATCGAAATAGAAAAAAGCAAGGCAGAATAGACTAAGCCACAGGGCAACCAACCCCACAACATACCGTAAGCTAACGCTTTTGCGTTACTATTGACAGGCAATAATCGTTTATTCAATTTGACTAAATGCTGCCAAATTGCAAATTTACCGACTTTTTCAATCCAGTTAAGTGAGAATGTTAGTCGCATAATGTATAGGCCAACTAAAATCATAAACACGCCACTTAATACTGATAGGACAAATGAAAAAGAGGTAGAACGAGATGCAAATTGCTGGCTTATCCCGGCTGCAAGTGCACCAGCAATGCAATAACTTAAGGTGCGGCCAAGATTATAGAGTAGGGTATAGCGCTTTACTTGCGATTTATCTTTTACCGCTAAGGTTAACGATGAGGCCACACCGCCGCACATTGCTAAGCAGTGTCCACTGCCTAGTAAGCCCATTATCAACGCAGATATTAACTGACTAGTTGTCATTACTTTTGTTGTGCTGCTCTTTGTCGTCTTCAAATAAAATACTGTGAGCTTGCTTGTCTAAATTATTAAATTGGTCGCTACGTACCGCCCAAAAAAAGATGCCAATTGCAACGATGACGAGTAATATCGCAATTGGAATTAATACATAAATGATGCTCACAACTCGTGCCCCTTACTTAAGTAGTCGTAATGAATTGCCAATTACGATAAGTGAACTTGCTGACATACCGATAACCGCGACCCATGGTGGCACTAGCCCCATTGCAGCTAATGGTAGAATTGAGCCATTATAGCATAGTGATATGGCTAAATTTTGTTTAATAACACGACGTGTTAGTTTGGCAGTATCAAATAAACCGCTAATGGCGTTTAATTCACTGTTTAATAACACCACATCGGCTGTATTTTTTGAGATATCAGCGCCAGATGCCATGGCAATAGACAAATGCGCGCTATTAAATACTGGACTGTCGTTTACACCGTCGCCCACCATTGCAACAATTTTGCCTTTAGCTGCGAGTTTTTCTACTACATTTTGTTTATCAGCAGGGCTACAGCCTGTTTCTATATTGCTAATACCTAGGCTGTGAACAAGCTCTTTACCAGCATTTGAAGGATCACCCGTTAATACCTGCAAATCAAGATTATTGTCTCTTAAATCGTTTATCGTGGCTTCTGCACGATCGCGAATTTTATCTTGCAATTTAAAAGCTGCGATAACTTGGTTATCAATATATAAAAATACATCGTACTCAAGTGCTTGCACATCACATAGCCAATTTGCTTTACCTATTGCTACTGTGCGTCCTTCCCACTGTGCAGATATTCCTTTACCGGTCTTAATTTCAACATGTTGCAGTGAAACTGGTGCAACTTTGAGCTCTAAAAATGCTTTGCTAATTGGGTGCTCAGAATAACTTTCGAGCGCTTTAGCAATACTGTAAACAGAGTCTAACGGGTAATTAGTATCGATTAGCTTGGTATCTAATAGAGTAAATTTACCTTCGGTGAGAGTGCCTGTTTTGTCGAAGGCAATATTGGTCACTTTTGTCAGTGTCTCAAGTACATGCGACTGTTTTATTAACACTCCCTGTTGAGTAAGTTTCGCTACTGCACAGGTGAGGGCTGTAGGAATAGCTAAACTCAGTGCACATGGGCACGTTGCAACAAGCACAGCGATAGTAATCCAAAATGCTTGCTCAGGGTCGATGTGGTACCACGAAAAAGCGGTAATTGATGCAAAAATTAGCAGACAAGCAACAAACCACTGCGCAACTTTGTCGGTAATTTCGGCAATTTTAGGGCGTGATGTTAACGCTTGGTGTTGTAGGCGGACAATTTGATTTATTAATGTGTCTTGCCCAATCTGGTTGACAGAAATTGTTATTACACCGTCGTGATTAACAGTACCGGCATAAACTTGATCACCTGTTTGTTTGCTAACGGCTGCGTGCTCACCTGTCATCATGGCTTCGTCAACGGTTGTTTTTCCGTTAAGCAGAACACCATCTGCAGGAATGGTTTCACCTGCTTTAATCATTACTTTGTCATCTAACTTTAGACGCTTGGCGGCAATGATTTCTTCTTCATTATTCACTAAACGGGCTGTGAGTGGTAACAGTTTTTGTAAATTAGCAGTAAACTCAGACGCTTTTAAACGCGCTCTAAATTCAAGGTATTTACCCAGCAATAACAAGAAGGTAAACATACAAATTGATTCAAAATACACCTCGCCAGTTTCAAAAATAGTCGCCCAACTACTGGCGGCGTACGCACCGAAAATAGCGAGGGAAACGGGCAAGTCCATGTTTAACTGTTTGGCTTTTAAACCGCGTATAGCAGACGTTAAAAAGGGCAGTGCTGAATACAGAATAACTGGTGTGGCAAGCACAAAGCTGATCCAGCGAAAATACTGTTCAAAATCCTCATCCATGCCTGAGAACATGCCAAAATACATCGCAAAAGCAAACATCATGACTTGCATTGTCATTAAGCCCGCGACACCGAGGCGTCGGACATAGGATTTAGCTGTTTGTTTTTTTTGTTGTTCTTCGTGATCTTGTTGGAAAGGGTAAGCGCGATACCCAATTCGGGCTAGTGATTCAATAATGGTACTAAGTTTAAGTGCTGATTGATCCCATTTGATCATGGCGCGATAGGTTGACGTATTCACATCAACTCGCACAACGTGACCTAGATTAAGTAACTGTTTTTCGATAAGCCAGGCACACGCTGCGCAACTGATGCCTTCGACACTCAGAAGTATTTCAGCAATATCACCTTGTTTTGTTAAAAACTCAGATTGAATATCTTCATCATCATAACTTTGGAACATTTTAATTTGTTCCGGTACAAGCTCTTGAACTTTACCTGCGCTCTCAGTTCTGTATTTGTAATAATCAGACATGCCTTGGTCAATAATGGCTTCGGCAACTGCTTGACATCCCAAACAGCACATAGGTTTCGTGTCATTTTCGAATTCAATTGATAGAGAAATACCCTTTGGAATAGGTTCCAAACAGTGAAAACAGTTATTTGCCATATATTACTTATATTCCGGCTTAATCTTAAATGCACTCTCGTATGGTAACGTAATGTTTTCTTTTAATTTCCATTCGCCATTGATCGGTTCGATGAAAATTGTATAACGACCGTCTTCAAGTAAATCAGTGACACCTGAATAGTCACCGTTTGCGTTGGGTGTAAGGGTTAATTCAACGTCTTTATCTTTGAGCGTTGTGTGATAAAACGATGTTTTTAGAGCAGGCGGGTTAAGTGAATCGCCCTTAGTGAAGCTGACTTTAACTACACCATCATTAATAAACAGGTCAGCATGTAAGTAAAGTGCTTTTGAACGATCGAATTTAGATAACTCTAAATTAATGGCTTTGCCTTTTTTATAGTAGTCATCAACGACCATTGAAGGACCTTTGTCTGACATATAAACAAGTAACGTAATACAGGCGACGATAGTACCGGCAGGAATGAAAATAATGAACCAAGGCCAAAATTGTTTATACCAAGGAGTTGTAGACATAGCGATTTATACTAAAAAACAAACGTGGCGTTATTCTACTTGAAGTGGTGTGAAAAGGGTAAAAAAAAGCTCCCAAAATGGGAGCTTTTTTGATCTAGATTGGGTCTCTTAATGGTTAGTTAAAATTAATTTAAAAAACGCATTAAGTATAACTAATCAATTACTTATCTTGAGATAAGCTGTACACGTATGCAGTAAGAATATGAACCTTATCTTCGCCAAGAATGTCTTTCCAAGCCGGCATTACACCAGCACGACCATTGCGAAGAGTTTCTTCAACAGCGCGTTGCGAACCACCATATAACCAAATGTTATCTGTTAGGTTCGGAGCACCGAATGCATAGTTACCTTTACCGTCCATACCGTGACATGCAGCACACATAGCGAATTTCGCTTGACCTGCAGCTGCGTCTTTTTGGTTAACAGTACGGCCTGAAAGGCTAAGTACATACGCAGTCATTTCTTTAATACCTTGGTCACCTAGTGCATCTTGCCATGCAGGCATAGCAGCAACACGACCGTGAAGAAGTGAAGCTTTAATTGCGTCAGGTGTACCGCCGTATAACCAGTCATTGTCAGTCAGATTCGGGAAGCCCTGGCCACCACGTGCATCTGAACCATGACATTGCGCACAGTTTTGCGAGAATAAACGCTGACCAATTTCCAAGGCTTCTTCATTTCTTGCAAGGTCTTTAACATCTTGCTTAGCGAATTGTTGGAAAACTGGACCAAAACGCTCATCTGCGTTACGGATCTCTTGGTCAAGTTGAACACGTTTACCTGCAGCTTCATTATCAACGACAGCTTGTTTAGATTCTGCAATTGATTTAACACCTTGGTTTGAACTTGTCCACTTTGAAATACCTTCAAAATTACCCATACCAGGATAAAGGATTAGGTATACTGCTGCCCATGCGAAAGTCGCAAAGAACATAATTGTCCACCAACGAGGTAGTGGATTGTTTATCTCTTCGATGCCATCAAATTCATGGCCACAAGATTCGCCTTCTTCAACGCCTGTGTAGTTCTTAAGATTCCACACAAGTAGGCCGAAGCAAAGCGCTAAACATGCAAGGGTTAAAACAATAACCCAAATGCTCCAAAACGTAGTCATTTCTCAGACTCCTTTTTTTCCTTTTCGCCAACTGTATTGTTATGTACGTTCTCATCTTCGAAAATCGCATTTGCTGCTTCATCAAAGTTCTTTTTAGAACGTTTGCTGTATGCCCACAATACAATGGCAATAAAAAGTACTAATAATACCAGAGTAAATATGCCTCTGAATGTGCCGTAATCCATAGTGGTTTACTTCAAGTGAGTACCAAGCTGTTGAAGGTACGCGATTAGCGCTTCCATCTCAGTTTTGCCTTTGATGGAATCAACATCAGCTTGAAGTTCTGCATCACTGCCGTAACCACGACCTGGATACGCTTCTTGGTTAATACCAAAGTTGTCACGGAACACTTGTAGTTTTTTAAGTGTATGTGTTGTATCAACTTCGTTTTTCGCTAACCAAGGGTAACCTGGCATGTTTGACTCTGGAACTACATCACGTGGGTTAACCAAGTGAGCGTAGTGCCAATCATCTGAGTAACGACCACCTACACGAGCTAAGTCTGGACCAGTACGTTTAGAACCCCACTGGAATGGGTGATCCCACACACTTTCACCAGCCACTGAGTAGTGACCGTAACGCTCAACTTCGTCACGGAAAGGGCGGATCATTTGTGAGTGACAGTTGTAACAACCTTCACGTACATAAATGTCGCGGCCTTCCATTTCTAACGCAGTGAGTGGGCGTAGACCATCTACAGGCTCAGTAGTGTCTTTTTGGAACATAAGTGGTGTAATTTCCACAAGTGCACCAAAGCTGATTGCGAAAACCGTTAAGATAGCCATAAGGCCAACGTTCTTTTCAACAATCTCGTGTTTATTTTGTGAATTATTCTGACTCATACATTACTCCTTAAGCAGGCTGAGCTTCAGCTTGTAATGCACCTTTTTCAGCTGCAACAGTTTTAACAACGTTGTATAACATGATTAGCATACCAACAACGATGAATACACCGCCTACAAAGCGCATGAAGTAGAATGGGTAAGACGCTTCTAGTGATTGAACAAAGCTGTACATTAATGTACCGTCAGAGTTAACTGCACGCCACATTAGACCTTGCATAACACCAGAGATCCACATTGCTACGATGTACAGAACAACACCTACTGTGTGTAACCAGAAGTGCGTGTTGATTAGTTTAGTGCTGTACATGCGAGCCTGACCGAATAGGTTAGGAATTAAGTGGTAAACCGCACCGATTGAAACCATCGCTACCCAACCTAGTGCACCTGAGTGTACGTGACCTACAGTCCAGTCAGTGTAGTGAGATAATGCGTTTACAGATTTGATTGCCATCATCGGACCTTCGAACGTTGACATACCGTAGAACGATAGTGATACAACTAAGAAGCGAAGGATTGGGTCGTGGCGAAGCTTATGCCATGCGCCAGACAGTGTCATGATACCGTTGATCATACCACCCCAAGATGGAACAAATAGAATTACTGACATTACCATACCTAGTGACTGAGTCCAGTCAGGTAGTGCAGTGTAATGTAAGTGGTGAGGACCTGCCCAAATATAAAGTGAAACAAGTGCCCAGAAGTGAACTACTGATAAACGGTAAGAATAAACCGGACGACCAGCTTGTTTTGGAACGAAGTAATACATCATACCTAAGAAACCAGCAGTAAGCAGGAAACCTACCGCGTTGTGACCGTACCACCACTGAACCATGGCATCTACCGCACCCGCGTAGATAGAGTATGACTTAGTCAATGAAACTGGAATTGCCATGCTGTTAACAATATGAAGAACAGCAACAGTGATAATGAAACCACCATAGAACCAGTTAGCAACATAAATATGCGACACTTTACGCTTGATTAATGTACCAAAGAATACAACCGCATAAGCAACCCAAACAACCGTAATTAGAATGTCGATAGGCCACTCTAGCTCAGCGTACTCTTTACCACTTGTAAAACCAAGAGGCAGTGTAATTGCTGCTAGAAGAATAATAAGCTGCCAGCCCCAGAAGGTAAAAGATGCAAGCTTATCTGAGAATAAACGCGTTTGGCAGGTACGTTGTACAACGTAGTAAGACGTTGCAAATAGTGCACTTGTACCAAATGCGAAAATAACTGCGTTCGTATGTAACGGACGTAGACGAGAGTAAGTTAACCATGGAATGTCAAAGTTTAACGCAGGCCATACTAGCTGAGCTGCGATGAAAACCCCGGCACCCATGCCAACAATGCCCCAAATCACCGTCATAATGGCGAATTGGCGTACAACTTTATAGTTGTATTCTGTTTGTGATGCTACTGTTGTTTGGCTCATTTTCCGGTTTCCGCTGCAATAAATTGCATTAAGAAATGAATTTACCCAATTCTAATTAAAGAAATGGGGCCTCTAAAAATTTACCAAATTCGTTACCTTACTTACTCGAACTTATTTCATCAATTGATGTCGTAATTAGAGTTAGCAAGAAAACCAACCCGGTAAAACCCTTTTTTTGCATGAGAAATAATAAAATTTTTGCTTTTAAAAAGATAGCGCATTTACCCAAAATTATGACCTCAATCAAATATTCTCAGTGAGGGTGATTTATTTTTGTGCAAATTTAGTCTAAATTCGCGGCCAACATAAAATAGGCCAAATAAAAAATGAAAATATTACGATTCTGTCCGCTGCTGTTTAGTGCACTTTTAACCCTAGGTTGTGGGGATTTTAACCATCGAATGGCGGTTGAGAGTGAACATACAATCAAAGATTCAGCTTTTCTGTCGATTAGTAGTGCGCAAGTAATACCTGAATCAGAATTTGAAATTATCTTTGCACCATCAGAACAAGTTGAAATCACAGAAGCTCATATTGTAGGTGCCAGTATGTATATGGGGAAAATCCCGCTGTTTTTTAAGAAAACGCAAAACGGTTCACATAAAGCAATTGGCATGGTTGGGGTTTGCAGTGAAAAAGAAATGGAGTGGCAAATTCAGATCTTTTATAAAGATATGACATTACAGCAACAAAAAACCGCAACCCTAAACTTTGTTGCAACAAATGTTTAACTGGCGGTCTACAGTTTTGCCTCGGTTACAATTGATTACATCCGATAACGTAGTAAAACGAATGTCACGAAACTAACTGCATAATAGTTTATATCGTTGATTTTAAATATTTTTAGATGTTACTACTGTTAATATATTAATAACAAAAGGTGCTACTTAAGCGCCTTTTTTTATGCCTGAATAAAAGCTGAACGCTCATTCAGTTTTCGTTCATTTTCAGAAGCCTAGTTTGCAGCGTCCGTTGTAAGATTTCTCCTTGGTTTTTTATCCGAAGCCTTGTTTCTCATGTGATACAAGAAACAAAAAGTCACTTTCTTATAACGGTTAATGCAACAAGTTATTCGCTTTAGTTGAGGTGTTTTCAACTAATAGGGTTATACAACTAATAAAGGTTTATTATGAATAAAACTAAATTGGGTTTAGCAATTGCTACCGCGTTACCGTTGTTTTCAACAACTAATGTAATGGCAGCCGAGAGCTCAGCAGACGCCGTAGAGCGCATTGAAGTAACAGGTTCACGTATTAAGCGCGCTGACATGGAGACGGCAAGCCCAGTAACTGTAATTGGTGCAGAAGAAATTCGTGCATCAGGTGCAACATCAATTGACTCAATTTTACAAGACATGACTGCTGCTGGCGGTGCGATGGTTAACCCAGGCATTAATAATGGTTCTGGCGGTAATGCAAGCATGAACCTACGTGGTTTAGGTGCGCAGCGTACATTAGTTCTTGTAAACGGCCGTCGTATGATCAACTCAGGTACAGGCGCTGCATCAACGGTAGATTTAAATACGATTCCTGTATCTATGATCCAACGTGTTGAAGTACTAAAAGACGGTGCATCAGCAGTATACGGTACTGATGCTGTGGCAGGTGTTGTAAACATCATTCTTAAAAAGGACTTTGAAGGGCTAGACATGAATGCCCAAACGGGTATGTCAGGCGAAGGTGATGCGGAAGAAAGCTCAGTTGACTTTACTGTAGGTACTTCATTCGATAAAGGTAATATCGTTCTTGGCGTACAGTACATGGACCGCGGTGAAGCATCACAAGCAGATCGTGACTTCTCTTCGTGTCCTGTATCAGAACGCACAAATGATTCGGGCGCGATAGAGTTATATTGTGGTGGTTCAAGTTACACGCCTTACGGCCATATCTGGTCAGGTGATGAATCTCTTCAAGGTAACCCGGACAATACATGGAACGACTTTGGTGATGAAGACAAGTATAACTACTCAGCAGATAGTTACTTATTCACACCAATGAAGCGCTTAAACCTAACAGGTCTTGCAACTTACGAATTATCTGACGATACCATGTTATTCGCTGAAAGCATGTACTCAAAGCGTTGGTCAGAGCAACAAATGGCACCACAACCAGTTTGGTTTGATTTCACTTACCAAGATTGGATGGGTGATTCACTTATTGAACATGGTGTTAACTACGGTGATGAGATTTCTTATGGCCGTCGTATGAGCGATACTGGTACGCGTGATTTCTCTCAAGTTGTTGATACAGTTCGTGTTGTAATCGGTGCGGAAGGCGTGTTATCAAATGATTGGTCATGGGATGCAGCACTTAACTTTGGTCGTAATGACTCAGTTGACCGTTTAACCAACCTTCACAATATGGGGTCAATCCAAGAAGATATCGAGTTAGGTAACTTTAACCCGCTTGATCAAACTTCTTGGCAGTATGACAACATGCAAGGTTACCTATACACTGAGCAAAATACTGGCGGTAGCCAAATGTTAATGTTCAGCGGCTCGCTTGCAGGTGAACTACTTGAATTACCAGCAGGTTACTTAGGCTTTGCAGCAGGTGTTGAACACCGTTCTGAAAAAGCATGGTACATTCCTGATTCACTTACTGCACAAGGTCTTGCTAACGACCCTAAAGTTGAACCAACTGAAGGCCGTTATGATGTAAACGAAGCGTTTGTTGAACTTGCTATTCCAGTTTTAGCTGATAAAGCATTTGCTGAAAACCTTGAACTTAGTGCAGCTATTCGTGCATTTGATTACTCAACATTTGGTAGCGATGCAACTTGGAAGCTTGGTTTCACTTGGAAAGTGAACAGCGACATCATGTTCCGTGGTGTAGCGTCGACTGCATTCCGCGCGCCTACCGTTGATGAATTATACGGTGGTAAATCACCTTCGTTTAACCAAGTTTCTCACCCAGTAGGTCAAGACCAAGCTGAAGTAACTGTTGGTGGTAACGCAGCATTAACACCTGAAGAAGCAGATACACTAACAGTTGGTTTTGTATATGAACCAAGCTGGTTAGATGGCGCTTCAATGACGGTAGACTACTACGATATTTCAATTGAAAACTCAATTGCAACTGTAGACAACCAGTATATTGTTGATAACTGTATTGATGCAGCGGGTAACCCAATCAATACAGAAACAGCACTATGTAAGTCAGCTGATATCTCAATGGATAACTCGGGCCGTATCTCTTTCAACAACCAATTACAAAACATTGGTGCTGAAACTGCGCAGGGCATCGACTTAAACCTAGCGTATTCATTTGATGCATTTGGTTTAGACTGGCGCACAGCTTTAGATACAACTTACCTGATTGAAACAACTGTAACATTAACTGATGAAACTGTTGATTATGTTGGCTTAATTACATCTGGTTCAGGTGGCTACGCTGATATCAAATCAAACCTATCTCTATCTGTTAAAGGTGATTCATGGGATGCTAACTACAAAGCACGTTACATCTCAGGTATGGACAGCTATTCATGTTTAGATAACCCAGCTAAATGTTATGCACCAAGCACAGGCTCTGTTGTATATCATGATATCGGTGGTGCATACCACGTATCAGAAACTGTAAAAGTATCAGCTGGTATCAATAACTTATTTGATAAGCAACCGCCATACTATTCAGGTAACAATGATTCAAATACCGACCCTTACACATACGATGTATTAGGTCGTTATTTCTACGCTGGTGTAAATGTTAAGTTCTAATAACATTTAATCAGTTAAAGCCGCACTTATATGAGTGCGGCTTTTTTTTGCGTTTAAAAAAATGACATTAAAGCGTCATGTTAGTGTCATTATATGGGGTGAAATATTCACAAAACTTATTTTTAACAGCGTTTAAATAAGTGCTTGGTAGGATTTCACTAAAGCGTCACCTAGCTGAAAGCTAAATGTCATACTCGACCTCTATGCTCTCGGCAAATTGTTTAATGAGTTGAAAGTAAATGGGTATCATCAGGAATCGAAGTTTAATCAGTCGCGTAAAACAGCAAGAAAATCGCGTGTATGTACCGGCCGAAGCAAGGGACAACCAATACATTATCGCAGAGCTAGCAATTAATGATAATTTAATTGCACAGGTCTCAGATCACTCACTCAACCCTACACCAAAAGAATTACTGAGTTTATTACTAAACAAAGTGCGTCGTGTAATCGCACAGCATGAAATTGACTATGTTGCTGTAGTTGCATCGAATAAATTTATCCGTGTACGCTATGGTGTTGATAATGAAATAAACACTACACAAGAACAGCACATTGTTTATTACAACCCGGAAAAGAGTAAAGGCGTTATCGGTCTTTGCCCAGAGGATACACAATCTCTAAAATCGATTAGAGTGGTGTGTTTTGCAACAGGCGATAACTTGCGAGAAAATGCAGCGCTATTTCATCAAAAAGTGACAAACTTAGTATCGGATTTAAAACAGTCGTTTGATTTCATTGAAGCGATTAAAGTTCAAGATCATCAACACATCAGCTTTAGCTTAGAAAAACACTCGTCATCAACCAATTCAAAAGCACATGGTTTTCGCGTTATTGAAAAGCGCTATGAGAGCTCAGGTTTGGTATTGCCAGATGAACGTAACAGTAAAGCATTTATAGTTGTAAAGGCTAATTTTAGTGAATTATTAACCGAAAAAGTACTTAATCAAAATTATGATGTAAGTCATATGCATGCAGAAATATCGCATTTATTAATTCAATTAGCGCAAGAAGTAGGCATTAATCACATGGCCTACATTGCTTCTAAACGTTATCCAGTCGTTAAATCAAATTTTGTGGTCGGCAGTGGCAATCAAAAGGGTGAACTAATTAGTTTAAATTTTGGTAATACGGAACACGAAGTCATACAACAGATTGATGATGACTACATTAATAGTAGCGCCCACATAGTGTTTTATATGCCAGAAAATACAGTAGTGAAATTTGGTTATGCGGTTTACATCAATAAAGTCATTAAATTACTCGATAGATTAAGCCAAAAACTGCATTTAACTGAACACGACAAAGCGATGTTGCTGAGGTTCTATCAGCACTTTAGTTATAAAGCTTGAATCTAACAGGTAAAATTTGTCATAGTGTAAACAAAAAAGAGCCACAATTTATACTATGACAACACCTGATGCCATAAGCTATACCGTTCCTTATGTGGAAGGCGATGGAGTCGGCCCACAATTAATTAATTATGCCCGTGATATAGCCGATAAGGTGATGCAAAAATGTTACAATGGCGAGCGCACCATTGAATGGCAAGCGCTGCTATGTGGTGAAAAAGCGGCGGAAGTATATCAAGGTGATTGGTTTCCAGAGCACACACTGAATATGATAGAACTTAGGCAGTGTGCGTTAATTGGGCCAATTACTGCACCCATTGGTTATGGTTTTAAATCGCTAAATGTTGCGCTGCGTCACGAACTTGGATTAACCACGTCTTATACTCGTTATCAAACAGATAACGAAAGCGATATCTATGTTATCCGCGATAATAGTGAAGATTTACCCGTAAAGCTTGAATGGCAAACAGATTCTTTTGACGGTGAATTATTAGCTAACTTTCTAAAAGATGAATTAGGTGTAAATAAAATACCGCTTGCTGAAAAAAGTGTGATGGCACTTAAATATTTATCTAAAGCGCGTAGCGAAAAACTGCTATCTTCAGCGATTGAGCTTGCAAAATCGCGTAAAATTAAAAATGTTATAATTATTCATCACGCTAATAGTTTACCCATTTCAGAGGGAAGCTTTGTCAGATGGGCACTGGCATCAGTTAGCAATAATGAGGACGGACAACAGCATGTAACGCCTCCCATACACCTTGATAATATTCAAGTAGACGTGTGTTCATTGTTGCAGTTTTTCAGTCATCAAAACCATCTTAAACAAGATACGATATATGTTTGCGCTAATTATTTAGCAACCATTATCAATGAGTTTTTTACCGGTAGTTTAGGCTTGATAAATAAAGTGAGTCAGACCAATTTCGGTAATAATATACGTATTTTTGAACCAAAACATGGGCCGCTACACGCACTTGTGGGAAGTGATGATATTACTCCAATAGCGCTTTTAAACGCGATTATTTCATTACTTTATCATCTTGATTGTGATCTGGCAGCCAGTACTTTGGCAAAAGCCGTATTTGAAGTAGAAAAAAGCTTAAAGGATAAAGCGATATCCTTTAAGCAGTTTCAAGAAACATTGGAGTTGTCGTTATGCAGATAGCTTTAATTGTGCTTGATAAAACGGGCGTAAATAACTGACACACTGTTCATAAATTGCCGCTAACTTTGCTGGCAATTGAGATGTTTCTACGACCTGGGCGCTACCTGAGGCTGCAATAAATGCCGCAAACACTAACGTGGGAGTTGGGCAGCTGTATTTATCTTTAATTTCTAGTGTTTCACCTGTTAATAGACGCTCTGTAATGAGTGGTGTTGAAACACTTGCAAGTTCACATAAACTTTCATTACTAATTGTATGATTAGTTGTTTCGTTAATAGTTTTTCTAATTTGCCCACCAAACTCTTTCAATAGCTTGATGTAGTTTTCTATAAACAGCGCTTGGCATTCTTGGTTTTCTAAATGATAAGTTTTGTTTAATTGATTAAATAAGTTTTCTTCAATGTATAAAAATTGATGTTTGTGAAATTGACCTGTGCTCATCGTAATGTTCCTCGTAAATTTAATTAAAGACGTTTGCCTTAACAAAAAGAGTAAACAACCCGATGACAATTTAAAAATTGAATAATTCGATTTCTGATATAGAAGCTATCTATAGTACTTGGCTAACTTGCTAATGTCATTGCAAATTCACTGAGTTGTTGCCTTAGCCAAGAATGCGCTGGATCGTAGTGTTTAATTGGGCTCCAAACCATAGATACTTCTTGTGGAACCATCTGAAAAGGTAAGGGCAGAGTCACCAATTGTTCAGTTTGGAAACTGGCTAACGCTAATCTATTAGGGATTGTGAGTAATAAAGATGGCGACTGTGTGATCAATTTTTGAGCTTGAAAGTGTCGTGTAAACACTTGAATATTCCGTCGTTTTTCTAATTGCCATAACGCTTCATCTAATTCACCAAGCTTGTTAGGGTGACTGTCTACTGAAATGCGATTTTCACTTGTTATGCCACTTCTACTTACCCATATATGCGGTTGCGATAAGTAGGTTTCGAGAGTTTGAGTCGCGGCGTAAGGGTTATTTTGATGGCATACAACGCGGAAATTATCTCGCCAAAGGCGTTTTTGATGAAATGACGTGGGTGCTTGTTTAAAGCGGTTAATTGCAAGATCAACACTGCCTTCCTGTAGCTCGGTAAGGTGTGTATCGCCAGGTGAAGTAATGTTGTAGCTTAAGTTTGGATAGATTGCGGCAGTGCTTGCGATAAAAGGAAATAATAAACAGCTTTCTATGTAGTCATTAGTCAGAATTTTAAATGTATGGTTTGCAGTTTTTGGCTCAAAATGGCTATCAGATTGGGTAATAGACTCACTTAAACGAATAAATTCACTGATCTGCGGTTTTAAAGCTAATGCCTTTTCTGTTGGCTGCATACCACCGGATGTTCTAACCAATAGTGGGTCTGAAAAATACTCTCTTAATCTTTTTAATGCTGCACTTACGGTAGGCTGAGTTAATGCCAGTTTATTAGCTGCACGAGATACACTTTTTTCTTCGAGTAGAACGTTAAGGTAAACCAGTAGATTGAGATCAATATTGCGAATATTCATAAGTGACTGTACAAACTAAAATTTGATTTAGAGTACAACGTATTGAAAAATAAAAAAAGCCGAGAGATTCGGCTTTTTTTATTGTGTAAAAAGTCTGATTACAGGCCTTTTTCTGAATATAAAGTAACTTTACCACCTACAAATGTTACTTTGATATTTGTACTATCATTGCCCCAAGTACAATCAGTGTGCATTGTTTTTTCTTCACATTTTGATGCACCACCTAGAATCGCTTCAACTTCTTCTTTGTTCTGTCCAACTTTAATTTTTTCGTAGTTTTCTAAAGTTACTTTTGAACACGCAGTAAGTGTAAGCAGTGCTGCAGCAGTAATAAGTAATTTTTTCATATGAATTCCTTAGTGGTTGTAGCGTCGAATTTGCATAATCACACCGAGCCTTGGATGGTCGAAATAATGAATTTCCGAACTTATCACACGGCGAAATTGAGAAAAACGATCTGTTTTTAATACGGTTTCTGTTAGTTGTTCTGGCATTAATGAACCTTGTACTTGGTCAAAGTCCAATTGTTCTACAGTTTGCTCAGTTAAATCATTTAAATCGAAATCAGCTTCAATATTCAGATAGTTATGGCGTATAAATACTTTAAATTTACCTTGTAGTTGCCATGTTTGTTGCGTTAGTAGAGGTGTGACTTGATTCTTATTCGTATCAGTAACATCTTGCGCATAGGATTCTGTTAAACCCTCTTCACTGGTATAACCCATTTCATAACTTGTTTCGAATTGGGTGTATTCTTCTAACATTTGCTCTAATGATTTATCGTTTTCATCTTCACTCACAACGGCTGACAAATTTTTACCACCGTATAAATACATGGGGGTTGCATTTCGGATGTTACTTTCAGGCTGTCGCCAACCGGTGTGAAGCAGAGGTTTTAGCCCGCGCTGTTTTAATCTTTTCACCGTTTCATTGAGTTCTAACTGTTCTTCAGATAGCAAATAAATATAGTCGGTATGTTCCTGAGTCAGTGCTTCTGGTGTTAACGGCAGCGATTCGAGCTTAGTGATATTGGTGTTTTTCTCACAGTCTAACTGGTTGTCATCATATTCAGAAAGAGGCTCGTCTTCTGGTGGGGTTTCAGAGAAGTTAGCTTCGCTTGATTCAATTACCTTTCGCTCAAAGCGGTCTTCACCCACAAGGGACGACTCATCCTGCAACAATGTGATGTCTAATTCACCTGTACATTCTTTATACTTAATGTTCTGAATTTCTTGGTAAGCTTCAGCAATGATGTCTTTTGTTTTCGAATAATCAATCGCTGCAAAATCATCGGCTGATAAATCTTCTTTTAGTTCACTGTCTAATTGTCTTTCAAAGAAGATGAGTTCTATGTCAAACCAACGCAAGTTAGCGTTGGCCATAAAACTTGCATTTAGCAGGACAATTGGCAAAACGTATTTTGTTATCATTATTTTAAAACCTTTTGTGCAAAGTCTTTCAGCATTGCTGTAACAAGCTTTAAGCGCTCTTGATTATTCTTTTCTTCGATCATAAAGCGTAATTTACTCGCACCTTCCATTTTATAGAACTGAGGGTTTGATTGAAGTAGGCCAATGATAAAGCTTGGATCGACTTTCGTATCCTGACTAAATTCAAAATAGCCGCCTTTCATATTGGCATCAATTTTATTAATGCCTAGCTCGCTAGCAGTCACTTTGAGCTGCTGAATAGCAAATAAATTTTTCAACCCTTCTGGTAGTAAACCAAATCGGTCAATTAATTCAACACTTAACTCATCAATTGCATCTTTATTTGTACAACTCGCAATGCGTTTATACATACTTAAACGGGTATTTACATCATTGATGTAATCGTTAGGAATTAGTGCAGGAATTTTTAAATCAATATCACTTTGTTTACGCAATAAGTTATCGAGACTAGGTTCTTTACCTTGCTTAAGCGCTTCAACCGCTTGGTCGAGCATCTCCATATACAAACTAAAGCCAATACTCTCAATTTGACCACTTTGCTCATCGCCGAGTAATTCACCGGCGCCACGGATCTCTAAATCGTGGGTTGCAAGTGTAAAGCCAGCACCTAAGTCCTCTAAAGATGAAATGGCTTCAAGGCGCTTTTTAGCATCTTTACTTAATAGCTTTTCGTGTGGCGTTAATAAATATGCGTAAGCCTGATGGTGGCTTCGTCCTACACGACCACGTAACTGGTGTAATTGCGCTAAACCAAATCGGTCAGCTCTATCGATAAGAATGGTATTCGCAGTTGGAATATCAATACCCGTTTCGATGATTGTAGTACACACAAGTACATTGAATTTTTGATGGTAAAAATCTGACATCAAAGATTCGAGTTCTTTTTCACGCATTTGACCATGCGCAAATTGCACGTTCGCCTCCGGCACTAAGGCAGCGATATCGTTAGCAAAGCTTTCAATGGTTTCGACATTATTATGTAAGAAATACACTTGACCACCGCGCTTAATTTCACGAATGATCGCTTCTTTTGTCAGCTCATCGTCATTTTGTCGAACAAAGGTTTTAACTGCCAAGCGTTTGGCTGGAGGCGTTGCAATAATTGATAAATCCCGCATACCACTCATTGCCATATTTAGGGTACGTGGAATAGGGGTTGCCGTCAGGGTTAAAATATCGACATCGGCACGTAATGATTTTATTTTTTCTTTTTGACGAACACCAAAGCGGTGCTCTTCATCAACGATAAGCAGGCCTAAATCATCGAACTTAATGTCTTGTTGCAGTAATTTGTGGGTACCCACAACAATGTCAATTTTACCCTCAGCTAATCCTTCTAATGTTTGTTTTTGTTCTTTTGCTGTTTTAAAGCGGGACAAGAGGGCAACTTCAACTGCAGAGTTGGCAAATCGGTCTTTAAAGTTTTCAAAATGTTGTTGAGCAAGTAGGGTGGTTGGCACTAATACTGCGACTTGCTTTGAGTCATTTACCGCAACAAAAGCCGCGCGCATGGCCACTTCAGTTTTACCAAAACCAACATCACCACACACAAGTCTGTCCATCGCTTGGGCTTTTTGCATGTCGTTAAGCACTGCACCAATAGCATTTTGTTGGTCGTCAGTTTCTTCAAATGGAAAACTGTCTGCAAATTGACGGTAGGCATTGCTATCGTGATTAAAGGCATAACCCGGTTTTACTTCACGCTGTGCATAAATGTCTAATAATTCTGCTGCTACATCACGGACTTTTTCAGCAGCGCGGCGTTTCGCTTTTTCCCAGGTATCAGAGCCGAGTTTATTCAATGGCGCCGTTTCTAAATCACCGCCTGAATAACGTGATAACAAATGCAAAGAGGCAACTGGTACGTAAAGCTTCGCTTCATTAAGGTAATGAATGGTCACAAACTCAGTTTTAACACCACCGGCATCAATTGTTTCAAGGCCTTGATAGCGGCCAACCCCGTGGTCCAGATGAACAATAGGCTGACCAATTTGCAGCTCAGCAAGGTTGCGAATTATGGCATCTTGGCTTACTTCGTATTTGTGTTTGCGACGGCGACGCTGAGAAATTTTTACGCCCAGTAATTCTTGCTCGGTTAAAATAGTGAGCTTTTCTTTTGCTAACGAAATGCTTTGTTCGAGTGGTGAGACAATAAGGCCAACATCACTATCCGAAGCAAAGAAGTGCGATATAGTATCGAACTCGGCTAGCTTTAAACCAGTTGGTTTTAATAGTGTTAGCAATGATTCTCGACGCCCATCACTTTCAACACTAAATAACACGCGATGTTTGTCACTTTTAAGCTGAGAAATGTAATTTAAAACGGACTCAAACGGCTGTTTTAACTGATGGTTTACTCGAATATCCGGTAATGCTTGCAGTGCTAAATTACTATGGCCTGCTTTAGTACCCAACTGACCTTGTGACAAAGCAATACGCGGTGAGTCATTGAGTTTCGAAAATAAACTCTCGACATTGAGATATAACTTAGTTGGCTCAAGCAGTGGGCGAAGTGGATCAACTTTTCTATTTTCGAAACGTTTCTCAATGTCTAACCAGGTTTCGCGACAACTGTGCTCAATATCACCTAATGTGAAAATCACATTATCAGACGGTAAATAATCAAACAAAGTCGCTGTGTTATCAAAAAAGAGCGGCAAGTAATATTCAATACCAGCGGGCAAACTACCTTGGCTTACTTGCGAATAAATCGAGCCTTTCTCATGGGCAACGCCAAAAGCTTCACGGTAATTAATGCGAAAACGCTCAATGTCTTCTTCATCAGTACCAAACTCGTGGGCTGGTAATAAGTCAATTTCTTGAATTTTGTCACGGGAGCGCTGCGTTTCCGGATCAAATTGACGAATTGAATCAATTTCATCGTCAAATAAATCAATGCGCAGTGGCGTATCACTGCCCATTGGAAATAAATCAATAATTGATCCACGAATCGCGAATTCACCATGTGCCATTACCTGTTGCACATTGATATAACCTACTGATTCAAGTGCTTTACGAAGTGACATGCTATCAAGCGTATCGCCAACACGGTACTTAATGGCTTTACCATAAATAAAGTCACAGGGTGCTGTGCGAAGCATTAAGCCTGCGATTGGCACAATCAACACACCGTTTTCTTGCGTTCGCAGTTGGCTAAGCAAACTTAAACGCTGCGAGATAATATCTTGGTGTGGTGAGAAATGGTCGTAAGGCAGCGTTTCCCAGTCAGGAAATAAATTAACAGGCGTATTTGGCAATAAATAATGTAATTCAGCTTCAAGCTTTAGCGCCTGTTGCGTATTTTGAGTGACAATTAATTTAAATCCAGTATGGCTTTGTACTGCATCTGAAATTGCTAAACTTAGGGCTGAACCAACTAAATTGCCCCAAGCAATTTTGTCGTTTTGTGTTTTAACCCAAGGTAAGTTAAGCCACTGACTTTGCATTAATGTCACTCCTTAGTATTAATCTCGGTATAATTTGGTTAAATCTTGGTAATGGTCGATACGACGGTCACGTAAATACGGCCAAATACGGCGAACAGATTCACTGCGTTCTCTATCAATATCGGCATAAAGAATTTCATCGTCATTATTTGATGCATGCGCCAGGATTTCACCTTGTGGGCCTGTTATAAAACTGTTGCCCCAAAATTGAATGCCTTTTGATTGGCCGCTTGGATCATTTTCATGGCCCTGACGGTTACAGGCAATAACCGGTAAACCATTCGAAACGGCGTGTGCACGTTGTGCAATAACCCAGGCATCAAGTTGACGTTGCTGTTCAGCTTGTTCATCATCAAGATCCCAGCCAATCGCTGTTGGGTAAATAAGAAACTCTGCGCCAGCCATGGCCATTAAGCGCGCAGCTTCTGGGAACCATTGGTCCCAACACACTAACACACCGAGTTTACCAATTGATGTTTCAATTGGCTGAAAGCCGAGATCGCCTGGTGTGAAGTAAAACTTCTCATAAAAGCCCGGATCGTCGGGAATATGCATTTTGCGATAGGTGCCCGCAATTTCACCGTCAGTATCCAGCACAACAGCGGTGTTGTGATACAAACCAGTGGCACGCTTTTCAAAAAGCGAAGTCACAATAACAACGTTAAGCTCTTTTGCGAGTTGACCATAAAGCGTAGTGCTCGGACCTGGAATTGGCTCTGCAAGATCAAAACACTCGGTGCTTTCTACCTGGCAGAAGTACAAGCTGCGGTGTAACTCTTGTAATACAATGAGTTTGGCGCCATTTTTGGCCGCTTCTTTTATACCAAGAACAGTCTTGTCTTGGTTATGATTTAAATCACTGCTGTTTGAATGCTGAATCGCAGCAACCTTAATTGTCTGAGTCATGATTAGCTCCCTAAAAAACCCTTAGGTAATTGCATGGTAATACAGTGTAAACTACCGAACTGGTGAATTAATGGTACACAATCAATTCCAATGACTTGATGCTCTGGATAAGCATTAGCGATAACATCAAGTGCAGTTTGGTCATTCTTATCCTGATAGGTAGGCACTAGCACCTTGTTGTTAATAATTAAGTAGTTTGCATAGGTCGCAGGCAAACGATCGCCTTCATCATTATATTTTGCACTTGGCCAAGGTAAAGCATATAAGGTATACGGCTTGTTATCTTGTGTTCTGAACGTTTTAAGTTGCTCAGCCATTTCTGCCAAAGCAGAGAAATGTTCGTCTTCATGGTCATTACAGGCAACATAGACCAGGGCATCATTCGGTGCAAAACGTACTAAAGTATCAATATGACTATCTGTATCGTCACCTGCGAGGTAACCATGATCAAGCCAAAGAAAATGATTAATCCCTAATACTTCTTTAAGTCGAGCTTCAAGCGCTTGCTTTGAGAGATTGTTGCCACGGTTTTGGTTTAACAAGCATTCACTGGTAGTCAGCAAAGTACCTTTACCGTCCGTTTCAATACCGCCGCCTTCTAAAGTAAGGTCAATTTTGTTGCTTGAGGCCTCAGCAGATAGCAAAGAATTAAATAAATGTTGGTTAATCGCGTTATCGAGATCCGATTGATACTTATTACCCCAACCATTAAAGGTAAAATCAAGCACATGTAATTTTTCACCTTGGTAGGTGCTAATTGGACCATGATCGCGAGCCCAAGTGTCATTAGTGGGGCAAGTAACGAAATGAAGCCTTTCTGTCGCTACGTGATTGTTTTTAAATAACTCAATAATATGCGCTTTAAGCGCGTCATTATGGGCAACAATAATTAGGCTCTGTTCTGATAAAATTTCGCGTGCAATTGCAATATAGGTTACTTCAACTGAGGTTAAGATATCGGCCCAATCGGTATCTTGGTGTGGCCAAGTTAAGAGTACGGCATCTTGGGCTGTCCATTCAGCTGGGAATACTGTGTTCATAGTGATTTAAAAGGATAATTTTGGCCAATATTAGCAAATGGTCAGCGTATTTATTAGTGTTTAATTAATGTTTTTCGTTGATTGCTTCTTTTTTAACACTTTTGCTTGGGCATGCAGGCTCGCTCTCACCATAAGTTCTTGATCTTCTTCGCGTATATGACTAAATACAAAGCGTGTTTTAAAACCTTCTTCGAACGGTTCAGAATCAATCACTTGAGCAAAGCAAAATACAGCAGCAGCTTCGTCCTCCAAAAACAGTTTACAACGATAGAACTGGTTCGGTTTATACGGTGTGTTTGTGCATAAGGTAAAACCACTTCCACCAAAACTATGAGTTTCGAGGTTGTCGTCTTGCTGATTTTCATTCGCTAGAATATGCGACAAGATCAGGTCTATTTTACGTGATTGAAGTTTTAAGTATTGGGCTAGGTCTTCAGCCACATCGCCAAGCTGCCGCAAAGGGCGCAATGCCGTTTGTTCCAATACGTTTACTTCGTTTGCGAGCTTAAATAAAGGCGGGATAAGTTTGTCTATGTCGCTGTTATCCGTTGGCAGCTGTGCATCATCGACGGGTTCTAAATGGACAGCAATAACGTGTTCAATTTGAAAATATTGGTTGAATTGCTCGAGCAAGTTAGACATATACGGTGCTATTTAAGTAAATAAATAAATATCTTAGCCTGAACAACTCAGTTCAGGCAAAGACTTTATGCATTGATTGTTAGCTACCCGTAAAAGGGACGTTTTCAACTACTTCTAACGACTGGTTAAGTGCATCTAAACGATTATCAACAAAACGATCTTTACCAATCAATTCATCAATACCGAGTCGCTCAAGTTGGTGTTTAGCGTCTTGATTAGGGCAATACAAAAATACTTCACAATGGGCTTCTATGGCATCCTTAATTGCATTTTCGAGTGCTAAGCCTACAGTCATATCAATCATAGGCACATCGCTTAAGTCGAGGATCATTGATTTGTATTTATGTACTGATGAGTGTTGACGCGAAATTGCTTTCGAGACACTAAAAATCATTGGGCCAGACAGGTAAAAGAATAAAATTTTGCCTTTTGCTTTATCTAAAATGGCACGTTCCGCTTGGTTCAGTGGCACATCGTCATCATCGGCATCACTAATTGCTTTAACTTGTTTAGCTTGTTCACGGCTCAACCGCTCAATCACAATAATATTGGAGATAAAAACCCCCAGTCCGACTGCAATTAGAAGGTCAACAAAAACAGTTAACAACATTACACCATACATGATTGCAGTTTGTTGCAAACTGGCTTTGTGAGCGCGTTGTAAAAAACTCCAGTCGAGAATCGAAATACCCACATAAACAGCAATACCAGCAAGCACTGCCATTGGGATAGGTTCTATAAGGCTGCCTGCAACAAGCACCACCAACATAAGGATCAAGGCACGTATAATAGCCGCTGCAGGAGAGCGGGCGCCAACCTGAATGCTGACAACCGTTCCCATTGTTGCACCGGCTCCAGGCAATGCACCAAACAATCCTGAGATCATATTCGCAATACCCTGGCCTTTTAATTCTTTGTTTGAATCATGTTCTTGACGCGTAAGTGAATCTGAAATAACTGCAGTCAAAAGTGTATCAATACAACCAAGAGTGCCAAGAACCATGGCCTCAATTATCATGGTAACAAACTGGTCTGTAGTAAATGTAGGGAAAACAATATTAGGTAAGCCACTTGGGATTTCGCCAATGCGACGTATTCCATCATCACTAAATAAAATGACTGACACAAGGGTGATTGTGATGAGTGCGACTAACTGAGCAGGGATGTATTTACGGTATTTCTTTGGAAAATAAAATAGGATTGCCAGAGTCGCAAGTCCTAAAAATAGTTCAGAAAAATGTAAATTAGCAATTAAGTTAGGTAACTCAGATAACGTGCCTACAACGCCACCTGATGGCGGTGTGTGACCGAGCAGGGGAGCAAACTGTAAAATAATTAAAATAACCCCAATACCTGACATAAAGCCAGATATCACACTGTAAGGCATTAAAGTTACGTATTTGCCGAGCTTCAAAGAACCGAGTAAAAATTGAAATGCACCAGCCATCATAACCACAGTGAATGCCATGGCTACACCTTGTTCTGGGTGTTTCGCCATCATGGCAGTCAGCACTGCTGTCATGATCACTGTCATGGGACCAGTCGGTTCAGATATTAACGAGTTAGAACCGCCAAATAAGGCAGCAAACAAACCAACTAGGATAGCTCCCCAAATGCCTGCCTCAGCGCCTGCGCCAGAGGCAACACCAAATGCAAGGGCGAGTGGTAATGAAATGATTGCTGTAGTGACACCACCGAATAGGTCACCACGAAGTTGAAAATGCTTAAATCGCTCAATCAAAAGTTTTACCCCAATTTTTCAGACGCGGTATTCTACCTAGACTCTCCAATAAGTTACAGTAGCTTAATGCGATTTAAAGCATAAAACAGCACTGATCAGATCTGTTGTGTAACAAAACAATTCATACACTAGAAAAAAATACATTTATCAAAAAGAAATGTTAAACTTTCTGCAAATTACACTTATTAAACAATCATTAATCTATGTTTCAGCCAGCTAGTTTGTTTATTGGCATGCGCTATGCGAAATTAGCCAAAGGCAATGGCTTTATCTCTTTTATTTCATTTTTTTCAATTGCAGGAATTACGCTTGGCATGGTTGCGCTTATTTGTGTAACCAGTGTTATGAATGGTTTTGAAAATCGCTTAAAACAATCCATGTTGCAGATTGTGCCGCACTTAACACTGTCGCTTAAAAATGAAAATCATCATTCAATAATCGATTTACTTAAAACGAATAGTAAAGTGGCGTCTGTTTCAAAGTTCAAAAACAGTGAAGGCCTTATTGTATCAAATAGCAAGTTGTTAGCCGCCCAAATATATGGTGTTGATAAGGCACAACAAAACCCGCTTGTTACTATGCTAAACCCGACGATTATTCAAAAGCTAACCAGTGACAAATATTCAATTGCCATTACAAGGCGTCTTGCAACACAATTAGATGTTAAGGTTGGTGATAAAGTGCGGTTGATGCTACCTAGTGTCACAACGTTTACGCCGGTAGGTCGTATGCCGTCGCAGCGACTTTTTACAATATCAGTGTTAATAGACAATCCGGCGTTTCACGCTCAAGTTGTATTAACCAATACGGCTGATTTACTACGTTTGAATCGCATAAAGTCAAAAGAGTTTAATGAGTATGCTGTTTATTTGAACGATCCATTCCAATTAGATGCACTGCTCACTGAAATACCACAATTGCAGCCTCTAAAAGTGGCAGATTGGACAGATAGCCAAGGTTCATTATTTTCTGCTGTCGCCATGGAAAAACGCATTATGAGCTTATTATTAGGGCTTATTATTTTAGTGGCAGTTTTTAATATACTTTCGGCGCTCACCATGATGGTGTCAGAAAAACAATCTGAAATTGCAATATTGCAAACTCTCGGCCTAACGCCTAATGGTGTTTTGCAAGTGTTTATGGTGCAAGGACTGTTTAACGGATTAGTCGGAAGTATATTAGGTGTGGCGTTGGGTTTGAGTGTCGCAATGAATATCAATGAGATTTTAGCATTACTGGGCATTCAAATTATTGCTGGCATGCAATTACCCGTGGACGTGTCACTTCTGCAAGTTTTAATTATTTTCTATCTCAGCATTATTATGAGCTATCTTGCCACCTTCTACCCAGCAAGACGTGCGTCTAAATTAGCTCCAGCACAGGTATTACGCTATGAATAATCACGTTGTTGTTAAATGTGAGCATTTAACTAAATCATACCAAGATGGCGACGTTCAGCTTGATATATTAAATGATCTAAATCTAGAACTTGAAGCTGGAACAACATTAGCCATTGTTGGCAGTTCAGGCTCTGGCAAAAGTACTTTATTGCATTTACTTGGTACGCTTGATAAGCCAAATCATGGCTCGATCAAAATAAAAGATACTGACACCACCCAGTTAAATCGCAAGCAGCAAGCAGATTTTCGAAATAAACACATCGGTTTTATCTATCAATTTCACCATTTATTAATGGAGTTCAGCGCGCTTGAAAATGTGATGCTGCCATTATTGATAGCGGGTGTGTCAAAATCTGACGCAAAAAAACAAGCAATTGCGATGTTAGAGAATGTGGGGTTAAGTCACCGTGTATCGCATAAACCCGATCAACTATCAGGTGGCGAAAGACAGCGTGTTGCCATTGCTCGAGCACTCATTACAAAACCTGCGCTGGTATTGGCTGACGAACCAACGGGTAATTTAGATAAAGACAATGGTGAAAAAATTTACGAATTAATTAATCAATTAAAAGTAAGTCATAACACAGCGTTTGTTGTTGTAACCCATGATTTGGCGTTGGCTGCGAAACTCGATAAAACGATGTTTATCAAAGACGGCAAGTTGGCTAGCGAATGAGTTTAAGTATTTATTTAGTTAAAGGCTTTAGAAGGGGCAAGGGAGAACAGTCTGTAAGCGGGTTCTTCAATAAGTCTTCGACCATCGGTATCTCTTTGGGTGTATCCGTACTGATTTTAGCACTGTCAGTAATTAACGGTTTTGAATTAGCGCTTAAAGATAGGTTATTGAGTGTGATACCGCATATTGAGTATTACGCTCCGTCTAAACCGTTAGATAATTTTGCACATCACCAAACGAAATTATTAACTCACGCCGAAGTTAAAGCGGTTGCACCTTACATAAAGTTAAATGCCATGGTCTCTCATCAGAGCAAAATGCATGGGGTGGTGTTAAAAGGCATTGATTCAATGCGTGAGCAATCAGTTTCAAAAAGTAGTGAATACGTTGTACCAGCACAAAGTTTTAATCATCTTGATGAAGGCGAGATTATTTTAGGAGAGGCACTCGCTCAGCAGCTTGAACTAACCGTTGGCGATAAGGTAAATGTTTTATTACCAGAACCCGGAACGCAATCACTCGCAAGTATCAACCGTATCAGCTTAACCTTAGTCGGCACAATTAACCTCGGCGGCCAACTGGATATGAATTTTGGCCAAATATCGTTGCGCCAAGCGCAAAAATTAAAGCAGTTTTCAGATTCACAGTTTGACGGACTTCAAGTAAAAGTGGCGGATGTCTTTGCTGCAAGACAAAGCGCATTGGCTATTGGGCAATTACTTGATGAATTAGTCTATATTGAGACTTGGTACCGTTCGCAAGGTAATCTCTATCAAGACATTCAGATGGTGCGATTAATTGTTTATATAACCGTATTTTTAATTGTTGCTGTCGCGAGTTTTAATATTGTTTCTACACTGGTTATGGAAGTAAAAGAAAAGCAATCAAGTATTGCAATTTTAAAAACCATGGGGGCAACTGATGGCACTATTATTCGCTGCTTCATTTTGCAAGGTGTTCACCAAGCTGCGATTGGCTTAGGTTTAGGACTGGCTTTGGGGATTTTACTGTCATTATCAATCAGTGATATTTACTTGTTCACAAGTGAAATAATGGGTAAAAACGTACTCTCTGGTGTGTATTTTATCGATTATCTGCCAAGCGAAATTAAGATACAAGACCTTGCCATCACCGCAGGAATTACGTTTGTTATGGCGATATTAGCTTGCATTTACCCGGCGATTAAAGCCAGCAAAACAGACCCTGCCAAAATACTAGGACATTAAATGATAATTGATGAACGGCTTACATTAATGACGGCAATTTTAGTTTACTTCTTGGGTAAATGGTTGAATCGCCGTTATAAGCCGTTACAAAGCTTTAATATTCCAGAACCGGTTACGGGCGGTATCATTGCTTCATCCGTGTTTGCTTTACTTTTTTATTTATTTAACCTCGAAGTGACCTTTTCTCTTGAACAAAGGGATCTTTTACTGATTATCTTTTTCACCACAATTGGCTTAAATGCACAATTAAGCAGCCTGATTACAGGGGGTAAAAGCTTATTGGTGTTATTAGTGCTCGCGGTTGGGTTTTTGTTTTTACAAAATATTGTTGGTATCTCAGTGTTTAGTGCTTTTGGTATGCCACCAATTACGGGTCTCCTAGGTGGCTCGATTTCGCTTAGTGGTGGCCATGGTACAGCAATTGCGTGGTCTCCAATCTTTGAAAAAAATTATGACTTAACTGGTGCAGCTGAGCTGGCTTTAGCATGTTCCACTTTTGGACTTATATTTGGTGGTGTGCTTGGGGGACCGATTGCAAAATTTATAATTGAAAAGCATCAGCTCAAACAAACTGTTTATTCTGCTCAGCCTTTGCAAATTGGTGTTTCCCATGAAAATGCAAAATTTGCAAGTGTGAACATCGACCAGTTCTTGATCAGTGTATTTGTAATTTTATTGGCGATAGGTTTAGGTGACCGAATTGAAGCAACATTAAAATACTTTAATTTTGAGTTGCCGTTATTTGTCTGTTGCTTGTTTGCAGGCATTATCATTACCAATATATTGCCCAAACTATTCGATTTAAAGATGTGGCCAACTAACAGTGCATCTTTATCATTTATTTCAGATGTTTGCTTAGGTTTATTTTTGGCGATGTCATTGATGAGTATAAAGATTTGGACTTTGGCTAATTTGGCGATTCCATTTTTTGTGCTTTTATTATGTCAAGTACTGGTAACCGTGCTTTATTGTACCTACGCAGTTTTTCCAAGTTTAGGCAAAAATTATGATGCTGCGGTGATGGCATCCGGTTATGCTGGACTGACTTTGGGGGCAACGCCAACCGCAATTGCAAATATGACGGCAGTCACGCAGCATTACACGCCATCGCCTAAAGCTTTTATCGTTGTGCCTTTAGTCGGCGCATTTTTTATTGATATTGTAAATGCACTCGTTATTAATCAATTTATAACTTGGTTGGGATAAAAATGAATTATCAAACGGTATATGACTTTTGGTTTAACACGTTAACGGCTGAGCAATGGTTTGCAGTGGACCATGATGTTGATGAATTAATATCACAAAAATTTAAATCTACGTTAGAAGCGGCAAAGGCTGGCGAATTGTTTGAGTGGCGTACTTCTGCTCAAGGCGCACTCTGTGAAATTATTGTCTTAGACCAGTTTTCACGAAATATATACCGCGGAACGCCTGCTGCATTTAATCAGGATGCAACAGCACTCGTTCTAGCACAACAGGCAATCGAAAAATGGTTTGATAAACAACTGAATGAAACCGAGGTAGGTTTCTTATATTTACCTTATATGCACAGTGAAAGTAAGATAATTCATGAAATAGCGCTTTCTCTGTATAAGAATCATCCGAGTTATGACTTTGAAGTTGCACATAAAAACATTATCGACCAATTTGGACGCTACCCTCATCGTAATCAAATTCTTGGCCGAGTATCGAGTGAACAAGAATTAACATTTCTGACACAACCCAATTCATCTTTTTAACGTTACCGCTTGCTTTGGTTGTGTTGAATCAGTAGAGTGGGGCAATTGAAATTTTCTAAAGATGTATTATGGAAAACCAAGAACAAAAACCACAACCAACACAAGCTGAAATTGATGCTGCACGAAACCAATGGACACGCGAAACATTAGATCGTGCGAATAAACACCTTGCAGAAAAAGGTATTTTACCAAAAGCAATTTTAGATAAAGAAAGCCGTTACCTTGCTCCTATGTGTGCTATTTGGAAGATCAAAAGCCAACAAGGTAAAACATACTGGGTAATTTCTGGCAATCTACCAACAGATCATGTAGAAGTGACTGCAGCAACGAATGCGCGTGATGCATTGCGATATTTTTCATTCCAATGGCAAATGAAAGCGGAAGAGATTATGAATGCAGGTGTACGCGAAAAAGCGCAAGTCGATTTCGCAAACTTGCTAGTAAACCGCGCACACGGTTTATATGATCTTTACAATAACGACAAACTTTGGGCTAGTGTACCAGCGTAAAAGGTTTAGGATCAAAGCGTGACAGCGGACACACAAGACGTTGTCGCGCAATGCCTGCTTCCATAAACACGTTCCCACGGGCTGCATAACCACACTGTGTGAATTTATCTTTTTCAGTAATATTGCAGTTAAAAGATAATTCTTCTGCACCTAATTGTTTTGCACACAATGCAATCTGTTGAAACATTAGGGTGTAAAATTCATTAGTACGATAAGCTTGTAACACAGCGACACGCCCAATTTCACCTTGGTTATTGATGCGCGCTGTCGCAATACTGTTACCGTTATGGTCAAAACCAAGCAAGTGCTGGTAATTTAAATCGCATTTATCAAATTCAATATCAGCAGGGATATGGTATTCATATACAAATACTTTTTCTCTCACTTGCTGTAATTCTTTGCGTTTTTCTCGCCATGTCACTTGCTTAAATGTAAAGCTCATTTGTGCCTCTACTAATCGATGTACCAATAGCCCTCATTTAAAAGATTAGTAAAGTTTTGTATAAAGTGTGAACAACTTGTGGAACTTTTTATCTGATCAGAGGTCACAGTCACGTTCTCGCAAAGTACCTTCACCCATTCCAAGCAGGAAGCTGGTAGTGTTAATACTTCACCATTTACGGCAAATAACACAGAGTGATCTGTTGATAAGTAGAAACAACGAAGACCACCTAAACGATTGATTTCACAACTTTGTTGTAACAATTCAATGAGATAATTTTCATCAAATTCATCTTCAATCGGTGCTAAGTCTAAATCGTGTTTAGCTTCACTGAGGCTCTGTAATAACCACAAATTAAAATCGTGACTGTTATTAAGAGCATCTAACATTTGGGCTTTAACGTCATTCACCTCGCTTTGCAAAAACGCGCCAGGGTTTTGACGTAATTGAAGATTAGGGTCACTGTAGCGTTTATTACCTGAATCATTATCAATTAAGTAATCTGAAAACGACGATAACATTTCGCGTTGATTAGGTGCTCTAAAACCGACTGAGTAGTTCATAGCGTTTTCAACTGCATAGCCTTCATGTGGGCAGCCAGGCGGAATATATAAAATATCACCAGCTTCAAGTACTTCATCAATACAGGCATCAAATCCATCGATTTGTAATAGATCTTTGCACGGAATCACTTCATTGAAGGTTTGCTTAGATTCTCCAACGCGCCAATGTCGCTTACCTTGGCCTTGAATAATAAACACATCGTATTGATCCAAGTGAGGCCCTACGCCACCATTCGGTGTTGAGAAACTGATCATTAAATCATCGATGCGCCAGTTAGGGATAAAGCGAAACGGTTCGATTAAGGCGGCAGCCTCAGGGTGCCAATGGTCAACAGCTTGCACAAGTAGGGTACTATTTTTAGGTGTTAGTAACTCAAAATCTTCAAAAGGACCGTGGTGTGCTTGCCACTCATTATTGTGATTTGAAATAAGACGTGACTCAATGCATTCTTCCATTGCAAGGCCAGCAAGTTCATCTGGACTAATTGGATCAACAAAATCATTAAAACCAGACTTAATTAATGCCGGCTTTTTTTGCCAATATTCATTAATGAATTCTTGTTTAGAGAGGGTTTTCACACCGTTTGGTGTTTTGATATTGAAACTGAGCTGGTACATATGAGTCTCTAATTTTTATAATAAAAAAGCGAAAGATATTAGAAATACCTTTCGCTTTTTATTCAAGCTAAAACTGCTGGTTATTTGATGTCGTCGATAAATTCAACTGCACGGCCAATGTAATTGGCAGGTGTAAGTTGTTTTAATTCTTCTTTTACCGCTTCTGGTAAATCAAGATTATCGATGAAATCAGCCATGATCTCTTTGTTAACGCGCTTACCACGTGTTAACTCTTTAAGTTTTTCATATGGCTTTTCAATGCCATATTTACGCATTACAGTTTGGATTGGCTCAGCAAGTAGTTCCCAGTTCTGGTCTAGTTCAGCAAGTAGCTTCTCTTGGTTAACTTCTAATTTGCTAATACCTTTAAGTGTTGCTTGGTAAGCGATTAACGCATAACCCATACCAACACCTAAGTTACGTAATACGGTTGAATCCGTAAGGTCACGCTGCCAGCGAGATACTGGTAGTTTTTGTGCTAAGTGAGCAAAAATAGCGTTCGCAATGCCTAAGTTACCTTCAGAGTTTTCAAAATCAATTGGGTTAACTTTGTGTGGCATAGTTGATGAACCAATTTCACCTGCAATTGTTTTTTGCTTGAAGTGATTAAGCGCAATGTAGCCCCAAACGTCACGGTCAAAATCAATTAAGATAGTATTGAAGCGTGCAATTGCATCGTAAAGTTCGGCGATGTAATCATGCGGTTCGATTTGTGTTGTAAATGCATTCCACTCAAGACCTAGACTCGTTACAAACTTTTCAGCATGTGCGTGCCAGTCGTAATTAGGGTAAGCACTCAGGTGTGCATTGTAGTTACCAACGGCACCATTGATTTTACCAAGTAGCTCAACATTAGCAATTTGGTCGCGCTGACGCTTTAAACGCATATACACGTTAGCCATTTCTTTACCCATAGTAGATGGAGAAGCTGGCTGACCGTGAGTACGGCACATCATCGGGATTGTTTGGTATTCTTTTGCAAGCGCATGTACTGCTTCAAGTAGTTTGTCACAGTAAGGCAGTAATACATTTTCACGAGCTTCTTTTAGCATTAAACCGTGCGATAGGTTGTTAATGTCTTCTGAAGTACATGCAAAGTGGATGAATTCGTTGATTGCGTTTAGCTCAGCGTTATCAGCAACTTTTTCTTTCAGTAAATATTCAACAGCTTTTACATCATGATTGGTTGTGCGTTCAATCTCTTTAACACGCATTGCATCTTCTTCATTAAAGTTTGCAACAATGTTGTCTAAGATTTGATTTGCTTCAGCGCTTAGTGACGGTACTTCGTCAATACCTTCTGCAGCAGCAAGTGCTTGTAACCAACGTACTTCAACAGTAACACGGTATTTAATTAGGCCATACTCACTAAAGATTTCTCTAAGCTCAGTTGTTTTGCTGCCGTAACGACCATCAACAGGTGAAATAGCAGTTAACGCTGAAAGCTCCATAATCACTCCTAAATTTTTGTACTAGAGATTAACAATACTGTTTTGCAATTTTGACAATTTTACCTTTGCCAAAAAAGAAGTGGCGGCGTTTACCACCTACTTGGCGCCATAATACTGCGGCGCGTATACCAGCTAACAACAGGGCGCGAATACGATGTTGCACCGATTTTTGTTGTAATAATGCTGGCTTACCAAATACTTGAATACGTTGTCCAAGCGGACTAATTACATCGGCATAAATATCCGCAAGGCTTGCGATAATGGCGTCATCTGAGATGGATAAATGAGCCAAACGTGCGTCAATTGAACTAATGCGTGAGCCGAGTTCATTAAGGGCTTTTGGGTTTGCATTTAAAGCACGTTCTAATTGAATTAATCCACCCACGTATTTGACTAATTCAATGCTTTTGTTTTGACCCGCATCGAGTTGCTCAACCACCAACTGGTAGCCTTTACGTAAGTCCATGTCACGAAACACATCAGACGGTGAATCTGGGCTAGTGACTAAAATACCCGACAATAACTGCTGCATTTCATAATCTGTGATTGAACCGGTTTGAGCAACCTTTTGCACGGCTTTGGTAATTTGGCACATAGCGGCAAGTGCCATAACCTGATTTTTATCCATTAGCGGATCACCGAATCAATAATACCACCGCCGAGACAGGATTCTTCAACATAGAAAACTGCTGATTGGCCTGGCGTGACAGCTTTTTGCGGTTCATCAAATAATACGCGAGCGACACCATCTTCACCTACCAGTAAAGTACACGGAATATCCGTTTGGCGATAGCGGGTTTTAACTGTGCAGCGTAATGTTGATTGTGGACCTACACGGTCAACCCAATGCAGTTGATTTGCCATTAGGCCATTTGAATAAAGGCGAGGGTGATCTTTACCTTGACCAACCACAAGCACATTTCTTGCGATGTCTTTATCTACCACATACCAAGGTTCACCTGACCCTTCTTTCATTCCACCGATAAGTAATCCTTTGCGCTGGCCTAGTGTGTGATACATTAAACCTTCATGTTCACCCACTTCATTGCCTTCGCAATCTTCAATCTTTCCTGGTTGTGCCGGTAAGAACTTTTGTAGGAAGTCTTTAAATTTACGTTCACCAATAAAGCAAATACCCGTGCTGTCTTTTTTATCATGGGTAATAAGACCTTGTTCTTCAGCAATGCGGCGTACTTCAGGCTTTTCAATTTCGCCTACTGGGAATAAGGTTTGCGCGACATGCTCATGACCAAGGGTGTATAGGAAATAGCTTTGATCTTTATTGTCATCAAGACCACGTACTAGGGTCGCTTTACCGTCTTTTTCACCACGACGAACATAGTGACCTGTAGCAATGTAGTCAGCACCGAGTGCTTCTGCAGCAAACTCAAGAAATGCTTTAAATTTGATCTCTTTGTTACACATAATATCAGGGTTTGGCGTGCGACCTGCTTTATATTCAGCAAGGAAATACTCAAACACATTATCCCAATATTCTGCGGCAAAGTTCACTGTATGTAACTCAATACCGAGTTTTTCACATACTGCTTGTGCATCTTTTAAATCTTCTGCAGCTGCACAGTATTCATCAGTATCATCTTCTTCCCAGTTTTTCATAAACAAGCCTTCTACTTGATAGCCTTGTTGCTTAAGTAAATAAGCTGAAACGGAAGAGTCTACACCGCCAGACATGCCAACGATGACTTTGATGTTACTGTTATCACTCATGGTATTGAATTACTCCGAAAATTTGAGGCGCGAATTATATCATAGCTGTTTTAATAAAACATGATTAAAAATGATAGTGCGCGGTGCTTAATTATTCTCAGTTATAAGTCTAAATTGGCCATTTTCAATACCATCAAGTGTATATTTACCAATTGAATAACGAATTAAGCGTAATGTTGGGAAACCAACATGTGCGGTCATTCGTCTTACCTGACGATTTTTGCCTTCGGTGATGGTGATGGATAACCAAGTGGTTGGAATAGCTTTGCGTTCACGTATAGGAGGATTACGCGGCCATACATCTGGTTCGGCGATGCGCTTAACTTTAGCTGGTAGGGTTTTACCGTCTTTGAGTAGAACACCTTGCGATAGTGCATTGATTGCTTCTTCTGTAACGTCACCTTCTACTTGCACCCAGTAGGTTTTAGGCGATTTATGTTTGGGCGAAGCGATTTTATGCTGTAGCTTTCCATTATTGGTCAGTAACAGTAGACCTTCACTGTCTCTATCGAGACGACCGGCAGCATACACATCTTTAATATCGATAAAATCAGCCAGTGTTTTTCGATTTCCTTCGTCAGTAAATTGGCTGAGTACATCAAATGGCTTATTAAATAGTACGATGTGGGTTGGACCTTGGTGGGGTTTTACGTCACGGGTTTTACCATGCTTTTTAACTGTACCAACACTTCGCTGAGTCGTACGTTTGGGGGTATTTTTAATATGCGCAGATTTAGGTTTAGATAATCGGGTCATGATTTTGGGTGTATTACAAGCAAGGTTGATATTGTAGCAAATAAAAAAGGGCAACAACATGTTGCCCTTTTTATCATTCAAACAGTGTGATTATGCGATTTGCGCGATAATGTTGTTGAATGTGTCGCTAGGACGCATTGCTTTGTATGCAAGCTCTTCGCTAGGCTGGAAGTAACCTTTAATATCAACGGCAACGCCTTGTGCATCGTTAAGTTCTTTAACAATAACAGCTTCATTTGCAGTTAATTGGTCTGCAATAGGTGCAAATTTAGCTTTCAGTTCAGCGTCTTTGTCTTGTGCAGCTAGTTCTTGTGCCCAGAACATGGTTAGGTAGAAATGGCTACCACGGTTGTCTAGTTCATTTACTTTACGAGAAGGTGATTTGTTCTCAAGTAAGAATTTAGCTGTTGCCGCATCAAGAGTATCTGCGAGTACTTGTGCTTTTGAGTTGCCTGTATTTACAGCAAGGTGCTCGTAAGAAGCCGCTAATGCCAAGAATTCACCAAGAGAGTCCCAACGTAAGTGGTTTTCTTTTTCGAACTGTTGAACGTGTTTAGGTGCTGAACCACCTGCGCCTGTTTCAAATAAACCACCACCATTCATTAGAGGAACGATTGATAGCATTTTTGCACTTGTGCCAAGCTCAAGGATCGGGAATAAGTCTGTTAGGTAATCACGAAGTACGTTACCTGTTACAGAAATTGTATCCTGACCTTCTTTGATGCGTGCTAATGAGAATTGTGTTGCTTCAAATGGAGCAAGAATACGAATATCAAGACCATTTGTATCGTGGTCTTGTAAGTATTGGTTAACTTTCTTAATTAACTGTGCATCGTGAGCACGGTTCTCGTTTAACCAAAATACCGCTGGTGTGCCAGTTGCACGTGCACGATTAACAGCAAGTTTTACCCAATCTTGAATTGGTAGATCTTTAACCTGACACATACGGAAGATATCACCCGCGTCAACGTCATGCGACATCACTGCAACACCCGCTTGGTTAACTACGCGTACTTGACCTTTAGCTTTGATTTCAAAAGTTTTGTCGTGTGAACCGTATTCTTCTGCTTTTTGAGCCATAAGGCCAACGTTTGGTACGCTACCCATAGTTGTTGGATCAAATGCACCGTTTTCTTTACAGAAATCAATTGTTGCTTGGTAAACGCTTGCGTAACAACGATCTGGAATAAGCGCTTTAGTATCTTTTAACTTGCCATCCGGGCCCCACATTTGACCTGATGAACGAATACATGCTGGCATTGACGCATCAATGATGATGTCACTTGGAACATGTAAGTTAGTAATACCACGGTCAGAATCAACCATTGCAAGTGCAGGGCGGTTAGCATAAACAGCTTGTAAATCAGCTTCAATTTCAGCGCGTGTTGCGTCATCTAATTGTGCGATTTTAGCGTAAACGTCACCAATACCATTGTTTGCATCAACACCTAATTTTTCAAATGTTGCAGCGTGTTTTGCAAATACATCTTTGTAGAATACTTTTACTGCGTGACCGAAGATGATTGGATCAGACACTTTCATCATCGTTGCTTTCATATGTAATGATAGCAGAACGTCTTCGTCTTTTGCTGCGCTGATTTCACGCTCAAGGTAGCTGTTTAACGCAGCAGCACTCATTACTGAGCTATCGATGATTTCACCCGCAAGAAGAGGTACAGACGCTTTTAATACGTCAACATCACCGTTTTCGTTTACGAACTCAATACGAACATCATCAGCAGACTCAACGGTTACTGATTGCTCTGATGCGAAGAAATCGCCTTCGTTCATTGAAGCAACATGAGATTTTGATTCACTTGACCATGCACCCATTGAATGTGGGTTGTTCTTAGCATAATTCTTAACTGAACCAGGTGCGCGACGATCAGAGTTACCTTCACGAAGTACAGGGTTTACAGCACTACCTTTGATTTTGTCGTAGGTTGCTTTAACCTTTGCTTCTTCTTCGTTCTTAGGTTCTTCTGGGTATTCTGGAAGTGCATAACCTTGTGCTTGAAGTTCTTTTATAACAGCTTGTAACTGTGGAATAGAAGCACTGATGTTAGGAAGTTTAATAATATTTGCTTCAGGTGTTTTAGCTAATTCACCTAATTCAGCAAGCGCATCACCGATACGTTGTTCTTCAGTTAAATACTCAGGGAAATTTGCGATCACACGGCCTGCTAAAGAGATGTCACGAGTTTCTACGTTTACATCAGATACAGCGCTGAACGCTTTTACAATTGGTAAAAACGAGTAGGTGGCTAATGCCGGTGCTTCATCCGTTTTTGTATAAATTATCTTAGATTTACTAGTCATTATTATTCCTAACTTTTAAATGCCATATAAACACGGCGTTCAATACTTACATTGAAAGGGGTGTGATTTTGCAAAATCACAAAAACTGAATTTAGTTGAGTTAGTCTAGCGATATTTTAATGGCTGACAATTGGCCGATAGTATAGCAGGGCTAGTTTAAATAAAAAGAATTAGCAATCACAAAATGTTCAATTGACAGGTATTGGGAAAATTAAGAGATAAAAAAAGCGGTGTAATCCGCTTCTTTAATAATATATTATTTAAGTATCAATACTTAAACATCGCCTTCAGATGGCGCAATATTGGTCGCGTGTAGGCCTTTAGGACCTTGTTGCAACTCAAATGTTACATCTTGGCCGGCTTTAAGTGTTTTGTAGCCATCCATTTGAATGGTTGAAAAATGCGCAAAGATATCCTCCGTGCTGCCTTCCTCTACGATAAACCCAAACCCTTTTGCGTTGTTAAACCATTTGACTTTTCCGCAAGCCATACCTCAACATCCTTCTATAAGTTGACTAAAATCATGTTATTCTACATGGTAATTTATTTACCAAGTTTAAAACGAACTGGTGTTGCGGATTACACAAGCTTTTGTTCGTCAATTGCTTAGTAAATAAACACCTATTGACTGTAGTTTAAATGAGCAAACAGTCAAGTATTTTTTAATTGTTTTTAACAATTTAAATAATTTTTTAATTTTTAATACTCAAAGTTGCTTGAGTTTACAAGAGATGACTATATTAAATTATGAGTGGTACACAATTTTCAGATTTAGTAGATAGCCAAAAGGAAAAACAACGACAAAGTATTAAGCCACCGCGTAAATATAAAGTCATTTTAAATAACGATGACTATACGCCTATGGACTTTGTTGTTGAGGTTCTAGCACGTTTTTTTAACATGGATTCAGATAGGGCCACTGAAATCATGTTGAAAGTTCATTACGATGGTAAAGCAGTATGCGGGATTTATACCGCGGAAGTAGCCGAAACTAAAGTATCGCAAGTAAATCAATATGCGCGTGACAATGAACATCCACTTTTATGTAGTTTTGAGCCCGAATAAAGAAGTTATATAGGAGTTTATTATGCTTAATAAAGACTTGGAAATTACCTTAAACTCCGCATTCAGAGAAGCGCGTAGTCGTCGTCATGAATTTATGACGGTGGAGCACTTACTGTTAGCGCTCTTAGATAATCCATCTGCAATCGATGCATTATCGAGTTGTGGTACTGACCTGCAATCATTAAAAATTGCGCTTTCTGATTTTATAGATGAAACCACACCGCTTATTCCTGAACTTGAAGAGGAACGAGAAACACAGCCAACTCTAGGTTTTCAACGTGTTCTTCAACGTGCTGTTTTTCATGTTCAATCTTCCGGTAAAAGCGAAGTAAATGGCGCTAATGTGCTTGTTGCTATATTCAGTGAACAAGAGAGCCAAGCTGTATATCTGCTCAAAAAAAGCGATATCACGCGTCTTGATATCGTTAATTATATTTCGCATGGTATTTCTCGATTAGATGAAGAAGAGAATCATCATAGTAATGACGAAGAGCAAGAGATTGAAAGCAATACTGAACAAGGTGTTGACGAAAAATCGAAGCTTGAGAACTTTACGACTAACTTAAATACCCAAGCTGAACTAGGCTTGATAGATCCACTGATTGGCCGTGATAGTGAAATTGAACGCACGATACAAGTATTGTGTCGTCGTAAGAAGAATAACCCTTTACTTGTTGGTGAAGCAGGTGTTGGTAAAACAGCGATTGCCGAAGGGCTTGCATATCGCATTGTTAATGAGCAAGTACCTGAAGTGATTTCAGATGCGACTGTTTTTTCACTTGATATGGGCGCACTACTAGCGGGCACAAAATACCGCGGCGACTTTGAAAAACGTTTCAAGGCATTATTAAAACAGCTTCAGCAGCACAAAAACGCAATCTTGTTTATTGATGAAATCCATACAATTATCGGTGCCGGTGCGGCCTCTGGTGGTGTCATGGATGCGTCTAACCTAATCAAGCCGTTGCTTTCAAGTGGTAAGCTTCGCTGCATGGGCTCGACCACTTACAATGAATTTAAAAACATTTTTGAGAAAGACAGAGCACTTGTTCGTCGCTTCCAAAAAATAGATATTGTTGAGCCTTCTATTGCAGATACCACAAAAATATTAATGGGCTTGAAAGAACGTTACGAAGAGCACCATGGTATTCGTTACACGCAAACGGCATTAAAAGCTGCAGCTGAACTCTCTGCTAAATATATCAACGAACGTCATTTACCTGATAAGGCAATTGATGTGATTGACGAAGCAGGGGCGAGCCAACGCCTTTTACCAGCATCACGTCGCAAAAAAACAGTCACAGTATCGGACATTGAGCACATTATTGCCAAAATCGCTCGTATCCCAGAACAAAATGTATCAAATTCAGATAAGCAAGTACTGCAATTGCTTGATCGTAATTTAAAAATGGTGGTATTTGGTCAAGATGATGCCATTGATGCATTAAGTGCTGCAATCCGATTATCGCGCTCGGGATTATCAAGTGAAGATAAGCCTATTGGTTCATTCTTATTCGCGGGACCTACAGGAGTAGGTAAAACAGAAATTACAAAACAACTCGCAAAATGTCTCGGTGTTGAGCTAGTTCGATTTGATATGTCTGAATACATGGAAAAACATGCGGTTAGCCGTTTAATTGGTGCGCCTCCTGGTTATGTTGGCTATGAGCAAGGTGGCTTATTAACAGATGCGGTAATTAAGCAACCTCATTGTGTTGTGCTGCTTGATGAAATCGAAAAAGCGCACCCTGATATTTACAATGTGCTACTACAAGTGATGGATCACGGTACGCTAACCGATAACAATGGTCGTAAAGCTGACTTCAGAAATGTGGTATTAGTAATGACCACAAATGCTGGTGTACAAGAAACCATTCGTAAATCAATTGGTTTCAAACAACAAGATCACAGTCATGATGCCATGAGTGAGATCAATAAAACCTTTACACCTGAATTTAGAAACCGTTTAGATAATACAATTTGGTTTAATCACTTAGATGAAAAAGTAATACTGCAAGTTGTCGATAAGTTTATTGTCGAACTGGAATCTCAATTGGATGCTAAATCGGTATCGATAGAAGTAACCGAGCCTGCACGTAAATGGTTGGCGAAAGAAGGTTATGACAAAGCAATGGGCGCGCGTCCGATGGCACGTTTAATTCAGGAGAAACTGAAAAAACCACTTGCTAATGAAATCTTGTTTGGTGAATTATCTGATGGTGGCAATGTTAAAGTCAGCATTAAAGATAAGCAGCTGACATTTAGCTATCAAAAAGAAAGTGTAGAAGCTTAAAAGCTATTCAATAAAAAGCCCGCTTTAAGCGGGCTTTTTTATATTCGATACCGTTAAACTAATTAACGTGCACGGAATACAATGCGACCTTTTGAAAGGTCATATGGCGTTAACTCAACCGTAACCTTGTCGCCTGTTAAAATACGAATATAGTTTTTGCGCATTTTACCAGAAATGTGTGCAACAACCACGTGACCGTTTTCTAATTCAACGCGGAACATAGTGTTAGGGAGTGTGTCAAGGACCGTGCCTTGCATTTCAATTACGTCTTCTTTCGCCATATTGAGCGTATAACCTCAGTTGTATTCTTTAAAGCTGCAGATTTTGCCGAAAACCCATGCATAAGTAAAGAGCTCATTGGTAATTCGAGCTATTTTTTAATATCTAAGTGCCAAACGTTATTATTAAGTTTTTGGTAAGGCTTAAATTTAGTTTTGTAATTCATTTTTCTGCAAGCATCGATTTGATAACCTAAATATAAAAAGCGTTTATCGAGATGTTTTGCATATTCAATTTGTTTAAGGATCATCATAGTCCCTAGACTAAACTCTTCGTACTCTGGGTCGAAAAACGTATAAATGGCGGAAAGAGATTGTGAAAGAGTGTCAGTAACAGCAACAGCGATTAATCTATCTTCTTGCCATAATTCTAAATAATGAATAGTAAGCCAGCGGCAAGTTAAAAAACTCTCATACTGTTCAATTGAAGGAGGAAACATTGCGCCA
This sequence comes from Pseudoalteromonas piratica, assembly GCF_000788395.1. NCBI lineage: Bacteria > Pseudomonadati > Pseudomonadota > Gammaproteobacteria > Alteromonadales > Pseudoalteromonadaceae > Pseudoalteromonas > Pseudoalteromonas piratica. The sequence continues at coordinate 2,228,243 of NZ_CP009888.1, forward strand.
TCATGATGGCGTAAAAGAATGTATTTTTCATACAAGGTGTAATAAATATCTTTACTTTGGTGACTTACTTCAAATCTAAACTGCTTACTTTTATTAAGTATTCTTTTTTGAGATTTGCTCGGGGTAAATTCAGACACTTCCAGACGAATTGCTTTACATGCATCACACTTAGGGCAGTGCGGTCGGTATATTTGATCGCTAGAACGGCGAAATCCTAACGCTAATAGGTGCTCAAATTTCTGTTCTGTATAAAATTCGTGATCAAGTACAACCAGTAAACGCTCTTGTTCTGTTTCTATGTAGCTACATGGAAATTGTTGGCTGATCCCAAGTTTTACAGGCAAATGTTCAGTCATAAATCCCTATTAATTGTTGTGGTTGCCACATTGCAGTATTCGGCGTAAATGTATTCTTAGTGTTAAGTTTAGCTAAAAAATCACTTCTTGAAATTGTCGTTACACCCAGTGAGGTCAAATGTGGGTTTTCAATTTGGCAATCAATAAAATTCACGTTATTGTTTTTTAGATGATTATGTAGTGCCCAGAATGCAAGTTTCGAACAATTACTTTCAAAGTGAAACATCGATTCACCGCAAAATACATGGTCAACCATAATGCCATATAACCCACCAACCAGTTCATTCCTTAAATTATAAACTTCAATACTATGTGCAAGTCCTAATTGATGAAGAGCAATATAAGCTGACTTCATATCTGACGTAATCCAAGTACCTTCTTTAGCTTCTCGTTGCTTTATGCAGTTATTTATTACACCAACAAAATTCCTATTTATATGTATGGTGTATTTGTTCTGTTTAGCTAGCTTACGCAAACTACGACTTACTTTAATTTGTCCAATATTGAGAATGGCACGTGAACTCGGGCACCACCACATAATAGGCTCACCTTGATTAAACCAAGGGAAAATACCATTTTGATAGGCATTAGTTAGCCGAGCAGTGGATAAATCACCGCCAATAGCGAGTAAGCCGTCTGGCTCTGTCAAAGCAAGATTTGCAGGAGGAAATTGAGTTGATAATGAATCGAGTAGTGTTAGTTGTGCTGTCATAAAAAAGGCTGCGTTAATTGCAGCCTTCAGTGTAACGAATTTTACTTAAGATTGTCTAGGTAGCGTTCTGCATCAAGCGCTGCCATACAACCGGTACCTGCTGAGGTAATAGCTTGGCGATAGATATGGTCACTTACATCACCTGCAGCAAATACACCTTTAACACTTGTTTGGGTTGCATTACCATTTAAACCAGATTCAACGACAAGGTAACCGTCTTTCATTTCTAGTTGACCTTCAAACATACCGGTATTTGGAGAGTGGCCGATAGCAATAAATACGCCGGCAACATCAATCTCGTTTGTTGATTCGTCTGACGTTGACTTAGTGCGTAAACCAGTAACACCCATATCATCACCAAGTACTTCATCAAGTGTTTGATTAAGGTGAAGTGTAATGTTGCCGTTTTCAACTTTGTCCATTAAACGATCTGTTAGGATCTTTTCACTTCGGAAAGTGTCACGACGGTGAATTAGGTGAACTTCTGAAGCAATGTTTGAAAGATAAAGCGCTTCTTCAACAGCTGTGTTACCACCACCCACAACCGCAACTTTTTGATTGCGATAAAAGAAACCGTCACAGGTTGCACATGCTGAAACACCACGACCTTTAAATGCTTCTTCAGAATCTAGACCAAGGTAACGTGCTGATGCACCTGTTGCAATAATAAGTGCGTCACATGTATAAGTACCCGAATCACCCGTTAAGGTAAATGGACGGTTGTTCACATCAACGGTATGAATATGATCAAAAATAATTTCTGTTTCAAAGCGCTCTGCATGTTCTTTCATACGCTCCATTAGCGCAGGTCCGGTTAAACCGTGTGCATCACCAGGCCAGTTCTCGACTTCTGTCGTAGTTGTTAACTGACCACCTTGCTGCATACCTGTGATTAATACAGGGTTTAAGTTAGCTCGTGCAGCGTAAACTGCGGCTGTGTATCCAGCAGGACCCGAACCTAAAATAAGTAATTTACTGTGTTTGCTTGCGCTCATGGCATTTCCTAATTAATACTGCTTTTGCTAATTAATGCGGTTGATTCTATTAAAAACAAGTCAGATGTAAATTATTTTACGGAATTTGATATTACCAACTTCTGCAAAGCGTCAATTTAACGTAACACTCGTCGTAAATTTAGCCACTTAGGCAATCTTTGATGTAAAAATTGTGCGTTTAATCTAATAATTTGTTATGTTGACGCTTTTAAATAACTTTGATGCTACAGGATAACAGCGTGCGTTTGGATTTTTGGCAAAAAGAGCCAAGCTTTAAACTAGAGAGCGAGCAAATTTCAATTCTGCTTGATGCGGCTTCTTATCGAGCAAAATTATTATCACTAATCAAATTTGCTCAACAGCGTATTGTTATTACAGCGCTTTATTTACAAGATGATGAAGCTGGAAGAGAAATACTTGCAGCATTACATGCTGCATCCAATGCGAACCCTAATTTACGTGTCGATGTTCTAGTAGACTATCACCGTGCACAACGTGGCTTGATTGGTGAAGCCGAAAGTGAAGGGAATGCAGGGCTTTATTATCAAGAGCTTCAATCACACCAAAACAATGTAAGAATATTTGGTGTACCAGTTAAAGGTAAAGAAGTATTTGGTGTTTTACACCTTAAAGGCATGGTGATTGACGACACTGTTTTATATAGTGGGGCAAGTCTCAATAATGTTTATCTACAATATGAATCGCGATATCGCCTAGACCGTTATTTCACTATTAACAATTCATCGCTTGCTAATGCTTTTTTAAAATTTATCGATGATGAACTAATTTCATCACATGCCGTTATTCGACTGGATCAGCGCCCAATTAAAAAGTTAGCTCAATGCAAGTCAGATCACAGAGCTTTAATGAAGTCATTGAAGCGAGCTAAATACCCAAGCAGCACTACAGCACAGTCGGGTACGATAGATAGCTTTTTATTTTTAGGCTTTGGCCGCCGTGGTAACATGCTTAACCGCGCGATAAAAAACCTGTTTGAATTAGGTGAAAAGGAATTAGTACTTTATACCCCGTATTTTAATTTCCCTGCACCATTACTTAGAGTACTTAGAAAGAAGTTAAAACAAGGGCTTAAGGTTAGCATCGTGGTTGGTGATAAAACCGCAAATGATTTTTACATCTCTCCCGATAAGCCATTTAGTAAAATTGGCGCATTACCCTATTTATATGAAACCATCTTAGCCAAATTTCTCAAACTCAATGACAAATACGTGCAATCGGGACTATTAAACGTTTACCTCTGGCGTCATGAGACGAACTCATTCCATCTTAAAGGTATTAGTGTCGACAATCGTTATCAAATGATGACGGGTCACAATCTAAACCCGAGAGCGTGGGGGTTAGATATAGAAAATGGAATTTTATTTGATGATGCCGAAGGTGTGTTGACTGAGCAACTAGAACAAGAAAAACAACAGATCTTAACCCATTGCACAAAACTTAATAGTTACAAAGAGCTTGAATCAATGCATCAATACCCAGAGCCAGTAGCTAAATTATTAGGTCAAGCTAAACGTGTAAAAGTGGACTTTATTATCAAACGTTTTATCTAAGTGCTTTAAACATAAAAATTACGCAATAAAAAAGCAGCTTTCGCTGCTTTTTTTGATGTCTGTAGTTTATTTAGCTGTTTAAAGCATCTACTGGTGATACGTATTCCATGTTGAAGCCTTCAGCAACTTCTTTACACGTTACTTTGCCTTTAAATACGTTCAAACCGTTCAAGAAGTGTGAGTCTTCAAGTAACGCAGCTTTGTAGCCTTTGTTAGCAAGCTTAATAATGTATGGAAGTGTCGCATTATTAAGTGCAAAGGTAGAAGTACGTGGAACCGCACCTGGCATATTTGCTACACAGTAGTGAACAACGTCATCAACAATGTAAGTTGGCTCAGCGTGTGTTGTTGCTTTTGACGTTTCAATACAACCACCTTGGTCGATTGCAACGTCAACAATTGCAGCACCTGGCTTCATGCGTTTGATGTGGTCAGCAGTAACTAGTTTTGGTGCTGCTGCACCAGGGATTAAAACGCCACCAATTACTAAATCCGCTTCTAAAACATGCTTTTCAAGGGCATCAGCTGTAGAGTAAACAGCTTTAACACGGTTACCGAATTGCGCGTCAACACGACGTAATACATCAACATTGCGGTCAAGAACAACCACATCTGCACCCATGCCTACAGCCATTTGCGCAGCGTTGTTACCTACCATACCCGCACCAATAACAACTACTTTTGCAGGTTCTACACCAGGTACACCACCAAGCAGCATACCGCGACCAGCATTTGATTTTTCAAGTGCCTGTGCGCCAGCTTGAATTGACATACGGCCAGCAACTTCTGACATAGGAGCAAGTAATGGTAGACCACCACGTGCGTCTGTTACTGTTTCATATGCAATACAAATCGACTTAGACTTAATAAGGTCTTCTGTTTGAGGAAGATCTGGTGCTAAGTGTAAGTAAGTGAATAGAATTTGGTCTTCACGTAACATAGCACGTTCAACAGCCTGCGGCTCTTTCACTTTAACAATCATGTCAGCTTTAGCGAAAACTTCTTCCGCAGTATTCAGGATTTCTGCACCTGCTGCTTCATAATCTTCATTTGTGAAGCCAATACCAATACCTGCGTTTGCTTCAACAAAAACACTGTGGCCGTGATTGATTAACTCACGAACACTTGCCGGAACCATACCTACACGATATTCGTGGTTTTTAATTTCTTTAGGTACACCGATAATCATAAATTCACCTTACTTTGAACTGTGGTATTAGATAACACTATTATATCTAGGTTAAATTAGGTGATGTAACTTTATTTAATTGAAAATGAAACATAAAACACTATACAATTAAAATATAAAGTATAAATAACTAATTTGGTTAAGCTAGTGTTAGATCGTATTGATAAAAAGATAATAGTCGAATTACAAAAAGATGGCAGAATATCAAATGTTGAATTAGCAAGGCGTATCGGACTGAGTGCAACGCCCTGTTTAGAGCGAGTAAAGAAACTCGAAAGGGAAGGGTATATCAAAGGCTACAAAGCAATTGTTGACCCTAAAAAGGTTGGAATGGCATTACTTGTTTATGTCGAAATTACGTTAACAAAAACGTCACCCGATGTTTTTGAAGAGTTTAGCCAAGCGGTAAAAACACATGATGAAATTCTGGAATGTCATCTAGTTTCTGGTAACTTTGACTTCTTATTGAAAACTCGCGTAACAGATATGTCTGCCTATCGAGATTTGTTAGGGGATATTCTCCTGCGATTGCCAGCAGTTTCCGAAAGTAGAACGTATGTTGTCATGGAAGAAGTGAAAAGTGATGATGTTTCGCTTCTAAAAGTAGCACCGTAGTAATAGAATAGTGATGCTATTTTCTTGCGATTGATTCAGTCGCTATGACATTCAAGATAAATAGCTGGAGTATAAAAAGAATAAAGGGGAGTTGTAATGCGCCTGAACGGTGTTCAAAGACTATTAGAAGCAGGCCTTATTTTAACAACTGCACTCGCAGCGTTTGTTTTAGTTGCTTTATTAACATTTGATCCTGTGGATCCATCTTGGTCACAAACGGGTGACTATATAAAAGTTAAAAATTTAACGGGCACAGCAGGGGCGTGGACCGCTGATTTATTGTATTTCAGTTTTGGCTGGTTAGCGCTTTTGGTACCGGTAATTATTCAAGGCTTAGGTTACTTACTTTTCAAAAAGACTCATCAAGTTTTCAAACTAGATTACTTAACACTCTCTTTGCGCGTCGTTGGTCTCGTATTATTTGTTATCTCGTCTACTGCAATTAGCAGTATTAATTTTGATGACTTTTATGAGTTTTCATCAGGCGGAGTAATAGGGGATGTGTTCGCCAATGCGATGTTGCCAGCCTTTAACTTTACGGGCACGAGTATTATTTTACTGTGTTTCTTTTTCTCAAGTTTAACCCTTTTAACTGGCGTTTCGTGGGTTCAATTTGTTGACCAAATAGGTCAGTTGGCAATGAATGCTGTGGTTTATATAAAAACACTCATTTCTCGTTTTAAAAATCAAGAAAAACCAGTTAATGCTGCTAAATCTATGTCTAATGAACAAGTACAGCAAACACCCAAACAAGTGAGTTACCATGTGGATGAATTGCCTGAAGCAAACTTAGAGCCAGAAGAATTACCAAATGAGCCACCAGTTCAACAAGAACAAGTAAAAGCGATTGAACCTACGTTTGGTGAACAAGCTCTTGACGCAACCCCTCTCGAAGACACGGCAATCAACGAAAAACCGAATAAAGGTGATACTCATCCTGCGCTAGCACAATTTGACGAAATGATTAGTGATGATCTTAGCTTCTCAGCTCTGGACGATATTCCATTTGATGACGAACAGCAAACTAAACAGCCTGTTGCTGTTTCTGAGGATTTTTTAAGTACATTAGAACCACAAGTTGATAATCAAACTGCGCTAACAACAGATGTTGTAGAACCAGAAATTAAAAAATCAACCTATGTGAAACCTAAATCGGCTAAAGAACAATTCGAAGATTTGCTAGAGGCAACACCTCCTGCGAGTCCAATGCCAACCCTTGATTTACTTGATAGACCAGACAAAAAAGAAAACCCGATTACAAAAGAAGAACTTGACGCAGTATCTCGCTTAGTTGAAGTAAAACTGCTTGATTTCGGCGTGCAAGCAGAAGTGGTTGGTGTGTATCCTGGTCCAGTTGTTACGCGTTTTGAACTTGATTTAGCGCCGGGTATCAAGGTTGCGAAAATCAGTGGATTAGCGAAAGATTTAGCGCGTTCTCTTTCTGCAGTGAGTGTACGTGTTGTTGAGGTTATTCCGGGTAAAACCTATGTTGGTCTTGAATTGCCAAATCAACACCGTGAAATAGTTCGTCTCTCAGAAGTAATTGGCGCTAAAAAGTTCTCGGATAACCCTTCTGACTTAGCGATGGTGTTAGGTAAAGATATTGCGGGCGTACCTGTTGTGGCGGATCTTGCGAAGATGCCGCATTTATTAGTTGCAGGTACTACTGGCTCAGGTAAGTCTGTTGGTGTAAACGTGATGATTTTGTCATTACTCTTTAAATCAACACCTGATGATGTACGCATGATCATGATCGATCCTAAAATGCTCGAATTATCGGTATACGAAGGAATTCCACACTTATTGTGTGAAGTCGTTACCGACATGAAAGAAGCTGCAAATGCACTTCGCTGGTGTGTAGGTGAAATGGAACGTCGCTACAAATTAATGTCTGCCTTAGGTGTTCGTAATTTAAAGGGTTACAACCAGAAAGTGTTGGATGCGATTGAAGCAGGCGAACCAATCAAAGACCCACTTTGGAAAGACACTGATGGTATGGAAACGGAAGCCCCTGAGCTTGGTAAATTGCCTGCTATCGTGGTAGTAATCGATGAATTTGCTGACATGATGATGATTGTTGGTAAAAAAGTAGAAGAATTAATTGCACGAATTGCACAAAAAGCACGTGCTGCAGGTATTCATTTAGTGCTTGCAACTCAGCGTCCGTCAGTGGATGTGATTACTGGTCTAATTAAAGCAAATATTCCAACCCGTATGGCGTTCCAAGTATCAAGTAAAATTGATTCGCGCACAATTCTTGATCAGCAAGGCGCTGAGCATTTATTAGGTATGGGTGACATGCTTTATTTACCACCAGGGACTAGTGTTCCAATTCGTGTGCATGGCGCATTTGTTGACGATCATGAAGTGCATGCGGTTGTTAATGACTGGAAAGCGCGTGGTAAACCTAATTATGTCGACGAAATACTGAACGGAGAGGCAGTTGAAGATGTCTTACTACCAGGTGAGACTGCTGAAAGCGACGAAGAAAGCGACCCATTATACGATGAAGCGGTTGCATTTGTGATTGAAAGTCGTCGCGCGTCAGTTTCAAGTGTGCAACGTAAATTACGTGTCGGTTATAACCGTGCCGCACGTTTAGTTGAGCAGATGGAAATGTCTGGCATTGTATCTGCACCGGGTCATAACGGCACACGCGAAGTAATAGTACCGAATAATGCAGGATAATATGATTAAAAAACTTTCTTATCTTTTCGCTTTAAGTGTTGCGTTTAGTACGTTACATGCAAGTGCATCAACAGAAAACTTAAATAACTCTTCATCAGTTAATAACACAGCGTCAGATACACTAAATAAGGCACAAACAGAATTAAAAGCTCGTTTAATGCTGCTTGAGAATCTACAAGCGGATTTTAGCCAAAAAGTTTTTGATAATACCGGTGCTGAGATTATGCAAGGCGCAGGCGTGTTAAAAATTAACCGACCAGAAAAACTGTATTGGAAGCAAACTTCACCGGATGAAACTTTGCTGGTATCTGATGGTACAAAAACCTATTATTATGATGAATTTGCAGAGCAAGTAACTATTTTAAATAGCAAACAATTGATAGATAACACGCCGTTTGCTTTATTAACATCTGCAGATGAAAACTTATGGCAAAATTATGCAGTCACGCATTCAAACAATGCATTTGTGATTACCCCAAACAATCAAGGTCAAAGTCAAGTAGAGCGCTTAGAACTAACGTTTTTAAGCGATTTATTAACCTTGATGACAGTGTTCGACAATACCGGACAAACATCTGTCTATGAGTTTACTAACCAACAGCTTAACCAACCTATTGATGATTCATTTTTTACATTCACCATCCCAGCTGATGTGCTAGTAGACGACCAGAGTCAAGGTGAGTAATTTAAGCTTTTCATTTGCCCCTGAAATTAGGCCGCTTGCTGCTCGCATGCGGCCAACACATTTGAGCCAGTATATTGGGCAGAAACACTTATTAGCGCAAGGCTCACCACTTTACAATGCAATTTTGGCCGGTCGCTGCCATAGCCTAATTTTATGGGGACCACCAGGTGTTGGAAAAACCACACTTGCAGAGGTGATTGCCCATCATGCAGATGCTCATGTTATTCGCCTGTCTGCAGTTACATCGGGTGTAAAAGAAATTCGTGAAAGTGTTGCAAATGCCAAAGATCATCTAGCAATGCAAGGTCAGCGCACCCTTTTATTTATTGACGAAGTGCATCGTTTTAATAAATCTCAGCAAGATGCATTTTTACCCCATATCGAAGATGGCACTTTTATTTTTATTGGTGCGACTACGGAGAATCCATCGTTTTCACTTAATAACGCAATTTTATCACGTGCGCGTGTTTACCAACTAAAAGCCCTTGAACAGCCAGACTTAATACAAGCAATACACAGTGCACTTAAAAACGACGAACAGTTACAGCATAAACATATCGAAATCGATGATGCAGCAATTGAAAAGTTGGCTCTCGCAGGAGATGGTGATGCAAGACGCACACTTAACTTACTTGAACAGGCCATTGATATGGCCGATCAACATAATGATACATATCGCGTAACTGACGATGTGCTTGCGCAAGTGCTGCCTGCGCATATTGCAAAATATGATAAAGGTGGTGATTTATACTACGACCTAATTTCTGCATTTCATAAGTCAGTGCGCGGCTCAAGCCCGGATGGCGCGCTTTATTGGCTGTGTCGTATTTTAGCCGGTGGTGGTGACCCGTTCTATGTGGGCAGAAGGCTTTTAGCGATTGCCACCGAAGATATTGGTAATGCCGACCCGCGAGCTATGCAAGTTGCGCTTAATGCATGGGATATTTATCACCGAGTTGGCCCTTCTGAAGGCGAGCGCGCGCTCGCGCAAGCAGCAATTTACCTTGCCTGTGCGCCAAAGAGTAACGCGGTATACACGGCGTTTAAACAGGCCAAGCAAGATATTGCAAATGAACCGAGCTTTGAAGTACCGCATCATCTGCGTAATGCGCCAACCAATCTGATGAAAGACTTGGGTTATGGCGCAGAATATCGTTATGCACATGACGAACCGGGTGCCTATGCTGCAGGTGAAAAGTATTTGCCAGAAGAGTTAGCTGATAGAAAATACTACTCACCGACTGAGCGCGGACTCGAGCAAAAAATTAAAGCGAAACTTGATTTTCTACTTGAGCAAGATGCGCTTTCACCAAGGAAACGGTATGACAGGGATTAAACTTTATCTTTATGTTGCCATGGGCGGTGCAACAGGGGCCTGTTTAAGGTATTTTATTAGTGAATCAATGATAAAACTTTTAGGAAAGGGATTCCCTTTTGCAACCCTGACAGTTAATATTCTCGGTTCATTAATGTTAGGCGTGTTGTACGGCCTATTAGAAAAAGAATTAATTGTTGTTAACCCTGCCAAATCGCTTATTGGCATTGGCTTTTTAGGAGCATTAACAACATTTTCAACTTTCTCGTTGGATACACTTTTGCTGTTACAACAAGGACAATGGTTGAAAGCAACGCTCAATGTATTTTTAAATGTAATTGGTTGTGTTTTTGTTGCCTATTTAGGTATGCAGTTAGCAATGCAAAAAGGTTAAAAAAGAATGTTAGACCCACGATTTTTACGTCAAGATATCGAAGAAGCCGCAGAACGCCTACAAGGCCGTGGTTTTGAATTAAATGTAGCCGAAATTCAAGCGCTTGAAGAAAAGCGTAAGGCACTACAAGTTAAAACACAAGAATTACAAAATGAGCGTAACACGCGTTCCAAAGCAATTGGTCAAGCAAAAGCAAAAGGCGAAGACATTGAGCCATTACTCGCTGCGGTTGGTTCTTTAGGTGATGAGCTAGATGCAGCTAAAAAAGAACAAGACGAAATCCTTGCTGAGCTAAATGCCATTGCTGCAACTATTCCTAACTTACCTGATAGCGAAGTGCCATTTGGTAACGATGAAGACGATAATGTTGAAGTTGTTAAGTGGGGCGAACCAAAACAATATGACTTTGAAGTTAAAGACCATGTTGATTTAGGTGAAGGCCTTGCAAAAGGTTTAGATTTTGAAGCGGGTGTTAAACTCTCAGGCGCACGCTTTACTGTAATGCGCGGAAAAGTAGCACGTATGCACCGTGCTCTTGTGCAATTTATGCTAGATACGCATACAGACACAAACGGTTATACCGAAATGTATGTACCGTATTTAGTTAACAAAGACAGCTTATACGGCACAGGTCAGTTACCAAAATTTGCTGAAGATCTTTTCCACACTGAAGCAATCAGCGAGCACAACGACGGGTTTAGCCTAATTCCTACAGCTGAAGTACCACTTACAAACCTCGGCCGCGATGTTATTTTTGATGAAGCTGAATTACCATTAAAAATGACTGCACACACGCCGTGTTTCCGTAGTGAGGCAGGTAGCTATGGTCGTGACACACGTGGTCTTATTCGTCAGCACCAGTTCGACAAAGTTGAATTAGTACAGCTAGTTAAGCCTGAAGATTCAATGCAAGCGTTAGAAGAGCTAACTAACCACGCTGAAGGTATTCTACAAGCACTTGAACTCCCTTACCGTAAAGTAATTTTATGTACAGGTGATATGGGCTTTGGTGCAAGTAAAACATACGACCTAGAAGTATGGTTACCAGCACAAGATACGTACCGTGAAATTTCAAGCTGTTCAAACATGCAAGATTTCCAAGCACGCCGTATGCAAGCACGTTTCCGTCGTCAAGGTGAGAAAAAGCCTGAGTTACTGCACACACTAAACGGTTCTGGTTTAGCAGTTGGCCGTACACTAGTCGCTATTTTAGAGAATTACCAGCAAGCTGATGGCTCGGTAGTGGTTCCAGAAGTACTGCGTCCATATATGGGTGGCTTAGAAATTATTACTGCATAACAGTTAATAATATTAAAAACCGGCGATATGCCGGTTTTTTTATGCCTGTATAATAAATATTCTCTTCGTTTTTTGTGTTGCGATAATGGGACATATTGGAAATATTTTATGTGTCGAAAATGAGACACTTTTTATTTTCTCATATCGTTCTAAAAACTTAAGTCATTGAAATTTTAGCTGTATTATTTTGGTCTGAAATTTGTAATACCTAAAGCATAGACCTTATAGGAACACGCTTTATGGATATAAAAATAGATAACCGCCCTAGAACGCTAAAAAAGAGATTATTCTATCTCGGTGGTGCCTGCTTGGTATTTAGTTCTGTTATGTTGGTGCGTAATTACACTCAAAATGCCTCAAATTTAGTTAATCGTGATGACATTGTCATTGCGAAAGTACAAGAAGGTGATTTTGCGGTAGATGTGAAAGGCCTAGGTAGTCTAGCACTTGAAAAACGTCATTTAATTACTTCAAATGCAGGCGGCAAGATTGTTGAAGTGTTAGTAAAGCCGGGTGAATATGTTGAACGCGGTCAAATAATTGCGCGCTTAGACAACCCGCAAATAAAAGAGACACTTATTCAAAAAAATAGCCTTTTGCTTAAGATGGTTGCGCAGCATAAAGCAGAGATTGCACAGCAAAAAGCTTATCTTCAAGAAGCTGAAACAACCCACCATGACTCGGAGCTTGCACACAAAGCCAATACAATGGAATGGCAAGCGCAGGCCACCTTAATTGCACAAGGCAATAGCACCATTTCGAAACTTGAACATCAGCGCAGTGAATTTACGGTTAAACGCAGCTTAAAACAACTTGCGTTACAAAAGGCGAAAGTCGCTACTCAAAAAGAAATACTCGTCGCAAAACAGCATGCTCAAGAGGCTGAACAACAAAGTTTGAAATCGGAGATTAGTTTACTTAGTCAACAGATTGCGCAATTAGACGTCGTGTCACCAATTACTGGGCAAATTCAAGATGTGTTTGTTGAACTTGGTATGCAGCTAGCAGGCACAGGCTCAGTTGCAGAAGTTGCCGATCAAACTAAATTGATTGCCAAAATTAATGTCACAGAACTCGATGCGCCCAACGTAAAAGTAGGGCAACAAGCAATGATTGATACCTATTCTTCACGTTTAAAAGCAAATGTGACACGTGTTTCACCTAAAGTAAAAAATGGCCATGTCGAAGTTGAATTGTCACTGGTCGATAAAATTCCATCAGAAGCACGTGATAAATTAAATATTGAGGGAATTATCAATACCAGCTTTAAGTCAAAAACGCTTTTTGTAGCATTACCACGTAACGCGATTGCAGAGAGTAGCAACAATGTGTTCGTAATCAATAAGCATCTAGCAACCAGACAACAAGTACTATTTGGCAGACGTTCGGTAAATCATATCGAAGTACTTGCCGGATTATCTCGCGACCAAGAAATCATTATTTCAGATATGGAAGAATTCATTAACGACACGCAAGTGCTTGTTCGTTAGAAGGACCAAACAATGAAACCAGTTATCACATTAAAAAACATCGAAAAATTATTCAAAACCGATGAAATTGCAACACAAGCACTTAATGGCATTAATTTAGTAGTTAATAAAGGAGAGTTTGTTGCCATCACCGGGCCCTCTGGTTGCGGAAAATCAACGTTACTCTCTGTATTAGGATTGATTGATGAGCCAACAGCAGGGGATTACACAGTTAGTGGCAAACAAGCCGTTAATTTAAGTTCAGACCAAAGAGCACAGATTCGGGCCAATCATATTGGGTTTATTTTTCAGGCATTTAATCTGATTAGTGACTTAAATGTACTCGAAAATGTAATGTTACCATTAACCTATATTGGTGGTTTTTCAGAGCAAGAGATGATTGAAAAAGCACGTAAGGCGCTGATGTTGGTTGACCTTGAAAACCGCATAAATCACTTTCCATCCCAGTTGTCTGGCGGTCAGCAGCAGCGTGTTGCAGTAGCTCGCGCGCTTATAAACGAGCCCGATTTAATTTTAGCAGATGAACCAACTGGTAACTTAGATTCAAAAAATGCGCAACAGGTGTTGCAGTTACTAAAAGATTTACACCTTTCAGGGAAAACAATTTGTATGGTAACCCATGATCTTGAATCTACACATTTTGCAAGCCGCACAATAAATATGCTAGACGGTGCTATTGTTCGTGATAAAAAACAAAGCAGTGAATCGTCACATATAAGTGTGATAGAGGTGTAGTATGGGACTTGTACTTGATTTTCGATACGCCTTGCGAAATATGATTAAGTCATTACGTTTTTCACTGTTAATCATTTTTATTATGGTAGGCAGCTTAACGATTTCGTTAGCTGGCTTTAATTTTGTTCACACGATCGCGTTTTCACATTCAGAATTCAATAACAATGATGACATTCGAATTTTAAAAGTTACTAATAGGTTGTCAGATAAACGCGCGTTTACTTACGAAATGTTAAACAGTTTTAGTGAGCTTGAAGCTGTTAATCAGTTAGATGAATGGATCAGCATAAAACGCTCGCAATTTTGGTTATCTTCTATTAAACGCTCTAATCATTATCGGGGGGCTTACGTAGACTCAGCATTTTTTCGATTTTTAGGTCAAGCACCTGAATTGGGTCGCCCATTTTCCAACAGCGACTTTGACAGTAATGCACCGAATGTAGTTATTATCTCTCATGTTGTGTGGCAAGAGCTATATCAAGGTAGAGAAGATATATTAGGTCAAGCACTTCAAATTGAAGGTAAACCTCATACAATTGTCGGTGTTATGGCCAAACGTAATCACTTTCCTATTTTCTCAAAAGTGTGGTTACCAACTAAAAAGAACATTTTAAAGCCGAACGATGCAATCGATATTCTTTATAAGTTACCGAATCGCAATTTTGAGCAAGCATTTGAAACTCAGTTATCACAATTTTTCTATCACAGTATCAAAGATTCGCTAAGTGAAAGTTCGAAACAGTCTAGCAAAAATGTTTATGTAGAATCGTTAACCATTGTCGAGCTGAATACTGACGGTGAAGCGGTTTTTGTATTTTCGCTTTTTGTCTTCGGTATTGTGCTTGTGTTATTTATTGCTGGCGTAAATATCGGCAATTTACTTTTTGCCAAAATCATGGAAAAACAAAAAGAGTCAGCAATTCGCGCTGCGCTGGGAGCAACGAAAAAGCGCGTAATCCAACAACACATTATTGAGGGCTTGATATATTGCAGTATAAGTTGGGTTTTCACTTTATTGTGCACATCAGTTGCGATACATATTTTAAACTTTCATATGAATATGATGTTTAAAAAAATGCCTTACTGGTGGTACTGGCAACTCAACACTCCCACCGTCTTAGTTTCTTTATTATTGTTATTAATAATTTTTAGTTTTTCAGTGTTGCTACCCGCTTATAAGTCAGCAAATTTTAATATTAACAATGTGCTACGAGATGGCACGCGAGGCGCCATCGGTAAAGAAACCATGTTAATGTCTCGGCGTTTATTATGTATTCAAGTTTCGCTAGTGAGTTTTCTGTTAATGATTGCCAGCACTGTTGGTTATGTGATGTATTCAATAGCGAACAATATTGATGAAGAAAGAGTAAAAGGTGTTTATTCTATTTCTCTAGAGCTGGAAGAGGCGGATAAAATCTCAAGGAATGGTCAGCTCACCCTAATTAATACATTAGCAACTAAACTAAATACCTCTAAGATGATCAATGAAGCTGCATTATATGAGCAAAGAATAAGCGGTGAAGTGTTGTATCCTAGTGGTGAGGTCTTTAATGAAAAGTTTGTTGAAATCAGCGCAGAATCTCAGTTATTTAGCCGTACACTTAAACAGGGCAGAAACTTTAACGAAAACGATAATGGTGAAGCTAAACCGGTAGCGATTATTAGTGAATCCCTTGCAATCGCACTATTTTCTTCAACAGATGTTTTAGGGCAACAATTAAGACTTAAAAATGGAAAGTGGCCCACTGTTGAAATAATTGGTATCGCCTATGATGAGATAAGCGGTGTAGTAGATGATTCTCGTCACGAACTTTATTTAAGTTTAAGGCAAGTTTTACCTGTTGGTAACACTATAAATCTTCGTCTGTTAACTAGAGCAAGCTCTGATGAAACTTTAGAAGAGCTTTATCGAATTACGATGCAATTATCTCAGCCAGTAAATTTAACGTATGTGCTTGACCATCACTATAATCATTTATCAATGATTAACTCTATTCAAGCCATGATATCAGTGTTTTTTATTGTTGGCGGTTTTGCTTTATCGCTGTCATTGATTGGGATTTATGCAATGGGCATTAGTAATATTAACAAATCGCGCTATGAAATTGGTATTCGAAGAGCCATTGGCGCCAAAGACCAAGAAATTTTAATGTTATTTATTAGAAAAAACATTAAACACATTCTAAACGGCATTTTCATATCTTTGATAATATTTGCTATTTTATGCTATCTTGCTGCGGATGTGCTTCGCGGCAATGTGCCCTTGCTGATTATGTTACAAGCTGGATTTTTCACTGTTTTTGTAATATTTATCTCTGTTTGCTTCGCATTATATGTACCTGTAAAACGAGTAGTAAAGCAACAACCATCAGCAAGTTTGAAAATGGATTAACATCAATTGAAAACAATTCTAGTTGTTGACGACTCGCTTGACATTCAAGCGAGTCTTAAATTTTTTTTAGAGGACGAAGGGTATCTTTGTCACGGAGTACTATCTCCTGATACAGCACTGGATTATGTTGCAAAAAACAGTGTTGATTTAGTACTGCTTGATATGAACTTTAGCCAAAATACGACAAGTGGCGATGAGGGGATAAATGCGATTGTAGGCCTCAAAGAATTAGATCCCTTATTGCCTGTTATTGTCATGACAGGTTGGGCAACACTCGACTTGGCAGTGAAAGCATTAACCTCTGGTGCAGCAGATTTTATTGAAAAGCCCTGGCAAGACGAACGCTTAGCCCATGCAATAAAACTTCAGCTAAACGCCCGTCGGGACAAACAAGCATTAGCACGTTTAACCCAAGAAAAACAACGTACAACAGTAAACCAATCAGCCTTACAGGCACACAGCCCGCAAAAGCAACAGGTGTTGAGCCAACTTGAAAATCTTGCGAAGAGTGATATGAATATACTGCTCACGGGCGAAAATGGCACGGGTAAAAGCTATTACGCACAGTATATTCATCAACACTCTAAACGTTCAGGGGCAAGTTTTATCGCTCTCAATATGGGGGCTTTGAATGATGAATTGTTTAACTCCGAAGTGTTTGGCCATAAAAAAGGCGCGTTTACTGATGCAAGTAAGGATCGTTTAGGCGCGTTTACACTAGCAGAAAATGGCACCTTGTTTTTAGATGAAATTGCTAATTTATCAAAGAAATCGCAAGCAAAGTTATTACATGTGCTTGAGGAACGTAAATACTCAGCACTTGGAAGCAGCAAGGTTTTAGAAAACAAAGCACGTATCATATCAGCGACAAATGCAAATTTGGCAAATGCAATTACCGGTGGCGATTTTCGTCAAGACTTGTATTACCGTTTAAATACCATTGAAATCGAAATCCCACCTCTTAGGAATTGCAAAGAAGACATCTTGCCACTCGCTAATTCATTTTTAACACACTTTTGTAACCATTATGATAAATCGCTCAAGTCCTTATCAAAGTGCGCCGAAGATGCTTTACTAACCTATCACTTTCCGGGCAATGTACGCGAGCTTAAACATATTATAGAACGTGTTATTTTTATGGTTGAGGGTGAAGTTGTTATGGCGCATAACTTAATGTTGAGCACGCCTATTAACACTCATTCAAGCCAAAGTCTGCCTTTAGAAGATAACACGCTTAGCTTGGATGAGGTTATCGAGCAGACGATGTTATTAAGACTTGAGTACTTTAATGGTAACGCATCCAAAGCAGCTAAAAGCTTAGGGATGTCGCGCAGTGCTTGGTATCGTAAAATGACAAAATACGATGCAATTTAAGTCTTTATTTTCAGGACGCTGGTTAACGAGTTTACTGTTATTGATGCTGGTGAACTGGTTGTTATTTCGACACAATTACCCAGTATCACTGATTTTACTTATCGATTTAATCGCAATTTTTTGGTTTTTGATAGAAACCTATCGCGACACAGTTGCTAAACAAAATACCATTAATCTTATCGATACATTACTCATCTCCTTACGACAAGGAGACTACTCAATTAGAGCTAATGAAGCTCAAGATAATGCGTTGAGTACAACGGTTGATCATTTAAATGCATTGGCAACAACCATGCAAAACGACCAAAGATTACTTGCAGAACAACAAGACTTATTGAAACAAATTATTGAAAAAGTCGATTTTGCACTGATGGTGTTTAATCAAGAACAGTGTATTTATGAAAATGATTACGCAAAAAATACCTTTAACAATCAGACGCTAAATAGCCGCTGGCAGTGGTATCAAGGTTTATTAGATAAAAGTCAAAATGGACGTGTTAATCTTACCCTGGATGGCAAACAACATACTTTTTTAGTTGAACACTCGATTTGTTACATGGGCGCCGAGCCTTTTACTCTTTTAGTGTTAAAGCAACTTGACTCTATTTTGTACCAACAAGAAAAAGATGCATTACAAAAATTCGTGCGCATCTTAAGCCACGAAATAAATAACACTCTTGCACCGATAGGTACTGTTGCTAGAAGTCTTAATAAGCGGCTGTCGAATGATGTTAATGTGGATAGTTTTGCAACAGGACTCGCCCTTATAAATGAGCGTGCCAACTACTTAAAATCGTTTATGGATAATTATGTGTCGCTTGCCAAATTACCATCAGCGAATAAATCAGTCGAAAGTTGTGATAATTTAAGTAATGAAATTGCTGAAATATACCCGTCAATTCAGATTTCATGTGAAGAAAACCTGCACGGCTTTTTTGATGTTAGCCAAATAAAGCAAGTTTTGTGTCATCTAATTAATAATGCACTAGAAGCACAATCACCACAGCCCCATATTGAATTTTCAATTAATGCTAACCACGGAAAACTTAACTTTAGTGTGTCAGATAATGGACCCGGGTTTTCAAATTTAGCAGATGCGAGTACTGCTTTTTATACAACCAAACAAAGTGGTAATGGTATTGGTTTGATGTTGTCACGCATAATAGTGGAAAATCATAAAGGGCAATTAGTACTTAGTAACAAAGCAAGTGGCGGGGCATTAGTGACATTTTCACTAGAGCGCATAACTGAAAAATCTGTGAAGTGATGTAAGGGATTCAAGGCTATATTTAGCCCAATAGTAAGAGTTAAAGTTGATACGACATAATACAAGAAAACAAAAAAGCCGTCACAAGACGGCTTTTTCATTTAAATGGTAATTAACCTTTTACATGATTTAGTAATACTTCAATAGCTTTGTCTAAATCAATCACTTCTTTCTCGCCAGTAATGCGGTTTTTATATTCGACCTGATTATTGTCTAGGTTACGTTCACCAATAACAAGCGTATGTGGTACACCAACAAGCTCCATATCGTTAAACATGACACCTGGGCGTTCCTTACGGTCATCAAATAACACATCAACGCCAGCTGCTTGCAGATCTGCGTATAGCTTTTCTGCAATTTCAGGAATGCGATGCGATTTGTGCATGTTCATTGGCACAATTGCAAGCTCAAACGGGGCAAGGGCAGTTGGCCATTTGATACCGTATTTGTCGTGGTTTTGTTCGATTGCTGCAGCAACAATACGTGATACACCAATACCATAACAACCCATGGTCATAATTTGGTTTTTACCGCTTTCAGCAAGTACACCTGCTTTCATTGCTTCAGAGTACTTAGTACCTAGTTGGAAAATATGACCAACTTCAATACCACGCTTGATGTTTAATACACCTTTACCGCATGGACTTGCGTCGCCTTCAACAACATTACGAATATCTTCAACAACATAGTTGGTTACGTCGCGGTCGAAGTTAATGCCGCTGTAGTGAACACCATCTTCGTTCGCACCAGCAACAAAATCAGCCATTACAGCCGCTGAGCGATCGACAATAATTGGCATAGTTAGACCAACAGGACCTAGCGAACCAGGTTTTGCACCAGTTGCTTTAACAATGTCTTCTTCCGTTGCAAATTCAAGCGGTGAGTCAACAAGTACAAGCTTTTCAGCTTTGAGTTCATTGAGTTCATGATCGCCACGAACAACTAAGGCTACTAAGCCACGCTCTTCGTTTTCATTAGGTGCACCATAAGCAATTAATGTTTTAACACCGCGATGTGGTTTAACACCGTGTTGTTCTTTTAATTCTTCAATTGTTTTTGCGTTTGGCGTATCAAAACGGTTTAGCTCTTTAGATGGTGCAGGGCGTTCAATACTTGGTGCAACCGCTTCCGCTTTTTCAATGTTTGCTGCGTAATCTGACTCAGAACTAAATGCAATAGCATCTTCACCTGATTCAGCAAGTACGTGGAATTCATGCGAAACAGAGCCACCAATTGAACCGGTATCAGCAATTACTGGGCGGTAATCTAAACCTAGGCGCTCAAAAACATTACAGTAAGCTTGGTGCATTTTTCTGTATGTTTCATCAAGACACTCTTCACTTAAATGGAATGAGTACGCATCTTTCATGGTAAATTCGCGCGCACGCATTACACCAAAACGAGGGCGCACTTCATCGCGTACTTTCGTTTGAATTTGGTATAGGTTGATTGGCAACTGCTTATAGCTGCTGATCTCTTTACGTACAAATTCTGTGATCACTTCTTCATGCGTTGGACCTAACGCGAAAGGACGATTATGGCGGTCATTAATACGTAATAGTTCAGGGCCGAATTGCTCCCAACGACCAGATTCTTGCCATAGATCTGCTGGCTGGATGATGGGCATTAACATTTCAATTGCACCAGCTTTGTTCATTTCTTCACGAACAATGTTTTCTACTTTACGTAGTACTTTTAAACCACTTGGTAACCAAGTGTATAAACCCGATGCTAGTTTGCGGATCATACCCGCGCGTAACATAAGCTGATGGCTGATAATTTCAGCATCAGATGGCGTTTCTTTTAACGTCGCTAAAATATATTGACTGGTACGCATTTGCTTTCCGAAATGTTAAATCTGTTTTTATAAGTAAGGCGCCAAGTTTATCAGTGTCTTGGCAAATTCAAAAGCCTAACAATAGAGGCTTTTAGGTATTTTTACTAATTTCTAATACGCTTACTTGGTTTTCTTGCACTTGCCATTTGATATTCAAATCAAACAAGCTCATACCATATTCTTGAATACCCGCTTTTGTTTTTTTGTAGGCTGGGCGTGGGTCTTGTTTTAATACTTTTTCAATAAAGCTTTGTAATTCAGGATAAAGTGCCGAATTACTCATGCAAAACGCAGTGGCTTCATCAGTAAACTCAACTAAAAGAGGAGTTTCAGGTCGCGTGTCAGCAAATCCTGCGGTAGCGTTTGGTAAACTATCTGAGTAAGGCAAATAAGGTTTAATATCTAAGATTGGCGTACCATCGAGTAAGTCAATGCCAGACAGTTCAAGCCAAAGTTGGCCGTTTTCATAGTGAACAGCTTCAAGTTTAACCGCGCTCATACCAATACCATTTGGCCTAAAGGTGGCGCGTGTTGCAAATACACCCTTTTTATCATTACCACCTAAGCGAGGCGGACGAACTAATGGTGACCACCCTTTATCAGCTGTTTCATGAAAGCGGAAAATAAGCCAAACATGGCTAAAGTCTTCAATACCGCGTACAAATTCTTCACGGTTAAATTCACCTACAAATTTACACTTTGCTTTTGCTTCTGGAATAAGACGAGGCTGGCGAGGGATAGCAAATTTTTGTTTATAGGGAGATTCGATAAAGGCGATGGGGCTTATTTGGTAGTCGCTCATAAAACAAACTTAATAGGGCACTTAAAAGTGCCTATTTTGCCAGTATTTAAGGCTGATTGATATTATTCTTCTTTCATTTCTTGTTCGAATACTTTTTCCGCTTGTAGTGACATCTCTTTCATTTTTTGTGCGTATTTTTGAATACGTTTTTCATCGGCTGTTTTCGCCTCAAATGCGGGTACAGGTACTGGATAACCTGCTTGATCGGTGGCAACAAAATTAATAATACAATTATTAGATTCCACCATTTGCCCAGTTTTAGGATCGCCACAGCGCACCGCTATAAATATTTGCATGCTGGTTTTGCCTGTGTTGGCAATTTTTGCTTCTACCTCAACCAGTTGGCCCACTAAAATAGGGCGGTGGAATTTAATAGCCGCAACAGAGACGGTTACACAGTAATGTCCGCTCCACTGTGCAGCACAAGCATAGCCTGCTTGATCGATCCACTTCATTACAATGCCACCATGGACTTTACCACCAAAGTTAACATCTGTAGGTTCAGCTAAAAAGCGAAAAGTTACGTTATCTTTACTCATAATCACTTGATAATCAGCATGTTGTTTATTGAGTATTAGCTAAAAGTGGGTTTTTAACAAGAAATAAAAAAGGCATGCTAACAAGTGTTAACATGCCTTGGATAAATACAATTGGAAAATTACATATTAGGATAGTTAGGGCCACCAGCACCTTCTGGAGTTACCCAAGTGATATTCTGACTCGGATCCTTAATGTCACAGGTTTTACAATGAATGCAGTTTTGCGAGTTAATCACAAAGGTTTGTTTGCCTTCAACTTCATTGATTTCATATACACCCGCAGGGCAGTAACGCTGCGCAGGTTCATTAAAGTCAGTTAAATTTTTAGCAAGAGGAATAGTCATATCTGCCAGTTTTAAATGGCATGGTTGATCTTCTTCATGGTTAGTGTTGGATAAAAACACTGAACTCAGTTTATCAAAGCTCAAAACACCATCTGGTTTTGCGTAGTTAATCTCAGTATGACGACTTGCAGGTTCTAGGCATGCGTGATCCGGTGTGTCATCTTTAAAGCTAAATGGTAAACCGCCATTAAAAATGTTTTGATCGATAGTGTTATACATGCCACCGAAAAACTTGCCTAATTTGTGCATAACAGGACCAAAGTTTTTGCTGCTATCAAGCTCTTGGAATAACCATGACTCTTTAAAACGCGTTTCAAAATCGCTTAACTCTGTGTGCTCACTACCTGCTGAAATGGCTGTAAAAATACTTTCAGCAGCAAGCATGCCTGATTTCATTGCAGTGTGATTGCCTTTGATTTTAGCAAAATTAAGCGTACCAGCGTTACAGCCAACTAATACGCCACCTGGGAAGGTCATTTTAGGCAGTGAGTTTAAACCACCTTTCGCAATTGCGCGGGCACCATAAGCGATTCGTTTCCCATGTTTTAGCGTATCTGCAAAAATTGAATGATGCTTCATTCGTTGAAATTCATCAAACGGCGAAAGGTGAGGGTTGCTGTAGTTCAAATCAATAATTAAACCAACAACCACTTGGTTATCATCACCATGGTACATGTAAGAGCCACCACCAGTGTCTTTATCAAGTGGCCAGCCTGCGCCATGGACGACTAAACCAGGTTTGTGATGCTCAGCTGGGATCTCCCAAATTTCTTTAAACCCAAGACCATAGTGCTGTGGTGATTTGCCGTCATCTAACTTAAAGGTGCTAATTAACTCTTTACCTAAGTGACCACGACACCCTTCAGCAAAAACTGTATATTTAGCGCGAAGCTCCATTCCCGGCATAAAACCGTCTTTTTGTTCTCCCGACTCACTAACCCCCATATCACCAGTGATGATGCCTTTTACACTATCATCTTCAATAATTAATGAGTGGGCGCTGAAGCCTGGGAAAATCTCAACACCTAAACTTTCAGCCTGTTCAGCTAAGAAACGACATACATTACCCATAGAGACAATAAAGTTGTCTTCATTGTGAAATGTTTTAGGTGTAGCAAATGAAGGTAATTTTCTTGCTGACGTTTCGCTGCCAAACCAGTAAATGTCATCTTGTGTTACTTTTGTTTTAAGTGGTGCACCTAATTCAGGCCAATTTGGCAACAATTCATTTAATGCTCTTGGTTCAAAAACAGCACCTGATAAAATATGTGCTCCGACCTCTGAACCCTTTTCAACGACACAAATCATTAGCTCTTGTTCATTTTCTTGTGCTAATTGTGCCAGTTTAATAGCGCTTGATAAGCCTGCAGGCCCAGCGCCTACAATAACTACGTCAAACTCCATGGTTTCACGTTCTACCATGATTATGCCCCTGTTGAATTAAGCTGGTATTTGTTAAACAAATATCCTGTGATGGGCTTTAGCATATTTTAGGTTGACGTTTACGTCAACAGGAAGTAGCCTTAAAACCAAATAACGACTAAATATGTTTACCTAGGTTTACGTACGCGTAAACATTAAAGGAGAGGTTATGAAAATCCTAGTTCCGGTCAAACGTGTGATCGACTATAACGTAAAAGCGCGCGTAAAAGCCGACAATAGTGATGTTGATCTTAACAATGTAAAAATGGCCCTTAACCCATTTTGTGAAATCGCTGTAGAAGAAGCTATCCGAATTAAAGAAGCAGGCAAAGCAACAGAAGTTGTGGTTGTTTCAATTGGTGACAAATCATGCCAAGAGCAACTTCGCACCGCACTGGCGCTTGGCGCAGATAAAGCAATTCAAATTGACACCGCTGAAAAGCTTGAATCATTACATGTGGCAAAGTTGTTAGCGAAAGTAGTTGAACAAGAAAATCCTGAGTTAGTTATTCTTGGTAAGCAAGCGATTGATTCAGATAACAACCAAACAGGTCAAATGCTTGCAGCTCTCACGAGTCGTGCACAAGCAACCTTTGCATCAGAGGTGATTGTTGAAGGTGACAAACTAAATGTAACCCGTGAGGTTGATGGTGGTTTACAAACCATTGCAGTTAACTTACCTGCAGTTGTGACTACCGATTTACGTTTAAATGAGCCGCGTTATGCAACACTACCGAACATCATGAAAGCAAAACGTAAACCTCTTGATGTAATAAGTGCAGCAGATCTTGGTGTTGACCTTGCGCCACGAATTACAACATTAAAAGTAGAAGAGCCAAGCAAGCGTGAAGCGGGCGAAATTGTGGCAGACGTAGCAACGCTAGTTGAAAAACTAAAGAATGAAGCGAAGGTGATCTAATGTCAGTACTTATTATTGCAGAGCACGAACATGGCGTGCTTAAAAGTGACACAGCTAAAGTAGTTTCAGCAACTCAAAAATTAGGTAAAGCTATTACTGTTTTAGTTGCAGGTCTTAACGTTTCTGACGTGGCTGCAGCTGCCAGCAAAATTGAAGGTGTATCAAATGTGATTGTCGCTGATAATGCAGCATTTGAGCATCAACTTGCTGAGAACTTAGCTGATTTAGTTGTTGAACTTGCTGGTGACTACTCGCATATCTTTGCAGCAGCAACCACAACCGGCAAAAACTTTATGCCACGCGTAGCTGCATTGTTAGATAAGGTTCAAATTTCAGATATTATCGATGTAATTGATGAAAATACATTTAAACGCCCAATCTACGCAGGTAATGCAATTGCCACAGTACAAAGCAATGAAGACAAACACATTGTAACGGTACGATCGAGTGCATTTGATGCTGCAGGTGAGCAAACAGCAGCAGCTGTATCTTCAATTGGTGCGGTGAAAGAAAATACCTTAAGCAGCTTTGTTTCACAGCAAGAGACAGAAAGTGAACGTCCAGAATTAACCGCAGCGAATGTGATTATTTCAGGTGGTCGTGGTATGCAAAATGGTGAAAACTTTGCTTTGTTAAACGGCATTGCTGATAAATTAGGTGCAGCAATCGGTGCATCTCGTGCCGCTGTTGACGCGGGTTTTGTACCAAATGATATGCAAGTAGGGCAGACGGGTAAAATTGTTGCGCCGCAGCTTTACATTGCTGTTGGCATTAGCGGTGCAATTCAGCATCTCGCAGGTATGAAAGACTCAAAAGTGATTGTTGCAATAAATAAAGACCCTGATGCGCCAATCTTCCAAGTGGCTGATTATGGTTTAGTTGCGGATTTATTTGATGTACTTCCTGAGTTAGAAGCCTCATTATAAAACGTTAAGTAGTATTCCAGTTGTTCAAAGCCTTGTTAATAACAAGGCTTTTTTATTGGCATGTGTATGAGAGTTAACTCTTTTTATCTATCTCGAGTATCTCATTACATCAGTATCTCGATGTATTTGAGCCTTGTGAGCTAGAGGATATTAGCGCCATCGCTATCAAGTTATTGATTAGTTGACTTATAAGACTGTTCATAGGTTATTTATAGGCATAAAAAAACCGGCATTTAAGCCGGTTTTTCACAAACTAAATCATATACGTTTAGTAAGTCGCTGAACCTTTTGTACGCGGGAATGCGATAACGTCACGTACGTTACCCATACCTGTTACGTAAGCTACAAGACGTTCAAAACCTAGGCCAAAACCTGAGTGAGGAACCGTACCGTACTTACGTAAGTCGCGATACCAAGAATAGTCTTCTTTATCTAAGCCCATTTCTTCTAAACGTGCATCTAATACGTCTAAACGCTCTTCACGTTGAGAACCGCCGATGATTTCACCAATACCAGGTGCAACTACGTCCATCGCTGCTACTGTTTTACCGTCTTCGTTTTGACGCATGTAGAATGCTTTGATGTCTTTCGGGTAGTTTTTGATAACTACCGGTGCATTAAAGTGCTCTTCAGCAAGGTAACGCTCGTGCTCAGATTGTAAATCTACACCCCATTCAACAGGGAATTCGAATTTCTTACCACAACCTTTTAAGATTTCAACAGCGTCAGTGTAGTCTACTTGTGCAAAATCTTTTTCAACGAAGTCTTCTAAACGTGAAATTGCAGTTTTCTCTACACGTTGTGCAAAGAATTCCATATCATCTCGGCGCTCTTCAAGTACAGCTTTAAACACATACTTGAGCATGTCTTCAGCAAGTGCTGCAATATCGTTTAGATCAGCAAATGCAACTTCTGGTTCTACCATCCAGAATTCAGCTAAGTGACGAGAAGTATTTGAGTTTTCAGCACGGAATGTTGGGCCAAAAGTATAGATTTTTGACATTGCAGAACAGTATGTCTCACCATTTAACTGACCAGATACGGTTAGGAATGCTTCTTTGCCGAAGAAATCTTCGCTGTAATCTACATCACCTTTATCTGTACGCGGAAGGTTTTGCATATCAAGTGTAGATACGCGGAACATTTCGCCCGCACCTTCACAGTCACTTGCTGTGATAATAGGTGTCGAGATCCACACATAGCCACGCTCGTGATAAAAGCGGTGGATTGCTTGAGATAAACAGTTACGTACACGCGTTACCGCACCGATAATGTTAGTGCGAGGGCGTAAATGTGCGTGTTCACGAAGGTATTCGATACTGTGACGTTTTGCAGCCATTGGGTAAGTGTCTGGGTTTTCTACCCAGCCCATTACTTCTACAGTTTCAGCTTGAATTTCAAATGACTGGCCTTGGCCTTGTGATTCTACCAGAGTACCAACAACTGTTACTGAACAACCCGCTGTAAGTTTAGTCACTTCTTCATAATTATTGAGTGAATTCGGTACCACAGCTTGAATAGGATCGAAACAACTACCGTCATGCACGGCTAAGAAAGAGATTCCTGCTTTTGAATCGCGACGTGTACGGATCCAACCTTTAATAGTAACGGTTGCACCTACTTCTACACGACCTTTCAAAAGATCTGTGATAGCTATATGGCTCATTTTCACTCCAATGATTAAAATGCCTAAATAAAATTCTTTTTGTTCTGACTTAGCATGCGCTAAGAAAGTTTGTTATCTTACCTGTGAAAGAAAAATAAAAAAACAGCAAATTGAGCGTTAATTGGTAATAAGCTAACAAAATAGCAAATTTTCATTCACGAATAGTAATATGAGTACACAAAGGCAGAAAAACAAGCGTATTCGACAATTGTTAATTCATGCATTGTCTATTACTGCTTGGTTCTTTTTTATACTCGCATTAATTATTTTTCATTATGCGCGCCCTGAACTTGAGTATGGTGTAATTCGTTATTTTGGTATGGAGTACCGTGATCATTGGCTTGTTACGCCCCGCAACCTGCTGATTCTTTTTTTAATGTTAACTGGTATTATGTCGAGTATTTCGCTAATTGTTCGTGGGCAATATGACAGTCGCTCTGAGAATGGAGTAGGCGTAAACCAGATTAGTTTACTGATTGTTTGCATTATTTGTTTATTGGTTATTGTATTTAAATGAAACAAGTATTTATTTTAAGAGGGCTACCGGGCTCTGGTAAAAGCCATTATGCACAGAATTTGTGTGATGAAATGGTAAATGGTGATGAAGCGCAATATGTTGTGTGCTCTACCGACGATTATTTTATGACTGATGGTGAATACCGTTTTGATAAATCAAAGCTAAGTGAATATCACAATCTGAATCTTGCTCGTTTTATTAGAGCGCTCAGCCAACACATTCCATTAGTAATTTTAGATAATACCAATATTAGAAAATGGGAATTTGTCGCCTACGCTGAAGCTGCGCATGCCCTCGGCTATCAAGTAAAAGAAGTGGTCGTCGGTGAAATAAAAGACAAAGCGATGCAGCATTTATACTACCAGCGTAATATTCATAAAGTTCCGCTTAAAACAATTAACAAAATGGCTTACCAATTTGAATGGTAAGCCATTATTGGTGCTATCACAGCATTGTTTTGATGGCATCAATGATTTGAATTAACTCTTCATCTTGCATCACATACGGTGGCATCATATAAATTAGTTTACCGAAAGGTCTAAGCCAAACGCCTTTTGAAATAAGGTGTTTTTGTACTGCGGCAACATCTACTGCGTGTTTCATTTCAACCACACCGATTGCGCCTAGAATGCGCACATCAGCTACTGAATCATAACGGGCCAGTGGTGTTAAATGAGTTTTCAAGCAGGTTTCAATACGCAAGATATTCTTTTGCCACTCACTTTCAAGTAATAACGCTATACTTCTATTGGCCACTGCACATGCTAACGGGTTTGCCATAAAGGTTGGCCCATGCATCATGACGCCAGCTTTGCCTTCACTAATACCAAGCGCGATTTTGTCACTAGTAAGGGTGGCCGATAATGTCATATAGCCGCCAGTAATTGCTTTGCCAATACACAATATATCAGGCTCAATACCGGCATGTTCTACGGCAAACATCTTGCCTGTGCGGCCAAAACCAGTAGCGATTTCGTCACAAATTAACAGCACATTATATTTGTTGCAAAGCTCTCTTACAGCATTCAAATAATCAGCATGGTAAAAGTTCATACCTCCGGCATTTTGCACGATTGGCTCCAGAATAAATGCGGCAACTTCATTGTGATGCTCGGCAAAATGCTGTTCAAGAACCTTAATTTCGTTAGTATCAAATGATTCATTAAAACGACTTGTTGGCGCTGGCACAAAATAATGCTCGGGTAAAAAGCCTTTATACAACGAATGCATGCTATTAACAGGGTCGCAGACGCTCATCGCAGCAAACGTATCCCCGTGATAGCCCTTATTTAGGGCCATTAGCTTATTTTTGGTTTTTATGCCTTTGCTATGCCAATATTGCATCGCCATTTTAATGGCAACTTCAACCGCAACGGAGCCTGAATCGGCAAAAAAGATGCGAGTGAGTGACGGAGGGGTTATTTCAATTAACTTCTTACCAAGTTCAACCGCAGGACGATGGGTTAACCCGCCAAACATTACATGGCTCATTTGATTAACTTGATCTTTAATTGCTTGATTTAGCTCTGGGTGATTATAGCCATGGAGCACACTCCACCAAGATGCCATGCCATCGAGTAATTTCTCACCACTTTCTAGGTATATGTGAACGCCATCTGCATGCGTTACAGGGTACACCGGTAATGGGTTAATCATTGAAGTGTAGGGGTGCCACAAGTGATTTCTATCAAAATCTAAATCAATCGTTTTATTTATGTTCAAATGTAAACCTTGTTATCGCTTGCTTGGTTGACAATTAAGAGTTGCTGCGTAGACTAGCGAAATTAAGTTCGAGAAACAAATAAAAAAGAGAATTCCATGGAACAAGCACAGGTTCGTAATGATTGGACGCTTAGTGAAGTAAAAGCGTTATTTAATATGCCGTTTAACGACCTGCTTTTTCAAGCAGCCAGTGTGCATCGTCAAAACTTTAATCCAAATAAAGTACAAATTTCGACATTACTTTCGATTAAAACTGGGGCCTGTCCAGAAGATTGTAAGTATTGCCCGCAATCAGGTCATTACAAAACAGATCTTGAACGTGAACGTTTAATGGAAGTAGAAAAAGTTGTTGAGCAAGCACGTATTGCTAAAAGTAAAGGCGCAACACGTTTTTGTATGGGTGCAGCATGGTCTGATCCTAAAGATCGTGATATGCCATACATTGAGAAAATGGTTAAAGAAGTAAAAGAACTTGGCTTAGAAACCTGTATGACCTTAGGTATGCTTGATAACGATAAAGCGCACGCACTAAGAGATGCAGGTCTTGATTACTATAACCATAACTTAGACACATCGCCTGAGTATTATCAGCAGATTATTACTACGCGTACTTACCAAGACCGTTTAGATACCCTAGATCATGTGCGAGATGCAGGTATGAAAGTATGTTCTGGTGGTATTGTGGGTATGGGTGAAGAAGCAAAAGACCGCTACGGCTTACTAATGCAACTCGCCAACCTACCAAAACAACCAGAAAGTGTACCAATTAATATGCTCGTTAAAGTAAAAGGTACACCGCTTGAAAATGTAGATGATTTAGATCACTTTGAGTTTATTCGTACCATTGCGGTAGCGCGTATTATGATGCCTAAGAGTTATGTACGTTTAAGTGCAGGGCGCACAGCAATGAACGAGCAAATGCAATCAATGTGTTTCTTTGCTGGTGCTAACTCAATCTTTTATGGTGATAAGTTATTAACTACTGATAACCCTGAAGCTGATAGCGATATGATGCTGATTAAAAAGCTGGGTATGTCGCCTGAAAGTGTTGAAGATTATTCGGATGAGGCCTATGCCGCATCGCTTGAATCTGCAATTGCTGATAAAGAAACCTCAGAACTATTTTACCCTGCATAAATGGCGTTTGATTATATTCAAAAGGCACTTGTTGAACGCAAACAAGTGTCTTTATATCGCACACGAATTGCGTTTGATAAAGTAGGGCCGTGTACATTAACGTACAATGGGCGTGAATACCTAAACTTTGCATCGAACGATTATTTAGCACTCAGCCAAGCGCCTATCAATTCGCTTGAATCACAACTTGGCAGTACGAGCTCATCGTTAGTGACGGGTTATCAACATGCACATTTGGCGTTAGAGCAGTATTTAACAGAAACACTTAAATACGATGCGTGTTTACTGTTTAATTCAGGCTTTAGTGCAAATGCCAGTGTGCTAAAAAGTTTAATGAATGCACCGGAAAGTGAAATCTTTCAAGATAAGCTTAATCATGCCAGTTTGATTGACGGTGGTTTAGCGGCAAGCGCGACTAATACGCGTTTTAATCATAACGACCTCAAACATTTAAAGCGCCGTTTAGAAAAATCAAAAGCAAAACACAAACTGATTGTGAGTGAAGGTGTGTTTTCAATGGATGGCGATAACGCCCCAATTGAAGACCTTGCAGCGATAGCATCTGAACATAATGCGTGGTTAATGATTGATGATGCTCATGCATTTGGTGTGATTGGGGAAAATGGACTTGGCAGCGCGACAAAAATTAAGCCTGAGATTTTAATTATTACCTTTGGTAAAGCGTGTGCGAGTAGTGGCGCAGCTGTGCTTTGTAGTCAAGAAGTAGCAAATTATCTTTTGCAATTTAATCGAGATTACACCTACTCAACAGCAATGTCACCGTGGCTTGCAAGCGCAACTCTCACGCGCTTGCAGCAAGTGTATAATGCAACAATTGAACGTCAAAAACTGCAACATAATATTGAGTATTTTAGAGGGCTTGCAGCAGAGCATAAATTAGCATTAATGCCTTCAGATAGTGCCATTCAACCCTTGGTGTTAGGTGATAGTGAAGCATGTTTAAAGCTGAGTGGTTATTTGAAAGAAAAAGGTATTTGGTTAACAGCCATTAGGCCACCAACAGTGCCCCATAATACAGCAAGGTTACGAATTACGTTAACAGCAGCGCATCATCACGATGACATTGACCAATTAATAAGCCACCTTGTAACAGGCCTAAAGACGTTATGAGCCAACTATTAAACGCCCAAAAGAAGATAACTGCGCAGCATTTTTCAAAAGCTGCTAAGCACTATCACAATCATGCTCATGTGCAAAAACAGGCTGCTGATATCTTAATTAAGTCATTAGATACTGATTATGGTGTTGCCCTTGATTTAGGTTGCGGGCCGTTTGTTAACTCGTTTGAGCTTAAAAAACGCTGCAACACTGTGATCAGTATGGACTTAAGCCAAGCTATGCTACAACAGCAGGTAACACCAAGTGTGTGTGCTGATATGGATAACTTACCGTTTAAAAATAATAGTTTTGATTTGGTGTTTAGTAATTTTGCAATGCAATGGAGTAGCAATTTACCAGCACTATTTCAATCACTTTATGCGGTATTGAAACCGGGTGGTCGAGCGCATTTTAGCTTAGTGGCTGATGGTACGCTGAGTGAAATGATAAATGCCTTTGCAGCTGTTGATTCAAAACGCCATATCAATCAGTTTGTATCACAAAATGACATCGAAGCTGCGTTAAAACAAACCACGTTTAAACGTATTTCAACGAGTTTTTGTCATCACAAAGTATTTTACGAAACTGCAAAAGAGGCACTTAACTCGATTAAAGAGATTGGCGCCAACCATAAAGTGAATAGCGGTGAAAAATCCACTGGTTTAATGGGCAAAGAAAAATATAAGACATTGTTAGCTAGCTATAAAAAAGAGCAATCACAGTTCCCTGTTAGCTATCATGTTGCTTACATAGTGATAGAAAAATGAAATCAATATTTATAACCGGCACTGATACTGAAGTAGGTAAAACCCATGTGTCGAGCCTTTTAATTAAATACATTAAACAATTCCAAAAAGCTGTGACAGGGTTTAAACCAATTGCAGCGGGTGCAGAGCGTGCATTTGGTGAACTGGTCAATGAAGACGCGTTATCCTTGATGGAGTCCGGTAATGTTGCATTACCATACAAGTTAATTAATCCTTATGTTTTTGAACCACCCATTGCACCGCATATTGCAGCTAAACAGGTGGGCGTAACCATTACCAAAGCAGAGTTGTCGCAGCACCTTAACGTTTTAAACCAGCAAGAACTTGATCATCTTATCGTAGAAGGTGCCGGTGGTTGGGCACTGCCAATCAATGATAATGATTTATTATCTGAGTGGGTTGCTGATGAGGAATTACCTGTGATTATGGTGGTGGGTTTAAAACTAGGCTGTTTAAATCATGCTCTTCTTACATTGAGTCATATAAAACAAAGTGGCGCAAAATGTGTTGGTTGGATAGCAAACTATGTTGATGCGCATATGCTTGAGCAAGATGAAAATCTCGCAACGTTAAAAGCGCGACTAGATTGCCCGTTACTTGCAATCGCACCCAATACTCAAAATGAAAAGCCTAAGCTTCAAGTGTATAAAGAACTGAATACGGTACTTAAACTAGATAACTGAATTTAAATCAATTTCACATAAATTTTAAGCTGTATTTAGTAACCAATAATATTTGTGTCATTTTGTAAATTTATCTTGAATCTAGCGCTATTGACACTATATAAAGCAGTAGAAAACACGTTTTGAGGTAACAATGAAAAGAGTCGTTCTGTTTTTAATTACTAACTTAGCGGTAATGCTAGTGTTAGGTATTGTACTGTCAGTGATTATGTCAGTACTGGGTATAGAGCACCGTAGCTTAGGTGGTATTTTACTTATTGCTACATTATTTGGTTTTGGTGGCTCATTTATTTCACTGTTTATGTCGAAATGGATGGCTAAAAAATCAACTGGCGCACACGTAATTGAGCAACCACGTTCAGATGTTGAAAAGTGGTTAGTTGACCGTGTTGCAGAACAAGCGAAGAAAGCTAATATTGCGATGCCAGAAGTGGCAATTTACGACAGCCCTGAAATGAATGCATTTGCAACGGGACCAAGTAAAAATAATTCACTTGTCGCAGTAAGCACAGGCCTTTTACATAATATGAGTCAAGACGAAGCAGAAGCCGTGCTTGCTCATGAAGTATCGCACATTGCAAATGGTGATATGGTAACCCTGACACTAATTCAGGGTGTAGTGAATACCTTTGTAATTGCTATTTCTAAGGTGTTAGCAGGAATTGTAGATAATTTCCTAAATAGCGATGAAGAAGAGTCAGGCGGTTCTTGGACTTATTTTATCTTCGATATGATTTTCCAAGTGTTATTCGGTATTTTAGCAAGCTTTGTTGTTGCGTATTTCAGCCGTCAACGTGAATTTGCAGCCGACAAGGGCGCAGCAGATTTAGTGGGTGCACATAAAATGCGTGCTGCTCTTGAGCGTTTAAAAGTAAATCACCCATCACAACTTGAAGGGTCGATGATGGCGTTTGGTATTGCATCGGGTAAGGGGTTAATGGACTTAATGAGTTCACACCCGCCGCTAGATGCACGTATTAATGCGTTAAAATAATCTACTTAAACATTCACTAAAAAGGCGCCATTAGGCGCCTTTTTGTTTTTCACGTTCAATTTGATTCGGTAAAAGTGTTTCAATAATTTCTTTTGCCGGAATGGTGTAACGGGTACCGCCAAACATCACCGATGTATTTTCGTTGATATCTGTAATGCCTGTTAATGTCCAACCTTCGCCGCGCTGTTTGCAATAAACCGTTGTGGTAGGTGGGATTACTTTAAATTTGGTCATCTAACACCCTAGCGATTAAAAATGATTGGCGTAATTTACCTTAGCGTGGCGTTAATTCACAGTTTTTAATTGAGAAAACCCGGCGATTATTAGATAATTCGCAACTCGCAATCCCACATCGCGAAATCAAAAATTTTATATTCCACATTGTAAATGATGCATATCTAGCCGCGTTTATATTGTGAATTAAGTGCCTAACGATAAGGAGTGACTATGACTGTTGGCATTATTATGGGTTCAAAATCAGATTGGCCTACCATGCAACATGCTGCCGAGATGCTTGATAAATTCGGTGTTAAGTATGAAACAAAAGTGGTTTCAGCTCACCGTACGCCACAGTTATTAGCCGATTATGCCAGCACTGCAGCTGAGCGTGGAATTAAAGTGATTATCGCTGGCGCAGGTGGTGCAGCGCACCTTCCAGGAATGGCTGCAGCCTTTACAAGCCTTCCTGTATTAGGTGTGCCAGTTAAATCAAAAGCACTTAACGGTGTTGACTCACTTCTTTCAATCTGCCAAATGCCAAAAGGCGTTGCGGTTGGTACTTTGGCGATAGGTGATCCTGGTGCAGCTAACGCAGGTTTACTTGCAGCACAGATTTTAGGTTGCCAACAGCCAGAGCTGCTTGCAAAAATTGATGAGTTCAGAAAGAACCAAACAGAAACTGTTTTAGCGAACCCAAATCCAGCAGAATAATATGAATATTTTAGTGTTAGGGGCAGGCCAGTTAGCACGTATGATGAGCTTAGCTGGTGCACCACTTAATTTAAATATCAAAGCGTATGATGTTGGAACTAAACAGGTAGTTCACCCACTGACATTACACGTATATGAACAAGATTTAACTGCATCGATCGCTGAGAGTGATGCGATTACCGCAGAGTTTGAGCACATTCCTGATGATGTGCTTGCGCTTTGTTGCCAAAGTGGCAAATTCTATCCTGGTAAAAATGCCATTAAAGCAGGCGGTGATCGCAGTATCGAAAAAGCGTTACTTGATAAAGCCGGTGTTAACTGCGCGCCATACCAATTAATTACCGAACGTGCGCATTTAGACGAGGCGATTGCTAAGCTAGCATTGCCACTTGTAATTAAAACGTGTCAAGCAGGTTACGACGGAAAAGGCCAATGGCGTATCAAAGCTGATTCAAATGTGGATGAGATTTGGTCTGAAATGGCGGCATTTATTGCAAGTGGTACAGCTGATTTCCCGCATACCATTATTGCTGAGAAGATGATCCCATTTAACCGAGAAGTGTCTGTTATTGGTGCACGCGACAAACAAGGTAATACCGCTGTTTATCCTGTTACTGAAAACGAACATACAAACGGTGTACTGACATTATCAATTGCATCAGACATGGATGCTGGTATTCAGTCACAAGCATTAGACGCATTTAATAAGTTAAGTGCAGAAATGGATTATGTAGGCGTGCTCGCTATTGAGTTCTTCGATGTTGATGGTGAACTGATGGTCAATGAAATTGCACCGCGTGTTCATAATTCGGGCCATTGGACTCAGCAAGGTACGTTATGTAGTCAGTTTGAAAATCATCTTCGTGCAGTGGCTAATTTACCGCTAGGTGATACGCAGATGATTGGCCCAAGTGCGATGATCAATGTGCTTGGTCAAGCTGATATTCCAAAAGAAGTGTTAACTGTGCCAGGTGTAACCAGTCATTGGTATGGCAAAGGTGTTCGAGCAGGCCGTAAAATGGGCCACATTAACGTGGTTGCTAAGAATGACCGAGAACTTGGTGAAAAGTTAGCGCAGCTTGCACATTATTTACCAGAAGATGCCTACCCAGGAGTTGCAGCAAGGGCACAATTGCTGTCTAACTAATCTTTTAAGCAAACTGACGCGACGCTAGTGTCAGTTTGCTTCACTTTGAATATCCACTTCTACATAAAATGGCACGGCTGCATGTGATATGTATTTGCCTTGCAGTAAGCGCTCTTGTCCATGAAGGCTCTGTTCATAATGGGGTTGCTTATTTCGCAGCATATTTTGCCAAAAGTCACCAATATCGAGAGAAATAATTGACTCATTGCCATCGCAATAAAAGTGCTGGTAGCGAGACCAATTAGCAAGCTCGTCTTGTTTAAGCCATTTAGCCATACTTGTTTTATCAGGTCCGCGATAAATGCGTAATCTAAATTTGCTCATAACGGGTTAACCTTGTTCCATATATGTTAAGGGTAGACAATGGTCTTCAACTTTGAGAAATAAATTTAAATTTTTTGAATAAATTTTGAACTATTTTGAAATGGTCACGGTCTATTACTATGAAACGACAATTAATCATTTCGTTTCGACCTAAATTGCTAGCGCAGAGTATTCGGCCAACACCTTGTTGGCCTTTTTTTTACTGCAAATGTAATCGTCAAAATCACATATTTAAACGATAAGAACAGTTTTAATTTGCAATGTAGTTTGATTAAATTGGGATAATTTAAACCATAAAAAAATACCCATGTATAATAAATCTCTTATCGCGTTAGCTGTTACTGCATGTATCAGTTTAACAGGTTGTAAAACAACCAATTCAACACAACAAGTAACAGCACAATCGTTTCCTTCGGTTGTTGAAACAACTACCCATCAGGGGCCTGAAACTATCACTCTAAAACAGGCAATGGCACATCCCGATTGGTTAGGCCGACAGCCTGAGCGTGCGTTTTGGTCGCTTGATTCAAGTGCAGTACATTACTCACGTAAACAAGCGGGAAATGAACTAAGAGATACATTCACACGATCACTCACAGGTGAAGGTAACGGTCAGTTAGTTAGCTTAGATAAATTACATACACTGGGTGCCAAACAACTCACATTCAGCCAAGACAATAAATGGGTTGCTTACACTTTCAAAGGCAATATTTTTGCGTTAGAGCAGTCAAGCGGCCAGTTAAAGCAATTGACTTTAACTGACGATAGCGCTTCACAACTTCAATTTTTAACATCAGGTGAATTATCATACCGTGTTAAAGATAGTTTTTATAAAGTTAATGTTGAATCTGGTATGCGTCAGCAAATTGTTGCCTTAAAAGCGGCTGACAAACCACAAGGTGTTGCTGAGCCAACTAGCTACATTGCAAAAGAGCAACATAAACTAATTGATTTTGTTGCGCTAACTCACAAAAACACAAAAGATAAAGAAAATTATAATCAACGGCTTACAGAGCAAAACAACAGTATCATGAACGATACCTATTACCTTGGTAAAGGTAATCGTATTGTAAGTGCCGTTTTATCACCAGCGGGCGATAAGCTAATCACAGTGATTACTGAAAGCAAACCCTGGCGCGATGATGGCGATATAATGCCAAATTACATTGGTCAAAATGGTGAAATTGTTGCTGAAAAAGTACGTCGTCGTGTTGCTGATACAAAACCGTCTGGCTCTGAACTTATCCTTATCGACTTAACTGAAAACACGCAAACAACTTTGCCGTTTGATACATTACCGGGTTTTGATGAAGATGTTTTAGCGGATGTTAAGGCTGAAAATGCAAAAGCAGAAGGTAAAACGTACAAATCTCAAAACGCACCACGTCACATCAACCTAATGATGGACTGGGGTTGGTCGCAAAGTGCTATTCAATGGAATCAATCTGGCGCTCAAGTGGCTATAATGCTGGAAGCGTTTGACAATAAAGACCGTTGGATTGCAACCGTTGATTTTAAGCAAAACAAGCTGGTATCTCAACATCGCCTGCATGACAAAGCATGGGTAAATTACACGTACAATAACTTTGGCTGGTTAAATCAGCAAGACGATACGCTTTATTATTTGTCTGAAGAGTCAGGGTATAGCCATATTTATACAAAACCGCTAAACGGTAAAGCCAAGCAATTAACCAAAGGCCAGTTTGTTGTATCAGAATTAACACAAACGCGTAATAGCCAATCTATTTTCTACAAAGCAAATAAGAAACACCCTGGTATTTATGAAATCTATAAGTTAGATCTGACCACGGGTGAAAGTAGTGCGCAAACGGATTTAAACGGAATGACGGATTACCAGTTAAGTCCGGATGAAACAAAGTTATTGCTGACGCATTCTAAATTAGCGTTACCGCCAGAGCTCTATGTATCAAATGTTGATGGCGAAAAAGTGACGCGTTTAACCAATACTGTTTCTGAAAAGTTCTTAAATACCCAACTGATAGCGCCAAAAGTGGTTGCGGTGCCATCAAGTCATACTGATCAACCCATTTATGCCAAAGTGTATTACCCGCGTGATTATAAAGAAGGTGAAACTGGCAAAGCCCGTAAAGCCGTTATTTTTAACCATGGTGCGGGTTATTTACAAAACTCTCATTTAGGTTGGTCAGGTTACTTCCGCGAATTTATGTTCCATTCTTTCCTTGCAGAGCAAGGTTATGTGGTAATGGACATGGATTACCGCGCGTCTAAAGGCTATGGTCGAGATTGGCGTACCGCGATTTATCGTCATATGGGTAAACCAGAAATCGAAGATTTGGCTGATGGCGTAAACTGGATGGCAGAAAATGCCAATGTTAATAAAGATAGAGTGGGTACCTATGGTGGCTCTTACGGTGGCTTTATGACATTTATGGCGTTATTAACGCGTCCTGAGTTATTCCAAGCGGGTGCAGCACTTCGTCCTGTGTCTGACTGGGCATATTATAATAACCCATACACCTCAAATATCTTAAACCACCCAGATGTTGATCCAATTGCGTATAAGCGTAGCTCACCAATTTACTTTGCAGAGGGGCTTGAAAAACCGTTACTTATCAACGCACCTATGATTGATGATAATGTATTCTTCCAAGATGTAGTGCGTTTGGTACAGCGTTTTATTGAGCTTGAAAAAGAAAACTATGAAACGGCGATTTACCCTGTAGAACCACATGGGTTTAAACAGCCATCAAGCTGGTTAGATGAATATCGTCGCATCTATAAGTTATTTGAACAGAACTTATAATTTAAGCAGTAAAAAGGCCGCTTCGCGGCCTTTTTTATTGCGTTAATTGTTCACGTAGTGCGTTTCGGTTTAGCTTGGCATAAACAAATATCCCTGAAACTGCACCAATTAAATGTGCTTCAATGGCGACACGTGCTTCTATTAGTTCACCAAGTTCTGCACTTGGCCCAGTATATTGCTCCCATGCAATTTTTAACCACACACCAATAAATAGTAAATAGCCAGTTTTCATACCTTTTTGGCAATCGATTAATGCACCAATAATAATCAAACCATGTAATACGCCACTAAGCCCGTTATAAATGGTATTTTCAGGGTAAAAAATATATAAGCCGCCGCCAGTGTAAAGAGCGAGTAAAAATAGTGCTAAGGCATATTTTTTACTGTCATAGTACTCGCCATGAAGTGCCCAAATAAGCGCAACACCTGCTAAATTAAGCATTAAGTGGTAGCCATTTGAATGACTAAAATGTCCTGTGATAATGCGCCAGTATTCTCCTGTGGCAAATAGGGTACGATTGTACTCGAACAATTCACTCAATGGTGTGGCGAAAATTACAATGGCGGAAATGATTAGAATAATAGGGGCAGAGATAAATCGCTTTTCAAACGGCAGGTTTAACATAATTGATAGGTGTTAATAAGCATTAAATGTAGGTAAGATTATCACAAATAAACAGATTCCATAATTATGAAAAAACTAAAACAAACGCTCTCTCGTGTAATTCTGGCGTCAAGCTTAGTATCAATTAATAGCTTCGCAACCATTGTGGGTGAACCAGAAGCAAGTACGGGACTGACAGAAAAACAACAAGTTGTAGCAAATAAATACATGGTTTCAGCAGCCAACTCCTATGCCGTAAAAGCAGGCGCTGCAGTACTTGCTAAAGGTGGCAGTGCGGTGGATGCTGCAATTGCAGTGCAATTAGTATTGACCTTAGTTGAGCCACAATCATCAGGTATTGGTGGCGGTCTGTTCTTAATGCATTATGATAAATCAGCGCAACACCTAACCAGTTTTGATGGTCGTGAAACTGCACCTGCAAAAGCCACAGAATCATTGTTCTTAGATGAAAATGGTAAGCCTATTCGCTGGATTGAAGCGGTTGTGGGCGGGCGCTCTGTTGGTGTTCCGGGTGCGTTTGCTGCCTTACATCAAGCACACACCCGTTATGGTAAACTCCCATGGAATGAATTGTTTGTTGATGCAATTGAACTGAGTGAAAACGGATTTGTGGTATCGCCCCGATTAGAAAAACTTGTAAGTCTGAAAATAAACCCGGGGGTTGCGTTAATTGATGATACCAAAGCTTACTTTATGCCAAATGGTGAAGCGCTTAAAGCTGGTAGTGTAAAAAAGAACCCTAAATTAGCTGCACTCTATAGAAAGGTCGCCAAACAAGGCGTTAACGCTTTTTATCAGGGGGAGAATGCGAAACAATTGGTAAATGCAGTTAAAACTTCTGCGATTGCACCTGGCCATTTATCGTATGACGACCTAATCAATTATCGTAGTATTGAACGCAAACCAGTTTGTGCGCCTTATAAAGCATACAAAGTGTGTTCAATGGCACCGCCTAGTTCTGGTGGTATTACCGTGCTGCAAATTATGGCTTTATTAGAACACAGTAATGCACCGTTACAACAGCATTGGGATACCGATTCAGCACATGCTTTTACACAAGCGTCAAGACTCGCATTTGCTGATCGTGATTTTTATATAGCAGATCCGGATTTTGTTGATGTACCAACGCAAAATATGATCAATCCTAGCTATTTAAAAGCACGCAGTTCACTAATTAAAAATACAGATATGGGAACAGCGTTACCGGGTGATTTTTCAAAGGATTGGTCTGATACTCAAGTAAATTATGAACAGCCAAATACGTCACATGTCTCCATTGTTGATAGCCATGGGAACGCTGTGTCTATGACGACATCAATTGAAATGGGTTTTGGCTCTGGCTTAATGGTTAATGGCTATTTATTAAACAATCAACTTACAGATTTTACGTTCAACCCTAAACGTGATGATAAACTAGTTGCAAACCGTGTTGAACCAAATAAACGCCCGCGCTCATCTATGTCACCGGTAATGGTATTTAATCAAGATGGCAGTCTTAAATTAGTAATCGGTTCTCCTGGTGGTTCACGCATTATTAACTATGTAGCTAAAGCGCTTGTCGGTGTATTAGATTTTGGTCTTTCGCCGCAACAAGCGATTGAGCTTGCCAATATCACAAATCGAAATCGCGTTACTACGCTTGAAAAGGGTTCGGACATCGAACATCTCAAACCCGCGCTTGAGGCAAAAGGGCACACTGTAGTTATTCGTGACTTAAATTCAGGTATTCACGCCGTTATGGTTGAGGGTGATAAACTACTTGGTGCTGCTGATCCA
Source organism: Pseudoalteromonas piratica (assembly GCF_000788395.1). Classification (NCBI taxonomy): domain Bacteria; kingdom Pseudomonadati; phylum Pseudomonadota; class Gammaproteobacteria; order Alteromonadales; family Pseudoalteromonadaceae; genus Pseudoalteromonas; species Pseudoalteromonas piratica. The sequence goes on from NZ_CP009888.1 coordinate 2,270,301, forward strand.
AGGCGTGAAGGTGTCGCAATAGGCGAGTAATCTCGAGCACGTAAATAAAATGATAGTAATAAGTTAAACTTGGTTAATTCTTTAATTCAGCCATTGCTTTAACTTATTGCTACTTAGATAATGTTTTTTAATTATCCGTTAATTATCTTATAGTTTTGCATTTTTAAACTTTGGTTTAATAATTAGAACTATTACAACACACCACCAAGAATATAATGACAGAACACACAAATAAAAATTACCTGTATATTCCTTATGCAGGACCAACATTAATTGAAACTCCACTGTTAAATAAAGGCAGTGCATTTAGTCAACGCGAACGTGAACAGTTTAATTTGGCTGGCTTATTGCCACCAATTTTTGAATCGATTGAAGAGCAAGTTGAGCGCTGTTACCAACAATACAAGAGCTTTACTAATAATCTTAATAAGCATATCTACTTACGTGCAATTCACGATACTAACGAAACGTTATTCTTTAGGTTAGTACGTGATCATCTAGAAGAGATGATGCCGATCATCTATACGCCAACAGTAGGAGAGGCGTGTGAGCGCTTTTCTGATATTTACCGTAAGCACCGTGGTTTATTTATTTCGTATGAAGATCGCCATAATATTGATGATATTCTTCGTAACGCAACAAAAGGTAAAGTGAAAGTTATTGTTGTCACTGACGGTGAGCGCATTCTTGGTTTAGGTGACCAAGGTATTGGTGGTATGGGTATTCCTATCGGTAAATTATCACTTTACACTGCGGTCGGTGGCATTAGTCCTGCTTATACACTACCAGTTATGCTTGATGTGGGTACAAATAATCAGACATTGCTTGATGACCCAATGTATATGGGACGCCGTCACAAACGTATTTCTCAAGAGCAATACGATGAATTCTTAGAGTTATTTATCAATGCTGTAAAACGTCGTTGGCCGAGTGTAATGTTGCAATTTGAAGACTTTGCACAGCCAAATGCAATGCCACTTTTACAGCGCTACCGTGATAAAATTTGTAGCTTTAATGATGATATTCAAGGTACAGCTTCAGTGACTGTTGGTTCTTTATTAGCAGCATGTCGTGTTAAAGGTGAAGCGTTATCATCACAAAAAGTGGTATTTGTTGGTGCAGGATCAGCGGGTTGCGGTATTGCTGAGCAAATTATTTCACAAATGGTGAGTGAAGGCATTAGTGAAGCGCAAGCGCGCTCACAAATCTTTATGGTTGACCGCTTCGGTTTATTGACCGAAGGTATGAAAGACTTACGTGATTTCCAGCAAGTGCTTACTCAAAAACAAGAATCATTAAGTGAATGGAATTACAGCGGTGATTACGCGTCTTTACTTGATGTAATGCACTGTGCAAAACCGGATATTTTAATTGGTGTATCAGGGCAGCCAGGGCTATTCACTGAACAGGTGATCAAAGCAATGCATCAAGGATGCAAACAGCCTATTATCTTCCCACTAAGCAATCCAATTAAACAAGTTGAAGCGATGCCAGAAGATGTGATTGCTTGGACTAATGGGGAAGCGATTGTTGCAACAGGCAGCCCATTTGAACCAGTGACGTTCAATGGTAAAGAACACATTATTCCTCAATGTAATAATAGTTATATTTTCCCAGGTATTGGTTTAGGCGTTGTTGCTGTTGGTGCTAAACGAATTACAGATGAAATGCTAATGGTTGCAAGTGAAACTCTTGCTGCAGCATCACCGCGAGCAAATACTGGAGAGGGCAGCTTGTTACCGCCGTTGACTCAAGTTGAAGCACTGTCAAAGAAAATCGCCTTTAACGTTGCGAAAAAAGCAATTGAGCAAAGTGTTGCCTTAGAAATTTCGGATGAAAAACTAGCAAGCTTAATTGAGAAGAACTACTGGTTACCAGAGTATCGCGATTATAAACGTGTTAGTATCTAAGTCTTCTATTTTAAAAAGCCCTGCAAATGCAGGGCTTTTTATTTAATTGACGATAATTTTAAAAATGGTACTTGACGAGTAAATTAACGTTATTTTCATTAACGCCATCAATACCAAACTTATCTAGCCAATAAACGTATTCAACACCAATATACAATTTAGAATCTAAATTCAGGTGTGGCGCAACATCATATTTAAGTTGTGATGTAAGATTCATTTGTGAAACATTGTTATCACGACTTGTTGCATAATCCATAAAGCCATCATAATAAAACGGGCCAATTGGCAAGCCCCAGGTAACGGTTGTTTGATAATTATTATCACCATGTTCGTTATTACGGTAATAAAAATTAACATTAAAGTAGTTAAAATAGGGCACATCAAAGCCTGCGCCAACACCATATAAATAGTTGGTTAAGCTAGAGCCAGCACCTGTGTGTGAAGAGAAATTACCATATTCAATTGTGGTAGCAACATATAGGGCTTTAACAGGGCTATTTTCAAATTCAGTTAGCTTGAATCGCGGTGAGAATTCGCCATAAATTTCTTTATCACCATTATTTGATTCGAGACGATCAACAAAGGTAAAACTATCACCCCATGTCGTCGCTGCTACATGCTCTAGTGTCATTACTTGGCGTTTATTATCACCCACTTCATAGTTGCTACCATTTAAATAACTGACACTAAAATCTGAGAATAGGGTTTTTGCAGAAACATTACTGGCTAAACAGCATGATGCACACAATGTAATTAATGGAAATGCTCGCACATTTACCTCTTAGAGTTGTTTATATTGATTTTATGTGAATTTTAGCAGAGATTTTGGTGGTTTAAGAAAATTAGATAAAAATAAAGGGCGTATCTAACGCCCTTTATTACATTTTAATAGTATTTGTGTGTTTAAAAGTAAACGCGCATACCTAATTGGAAATTACGACCAGGTAACGGTGCAATATCTTTAATAAATGAAGTATGGCTAAACGCTAACTCATCCGTTAAGTTTTGCACTTTAGCAAAGATATAAGAGTCTGTGTTTAGAACATCTAAATTATATTTTGCAGCGATATCAAGCAAAGTATAACTTTCAGTATGTGTTTCATGTGCACCCAGTTTATCTTGCTCAAAGTAATGAGTAGCAGAGAAGTTTAACTGCAATGCTTGCCAGTCATACTCTGCTTCAAAGCCCAGTTTATTTTGCGGGAAGCGTGGTAAATATTCAGATGTGTCTTTCACATCGTTACGAATATGATCACCCATCACTTTAAGCATTAAGTCACTGTTAACTTGGTAGTGAACATCAAACTCAATACCGTATAAATCAACATCGGCGTATTGATATTGGAAAACACGTGTTGCTTCGTCTTCATCATGACCATGTGATAAGAATTCTTCCATTGAAAGCATTTCATCATGGTGTGAGTCGATTACTAAGCCAGTATCTTGTTGGAAATAGAAATTATCAATCTGGTTATAAAAAGCATTAATCGTGTAACCAAAATCACCATTAAATTTACGCAATGTTAAATCAAGGTTGTTTGATGTTTCTTGCTCAATATTCTCAGGCTCAAAGTGGATTTCACCCTCTTCAATTTCATAGCCTAACCCTAAATCATAGGTACCTGTTGCAATGTGCAGACCATTTGATAATAGTTCTGCTGCACTTGGTGAACGTTCAGAGTGACCTACTGATAAGGCAAGAGAATGGCCTTCTTGAAAATTCCAGATTGTACCGGCAGATAAACTAATACTGTCAAATTCACCAACATAAGCATACTCTTCACCATGATGTTCTTCATCACCATGTTCTTCATCACCATGTTCTTCGTGATCATGCTCATCGTGTCCGTGTTCTTCATGGCCTAATAAAATTTCAGGTGCGTCGATCTCAGTACTTTCAAAGCGTGCGCCTAATTCAACACGGAAATCTCCAAAGGTTCTTTCTTCTAGCGCAAACAATGCATGTTGTGTTGTGTCACTGTGAGGTGTAAATGCTTCTGCACCATCTGCACCGTAATCTGAATCATAATAGTGGTAGCCAACTACACCGTGCCAGCCGAGTAGGTTATGTTCAGCGGTTGCACGTAACTCTTTTGATTCATTTGTAAATACAGTACCTTCCATGCCTTCTTCAATCTCAGCATGTCGGTAATCAGTGTAACCTAGCTTTACATCAAAACGTTCAATGGCAGAATCATGTAAGCTGTATGTAAAGTTTGCTTGATAACGGTCTTGTGTTAATCGAGCAAATACATCACCATGCTCTTCATGTGCATCATGCTCTTCCTCGTGGCCTTCTTCTTCATGCTCTTCTTCATGGCCATGATCGTGCCCTGCATGAGAGTGTCCTGGAATACCATAGTCAGATTCAATTCTTCCATAAGCAATACCCACTACTAGGTGATCATTTACATAGCTTGTACCTAAATTGAACGCTGTGGTATCAATAAAGCTATTTTCAATAGAATCGATAGCTTCTTCATCATGTTCATCGTGATGATCTTCGCCTTCATGTGCTTCAGCATCATGCTCTTCCTCATGTTCATCATGATGTGCTTCAAACTTAGGCACTGTTGTATCTTCAGTTTTACGCTTCAATCCATCTAAGTGGAAATTAAAGCCATTGTCACCACCGTTCAGCACAAATGCCGCTGTGTTGCCTTCATTTACAGTATCATGTTTGTACTCAACCGCACCTTCGAGTGATTCGTAATTAGTTGAGGGGATGCGCGCATCTACAACGTTAACAACACCACCAATTGCACCTGAGCCATAAAGTAGTGTTGCAGGGCCACGCAATACTTCAATTTGTTCAGCACTTAATGTTTCATTGGTATTCGCATGATCAGGGCCGACACGTGATGCATCACTGCTTTCTAATCCGTTTTGCATAATACGAACGCGTGGACCATCTAAACCACGGATAACCGGAGATGATGACACAGGGCCGAAGTACGTTTGATTAACACCAGGTAGTTTATTTAATGTCTCACCTAAGGTGCTTGATGAGCGGTCTTTTAACTCGTCGCCTGAAATTACGGTGACTGGCGATGTCATTTCTAAGTTACTTTTATGTAACGCTGATGCATACACAGTAATAGCTTCGATTGATGACTTTTCAAGTACTAGGTTGATTGTTTGCGTTGTGTTTTGAACCTCAAGGCGCTTGTCTAAATAACCATCTTTACTGAAATGTAATTGGCTATTTGCATCTAGGTCGATTTGGTAATTACCTGAGTTATCCGTAACAACTTGCTTGTCTTTACCATGAACGTGAACAGCAACACCAGCAATTGGGTTACCTTGTGCATCGGTAAGTTGACCTGAAACAGGTGCTGCTTGAGAGGTAAGTGGAAAAACAACGCTTAACACCGCTAAGCTAATGAGAGACTTTTTCATAAACAATACTTCTAAATTTTTAACTGAAAATTCATGTTATGTGATACTGTAACACCTTAGTGCACATAAATAAATAAATTGTTATAACATTACATATGCTATTTGGTGATTATTGCAAATCCATGACATAAACATGGCTTAGTTAAAGAATAGGGCTATTGAACACTGATTAGAATTTTGGAATATCGATTTCAATATCATCAATAGGTGTTGCACAGCACAATAAAATCTCACCTTTACGTACAAAGGCTAGGGGCTCTTGCTGGTATTCGACTTGCCCGCTATTCAATTTGCAGCGACACGCACCACAAAACCCTTCACGACAGTGAAACTGTGGCTTTAATTGATTTTTTTCTAGGAAGGTAAGAAGGTTAGGCTGATCAGAGTCGAAGTGAAGACTCTGATCAGTATTCGCAATGGTAACTTTACACATTAAAGGTCAAAGTCACCAAATTCAGAGGCGTCAACTTCAGCGTCAATTTGACCTACAAGGTATGAGCTAATTTCGGCTTCTTGCGGTGCAACTTGAACGTTATCTGATACAAGCCATGCATTGATCCATGGAATCGGATTTGAACTTGTTTCAAATAATGTTGGTAAGCCTACTGCTGCCATACGAGAGTTTGTGATGTATTCTACATATTGGCACAGAATGTCTTTATTCAAACCAATCATTGAACCATCTTTAAATAAGTACTCAGCCCATTCTTTTTCTTGTTCAGCTGCTTTTTTAAACATAGCAATCGATTCTTCACGACACTGTGCAGCGACAATCGCCATCTCAGGATCATCATCACCTTCTTGCATTATATTTAGAATATGTTGTGTACCTGATAAGTGAAGCGCTTCGTCTCGCGCAATTAACTTGATTATTTTAGCGTTACCTTCCATTAGCTCACGCTCTGCAAATGCAAAAGAACACGCAAAGCTTACGTAAAAACGAATTGCTTCAAGAATATTTACCGACATAATACAAAGGTAAAGTTTTTTCTTGAGATCAAACAAGTTTATTTTTACTTCTTCACCATTAATTTGGTGCTTGCCTTCGCCGTATTCATTATAAAGCGTGGTTAAGCTGATTAATTCATCATAATAACGTGTTACTTCTTCAGCGCGCTCTGCAATTTTGTCATTGGTAACAATGTCGTCAAAAATCAGTTCAGGCTGTTTTGTAACATTTCGAATTATGTGTGTGTAAGAGCGACTATGAATTGTTTCACTGAAGGCCCATGTTTCGATCCATGTTTCAAGCTCAGGAATTGATACTATTGGTAGTAGGGCAATATTCGGTGAACGACCTTGAACACTATCAAGCAAAGTTTGGTATTTTAGGTTGCTTAAAAAAATGTGTTTTTCATGAGCCGGTAAACCTTCAAAATCAATGCGGTCTTTACTTACATCAACTTCTTCTGGGCGCCAGAAAAATGAAAGTTGTTTTTCGATTAATTTTTCGAAAATAGGGTGCTTTTGTTGATCGTAGCGCGAAACATTAACAGTTTGTCCAAAGAACATAGGTTCTTTTAATTGGTCGTTATGCTCGCGGCTAAATGTAGAATACGACATAGTAATTTTTACTCTAGAGAAAACAAACTAACGGGCAAAATAAGATTACTTTGCCCGATGTGGATTAGATTTTACACGCGCCGCCTGCACAGCCGTCATCTTCAAGCTCTGGCTTAAGCTCGTCCTGAGAATCTGATGCGCCATCACGGGTGTTGTGATAGTAAAGTGTTTTTACACCAAGCTTGTAAGCAGTCAGTAAGTCTTTCAGCAATAGCTTCATAGGAACTTTACCGCCTTCAAACTTATTTGGATCATAATTTGTGTTTGCAGAAATTGTTTGATCGATAAACTTCTGCATAATACCAACAAGCTGTAGGTAACCATCGTTACTTGGAATGTCCCAAAGTAATTCATACGCATCTTGAAGTCGCTCATATTCAGGTACTACTTGCTTCAAGATACCATCTTTACTTGCTTTAACGCTGATATGACCACGCGGTGGTTCAATACCGTTCGTCGCGTTAGAAATTTGTGACGATGTCTCGGAAGGCATAAGTGCTGAAAGCGTTGAGTTACGCATACCATGCTGCACGATACTTTCACGTAGACCATCCCAATCTAAATGCAGTTGTTCATCGCAAATTGAATCAAGGTCTTTCTTATAGGTATCAATTGGCATGATACCTTTTGCGTAAGTTGTTTCGTTAAACTTAGGACACGCACCTTTTTCTTTCGCAAGCTCGTTTGATGCCTTCATTAAATAATATTGAATTGCTTCGAACGTACGGTGTGTTAATGCATTTGCTGAACCATCAGAATACTTAACGCCATTCTTTGCAAGGTAGTACGCGTAGTTAATTACACCAATACCGAGAGTACGACGCCCCATTGTTGCATTGTAAGCCGCAGGTACTGGGTAGTCTTGGTAATCAAGTAGATTATCAAGTGCACGAACAGCAAGTTCAGCGAGCTCATCTAACTCGTCAAGTGACTTGATCGCACCTAAATTGAATGCAGAAAGTGTACACAGCGCAATTTCACCTTCTTCATCCATTACATGTTTTAATGGTTTGGTAGGCAATGCAATTTCTAAACACAGATTAGATTGACGAATAGGAGCAACCTTAGAATCAAACGGACTGTGCGTATTTGTGTGGTCAACATTCTGTAGATAGATACGACCTGTGCTTGCACGCTCTTGGGCAAACATTGAGAATAATTCAATCGCTTTTATACGCTTCTTACGAATTGACTCATCTTGTTCGTACTGTAAGTATAAACGTTCGAACTCTTCTTGATCTTCAAAGAAAGCATCATAAAGGCCAGGCACATCTGATGGACTAAATAGCGTAATATAATCATCTTTTATTAAGCGTGAATACATTACTTTGTTAAATTGCACACCATAATCTAAATGACGAACACGGTTATCATCAACACCACGGTTGTTTTTAAGTACAAGCAGGTTTTCTACTTCTAAGTGCCATAGTGGATAGAATAAGGTTGCAGCGCCACCACGTACACCACCTTGAGAACAGCTTTTAACTGCTGTTTGAAAGTGTTTATAAAATGGGATACAGCCAGTGTGAAAAGCTTCACCGTTACGAATTGGACTACCTAATGCACGGATACGTCCTGCATTGATACCAATACCTGCACGCTGGCTTACATATTTAACGATTGATGAAGATGTTGCATTGATAGAATCTAAGCTGTCATCACATTCGATTAATACACACGAGCTAAACTGGCGTGTTGGAGTACGTACACCTGCCATGATAGGCGTAGGCAAAGAAATCTTAAATGTTGAGGTTGCATCGTAAAAACGCTTTACATAATCCAAGCGTGTTGATTTAGGATATTTAGAAAACAAACACGCAGCAACTAAGATGTATAAAAACTGCGCGCTTTCGTAAATCTCACCAGAAACACGGTTTTGAACCAGATATTTACCTTCTAATTGTTTTACAGCGGCATAACTGAAAGTCAGATCACGACCGTGCTCTAGGTAAGCATCGAGCTCGTCGATTTCTTCTTTACTGTAATCAGCAAGTAAATGAGGGTCGTACTTATTCATTTCGACCATCTTAACCATATGATCGTAAAGCGTTGGCGGCTCAAAACGGCCATAAGCTTTCTTTCTCAAATGGAATATCGCTAAACGTGCAGCGAGATATTGATAATCGGGTGTTTCTTTAGAAATTAAATCTGCAGCAGCTTTAATAATAGTTTCGTGAATATCTTCAGTGCGAATACCATCATAAAACTGAATATGTGACTTTAATTCTACTTGAGAAACAGAAACGTTATTTAGGCCCTCTGCTGCCCATGCAATAACGCGGTGAATTTTGTCTAGGTCAAGCGGTTCCTTGCGACCGTCACGTTTACTGACTGAAAGCTCTTGGTTCATAGTTATGCCTGCAATTTCCTTCAAACGAGCAAATAATTTTTATTATGTCGAAATAGTGTTGTTGGACTTTAGTCCTATTATTTAGCGCACGGCTCAGGCGAAATCATCAAAAGTGGCTTTTTAAGCTTAGCTACTAGATATGGTGTCGCCATCACAGATGATCACAAGATAGAGGGGTCTAAGTCATTTTTCAAGGCCTATAAAAGCGAGAAAATAAGCGATCAAATTTTTACTAACTAGTGTGTTAGCATCCACTAACGTGTTAAGCAAAGTATGTTTAGCCAATGTGAAAAAACAACGAAAAAAATACGATAAAAAAAAATATTTAAAATTTATTTGTTGCAAATTTACAAGATACTGTTTTTGGGTCCATGAATAAAATAACCACAATATATTGTGGTTATTTTTTATCAGTGCAACTAGATATATGGTTAAGCAATAACCAAGGGGAGTCAAAGGAAAAGTGGAATTGCCAGCTTAAAACGTCATTACCATTAAGATAGCCCCACTTAGCGGCAGCTGTTTTCATCGTCGCAGAATTACCCGCAATAATGTCTCTTTCGTCATCACCAACATAAAGGCAATGGGCTGGGTCAACATTCATTAAACGACAACTATGCAATAAAGGATCAGGGTAGGGTTTAGCTTTTTCTAACGTGTCACCAGATACCACATTTTGACATGATTTAAATTCGGGTATTTGCGCAATTAATGGGGCTGTTAAATGTGCTGGTTTATTCGTTACAATAGACCAAGGGATCTGTTTATCATCTAACAACATTATTAATGGCTTAATTCCCTCATAAAAACGGCTTTTGCACCATAAATTTTCCCTGTAAAAGTTGAGGAATGACTGTTTGAGGTTATCTTGTTTTTGTCTGTCAAACGACTCCCATTCACTACCAAAGCCAAGCTTGAGTAGGGCAATCGTGCCGTTTGATGCTTGCGTTCGATAGCGCTTTGCACACACGGTTTCTTTATTGTTTTGCTTTAACACATGGTTCAAAGCAGCACCTAAATCATCTGCACTGTCGATTAAGGTGCCATCAAGATCAAAAAGTATTGCTTGATACATGCTGTTTTAAGCCAGCTTTTCAAAATGGATCATATAGTTAACAGAAACATCGTTAGTTAAGCTGTAGGTTTGACCTATTGGGTTATAGCTAAGGCCTTTCATAATACGTGCTTTTAATCCGTATTTTTCTGCCCAATTGATTAAAGTTGCCGGTTTTATAAATTTATCGTGATCATGCGTTCCCTTAGGAACTATTTTAAGTAAATGTTCGGCTCCTACAATGGCAAACAAATACCCCTTAAGTGTTTTATTGAGCGTCGACATAAATACATGGCCGCCAGGTTTAACCAAAGATGCAAGTGACGCAATAACTGATTCAGGGTCTGGAACATGCTCAAGCATTTCCATGCATGTTACGACATCAAACTGAGCAGGGTATTGTAGAGCAAACTCTTCTGCAGTTACTTTTTCATAGTTAAGTGACACACCGACTTCCAATGCATGGAGTTTTGCCACATTCAATGGTTCTTCACCCATATCTATACCAGTGACGTCACCGCCTAATTTGGCCATACTTTCAGCCAGAATTCCGCCGCCACAGCCAACATCTAATACTTTTTTTGAAAAGACACCTTGGCTGTTTAGGTTAATGAAATCGAGTCTTAATGGGTTGATTTCGTGTAGTGGTTTAAATTCACCATTAAGGTCCCACCATCGGTCGGCCATAGCCTCAAACTTTGCAATTTCGCTTGCATCTACATTTTGTTGAACGGTCATAAAAAGCATCCAGAGTGATTTGAGGGCATTATAAAGGGATTTTTTATAAAAAGACTACCGCTTACAGCCTGTAAATAATGATTTTTTGTGTTAGCATGCTTTGGTTATAAAAATAATAACTGAATTAATACACGATTGAAGGAAGAGAAATCGGATGACAGATCTCGCCAATGAAATCCTTCCAATCAATATTGAAGATGAATTAAAAAATTCATACCTCGATTACGCAATGAGCGTAATTGTAGGTCGTGCGCTACCAGATGTCAGAGATGGTTTAAAGCCTGTTCATCGTCGCGTACTTTTCGCAATGAATGAACTCAATAATGATTGGAACAAACCTTATAAAAAGTCTGCACGTGTTGTAGGTGACGTAATCGGTAAATACCACCCGCATGGTGATAGCGCTGTTTACGATACGATAGTACGTATGGCTCAGCCGTTCTCACTTCGTTATTTATTAGTAGATGGTCAAGGTAACTTCGGTTCGGTAGACGGTGATAGCGCTGCTGCAATGCGTTATACCGAAGTACGTATGGCTAAAATGGCACATCAATTATTAGCAGACCTTGAAAAAGAAACGGTCGATTACGTTGATAACTATGATGGCACTGAAAAAATTCCAGCGGTGTTACCAACCCGCGTACCTAACTTATTAGTTAATGGTGCATCTGGTATCGCAGTAGGTATGGCGACGAATATCCCGCCGCATAACCTATCAGAAGTAATTAACGGCTGTTTAGCGGTTATTGAAAACCCAGATATTCAAATTGACGAGTTAATTGAATACATTCCAGGCCCTGACTTCCCAACTGCGGGTATTATCAGTGGTAAAAAAGGCATAGAACAAGCTTATAAGACTGGCCGAGGCAAGGTATACATTCGTGCCAAAGCGGAAGTTCAAATTAACGAAAAAACGGGTAAAGAAACAATTATTGTTCATGAAATCCCGTACCAAGTTAACAAAGCACGTTTAATTGAGAAAATTGCCGAACTTGTAAAAGACAAGAAAATCGAAGGCATTAGTGCACTGCGTGATGAGTCTGATAAAGACGGCATGCGCATTGTTATCGAAATTAAACGCGGTGAAGTAGGCGAAGTTGTTTTAAACAACCTTTATGCACAAACACAAATGCAAACAGTGTTTGGTATGAACATGGTTGCGCTAGATAATGGTCAGCCAAAACTACTTAACCTTAAAGAAATGCTTGAAGCGTTTGTTACCCACCGCCGTGAAGTTGTAACGCGTCGTACGGTATTTGATTTACGTAAAGCACGTGATAGAGCACATACCCTTGAAGGTTTAGCAATCGCGCTTGCGAATATCGATCCTATTATCGAGGTAATTCGTCGCTCGCAAACACGTGAAGAAGCAAAAATTGGCTTACTTTCTCGTAGCTGGGAACTTGGAAATGTTAAAGGCATGCTTGAAAAAGCAGGCGAAGATGATGTAGCACGTCCAGAATGGCTTGCTGCTGATTTAGGTATTCGCGATGGCCAATACTACTTATCAGAAGCACAGGCAAATGCAATTTTAGACTTACGTTTACACAAGTTAACTGGTTTAGAACACGAGAAGATCTTAAACGAATATAAAGATCTGTTAGATCTGATTGCTGAGTTACTTTACATTCTTTCAAGCCCTGAACGTTTAATGGAAGTTATTCGTGAAGAACTGGTTGAAATTAAGGATAACTTTGGTGATGAGCGTCGCACAGAGATCACTGCTGCAGCGCACGATATTAGTCTTGAAGATCTTATCAACGAAGAAGACGTTGTAGTAACCCTTTCTCACGAAGGTTATGTGAAGTATCAGCCACTATCTGATTATGAAGCGCAACGTCGTGGTGGTAAAGGTAAATCTGCAACTAAGATGAAAGATGAAGACTTCATTGAACGCCTATTAGTTGCAAACACGCACGATACCATTTTATGTTTCTCTACATCTGGTCGTTTGTACTGGCTAAAAGTGTATCAGTTACCACTTGCAAGCCGTGCTGCGCGCGGTAAGCCAATTGTAAACTTACTGCCGCTTGAAGCAGATGAGCGTATTACTACTATCTTACCTGTGCGCGAGTACGAAGAAGATAAATATGTATTAATGGCGACAGCGAACGGTACTGTTAAGAAAACACCACTTACTGCTTACAGCCGCCAGCGTGCATCTGGCATCATTGCAATCAACCTAAACGAAGGCGATAGCTTAATTGGTGCAGATATCACCGACGGTACAAACGATATCATGCTGTTTACCGACCACGGTAAAGTAGTACGCTTTAATGAAAAGCAACGTGATTCTGAAACGGGTGAAGTGAAACTTGATCCGGAAACGGGTGAAGAATTATTAGCACTTCGTCCAATGGGTCGTACTGCGACAGGTGTTCGTGGTATTAAAATGCCTGATGATGTGAAAGTCGTTTCATTGATTGTGCCTAAGAATGATGGTGCAATTTTAACGATTACCGAAAACGGTTACGGTAAACGTACAGTGCTTGAAGATTACCCAGCGAAGAGTCGTGCGACACAAGGTGTTGTATCGATTAAAGTATCTGAGCGTAATGGTAAAGTTGTAGGTGCTGTACAGGTTGAAGATAATGATGAAATCATGATTATCTCTAACAAAGGTACATTAGTACGTACACGTGTTAATGAAGTATCTACCGTTGGTCGAAATACGCAAGGTGTTATTTTAATTCGAACAGCTGAAGACGAACAAGTTGTTGGATTACAGCGTATCGATGAAATTGAAGAGTCTCAATTCCTTTCTGAAGAAGGTGAGGATGAAGCAGTTTCAAGCGAAAGCAACGAAACACCAAATACAGATGAAAATAATTCAGAGCAATCAGCTGAATAGAAAAAATATTCATCTTTCACATGCGGTAATTTGATACTTAATCAGTTACAGTATGAACAATGTTAAAAGCGGCTAACAGCCGCTTTTTTATTTTCTAAGTTATGTACAAAAGAGGTTTTGGGAATGAGTGTATATAATTTTTGTGCAGGGCCAGCAAGTTTGCCCAAAGAGGTTCTCGAAAAAGCGCAAAAAGAGTTTTTAGACTGGCAAGGACTTGGCGTTAATGTGATGGAGATAAGCCATCGCAGCGCTGAATTTATTGCCCTTGCTGAGCAAAGCGAACGTGATTTACGTGAATTAATGAACATATCTGACGACTATGCTGTATTATTTATGCACGGTGGTGGTCGAGGGCAATTCGCTACTGTCCCGCAGAATCTTCATGTTGAAAACAAGCAAGCGGTCTATATTAATAGTGGTATTTGGTCTGATGGTGCGTTTAACGAAGCACAAAAATTTACGCAAGCAATCGAAATCAATGTTCGCAATGATGCAGATGGTAAATTTAATTGTTTAAAACCAGAACACTGGGCGCTACCACAAGATGCGTCATATATTCACTATTGCCCTAATGAAACCATTGATGGCATTGAAATTTTTGATACCGTTAAACATGATGCCCCGATTGTTGCAGATATGTCTTCTAACATTCTTTCACGTGAAATTGATGTCAATCAGTTTGACTTAATCTACGCTGGTGCACAGAAAAATATTGGTCCTTCTGGCCTTGCAATTGTAATTGTGAAAAAGTCACTTCTTTCACGACAAGGCACACAGAAAGCAAGCATTTTCGATTACGCTTTAGAAGCTAAAAAAGAAAGCATGTATAACACACCACCAACTTATTCTTGGTACTTAGCAGCGGAAGTGTTTAAGTGGCTAAAAGCCCAGGGTGGTGTCGCTGCCATAGAACAAGTTAATATCGAAAAGGCAGCGTTACTATACGATTTTATTGATAATAGTCAGTTTTATAAAAATACCGTTGCCAATGATTTTCGTTCCCGAATGAATGTGCCATTTTGGCTCAATGATGAATCACTCAATCAAGCATTTTTGGCCCAGTCAAAACAAGCTGGTTTGCTCGCACTTGAAGGTCATCGCATGGTAGGTGGTATGCGTGCGAGTATTTATAACGCAATGCCTATTGAGGGTATAAAAGCACTGGTTGACTTTATGCATAAATTCGAAAAGGAGCACAATTAATGGAACAATTACATTTAAAAGCCATTAAGCGTGTAAATGGTGAAGTAACATTACCTGGTTCTAAGAGTTTATCTAATCGTATTCTATTGTTAGCGGCTTTATGCGAAGGTACTACACAAGTTGAAAACCTGCTCGATAGTGACGATATTCGCCATATGCTAAAAGCCCTCAATGATATGGGAATAGAGGTTACACTTAACGCTGACAAAACAATTGCCCAAGTCACTGGCAAGGGTGGAGTGTTCAATACACCGAACGAGCCGCTCTTTTTAGGTAATGCGGGTACTGCATTTCGCCCGCTAACAGCTGTATTAGCAACATCACAAGGCGAATTTGAATTAATCGGTGAGCCACGCATGGAAGAAAGGCCTATTGGTCACCTTGTGGATGCGTTACATACTTTAGATGCAGATGTTGAATATCTTAAAAATAAAGATTATCCACCGCTTAAAATTACAGGTAAGCAATTATCAGGTGGTAAGGTTGAGATAGATGGCAGTATATCAAGCCAATTTCTAACTGCATTGTTAATGGCAGCTCCTCTGTTCTCAAATGATACTGAAATTAGTATTAAAGGTGAGCTTGTTTCAAAGCCTTATATTGATATTACATTAGGTGTGATGACTAAATTCGGTATTACTGTAGATAATCAAAATTACGAAAGGTTTGTCGTTAAGGGTAATCAAACATACCAATCACCTGGTCGCATTATGGTAGAAGGTGATGCTTCTAGCGCGTCATATTTTGTCGCAGCAGCTGCTATTAATGGTGGCACAATCCGTATTAATGGTGTTGGCGCAGCAAGCGTGCAAGGTGATATTGGATTTGCCAAAGTGATGGAGCAAGTGGGTGCAAACATCGAATGGCATGATGATTACCTAGTCGTATCTAAAGGTGCACTTAAGGGTGTTGATATTGATGCTAATGCAATTCCAGATGCAGCTATGACACTTGCCACTGTAGCGCTTTTTGCTGAAGGTAAAACCGCTATACGCAATATTTATAACTGGCGTGTTAAAGAAACAGACAGACTGTATGCGATGGCAACAGAACTTCGTAAACTGGGTGCTGAGGTTGTTGAAGGACATGACTTTATTGAAGTAACACCAACACAAAGCATACAACTTGCGGAAATTGATACTTATGATGATCACCGTATCGCCATGTGTTTTTCAATGGTTGCTGTCGGCGGTCACGATATCATCATTAATGACCCTAAATGTACCTATAAAACATTTCCTACATATTTTGAAACACTTGCAAGTGTTTCAAACTAGATTCTTTGATAGAAATCACAGTTTTTTCACCGTAAAGTAGCGATAATTTTTTAATTATCGCTTATACTGCGCGGCGATTTTAGTTTTGTACATTTTGGGAGGTTGTAATGAAGGTTAATCAACCAGTTATTACAGTCGATGGACCAAGTGGTTCAGGTAAAGGAACCGTTTGCCGTTTATTAGCAAATAAGCTTGGCTGGGACGTATTAGATAGTGGTGCGATTTATCGTGTATTAGCATTAGCTTCTAGCCACCATATGATAGCGCCAACAGATGAAGAAGCTTTATTGCCGTTAGCGGCCAATTTAGATGTGCAATTTGTGGTAGATACTGACACTGGTAATGGTAAAATTGTTTTAGAGGGCGAAGACGTCACCAAATCTATTCGTACCGAAGAGGTGGGTGGTGTGGCTTCTAAAATAGCGGCTTTACCGAGTGTTCGAGAAGCGTTATTACGAAGACAACGTGCATTTAGAAATGAATCAGGCCTAATTGCAGATGGGCGTGACATGGGCACGGTTGTATTTCCTGACGCTGTTTTAAAAATATACTTAACTGCATCAGCGGAAGAGCGTGCAAATCGTCGTTTTCTTGAGTTGAAGCAACGTGGTGTTGATGTTAAAATAGACAGCCTAGTTGCAGATATTAAAGCCCGCGATGATCGCGATATGAATCGCCCAGTGGCACCGCTTGTACCAGCGGAAGATGCAATTGTTATAGACACTACAGAACTTGATGCAAAACAAGCATTTGAGAAAGTAGTGTCTTTGTGTATTGAAAAGAATTTATTGATTAACTAACGGACTAAGTTAATTTTTACAACAACCCCACGCGGCAGGATAGCCAAATGGATATATTATTTAGAGACTTATAATGTCAGAAAATTTTGCACAGTTATTTGAAGAAAGCCTAAAGGGTTTTGAAGCAGAACAAGGTTCAATCGTTAAAGGTACTGTTATTTCAATTGAAAATAACATCGTACTAGTTGACGCTGGTCTTAAATCTGAAAGCGCAATCCCTGCTGAGCAATTCAAAAACACTGCTGGTGAATTAGAAGTAGCAGTTGGTGATGAAGTAGATGTTGCACTAGATGCAATCGAAGATGGTTTTGGTGAAACTATCCTTTCTCGTGAGAAAGCTAAGCGTCACGAAGCTTGGATCCGTCTTGAAAAAGCATGTGAAGAGCAAGAAACTGTTACTGGTATCATCAATGGTAAGGTTAAAGGTGGTTTCACTGTTGAAGTTGACACTATCCGTGCATTCTTACCAGGTTCACTAGTTGACGTGCGCCCAGTACGTGACACAGCTCACCTTGAAGGTAAAGAGTTAGAATTCAAAGTTATCAAGCTTGACCAGAAGCGTAACAACGTTGTTGTTTCTCGTCGTGCTGTTATCGAGTCAGAAAACTCACAAGAGCGTGATGAACTTCTTGCAAACCTTGTTGAAGGTCAAGAAGTTAAAGGTATCATCAAGAACCTTACTGACTACGGTGCATTCGTTGATTTAGGCGGTGTTGACGGTCTTCTACACATCACAGATATGGCTTGGAAGCGCGTTAAGCACCCAAGCGAAATCGTTAACGTTGGTGACGAGATCTTAGTTAAAGTACTTAAGTTCGACAAAGACAAAACACGTGTTTCTCTAGGTCTTAAGCAACTTGGCGAAGATCCATGGGCAGCTATCGCTGGTCGTTACCCAGAAGGTTCTAAACTTTCTGGTCGTGTAACTAACCTAACTGACTACGGTTGTTTCGTTGAAATCGAAGAAGGCGTAGAAGGTCTAGTTCACGTTTCTGAAATGGATTGGACTAACAAGAACATCCACCCTTCAAAAGTTGTTAACTTAGGTGACACTGTTGAGGTTATGGTTCTTGAAATCGACGAAGAGCGTCGTCGTATTTCTCTAGGTCTTAAGCAATGTAAAGCTAACCCATGGCAAGAATTTGCTCGTCTACAAAACAAAGGCGACCAAGTTACTGGTAAGATCAAGTCAATCACTGACTTCGGTATCTTCATCGGCCTAGAAGGCGGCATTGACGGTCTAGTTCACCTTTCAGACATTTCTTGGAACACGCCAGGCGAAGAAGCTGTACGTGAATTCAAGAAAGGTGACGAAATCACAGCTATCGTTTTACAAGTTGACCCAGAGCGTGAGCGTATCTCTCTAGGCGTTAAGCAAATCGAAGCTGATCCTTTCAATAACTACCTGGACGCAAACAAAAAAGGTGCTATTGTTAAAGGTAAAGTAACTGAAGTTGATGCTAAAGGCGCTACAGTTGAGCTTATCGAAGGCGTTGAAGGTTACATCCGTGTAGCTGACGTTGCAGTTGAGCGTACAGAAGACGCTTCAACAGTACTTTCTGTAGGTGACGAAGTAGAAGCTAAGTTTGTTGGTGTTGATCGCAAGAACCGTGCTATCAGCCTATCAATCAAAGCAATTTCAGAAGCTGAAGAGAAAGAAGCTCTAGACAAGCTTAAGAAAGAAGAGCCACAGTTCGAAAACGCTATGGCTGCAGCTTTCAAAAATGCTCAAAAAGACTAATTAGTCGACTTGGAAGAGCGGCTTAGCTGCTCTTCCTATTACAATTATAAAGGGTACTTACATGACAAAATCAGAACTGATTGAAAAACTTGCTGAACAGCACGCAAATATTCCAGCGAAAGATGTAGAAAACGCAGTAAAAGAAGTGTTAGAACTTATGGCTGATTCTTTATCTAGTTCAGATAGAATTGAAATCCGTGGTTTTGGCAGTTTCTCACTTCACTTCCGCGCTCCTCGTGTGGGTCGTAACCCTAAAACGGGTGATAAAGTTGAGCTACAAGGTAAATATGTACCACACTTTAAGCCAGGAAAAGAATTACGCGATCGCGTAAATGCAAGTATTGCATAATTTGGGGTTATTTTGACAAAAATTCTCAAAACCACTTTTCTCCTGTGCTTGCTATTTTTGCTATTTGTTTTGGGTTCGCAAAACCCTCATTTAGTCCAAATAAACTTTATAATAGCAAGTGCAGAAATTCCTCTCGCTTTCATAATAAGTATTTGCTGTGCACTAGGGTTATTTCTTGGTATCGCATTAAGTACTGTTCTATTGTCAAAAGCTAAACTGCAAAATCGTCAATTGAGAAGACAAAACCAGAAGCTTTCTTCACAAAATCATGGATAGTTAATGATCGAATTGCTGTTTTTGTTGTTACCTGTTGCCGCAGCATATGGTTATGTGATGGGGAAAAACAACGCAAGTAATGAAGCACAACAACACAATCAAGAAATCATTAATGAATACAGTAAAGGTCTAAAGTTCTTACTTGATCGCGAAGAAGATCAGGGGCTAGAGCACCTGATTAGCTTACTCGAAATCTCAGCAAACTCAGTAGAACACTATCTTACATTAGCTACGCTTTTTAGACGTCGTGGTGAATTGGATAGGGCAATTAAAGTTCATGAGTTATTACTTAAGCATGATGCACTGTCATTAGAGCAAAAAAAACATGTTCTGTATGAGTTGGCTCAAGATTATATGATGGCCGGATTATTAGATCGTGCAGAGGATAATCTCGTTTACTTATATTCTCTCGAAGATAAAAATGCGCTCTGCCAGCTTATGATGCTTTATTTACAAAGTCATGACTGGGACAAGGGAATTGAACTGTTTCAAGCTAAAGAATCAGACTTTTATAATAGCCAACTCAAAAAAACGGTTGCTAATTTTTACTGTGAAAAAGCCTTACTAGAAAATAAATTTAACCAGCTTGATGCAATTACAGAACTTACACAGGATTTAGTGAGACCTAAATTTATCCTAGGTGAGAATGCTTTTAAACAAAAAGATTACCTTCAAGCAATTAAATATTGGGGCAGCTTGTTGGATAAAAACAGTGCTTTTTCACCCATTTTCTTAGATAAACTAGAAATTTGCTATGAAAAATTAAATTTACAAAAAAACTATTTTTCACATTTATCTAAACATTTAAAAAGCGACAACGTGCTCATAAAGATTCATTATTGTAAAAGTTTAATGAAACAAGGAAAGCATGACGAAGCAATTAATTACATAAAACAAGTTTTACGTAAACAACCGAACATTCGAGGCTTTAGTTTTTTATTAACTCTGATGTCTGAACAAAGCCAAGATATAAAACTTGTACTCACAGAAGTAAATAAACTAGTTCAAGACTACATTGCCACAAAAGCACTTTATCAGTGTAATCATTGTGGGTTTACAAGTAAAAAATTGTATTGGTTTTGTCCCTCTTGTAAACATGTAGAATCAATAGTGCCATTAAATGGTGTTGACGGGTTTTAACAACATTTTATTAACTTTTCAAATCAGGACTCATTAATGAACCACGATGCCAAAGTACTTATTGCTTTAGACTATGCTAATGAACAGTCAGCGTTAGATTTTGTAAAGCGCGTTTCTCCCGCAGATTGCCGATTAAAAGTAGGCAAAGAAATGTTTACTTATTTTGGTCCTCAATTCGTCAAAAAACTAATAGATTTAGGGTTTGACGTATTCCTCGATTTAAAATTTCACGACATCCCGAATACCGTTGCTAAAGCGGTTACTGCTGCAGCTGAATTAGGTGTATGGATGGTTAATGTTCACGCAAGTGGTGGACCTGAGATGATGCGAAAGGCAAAAGAAGCGCTAGAAAAATATGGCGACGATGCACCTTTATTAATTGCCGTTACTATTTTGACATCAATGGACGAAGCTGAGCTAAAACGTTTAGGTGTTGATAAAACGCCTAATGAACAAGTGCAGTTTTTAGCAAAATTAGCGAAAGACTCTGGTCTTGATGGCGTTGTATGTTCTGCTCAAGAAGCTTCAATATTAAAACAGACGTTAGGCAAGGATTTCAAACTTGTTACACCTGGAATTCGACCAGCCGGAGCTGACAAAGGTGACCAAAAACGCGTGATGACACCACGTGAAGCGATCGATGCGGGAAGTGATTATTTAGTGATTGGTCGTCCGATTACGCAATCTCAAAATCCTCAAGCAACTTTAATTGAAATCAATAATACATTACGTTAATCTAAATTAAAGTAGTTACACTAATGCATTTTTATAAATGCATTAGTGTGTTAAGTCTTGAAGCAAAAATAATAATAAGAGTAGTACTTCATGCGTATATTAATTGTTGCTGCTGTGATTATCGCAGCTTATTTAGGTTATCAACATTTCGATAATCAAACACGTCAAAATGCTTTTAATACCTTATTAGAAACAATTGACGTGCAACCAATCAATCAATTTGAACTGAAACAATCATTAAATACTCAAGTTGAAGCACGTTGCCAAGCAATAGGCACTGATGAAACCAATTTAGAAAAAATGGAAGAGTGTTTAAACTTAATTCATACCTATCAGGATGAATGTGAATTACAAATTTTCCGTTTAGCGCCAGTCGAATTTGACAATGGCAGCGAAGCTATTGATTATGGAAAACGCTATCAAAAATGTGTGTTAAGTAATCAGTTTGCATATCTCGTTGATACAAAAACTATTTAGTAAAAAGGCGCTTTAAGCGCCTTTTTTTATTTTATTAAACTAATTTTTGTTGCTGCGAGATCAATTTTCCCTTCTTTGAATAAATGACCTATGGCACGTTTGAAATTTGCTTTACTGCAACCAAACATTTTTTTAATGGCTACAGGATCAGATTTATCACCAAGATGGATCACGCCATTCTCTGAAACTAGTTTTTCATAAATAACATCTGATAATTCACTTGAACCGGCAACCCCTGGCTTAGATAAACGAATGTCTAACTTTCCATCTTCGCGCACCTTTGCAACATATGCCTGCAGCTTTTGGCCGATAAAAAGAGGCTTGAACACTTGATCAGTAAATATCATGCCCCAAAATTCATTGTTAACGATTACTTTAAAACCGAGATCTGTTCGACCAGCAACAATAATAGAAACTTCTTGTGATTTCTTAATCCTATCGGATTCTTGTTTAACAAATTTATTTAAGTTCGATGAACCACATAAACGTTGTGATGCTTTATCCAAATAGAGTTTTACAAGATAAGATCTCGATAATTCAAATTTTGGTTTTTGTTCATTGAAAGGAACGAGCAATTCTTTACCAATTCCCAAATCGACAAAAGCTCCAACTTTATTGATAGAAGTCACTTGAAGAAGGGCAAAATCACCTAATTGAGCAATTGGCGTTTTTGTCGTAGCGGTTAAATTACCTTGTTCTTCGTAAACAAAAACATCAAGAGTCTGATTTATTGATAACCCCTCAGGTAGTTCTTCTTTTTTTAAAAAGACTTCCCCATTTCCTTGAGCATCTGTTAAATAAGCACCTTCATAGGCAATCTCATTTACAACTAAATTGTTAATTAATCCAAGTTGAATGCTCATTATTCATCTTCCTTCAATTTACTGCGTTTCAATGGTGCAACACCATCAACATCAAATGGAGCAGGTATCGCTTTCACTTGTTTTGCTTTACGAGGTTTTTTAAACGATTTTTTATAATGTTGAGACGACTTTTTGGCATTTTTTGGCGTATTCGTTTTTTTAACAGTCTCAGTTTTCTCTTTAAAACCTTTAAACTTACCAACCAAACCATCTAATTCAGAAAAGCCAATACGTTTAGATAAATAACTCTCAATCGCTTTAAAGCTTTGCCAATCTTTTGCACTGACAAACGATAACGCTGTACCTTTAAATCCAGCCCGACCTGTTCTTCCGATACGGTGAACATATTCTTCTGCCTGCTTAGGTAAATCAAAATTGACTACTTGAGACACGTTTAATAGATCAAGACCTCGAGAGGCAACATCAGTTGTTACCAATATTTGCGCATGACCTCGAGAGAACGAATCCATAATTGAATTACGTTTACTTTGGTTCATTTCGCCTGACAATGCTAAGGTCTTAAATCCACTTTCTTCTAGAATCTCTGAGAGCTTCGCAGTATCTTCTCGGGTTGCTGTAAAAATAATTTGTTGGCCAGAATTTGATTGCTTAGTTACAGCTTTTAATAATTCAATTTTGTGATCTAGGTGATCTGCTAAATAGAATTTTTGTGTAATATCTTTGTGCTCTTGGGTACTCGCATCGATAGTAACGCGCTTAGGATTATTTAATAAATTGCGCGATAGGGCATCAACCTCGGCATGTTCCAAGGTGGCAGAAAAAAATAAGGTTTGACGTAGACGATGATTAGCAGCTTCATTTATGCGCTCTATTTGTTCTTTAAAGCCAAGTTCTAAAACACGATCAGCTTCATCTAAAATAAGCAGCTCAAGGCCTTCTAAGTAGAAATTTTTATCATCCAGGTGATCACATAATCGACCTGGAGTTGCCACGACAAATTGTGGATCTTTTCGTAAAGCCTTTACTTGGTCATTATAGTTATCACCACCGACAATTTTTGTTGCTTTTAATGCAGTGCCAGCAATAATCAACGTAAGTTGTTTATATACTTGGTTTGCAAGCTCACGTGTTGGCGTAATAATTAAAGCGCGAGGGTCTCGCTTACTCAGTGCTTTTTGCTTACTTAAACGAGTAATTGCAGGTAATAAAAAAGCAAATGTTTTACCTGAGCCTGTTTTAGATTGAGCAAGTAAATCATGACCTGCGATTGCAACGGGAATTGCTTGTTGCTGAATATCTGTCGGTGTTGATATACCAATATGTGAAAGTTGACTTGCGATGCGTTTATCAACGCCAAGATCTACAAATGACAAATGTGTCTCTCCACTAAATGCGATTGTGGCAAAAAATAAGGCCATATTTTACATGAAACACAAAAACATAGCTAATAACGTATTTTAACTGTGTGAATTATAGCCAACCCAATTGAACCTAGGTAAGTTTCTGATACAATAGCGACCCATTTTGGCGCCGGATTTACGTTCCGGTTATTATTTAAAGCTAAACATTAGGTTAATTATGTCTCAACAATACGTCGTGTGTGCCCTTTATAAATTCGTATCTTTGTCTAATTACAAAGAATTACGTCAACCGTTATTAAATACAATGGAACAAAATAATGTGCGAGGCACGTTACTTTTAGCCGAAGAAGGTATTAACGGTACCGTTGCTGCAAAAAGAGAAGGTATCGATGCATTACTTTCTTGGTTAGATAAGCAACCAGGGCTTGATAATATTGTATCTAAGGAATCTTTTGACGATGAATGTCCTTTTTACCGTACAAAAGTAAAACTTAAAAAAGAAATCGTTACCATGGGTGTTCAAGGTATTGACCCAAAAGAAGTGGTTGGTACTTATGTAAAACCAAAAGATTGGAATGCCCTAATTTCAGATCCAGATGTGGTATTGGTAGATACGCGTAACGATTATGAAATTGAAATTGGTACATTCGAAAACGCAGTAGATCCAAAAACTAAAACCTTCAGAGAATTTCCTGAGTGGGCTGAGAAGAACCTCGATCCTAGTAAAAATAAAAAAGTTGCTATGTTTTGTACCGGTGGTATTCGCTGTGAAAAATCAACAGCCTATATGAAAGAACAAGGCTTTGAAGAAGTTTATCACCTTGAAGGCGGTATTCTTAAGTACTTAGAAGAAGTACCGAAAGAAGAAACCATGTGGAAAGGTGAATGTTTTGTATTTGATAATCGTGTTGCGGTAGATCATGACTTAAACAAAGGCTCTTATGACCAATGTCACGCCTGCCGTATGCCAATTACCGAAGATGAAAAGCAACTCGATGCTTACCAAGAAGGTTTATCGTGTCATCATTGTATTGACACAGTAAGTGATGAGCAACGAGAGCGCTTTGCTGAGCGTCAAAAGCAAATAGAATTAGCTAAAGCGCGTGGCGAAGGTCATATTGGTAACGAAGCACAAGAAACAATCGCGAAACGCAAAGCAGAAAAGGCCGCGCGTAAAAAAGCACAATCACAAAATGCATAGTTTGAAATAATAAAAAAACCGGCTTATTGCCGGTTTTTTTATAACAAATTTTAGTAGGCTTCGTTATGAACACCCGCTGCACGACCTGATGGATCGGCGTTGTTCTTAAAGCTTTCATCCCATTCAAGAGCAGCTTCAGTAGAGCAAGCTACCGACTTACCATGTGGTACAGTTTTCGCTGCAGCATCACCAGGGAAGTGCTCTTCAAAAATTGAACGATAGTAATAGGCTTCTTTTGTTTGTGGCGTGTTAATCGGGTACTTAAACGCAGCAGCTTCCATCATTTGGTCACTTACGATTGATTCAACATGCTCTTTTAAGGTGTCAATCCAACTATAACCAACGCCATCCGAGAACTGCTCTTTTTGACGCCATAATACTTCATCTGGTAGGTAGCCATCGAATGCTTCACGAATAATGTGTTTCTCGATTTTACCTTCTTTACACATTTTACCTTCAGGGTTGATACGCATTGCGGTATCAACAAATTCTTTGTCTAAGAATGGTACTCGCGCTTCAACACCCCAAGCTGCCATCGATTTGTTTGCACGTAAACAATCAAATTGGTGTAACTTACTTACTTTTCGGTTTAATTCATCATGGAACTCTTTCGCATTTGGCGCTTTGTGGAAATATAAATAACCGCCAAATAACTCATCTGCACCTTCACCCGATAACACCATTTTAATGCCCATGGCTTTAATATAACGTGCCATCAAATACATCGGCGTAGACGCACGAATGGTAGTTACATCGTATGTTTCTATATGGTAGATAACCTCTTTAAGCGCATCGATACCTTGTTGAATTGTAAAGGTAATAGGGTGGTGTACTGTGCCGATGCTGTCTGCTACTTTTTGTGCAGCGGCTAGATCTGGCGAACCTTCTAAGCCAATAGAAAAAGAGTGTAACTGAGGCCACCAAGCACTCGATTCATCGTTATCTTCAACACGTTTAGCGGCAAACATTTGCGTGATTGCTGAGATTACCGATGAATCTAAACCGCCCGATAATAATACGCCGTAAGGCACATCACACATCAATTGACGTTTAACTGCCGCTTCTAACCCTTCTTTTACATCGCTTACTTTTGCTTCGTTATCTTTTACCGCATCATAACTTTGCCAATCACGTGCGTAATAAGGGCGAATTTCACCGTCTTGACTCCATAAGTAATGACCTGGAGGAAACTCCTCAATGGTTTTACAAATAGGTGCAAGTGCTTTCATTTCAGATGCAACATAAAAGTTACCATGCTCATCATGACCAGTATAAAGAGGAATAATACCAATGTGGTCACGGCCAATTAAGTATGCGTCTTTTTCTTCATCGTATAAACAAAATGCAAAAATACCGTTTAAGTCATCCAAGAATTCAGGGCCTTTCTGTTTATAAAGTGCCAGTAATACTTCACAATCTGATTCAGTTTGAAACTCAAAGTCTACGCTTAGATCTTGTTTTAATTGTTTGTGGTTATAAATTTCACCGTTTACTGCCAGTACGTGTGTCTGCTCAGGGTTATAAAGTGGTTGCGCGCCACTTGAAACACCAACGATGGCTAAACGTTCGTGTACCAAAATTGCTTTTTCTGATGAATATACGCCCGACCAATCTGGGCCACGATGACGAAGTAACTTCGACATTTCGATTGCTTGTGAACGCAACTGCGTTGCATCAGATTTAATGTCTAGTACGCCAAAAATTGAACACATACTTCTTTCCTCATTCCTGTCAATTTTTCTTATCTTGGATAAGTTTGTTAATTAATTTGTACCAAACCAAAAATCAAATGTCACATCAAAATGAACAAAAAATAATGATTAATCAATTTGATTGTGCATTCTTTAAAAAAATAAACTTTCAACGATTGGATTGTTAATAATTAACGATGATTTACAATGAATATTATCAAATCGACAATTTAGTGCATTTTTCGAACAAAAAAGTGTTTTTGAGCTAGTTTATGCAGTTAATCAAAAAACTAGATTTTGGCTTCAACAAAGACATTTAATAGCCTTTTAATGCGACGTGATAAATTTATTAAGTCGTTTTGTCGATAGGTTTAAAAGAAAAAACCCCTCAATTGAGGGGTTTTTGTTGGGTTTCTCAGTGTTCATTACACCGGGAATGAGGAACTGTTAGTGTGTAAGCGGTTTACACTGTCATTTCAGGAATATCACCTTCAACAATTAACTTACCAGCCGTTTTACTGATAATTTCATCAACACTTACACCAGGTGCGCGCTCTAACAAATAAAATGCACCGTCTTTTACTTCTAACACGGCTAAATCGGTTACGATTTTCTTAACGCAGTTGACGCCTGTCAGTGGTAACGTGCATGATTCAAGTAACTTTGATTCACCGTGCTTATTGGCGTGGGTCATGGTAACTACAATATTTTTTGCACCTGCCACTAAATCCATTGCACCACCCATGCCTTTCACGAGCTTTTTCGGGATCATCCAAGAAGCAATATTTCCTTGTTGATCAACCTCAAAGGCACCAAGTACTGTTAAATCTACATGACCACCACGGATCATTGCAAAGCTTTCGGCACTATTAAATATTGCCGCACCTGTGGCTGCTGTAACGGTTTCTTTACCCGCGTTGATCATATCCGCATCAACTTGGTCACGAGTAGGGTATGGCCCCATACCTAACAAACCATTTTCAGACTGCAGCATTACTTCCATACCATCGGGTACATAGTTTGCCACTAAGGTAGGAATACCAATGCCTAAATTAACGTAATAACCGTCTTGAAGTTCTTGTGCAACACGCATTGCAACTTGTTCTCTTGATAACGCCATGTTGCCTCCTAATCTTTTGTAGTTACACGTTCGATGCGTTTTTCAAAGTTACCTTTAATCACGCGGTTAACATAAATGCCCGGAGTATGGATTTCGCTTGGTGATAGTTCACCTGGCTCAACAATCTCTTCTACTTCAGCTACGGTAATTTTGCCTGCTGTAGCGGCCATTGGGTTAAAGTTCATTGCTGTGTGGCGAAACACTAAGTTACCGTAGCGATCTGCTTTCCACGCTTTTACAATGGCAAATTCACCGGTAATTGATTCTTCAAGAATATACGGGCGACCGTCAAACTCTTTTACTTCTTTGCCTTCAGCTACCGGCGTACCGTAACCTGTTGCGGTATAAAATGCAGGAATACCGGCACCGCCAGCACGCATTTTTTCAGCAAGCGTACCTTGCGGCGTTAGCTCAACTTCAATTTCACCGTTAAGTAACTGCTGTTCAAAAATGGCGTTTTCACCGACATATGATGCGATAATTTTTTTAATTTGCTTGTCGTGTAATAAAATACCTAAGCCAAAATCATCCACACCACAGTTATTTGAAACCACGGTTAGATCAGTGGTTTTTCTACGTTTAATTTCTGCGATTAAGCCCTCTGGAATACCACATAAGCCAAATCCGCCTGCGATAACAGTATCGCCGTCTTTAATGCCTTCAAGTGCGTCTTGGTAATTGTCGACGACCTTATTAAAACCTGCCATAAAATTCTCCTGAACGAGTAGGGCGAGAAATCGGTTAAGTTAGTTTGGCTTTTAATGCCAGTGAAACTTTACTTGTTGGTTGTTTATTTAATGCTTCACTAATTTGCCAACCTGCTTGGGCTAGCATTTCTAAATCAATTCCATGCTCAATGCCAAGTCCATTAAGCATATAAATTAAATCCTCAGTGGCAAGATTTCCTGACGCACCAGCGGCATAAGGGCAGCCACCCAAGCCCGCAACCGCTGAATCAACGGTTTTAATGCCCATATTAAGCGCGGTATACACGTTAGCAAGTGCTTGGCCATAGGTATCGTGAAAGTGTACAGCTAACTTGTCAGCTGATACTTGCTCAAGCAGGGCGTTTAATAATTGTTCGGTAGATTGAGGTGTGCCAACACCTATGGTATCACCCAGCGATACTTCGTAGCAGCCCATAGATAACAGCTTTTTGGTTACTTTTACAACAGTATCAAGGCTAACAGCACCATCGTAGGGGCAACCCATAACACACGACACATAACCGCGTACTGGAATATTATGTTGTTTAGCAAAATCCATTACAGGTTGAAAGCGTGTTATTGATTCATCAATTGAACAATTAATGTTTTTTTGTGTAAAGGCTTCGCTTGCCGCCGTGAATATCGCAAATTCATTTGCGCCTGCATTAAATGCAAGCTCAGCACCTTTTAAATTGGGAGTAAGCGCACTGAATGTAGTGAGCACAGTTTTATCAATTTGACTTAATACGTCGCTAGAATCTGCCATTTGTGGCACCCATTTAGGTGACACAAATGCGCCGGCTTCGAGATGCTTAACACCCGCTTTTGCAAGCGCGTTAATCAGCAATACTTTATCTTGGGTTGAAACTGAACCTTCATTTTGCAAGCCATCACGAGCGCCTACTTCAACTACTTTTACAAACTTTGGTTGCATTACGCTTCCTCAACTTTAGCAAGTAGGTCACCGTGCGATACAAGATCGCCCTCAGCAAAATAAAATTGGCTTAACTGGCCATCAAATGGTGCCGTTAAGGTGTATTCCATTTTCATCGCTTCAATAATAATAACCGCATCACCTTGTTTAAGGTTATCGCCTACGCTTGCCACTTGCTTGACTACAGTGCCATTAAGTGGTGCTTGTAAACTATTACCATCGTTTTGCTTTTCAGCTACATAGTGCTTACTCTTTAATGCAAATTGATGGGTGTTTCCGCTGTGCATAATCGCAATAGACTGCTCATCTAATACAAACTTTGCGGTGTGTTTCTCACCGTTGATAAATGCAGTGAGGTTGTTACCGTTAAAATCGGCATTTACTGCAAAGTGTTCAGTATCGTAAACCAAGGTCATAGCATCGTTATTACGTTGACATTCAAGGTCAAAATCTACAAATGGAAAGGTGTAATGATTACTGGCATTTAAGCTAAAAGCGGTGAGTGTATTCCAAGGTGATGTACTTGTTTGACACGTATTCGCATTAATATAAACAAGCGCCGCCATTATTAATTGCAGAGTCTGTTCTTGTTCATCTTTTTGCGTTAGTTCACTGATGTGATCATCTATAAAATGGGTGCTAGTTGGGCTTTCAATAAAACTTGGGTGATTTGCTAAGGTATGCAAAAAGCTTACGTTAGTCGCAACACCTGAAATGGCTGTTTTCTCAAGGGCAAGTGATAGCTGGCGTAACGCAACGTTACGATTTGCACCATGCACAATCAGTTTCGCAATCATCGGATCGTAAAATGCCGAGATTTCAGAACCTTCAATTACACCCGTATCGATTCTTACTGCTGAAAGATCACTTGTATGCTCATTTGGCATATCAAATAGGCTTAATAAACCCGAAGATGGCATAAAGTCATCACTTGGCTCTTCTGCGTAGATACGTGCTTCGAAAGCATGGCCAGAAATCACAACTTGGTCTTGTTCTAGTGGAAGTGGCTCGTTACTAGCAACAGCTAATTGCCATTCTACCAAATCTTGACCTACCACACATTCAGTAACAGGGTGTTCTACTTGCAAGCGTGTATTCATCTCCATAAAGAAGAATTCATCGCCACACAATAAGAATTCAACGGTACCTGCGCCTTTATAGTTAATTTTTTTAGCGCAGCGTACCGCCGCTTCTCCCATTTCTTTACGAAGCTCTGCGCTTAAACCTGGCGCAGGGGCTTCTTCAATCACTTTTTGGTGACGACGCTGCAGTGTACAGTCGCGATCGCCTAAATAGATACAGTTACCGAAGTTATCTGCAAAAACTTGTACTTCTACGTGACGAGGCGCCTCAACATAGCGTTCAATCAGCACTTTATCGTTACCAAAGCCAGCAAGTGCCTCACGCTTTGCACCTTCTAACTCTTTGTTAAATGATGCGCTATCGCGCACCACACGCATACCTTTACCGCCACCGCCATAGGTCGCTTTAATTAAAACGGGAAAACCTACTTTTTCCGCTTCTGTAAGTAAAAATGCTGGGTCTTGGTTTTCACCATAGTAACCGGGTACAAGCGGCACATTGGCTTCAAATATCAGCTCTTTTGAGCGCGACTTTGATCCCATTGCGTTAATCGCTTCACTGCTTGGGCCGATAAAAATAATGTTGTTTTGCTCGCACTTATCAGCAAAATGCGTGTTTTCTGATAAAAAGCCATAGCCTGGGTGAATTGCATTTACGCCTGCTTTAAGCGCAACATTAATAATTTTATCGCCATCTAAATACGATTCACGACTTGGTGCTGCGCCAATATGGTAGGCTTCATCCGCTGCCTTTACATGCTCTGCATGAATATCAGCATCGGAATAAACCGCAACAGTTTTAATGCCTAAACGACGTGCTGTTTTAATAATGCGACACGCAATTTCACCGCGGTTTGCTATTAAAAGTTTATTGATCATGGTGATGCTCTCTATTGCCAGCTTGGTTTGCGTTTATCAAAAAAGGCTTGCAGACCTTCTTGTCCTTCATCCGATACACGAATTTGAGCAATACGCTCTGCAGTCAGTTGTCGTAAATCGTCATCTATCGGTTTGTTCGCAACATCACAAATAAGCTGTTTTGCTTGCTTTGTAGCTTCAGGTCCGTTTTGTAAAATTGCATGAAGTAGGGTGTCGAGTGTGTCTTCAGGTGAATCTGACACTTCATGCACTAACCCAAGGGCAAGTGCTTTATCGGCAAAAAATACTTCGGCCGTTTGGAAATAACGACGTGCTTGTCGCTCACCAATGGCATTAATTACATACGGGCTAATTACCGCCGGGATAAGGCCCAGTTTTACTTCGCTTAGGCAAAATTTCGCTTTCTCATCAGAAACAGCAATATCACAACAGGCAATTAAACCAAGGGCACCACCAAAAGCTACGCCTTGCACTAGACATAACGTTGGCACTTTAGTTTCAAACAGTACCTGCATTAAACGAGCAAGCTCCATTGAATCTGCTACGTTATCTTCAAACGTATTCGACACCATGGATTTCATCCAGTTAAGATCAGCACCTGCACTGAAATGCTTACCTTCGCCTTTTAAAACAAGTGCGCGAATATCCAATGTGTTGGCATATTCAATTTGTTGAATAAGTTGAGCGATGGTATGTGCGTCAAATGCGTTATGTACTTCGCTGCGTTCAATTGTAAGGGTCGCAACTTTTTGTTTTGTTATTGTTAAGGTTACAGACATCTCTTACTCCTACATTCTAAATACGCCGAACTTCGATTCTTGCTCTGGTGCATTTTTCGCTGCACTTAAAGCAAGTCCGAGTACGTTTCGTGTTTCAGCAGGGTCGATGATGCCATCATCCCATAATCGCGCACTGGCATAATACGGATGACCTTGTTCTTCATACTGCGCAATAATAGGTTTTTTAAAGGCGGTAACGTCATCGTCGCTCATTGCAAGGCCTTTACGTTTTAAACCATCTTGTTTTACTTGGGTTAATACCCCAGCGGCTTGTTCACCACCCATTACTGAAATACGAGCATTAGGCCACATCCACATCATGGTTGGCTCAAATGCACGGCCACACATACCGTAGTTACCAGCGCCATACGAACCACCAATCAATATAGTGAATTTTGGCACATCGGCGCAGCTTACAGCTGTCACCATTTTCGCGCCGTGTTTTGCGATACCTTCAGCTTCGTACTTTTTACCCACCATAAAGCCGGTAATATTTTGTAAAAACACTAATGGAATATTGCGTTGGGCACAAAGTTGAATAAAGTGCGCGCCTTTTTGCGCTGATTCTGAGAAAAGAATGCCGTTGTTGGCAACAATGCCTACAGGCATACCAAATATCTCAGCAAAGCCGGTTACTAAGGTTTCGCCAAAGTATTGTTTAAATTCATCAAACGATGAATCATCCACAACACGGGCAATCACTTCACGAACATCAAATGGTTTTTTAAGGTCGGTACCAACAATGCCGTATATTTCTTTCGCATCATAACGAGGTGCTTTGAAATTTGTTAAAATTGGTGCGGTAGGTCGTGTATGGTTTAAACGCGATACACATTGGCGTGCAATTGAAAGCGCATGCTCATCATTTTCAGCGTAGTGATCGGCAACACCGGATGTTTTACAGTGCACATCAGCACCGCCAAGCTCTTCAGCTGATACTTCTTCACCGGTAGCTGCTTTTACAAGCGGTGGACCTGCTAAAAAGATGGTGCCTTGTTCTTTTACGATGATACTTTCATCTGCCATTGCTGGCACATAAGCACCACCTGCGGTACATAAGCCCATTACCACAGCAATTTGCGGAATGCCTTTTGCTGACATACGGCTTTGGTTATAGAAAATACGGCCAAAGTGCAGTTTATCTGGGAAAACCTCATCTTGCTCAGGCAGGTTAGCCCCCCCTGAATCAACAAGATAAATACATGGTAAATGACAACGCTCTGCAATTTCTTGCGCACGCAGGTGTTTTTTAACCGTAATAGGGAAGTAGGTGCCGCCTTTTACCGTTGCGTCGTTTGCGATGATCATACATTCAACGCCTTTAACGCGGCCTATGCCTGCTACTACACCAGCACATGGTATTTGTTCTGGGTACACACCAAAAGCTGCAAATTGCGATACTTCTAAAAACGGTGAACCTTCGTCTAATAAACAATTAATGCGGTCACGGACAAATAACTTACCACGACTGCGATGACGTTCGACTAAACGCTCGCCACCACCTTGAGTTATTTCTTGCGTTTTAGCTTTTAAGTCATCAACAAGTGCCTGCATTGATTCAGC
This sequence comes from Pseudoalteromonas piratica, assembly GCF_000788395.1. Lineage (NCBI taxonomy): Bacteria > Pseudomonadati > Pseudomonadota > Gammaproteobacteria > Alteromonadales > Pseudoalteromonadaceae > Pseudoalteromonas > Pseudoalteromonas piratica. The sequence goes on from NZ_CP009888.1 coordinate 2,304,305, forward strand.
TTTTGCTAAAAAGTCTGAATCAAGCGGGTTTATATTTGAAGTTAATATGGTCATGGTACTTCCTATTTACTTTCGTTAAATAGTTCACGACCAATCAACATACGGCGAATTTCAGATGTACCCGCACCAATTTCATATAGTTTTGCGTCACGCAGTAATCGGCCTGTTGCATATTCATTGATGTAGCCGTTACCACCTAGAATTTGAATGGCATCGAGTGCAATTTTGGTAGCCAGCTCTGCGGCATATAAAATTGCGCCAGCAGCATCTTTACGGGTTGTTTCACCACGGTCACAGGCTTTTGCAACGGTATAAACGTAAGAACGTGCGGCATTCATTTGCGTATACATATCAGCAATCTTGCCTTGAATTAGCTGGAAGTTACCAATTTCAGTATTAAACTGCTTACGCTCGTGAATATAAGGTACAACAATGTCCATACATGCCTGCATAATGCCAAGCGGGCCACCTGCAAGCACAACACGCTCATAATCAAGACCACTCATCAGTACTTTTACACCTTGGTTTAATTCACCAAGAATGTTTTCTTCTGGTACTTCACAATCTTCAAATACAAGTTCACAGGTGTTTGAGCCGCGCATACCTAATTTATCGAGTTTTTGTGCTTGGCTAAAACCAGGGTAAGATTTTTCAACAATGAATGCAGTGATGCCTTTCGGGCCTGCTTCTAAATCTGTTTTAGCGTAAATAACAAAGGTATCTGCATCTGGACCATTAGTGATCCACATTTTATTACCGTTAAGAATGTATTTATCACCACGCTTTTCAGCTTTTAAACGCATTGAAACTACGTCAGAGCCTGAGTTTGGCTCACTCATAGCAAGCGCACCAATGTGTTCGCCTGAAATTAGTTTTGGTAAATATTTTTCTTTTTGCGCTTGGTTACCGTTACGGGCAATTTGGTTTACACATAAATTTGAATGTGCACCGTAGCTTAAGCCGATAGACGCACTTGCACGGCTGATTTCTTCCATTGCAATTACGTGTTCAAGGTAACCTAGGTTAGAACCGCCAAATTCTTCATCAACGGTTAGACCCAATAAACCCATTTCACCAAACTTTGGCCAAAGCTGATTTGGGAACATATTGTCGATATCAGTTTTTTCGGCGAGAGGGGCAATTTCGTTGCTTGCAAAACTATTTACATGGTCACGGATCATGTCGGCTGTTTCACCAAGACCAAAATTTAATTCTTTATAAAGAGAAACGGTGCTCATTGTGTGTATCCTATTGATGTATTGTTGTCATAAGGTGTGATTATTATTTTAAGCGTCGTCTAGGTTTTTAAGTGTGTCACGACAGCGACGTTCAGCGGTAACGAGTTCCATTAAAACAACTTTAATGTCATCCATTTGCTGCTCAAGATGCGCTTTTTTATCTGAGATTAGCTCAAGCATAATTTTAAGTTGAGTTGCACTTGATTTGTCGGCATCATATAGCTCAAACAAACGGCCTGTTTCAGCTAGCGTAAATCCTAGGCGTTTACCTCGTAAGATCAGTTTTAAACGCACTTTATCGCGTTTACTATAGATACGTGTTTGCCCTTGACGGCGGGGCGTTACCAAACCTTGGTCTTCATAAAAACGAATGCTTCTAGTTGTAATATCAAATTCTTTTGCAAGTTCGCTAATACTAAAGGTCTGTTCTGTATTTTCTGTACTCATCTAAACTACACCTCATTAATTTGGTAATTAACTATAAGTGAAGTTTACGTAAAGGTAAAGCTGTGAGCTTGTGTAAGATGTTTATGTTAGCTAATTAGTCTTAGATTAGCGGGGTAGACACTTCACTAGTTTCAAAGCACACAAGCCTTAGCGGACTAATTTCATTACACAATTACCCTTCATTGTCATTATTTCTTAACACTATAAAAGGTATGACATCTAGATTTACGTTTGCGTAAACGTAATTTTTATGTATGCTGAAAACATATAAATTTTGGAGATAACAAATGTCTGTTGAAAATTCTCAAATCGATCCGGTAGTAATTGTGAGTGCAAAACGCACTGCAATGGGCGGTTTTATGGGTGCTTTATCATCGGTAAATGCAACTGATTTAGGAGCTACTGCTATTAAAAGTAGTATTGAAAGCTGCGACTTAAACGCTGATATCATCGACGAAGTAATTATGGGCTGCGTTTTACCAGCAGGTCTTGGTCAAGCACCAGCACGTCAAGCAATGATAAAAGCAGGGCTTAATTTAGCAACAGGCGCAACAACTATTAATAAAGTATGCGGTTCAGGCTTAAAAGCAGCGATGTTAGCTCATGACTTAATTAAAGCAGACAGCATTAATGTTGCGGTTGCTGGCGGTATGGAAAGCATGAGTAATGCACCTTACTTCTTACCAAAAGCACGTGGCGGTTTCCGTATGGGCCATGGTGAAATTAAAGATCATATGATGGCCGATGGTTTAGAAGATGCGTACGACAACAAAGCAATGGGTTGTTTTGCTCAAGAAACAGCTGATAAATATGGCTTAACCCGTGATGATATGGATACGTTTGCCATTTCATCTCTTTCTAAAGCCAACGCTGCAATTGAAAGTGGTGCATTTGAAGCTGAAATTGCGCCACATACCTATTCAAGTCGTAAAGGTGATGTGACAGTAGCAATCGATGAGCAGCCAGGTAATGCCCGTCCTGAAAAAATTCCAAGCCTACGTGCAGCATTCGCAAAAGATGGCACCATTACAGCGGCAAATTCATCGTCTATTTCTGACGGTGCAGCGTCACTTGTTTTAATGAAAGCATCTAAAGCAGCAGAGCTTGGTTTAACACCACTTTGTGAAATTAAAGCCCATGCGACAAATTCACATATTCCAGCTGAATTTACGACAGCGCCAATTGGTGCGATGGAAAAAGTGTTAGACAAAGCTGGCTGGTCCAAAGAAGACGTTGATCTTTGGGAAATTAATGAAGCATTTGCCATGGTAACTATGCTTGCTATTAACGAAATGCAACTTGATAACAATAAAGTAAACGTGAATGGTGGTGCATGTGCACTTGGTCACCCAATCGGTGCAAGTGGCGCACGTATTTTAGTAACGCTTATTCATGCACTTAAAAACCGTGGCCTAAATAAAGGCGTGGCATCACTGTGTATTGGTGGTGGTGAAGCGGTTGCAATGGCAATCGAAGTAAAATAATTAAAAATGAAGGCGCGTTTATGCGCCTTTTTATTTGGGGAGAAGAATAATGGTAAAGGTTCCTTTATATATTAATGGCGAAATGCGCCAATCGGAATCAAACGAATGGTTAGATGTTGTAAACCCAGCTAACCAAGAAGTACTGGCACAAGTGCCTCTAGCAACAGACAGCGAAATTGACGAAGCGATTGCGTCTGCTAAAGAAACGTTTAAAACGTGGAAAGATGTACCTGTAACAGAACGTGCACGCATTATGATGCGCTACGCAGCACTTTTAAAAGAACACCATGACGAGTTAGCAACGATTATCTGCCATGAATTAGGCAAAACCTTTGAAGATGCTAAAGGCGATGTGTGGCGTGGTATTGAAGTTGTTGAACAAGCAGCTAACGCGCCTGCATTAATGATGGGTGAAACTGTTGAAAACGTAGCGCGTAATATCGATACCTATTCGTATATGCAGCCACTTGGTGTGTGTGCTGGTATTACACCATTTAACTTTCCTGCGATGATCCCACTTTGGATGTTCCCAATGGCGATTGTTTGCGGTAATACCTTTATTTTAAAACCGTCTGAGCAAGATCCGCTTACACCAATGCGTTTAGTTGAACTGTTTGAAGAAGCTGGCGCACCTAAAGGTGTATTACAGGTTATTCACGGTACAAAACATCAAGTAGACCGTATTTTAGACGAGCCAAGTGTACGTGCAATTTCATTTGTTGGTTCATGTGGTGTTGGTGAATACATCTATTCACGTGGTACAGCGAATCTTAAACGTGTTCAAGCCTGTGTTGGTGCTAAAAACCACATGGTAATTATGCCTGATGCAAAAAAAGAGCGCGCCATTTCAAACCTTGTTGGTGCATCGGTTGGTGCGGCTGGTCAGCGCTGTATGGGTATTTCAGTTGCTGTATTTGTAGGTCAATCAAAAGAATGGATTAACGAATTAAAAGAAGAATTTACTAAAGTACGTCCTGGCGTTTGGAATGACCCAGAAGCTGCCTATGGCCCACAAACATCGCCACAAGCAAAAGCACGTATTTTATCAATTATCGAAAGTGGTAAAGCACAAGGTGCAACGTGTTTAATTGATGGCTCTGATTTTGTTGTTGAAGGTTATGAGAAAGGTAACTGGATAGGCCCAACGTTATTTACTGATGTAACGCGTGAAATGGACTTATACAAAGAAGAAATTTTCGGCCCTGTGCTTGCGTGTATTTGCGTTGATACATTAGAAGAAGCAATCAAAATCATCAACGAAAGCCCATACGGTAATGGTACGTCTTTATTTACTGCTTGCGGGGCGGCCGCACGTAAATTCCAGCATGAAATTGAAGTAGGCCAAGTAGGTATTAACGTGCCAATTCCGGTACCTCTTCCTTTCTTCTCATTTACCGGTTGGAAAGGCTCATTCTACGGTGACCAACATACCTATGGTAAACAAGGTGTTCGCTTTTACACTGAGACCAAAACAATTACTGCACGCTGGTTTGAAGATGATATCGCAACCGGTCCAAATATGAGTATCAACCTACGATAAGGCATTTGCCTTATCTGCCGTTCAAAGGGGTGACTATGAATTTTAATTTAACTGAAGATCAACAAGCGTTTGCAGAAACCGCGAAACAATTTGCAATGAGCGAATTATTACCAAATGCGGGCAAGTGGGATCAAGAACATATTTTTCCAAAAGACGTAATCCAAAAAGCGGGTGAACTAGGTTTCTGTGGTTTATATACACCAGAAGAAGCTGGCGGTCTTGGTTTATCGCGTCTTGATTCGAGCATTATTTTCGAGCAGTTGGCAATGGGCTGTACAGCAACCACTGCCATGTTAACCATTCACAATATGGCTACCTGGATGATTGCAAGTTTTGGTACTGATGAGGTTAAAGCGCAGTATTGTGACGAACTTGTGATGGGTCAATTGCTTGCATCGTATTGTTTAACAGAACCAGGTTCAGGTTCTGATGCGGCATCTCTTAAAACCAAAGCGGTTTTAGAAGGGGATGAATACGTTATTTCTGGTTCAAAAATGTTTATCTCAGGCGCTGGCGAAACTGATTTATTAGTTGTAATGGCGCGCACTGGTGAAGATGGCCCGAAAGGCATTTCGGCTTTTGTTGTTGATGCAAACGCAGCTGGTATTGAATACGGTAAAGCTGAAGAAAAAATGGGTTGGAATGCACAGCCTACACGTCTGATTTCGTTTGATGGTGTGCGTATTCCAAAACAAAACTTACTTGGTCAAGAAGGCGAAGGCTTTAAATTTGCCATGATGGGCTTAGATGGCGGCCGCATTAATATTGCGACCTGTTCAATTGGTACTGCGCAGCAAGCACTTAACACAGCAAAAGAATATATGCTTGAGCGTAAGCAATTTGGTAAACCGTTAGCAGCGTTCCAAGCACTGCAATTTAAATTAGCTGATATGAACACAGAACTGGTAGCTGCCCGTCAAATGGTACGCCTTGCTGCATTTAAATTAGATGAAAAAGATCCTGAGCGCACTACGTATTGTGCTATGGCAAAACGCTATGCAACCGATGTTGGCTTTAAAGTATGTGACGATGCACTGCAACTTCACGGTGGCTACGGTTATATCAAAGAATATCCGTTAGAGCGTCACTTCCGTGATGTGCGTGTACACCAAATTTTAGAGGGCACCAACGAGATTATGCGCCTGATAATTGGTCGTCGTATTTTAGCTGAAGGTTCACAAGAGATTCTGTAAGGAGAGCATAATGAGCGCACAAATCAAATTATCGATTGAAGGGCATATCGCAGTTGTTACTATGTCTAATCCACCGGCAAATACGTGGACCAAAGAAACACTGACGCAACTTCGAGATATGGTCGCTGATCTGAATAACAATAAAGATGTGTATTCGCTTGTGATCACAGGGGAAGGTGAAAAATTCTTCTCAGCTGGCGCTGACCTAAACCTATTTGCAAGTGGCGACAAAGGCGTTGCCGCTGAAATGTCGATTATTTTTGGCCAGGCGTTTGAAGCGTTAAGTAACTTCCGTGGTGTATCTATTGCAGCGATTAACGGTTATGCCATGGGTGGCGGTTTAGAGGTTGCACTTGCATGTGATTTACGCATTGCTGAAGAACAAGCGCAAATGGCATTGCCTGAAGCAAAAGTGGGTTTATTACCTTGTGCTGGCGGTACGCAAAACCTTGCATGGCTTGTTGGAGAAGGCTGGGCGAAACGCATGATTTTATGTGGTGAGCGATTAACTGCCGAAAAAGCCCATAATATTGGACTTGTGGAAGAGGTTGTTGCTAAAGGCGAAGCGTTTGATAAAGCAATGGCGCTTGCTAAGCAAGTAGAAGAACAAAGCCCAACTTCTGTTGCTGCGTGTAAATCACTGATCCAACATAGCCGCTCAGGCACTATGAGTTCAGCTTTACCACTTGAACGTGAACTTTTCATCAACCTATTTGATACGCAAGATCAAAAAGAAGGCGTGAATGCCTTTTTAGAAAAGCGTAAAGCAAACTGGGTGAACGGCTAATGGCTGTTGTTACGTTTGAAACAAAAAATACCGATAACGGCTTTGTTATCGGTATCGCAACCTTAAACGTTGAAAAGGCACTTAATGCGCTTAATCTTGAAATGATTGAGCTGCTATATAACCAGCTACTTGATTGGCAAAGTGATGAAAACGTTAGCATGGTGCTATTACAAGGTGCGGGCGATAAAGCGTTTTGCGCCGGTGGTGATGTAGTTAGCTTGTTCAATGCAATGCATACCGGCGAGCCAAGCGACTACATCGAGACGTTTTTCACTAAAGAGTATCGTTTAGATTACCTTATACATAATTATGCAAAGCCACTATGTGTGTGGGGTAACGGCATTATTATGGGTGGCGGCCTTGGTTTAATGGCAGGTGCATCGCACCGAGTATTAACCGAATCATCACGTATCGCGATGCCTGAAATTACCATTGGTTTATACCCAGATGTCGGTGGCAGTTATTTTCTAAATAAAATGCCAACACAAGTGGGTTTATTTTTAGGATTAACCGGCGCATCGATTAATGCCCAAGATGCACTTTATATTGGTTTAGGCGATACCGTAATTGAACATCAGTTTAAAAGTGAGCTAATTGATTCACTGATAAGTACAAAATGGTCCACCAATGCGGATGAAAACCATCAGGCATTAAGTCATTTATTAACAATGTTTAATGCGAAAAGTGATATTGAGCTGCCAGCCAATGTGGAATCACACAACGCAGTATTTGCTGCAATGGCAGAAGTTGAGGAACTTGTTGATAAGGTAGATGCCATTTTATCGTTTGAAACAAACGATAAATGGCTCACACGTGCGCAAAAAGGCCTTTCACATGGTAGCCCACTGAGTGCCCATTTAGTATATCAACAGCTTAAACATGCAAATGGCTTATCACTCAAAGCCTGCTTTCAAATGGAGCTAGGCATGAGTGTACGCTGTGGTCAGCTTGGTGAATTTAAAGAAGGTGTGCGTGCATTACTCATTGATAAAGACAATGCGCCTAAATGGCAATTTGACGCCATCAGCAATGTAGATAGCGGTGTGATTGAATCATTCTTTAATGTTGAATGGCCAAACGGGCACCCACTAACGGATTTATAGGAATAATCATGGCAAATATTGGATTTATTGGTTTAGGTAATATGGGCGGCCCAATGGCTGCAAACCTTGTTAAAGCGGGTCATGCAGTTACGGTATTTGACTTGAATGATTCTGCTGTATCTGAACTGGTTGAAAAAGGTGCGAATAGTGCCACAACGGCTTTAGCATGTGCTGAAGAAAAAGACTTTGTCATTACCATGCTACCTGCAGGCAAACATGTTAAGTCTATCTATTTAGATGAAAACGGTGTTGGCGCAGCACTTACAAATAATACACAAGTGATCGATTGCAGCACAATTGATGCTGATACGGCTAAATTTGTTGCAAGTGAACTTGCTAAGCGCGACGTAAGTTTTGTTGATGCACCGGTTTCTGGTGGTGTAGCTGGCGCTACAAATGGCACATTAACCTTTATTGTTGGCGGTAGCGATACAGAATTTGAAAATGCAAAAACTGTTTTAGCTGATATGGGCAAAAACATTTTTCATGCAGGGGATCATGGTGCAGGGCAAGTTGCTAAAATCTGCAACAACATGCTGCTAGCAATTTTAATGGCAGGTACCAGCGAAGCGCTTCAAATGGGTATCGATAATGGCCTTGATGCAAAAGTCTTATCAGATATTATGCTGCAAAGCTCTGGCCGTAACTGGACGTTAGAATTATATAACCCATGTCCGAATGTGCTTGAAAATGTGCCAAGCTCAAATGACTATAAAGGTGGCTTTATGGTTGACTTAATGGCAAAAGATCTTGGCCTTGCGATGGAAACTGCAAATAGCAGTCAATCAAATGTACCGCTAGGGCGTTTATCACAAAGCTTATACCAGTTAATGCAAAATCAAGAGATGGGTAATCTAGACTTCTCATCAATCTTTAAATTGTTTAATAAGGATTCTTAACATGCAAGTTAATGGTAAAACCATTGTTATTACCGGTGGTGCGCAAGGGTTAGGGCTTGCGATGGCAAAACACTTTGCAGATAAAGGCGCAAGTATTGCCCTTATTGATATGCAACAAGAAATGCTTGTAAATGCAAAATCAGAGTTAGGCACTACCACGGGTGTTATTCGTACTTATGTCTGTAATGTAACGCAAGAACAAGAAGTTGAAGACACGTTTAACCAAATTAACAATGATTTTGGTCAAATTGATGGCTTAGTAAATAATGCGGGTATTTTACGTGACGGCTTATTCTTAAAAGTAAAAGATGGCAAAGTTGCAAACAAAATGTCACTTGAGCAGTTTCAATCGGTCATTGATGTTAACTTAACCGGCGTATTTCTATGTGGCCGAGAAGCGGCAAACCATATGATTAATAACGGTAACAAAGGCGTTATTATTAATATGTCGAGTGTGGCGCGTGCTGGCAATATGGGGCAAACCAATTACGCTGCTTCAAAAGCCGGTGTTGTTGCAATGACAACCACTTGGGCACGTGAATTAGGCCGCTATGGTATTCGTGTAGCTGCGATTGCACCTGGTGTTATTCGCACCGCAATGACCGATGCAATGAAGCCTGAAGCAAAAGAGCGTTTACTTAAAATGAAACCTGTTGGTCGTTTAGGTGAAGCAGATGAAATTGCGCATACAGCAAACTTTATTTTTGAAAACGACTTTGTTACTGGCCGCGTAATGGAAATTGATGGTGGTATCACTTTCTAATCATTAAAGCATGTTTAAATCTAAAAACGAGTGGGCTTTCACTCGTTTTTTTCTTTATAATCAATAAAAAATTCAATTTATTTTCCTTGCATGTCTAAAGCCATTCGTAATTTTTATATCAATGAAGAGCAATCTATTTACTTGCTTTCCCATATTGATGCTAAAAAACACAAGAAATGGCTTAAAATTTGTGAAAAGCAGCTCGAAAAACTGGGTTACCATGATGTCAAAGTAATTGGTTCAGGCGCATTTGGCTTTGTCTTTGTTGGTACTAATTCGCAAGGTAAAGAGTGTGTATTTAAGTTTTCTCGTATAACGCTTGCACAAAGTGTACGGGATCGCTTAGAAGACGAGGGCTATATGCTTTCGCAAGTAAAAAACCCCATGGTGCCGGAATTTTATGCATTTGAACGCATAAAAAAACAAGGTATCTTAATGATGGCCTATGCTAAAGGCGATAACCTTGAGCAAGTTAGTTTACAACAAGGCCGCGTGTCAGTACCTTTTTTAGTAAATCTTGGTCTCGAACTTCGCAATATATTGCTGGCCCTTCGTAATCATAAGACTGGCTTTACAGAACAACCTATAGTTCATGGTGATATCAAACCGTCTAACATAGTTTGGGATAAAGACACTAACCAGTTTTCCCTAGTGGATTGGGGCTCCAGTGTGTTTGCGCAAGAAGATGGCTTTGGCAACCCTGTAGCTGCCAACATGATGGATTTAATGAGCCATGATGCCAATTACTCTAATGCTCGTATGGGTGATGTGTATTTTATTGGTGATGAGCAGATGTCGGGCGCTAAATCCTCGCCTCGTTTTGATGAGCAAGGTGTAGCATCTACACTTTATGCGTTAGCGTCTGCGCAATCATGTCGTTTTGGTAATCAAATCTTACCCGCTAAAAGTTTAGGCTTACCGGTTGAGTTTGCCAATATTATTGATGGTATGCTTAGTAAAGATAAAACAACGCGAGATTTATCTGGTGATTATTTTATTAAAAATATGCCCAAAATTGCCAAAAGTTATTTGCCTGATTTAACCCTGCATCAAGATAAACCGCTCATTCCATTTTGGCACCATCCCTTTGATGATACACCGGATACTGTTGTTTACAGTTCACGAAAACAGTTCTTACGCCAAGCTGATAGTGAAAAACAACTCACAAAGGTGGAAGATGCCCAATTAGATAGATACTACAGAGAGTTTTTAGTGGATATGGGTGATACTGAAAAGGCCTTTTTAGCATCTATTTCACGTTTAGCAAAATACCCTGTGGTAGGCGGCCTAAGCTATCAATGGCGTGAAGATAATCTATATGTTGAATCTAATTTGGTGCTGCATGATGAAACTTACCGTAAAGCCTTTACACAAGCTGTAAATAACACTATTCGTATTGCGCAGGGCATAAAACAAAAAGGGTTATTTAAGTGTTGTTTATTTGATGCAAGGCAGACAATTCAGCTTGAGCGAGACCAAGAGGGCGCGCTTATTTTTGATGAATTACCTACTTTAAAATATTCTGTCTCAGAAATGCCTGACAGTGAAATAGTAAGGCCGCACAGTTACTTTGAAGACGGCAAAGACCCTGACGAACAACTATCTTTACCAAATGAAATTCTAAAAGCGGTATTCGGTTTAAACCAAATTCACCACACAGGCTGTATTATCATAGAGTCACTGCCTGAGCGTATAAAAGTGCATTATTACTATCGTTTGCTAGATCCTGCTAAAAAAGGCCTATTTGAAAACTTACTTAATCGTATTATGTCTAACATCGTACGTATACGTGATGTTGGCGTTGCAGGGTTTATGAAACTACCTTATAAGAACACGCGAGAATTTTCTCTTTGTGATCAACATCCTAGCTTTTACTACCCGAAAAACCCCAAATTATTCATTGAAAATCAAATGGATAAGAGTCAATCATAAAGTTCCAAATTTGTTTTGAAAAAAACATAAATAAAAATTTTTATTCGCTTAAATTCATTTGAGTAAAATATAATTTTCCTATTCAAATTTATCTGCATTGTTTTCCCAAATATGCAATTAAATCTTCATACATTTGTCATGTTTATTCTATCTAGCACGGATCGAATGTTTGATCTAACCTTATAAATATGGTCTTCTAGACAAGTGGCTTTTAAGCCAATTTACAATCTCAATATGTAAGTAAGGAGCAACTTAAATCTATGTAGAGCACTTCCATTTGTTAGTTAAAATTACTAACAAGGAAATGTTAAACACCCTTAGCTGTAACGGTTTTCGTTACTAATTTTAAGTTATTGGTTTAGGGCAAAAGACCCAACTTCAACATCCAATTAGTTTAATAAAAAGGTGAGGACATTACCTATGAAGAGACAAAAAAGAGATCGTTTAGAAAGAGCACATTCTCAAGGTTATAAAGCAGGCCTAGCAGGTCGTTCCAAAGAAATGTGTCCGTATGACAATATTGACCCAAGATCTCAATGGCTCGGTGGATGGCGAGAAGCGATGGAAGATCGCACAATGTTTAAATCATAGTTTTAGGAGACGACGCCCACATTTAGTGGGCGTTTTTGTATTAACTCGTTTTAAATTAAAACGCGCTAGTATCTTGGAATAAACCAACTTTCAAATCTTTCGCTTCATAGATTACACGGCCATCAACCTCTACCGTACCATCTGCAAGACCCATAAATAATTTACGCTTAATTACACGTTTCATATTTAAACGATACGTTACTTTTTTAGCTGTAGGTAAAATTTGACCCGTAAATTTAACTTCACCTACACCGAGTGCACGGCCAAGACCTGGACCACCAGACCAACCTAAGAAAAAGCCCACTAATTGCCACATAGCATCAAGGCCTAAACAACCTGGCATTACTGGGTCACCTTTAAAGTGACAGTCGAAAAACCAAAGGCTAGGGTCGATATCAAGTTCTGCTACGATTTCACCTTTACCATATTCACCGCCTTCATCAGTGATATTGATAATGCGATCCATCATTAGCATATTATCTGAAGGTAGGCGGCAATTGCCTTCTCCAAACATTTCACCACGACCACATGCTTCTAATTCGGCTTTGTTATAACTGTTTTTCTGTTCCATAACTTCTTTAACTTTATAAATTTTTGTCGCTACTTTAGCTTACACTTGTACGCTAAACAACTCCGAACAGTTGAATTCTGTAAATTTGCTACTAATAGCGAAGTTATCCCTTTATAATTACAGCATTGTTAAAAAGCGCAGCTTATCTATGATTTTATTTGTAAAAGACTTAACTGTTATCGATTTTTCTTACCTTTGCAGTGCACGAGGCCCGCTTGGCGAAAGCTGGATAGTTGACCTTGAAATGCACGGTGATCTTAACGAAGAATCTATGGTGCTTGATTTCTCATTAGTAAAAAAGCAAGTAAAACGGATTATTGATGATGTGATTGACCATAAATTAGCGATTGCTACCCAAGGTGATGCGATTGTTTCAACATCAGGTGAACAAACAAATGTTAATTTTTCATTTGGAAACCATCAACTTGCTGTAAGTTCGCCACACCAAGCATTTTGCTTAATTGATACAGATAAGATAAATGAAGCAAGTGTAAAGCAATTTCTAGAAGACACTATTTTGCCTCAATTACCGAAAAATGTGAGTAAAATAGTGCTTAATTTAAGACCTGAACACACCAATGGTTTTTATTATCACTACAGTCATGGTTTGAAAAAACACGATGGTAATTGTCAGCGTATTATTCACGGCCACCGTAGCACCATTGAAATTGAAGAAAATGGCATGCGCAGCCCTAGGCTTAATAAACTTTGGTGTCAAAAGTGGCAGGACATTTATCTTGTCAGTGCAGAAGACCGTATTAGCGCAGCTGAACTAAAGTTTGTAACACCAATCGAGAACGGTGTACATTCGGCATACACCGCATCACAAGGATATTTTGAATTAAGTATCAGTGAAGCGGTTGTTGATATTTTACCCGTTGATTCAACCGTTGAATGTATTGCGCAACACATTGCTCAAACTTTAAAACTCGACAATCCTGACTCAAGTTTCCGTGTTGCCGCTTATGAAGGTGTCGGCAAAGGGGCTATCGCCTATGCTTAAACGTCTTTTAGCACTAACCCTCTGTGTTTTCAGTTCTGCCAATGCGCTTGAACTAAAAGGCCATTTAACGCAAGGCGGCTTAGTTACTGGTCAGTTAACTAATGTGAAGCAAGTTAAGTTAAACGATACAAACCTTGCAATTACACCTGGTGGTCATTTTGTATTTGGTTTTGGTAGAGATGAGGCCTTAACGCATACACTTTCTTGGCAAACATCGGATGGTCAGTGGCATAAACAGCCACTGATTATTACCAAGCGTGATTATGACATCGATAAAATCACTGGTGTTGAGAAAAAGTATGTGTCGCCACCAAAATCAGTGCTAGAGCGAACTCGCAAAGAAGCGAAAGCAGTTAAAGAAGCCCGAAATACCTTTTCACATAGAGAAGACTTTTTATCACCGCTTTATCGACCGGCAACGGGTAGAATTTCTGGTGTTTACGGTAGCCAGCGCTACTTTAACGGTACGCCTAAACGCCCACACTTTGGGTTAGATATTGCAAATAAAACGGGCACACCTATTTACGCGCCAGTATCTGGCAAAGTCGTTTTCGCAAATAATGACTTATACTATTCGGGTGGTACTTTAATTCTGGACCATGGCTATGGTGTCACAACAACCTATATTCACCTTCATAAATTGCACGTTAAAGCAGGGCAGGAAGTAAAATTAGGCGACAAAATCGCTGAAATTGGCGCTACTGGCCGCGTTACTGGGCCTCATTTAGATTGGCGCTTAAACTGGGGTCAGGTTCGCCTAGATCCCGCATTATTGATGCAAGTTGAACTTGCAAGTAAACAAAAGTAATCATGACAAAACAAGATATTATTGATCAACGTATTAAAGACTCCATCACTTCAGTCACTAAAACGGTATTCCCAAGCCGTACAAATCACCACAATACTTTATTTGGTGGTGATGCCTTAGCTTGGATGGATGAAGTAGCATTTATTGCTGCAACGCGCTTTTGCCGTAAGCCTCTTGTTACAATCTCTTCAGATCGTGTTGATTTTAAAGAAGCAATTCCTGCAGGCACCTTTGCTGAACTAGTTGCAAGTGTTGTACATGTTGGTAATACGAGTTTAAAAGTCGAGGTAATTATTTACCTTGAGACAATGCATAAAGACGATAAACACCAAGCTATTTCAGGTAGCTTCACTTTTGTTGCCGTTGATGCAGAACACAAACCAACACCGGTTGTATGCGATAAAATGCTTACAGGTTTCGACAATTAATAAGCAACTGGCTTTTTATACCTCAGTGTATTAATGTTGTTAGTGTAATTATTCTAATAAATCTAATAACGCTGAGGTAATTATGAAAACGATTGAACAATGGTTTTCTTTATATGGCGAGAGCCACCAAAATCCTACCAATATCAAAATTCACAAAGTTGCCGTACCACTTATTTATTTCTCTGTAGTTGCTCTTATAACTGCTATACCTGGCCTTACAGGACAAGTTATTCTTGCTGCAGTTTCGCTTGCCGCACTAATTTTTTATTTTGTGCTTAGCATTAAACTCGGTTTTGTTATGACAATTTTCACCGCGTTGTGTATTTATGCTGCGAATAGTGTTGCGAACTATGTTATCGAAATTGCGATTACTGTGTTTGTTATTGCATGGATTTTTCAATTTGTAGGTCATAAAGTTGAAGGGAAGAAGCCATCATTTTTCGATGATTTAAGCTTTTTATTAATTGGCCCTGCCTGGGTATTCAATCCGATATTTAGCTTTGATAAAAAGTAAAAAAGGCCTTTTCAGGCCTTTTTTTATAACACCATTGCCGCTATCCAACCGAATATTAATAATGGAATGTTAAAATGAATAAAGGTTGGAATAACCGTATCCCTAATATGATCATGTTGATCATCGGCATTTAAGCCCGATGTTGGCCCGAGTGTTGAATCGGATGCAGGGGAGCCCGCATCACCTAACGCACCCGCTGTGCCTACTAAGGCCGCAGTTGCCATGGGAGAAAAACCAAGTGTAATTGCTAGGGGCACGATAATAGTTGCAACAATGGGCACCGTTGAAAATGAGCTACCAATGCCCATGGTAATCAATAGACCAATAATCAAAATTAACGCTGCAGCAAATGCTTTACTATCGCCAATTGAGCTTGAAATACTTTCTACAAGTGTTGATACTTCATTAGTTTGTTGAATCACAGAGGCAAAACCTTGTGCTGAAATCATAATAAAGCCAATCATTGCCATCATCGCAGCACCTTTACTAAATATATCAGACGACTCTTGCCATTTAACTACACCAAAAATGGTAAAAATCAGCACACCAATTAAGCCACCCAAAATCATTGAATTCGTGATTGTTTGGGCATACAAAGAAGTAGCAATGGCGATAATGCCAACGGCAATTACTTTGCTTTTATTTTTAGGTAATTTGATTTCAGAACCTTGGTTTATTTCCTTATACGTACGTTCTTTGCGATAACTGAAAAACACTGCAATCACAAGGCCAACTAACATGCCCAATGCCGGAATTACCATGGCATAAGGAACGCTATCAGGGGCTATTACCAGCGTATTCTTTTCAAGATTTGCATGTACAATATCGTATAGAAAAATTCCACCAAAACCATAGGGCAATACCATATATGCTGTTGCTAAACCAAAGGTCAACACGCACGCTATTGCACGTCGGTCGAGTTTTAAGTGATCAAATATAATGAGCAGTGGCGGGATCAAAATAGGTATGAATGCAATATGTACAGGGATTAAATTTTGCGAACTAATTGAAACCAATAGTATTAAAGATAAAACACTGCCTTTAATAAAAAGTGCTGAGTAACGTGACTGTTCACCTTTAATCTGACTTATCAATTTTTCAGCAAGAATATCGGTCAATCCTGATTTGGCAATAGCAACCGCAAATCCACCCAACATGGCATAGCTAAGTGCCGTTTTAGCACCACCTTGCAATCCATCATTGAATGCTTGCAGGGTTTGTTCTAAACCAAGTCCTGCGGTAAGTCCTGTTGTAATTGCAGCAATTGTCATTGCCACAATGACATTAATTCGTAGTAAACTTAAAATCAGCATTACACTAACGCCGAGTACGACTGAGTTCATAGTTGTCTCTTATATTTTATATTATTGACATTGCGTTTAAGCGTTTTAACTTGTGCTTTAGTCAGTGTTTTACCACCGTAGCGATGGCGACTATAGAGTGTTAAAAAGCTCATAAAATCTTTCTTATGTTGTGGTATGACATTGCTTAGGCGTGTTAGGAATACCTCTGCTGTTTCTCCATCTGTTCGTTCGAAGCCTTTTCCTTTTGCGTAGTTTTCAATTGCGAGTAAATAGTAAATAATCGGGTCCTCATAACGAACTCTTCGCTGCCACAATTTTAATGCTAAAAAGGAGAGTAAAAATAAGCCAATCAATGACATTATGATAATGGCTATTTTAATCGCACTGACATCTTCCATTAACTCTTTTAATAGCTTTTCTTGCGCCGTATTATCAAAGCTAAGTACCCATGCAGTCCATTGATAATCTAACTGTTCTAAATACAAACGTAATTCGTTAAAGAGGGCTATTTCACTTAAACTAATCAAGCCAAGCCCTATATTATCTTCAAACTCATTACGAGTGCTGTCTAATTGTGATAGCGAGCCATACAGTCTATCAGGCTCTACAAATTCAGTAGCATCAAATTTTACCCAGCCTTTTTCTTCTACCCAAACTTCTGTCCATGCGTGGGCATCATACTGATAAACTGATAAATATTCGGTATTTTCAGAAAATTCGCCCCCTAAATAACCTGAGACAACCCTGGCAGGAATGCCCGCAGCTCGGAAAATAAACGCACTACTACTGGCGTAGTGGCCACAAAATCCAGCTTTGTTATTCATAAACTGGTCGATAGCGTCTTGATTACTATAAATAGGCGGCTTTAATGTATAGATAAAGCCATTATTTCGGTAATACTGGGCTAATAAATTTATAAAAGCTTCAGATGTTTCTGCTTGCATTTTCAGTCTATTTGCCAAAGCGATACTGTCGTTATTTAAATTAGATGGCAATGTCAAATTTCGCCAGCGTTGCTGTCTAGTCAGGTTGGCATTCAATTCGATTTCGCTAAATTCGTAACTGAATTTTTGGTTATTCGGGTTTGTTCGATATAAGTTACCGTTAATGGTTGTAAAGATATTAGCTGTATTTGTCTTGCTATTAAACAAGGTAGGAAGCCAATTTAAAGATGATTGTTCATGGTATATTTTAATTGTACTGCCATTTTCTTTAACTGTTGGCAATGGCAGTTTTTGGTCTGCTGAATTGAGAATGTTCCACGACTTACCATCAAACTCTTCATGTACCATTGCTCGCCAATAAAATGGGGCCTTTTTTGTATTCGGTAACAAGGCTCGAAATGCGAGTTTATCTGATTTGGTAAGGTCAGAAATATTAAAAGGGTTTACTGATTCCGATAAACCTACTTGCGCACTGGAAATATTGGGCATACGCCAAAATGCAGGGAGTTTTGGCAGAAATAAAAACAATACACAGGTAATGGGCAAGCTTAGTGCTAAAAGTTTTAAAGCACGAATGCTGCTCTGTCTAATTACCTTACGATTTGTTAGTAAATAAAGTGCGGTAATATTTATTAAAAATAAAAGCAGCACTAAAAAAGTAACAGGCAATGATTGATAAAATAAAAACACACAACAGGCAATAAAGAAATTAACCAATACTATTGTCTTTAGTTGCCTCGACTGTTTTGCAATGAGTAGTTTCAAACAATTTGCTTGCAACAACATCGCGACAAACAAGTTAACAAGCTCACTTATTCCTATTGTTAAAAATAAGGTAATGGTACATGCCAGCGCTAATATATTGGCAACAACTGTGGTTGGAGCGCTCGCTTTGGTGTAACAAATTGCAAAAACCCATATAATTAGCAATGCGACGGTTGCCAAAAATAATAATGCTAATTGATCAAACAACAATCCACTTACTATTGCGATTATCAGCGCTGAAAGGCTTTTTACCGTATTTTGATTAAACATCACTCAACCTCTCTAAACACTGAGTCATGTGATGCATACCATTATTGAGTTCAACTTTACTATTGGGTAATACTAAACTGTATTGCAAGCTTTCATTTTCTGCATGGGTAATCAAATAGCTTAAGTGCTGTAACTTTTGTTCCAAATTGCCTGGAACAATATTCAAACTGAATTCGTATTCGCTTGAGCTGCCAGAGGTAAAGTCTTTTGTTGCTAATACTTGATGTTTCGCATAGTGCTTCCAAGAAATTCTGTTTACTTTATCACCCTCAATATAGGGACGCACTCCCTGATAATTTTCACTGGCAAAAGTTGTTTTATTGTTGTCGTTATCAGACTCCAACTCAGCTTGGCTTACTTGGTGAAAAGAAAAGGCCAATGGAGTAGGGTAGATGTATGTCATTGCCTCTGAAACAAAATAGCTCCAGGTTGTCACTAAGCCAAATGGGTAACGTGATAGTAGTTTTATCCTTGGTAAACGATGGGCACCTCGCATCGCTTCATTTACTGTTACATCTAATTTGATAAATTCTTCACCGATACCATCCACGAACAAATTTTTGATGTTTTCACCTTGAATTTCAAGGCTTGTTGTTCCATCTCGATTACTTAGATGGAACTGAGCTTGATAGCCAGTATGTTGATATCCTGCATTAGTATGAGACAGTGTGATAGTCAGGTTATAGAGGTTTATAAAGGCAACGATAAAATTTACTAATAAAAATGACAGCATTAAATAGCTGAACATAATTACTAAGTTATTTTGGTAATTAATACCCAACACATACACTAATAAGTTAACCAACAAATACGCTAAACCAAATTTGCTCGGTAAAATATAGATATTTTTATGGCTTAACTTGATTGTTTTTGCACTGTGTTTACGTTTTTTTAGTTGTTTATTGAACCATGCATTTATATAGGCGTTTAATCGGCTTCGTACGCCACTTTTAGTATCGGACATAACTAAGGCTTAATTTTTACTTTGCTCAGTAGGTTATCAGACAATTTATTAGAGGTATTACTTGAAAGCCCAAGGCGATGCTCTGCAACAGATGGGAAAATTGCTTGTACATCGTCGGGTATTACATAATCACGCATATGAATAAATGCCCAAGCTTTTGCCGCATTTGCGACAGCAATTGACGCTCTTGGTGATAACGCCATAGGGTAATCTGGGCTATTTCTTGTTTCATTCACTAAATCAAGAATATACTCAGCAACCGCATCAGATAACATCACATCATTTACTAAAGACTGCATCTCAACTAATGTCGTTGGGTCAAGTAACGCGCTGATTTTTTTAGCCGCTGTATTAATTTCGCCAAGTAAAATGGCTTTTTCAGACTGTTTATCCGGATACCCCAATCCAATACGCATCAAAAAGCGATCAAGTTGTGACTCTGGAAGTGGAAATGTACCAGCCTGATGCATTGGGTTTTGGGTAGCTATAACAAAGAATGGCACCGGTAATGGGTGACTTTTACCATCAATACTTACTTGCTGTTCTTCCATTGCTTCGAGCAATGCGCTTTGTGTTTTTGGACCCGCACGATTAATTTCATCAGCCAAAACAACTTGATTAAATAATGGTCCTGGGTGAAAGTGAAATGTTTGCTTATTTGGATCAAATATAGTGCTGCCTGTAATATCGGACGGTAAGAGATCACTTGTAAATTGTACTCGTTGATAATCTAACCCCAGTATATTTGAAAGTGCATGCGCAAGAGAGGTTTTACCCATACCAGGCAAATCTTCAATAAGTAGGTGACCCTTTGCAAGTAAACAGCACAAAGAGAGTTTAATCTGTTGTTGTTTGCCTAAAATGACAGAATTTAATTGTTGGATGATTTGGTCAAGCGCTTGATTCATTATGTTTTGCTATTTTCCATTGGTTAGATTTACACGTTTATATCTCACGAAGTTAACAGCGGAGAAAGTAATTAGCCAAATCTAATAAGTTTGTTTTTTATTTAAAAGATAGCATTCATAGCCGTAACGTGAATGTATCAAATCTCTTAAAAGGTTGTTGTCGAACTTAATATACAGGTATCTAGTTTGATTACAATCACTAGGAAGTGTCACTTAATATAGCTTGCAAAATTCACTCGCGCATCAAAGCATCTATTTTTAAACGCATATTATCAAATTAATGTGCCAAAAAAGGGTGTAGAAGCATCGATAATTTGAGACCGATACTAATGAATTATAAAAGCACATCTGATTTAACATAATATACATTATGAGTTACTTTGATTCATCGTTAACCTAATCCTAATAATCATCATAGCTTTAAAACTTAGCTAGTATCACGTACCAATTTTAGATAAGATCTTATGCAACTGCTTATTTTAAAATAAGATATTCCTTTAGGTATGTACCAATCGTTGTTTCGATTTTCATTATTCATATTACTTCTTGTTAGCAGTATTTCTTTAAATGCAAAAACGCTTAGAGTTGCTTCTGATTATTGGTGCCCATTTATTTGTGATAATCGGCATGCTCCTGGTATTTTAATTGAAATCATCAATGAAATTGCCCTTAATAATCAACTGTTACTTGATATTCAAATTATGCCATTATCGCGTGCACTTAAAATGGCTACTCAAAATGAAGTCGATATTGTATTAGCACTGACTCAACAGCATATTTCCGAATTTAACTTAAAGCGTTCTAATGCAACGTTTGGTGGTTGGTACAATGATTTTTATACTTTAAATCAAGCTGCTAATCAGACTTCAAAGCAAGCCTATACCGTTCCGTTTATTTTTAATAACAATCATCGTATTGGTGTAATTAAAGGATACCATTACGGTAATAAACTCGAAAAGCTCTTAACAAAACAACCTGATAGTGTTTATTATGCAACAGGAAACGCGCCACTGAAGCGAAATATTAGACTGTTACAAAAAGGTCGAATCGACTTTTTATTAGATTCTCGTTTCAATCTAAATTATCTATTGTCAGAACTTAATTTGCACAATATCGTTCGTGTCGCGACTGAGGGTAATTTAACACCTCTCTATATTGGTTTTAATGCACAATTCAATGATCAAGTCATCACTCTTTTTGATAACGGTATTGCCCAATTAAAAACAGATGGCAAGCTCCAACGGATCCTGAACCAATATAATACCGAACCTTGGTATGATACTAAGCACCTATAATTAACGGCTTTTAGTACAGTTCATCCAACAGCCTCGCTGTTATTTATATCTATTTAAACGCCCAGTATATTGATTAATAAGTGTATATTTTAAAGGTGTTAAAAACTTTTACAGGTTAGCAATCTAGTACTACCTAATTTTTCAAATTTACACTAAACTGTATATTTATACAGTTATTTTGATGTTTGCAAATTTGTGAAAGTTGTACCAATAAAAATTGAAGCTGGCATTACTGGGTTTGAGTCCCCTGCTGCCGAATATCAAGAGCTTGGATTATCTCTTGATGAACTGCTGATCCAACACCCTAACGCCACTTTTGTCGGTGTGGCAACAGGTGACTCTATGGTCGGTAGTGGTATTTTTGATGGTGATATTTTAATTGTGGATCGCGCACTTGAACCTCATCAAGGGGATGTAATTGTGGCTAATTTCAATGGCGTATTCACTTGTAAAATTTTTGATAAACAGCGAGGTATGTTGATATCGAGTTCACCACACTACTCGCCAATTTTAGTGAGTAAAGGCGATACATTTCAATATGAGGGTGTTGTCAGTACATCAGTTCGCTTACATCGTGCCCGCAAGGCGTTATTTTAATGTTTGCGCTTGTAGATGCGGTATCGTTTTATGCCAGTGCCGAAAAAGTATTTGATCCTACTATTCGTAAGCGCCCAGTAGTTGTATTAACGAATAACGATGGCTGCATATGTGCCGTTTGCCCAATCGCTAAAAAGCTTAACATTCCTAAATTTGAACCCTATTTCAAAGTGAAAGCCCAACTGGATAAATATAATGTGGTTGTGCGTTCATCTAATTATGAGCTTTATGCTGATCTCAGTGCCCGCATGATGAACGAAATAAGCAGGTTTAGTGACAACCAATATATTTATTCAATTGATGAGTCGTTTTTAAATTTTACCGGCTTTAATCATCTTATCAACGACTGGAATGAATATGGCCACACCATTCGTAAAGCTGTATGGCGTAAAACTAAAATCCCTGTTGGCGTAGGTTTTGGCCCTACGGCAACACTTGCAAAAGCTGCCAATCATGCAGCAAAAAAACTACCCGGATTTGATGGTGTAGCCGTCATCAATAATGAGCTGTCTCGTAAACGCATTCTGAAACTCATGTCTGTAGAAGATGTGTGGGGAGTTGGTCGGCGAATTAGTAAAAAGCTAAAATTAATGGATATCCACACTGCGCTTGATTTAGCAAATCAACCAGCCAAATTAATGCGTAAGCAGTTTAGTGTGGTGCTTGAACGTACAATTAATGAGCTAAATGGCACACCTTGTTTATCATGGGATGATGTAAAACAGAAAAAAAAAGAAGTGTACTCCACCCGTTCGTTTGGTGAACGTATTACCGATCCTCACTCTTTACGTGCAGCCTTTGCGGCACACTGCAATATTGTAGCCCGTAAGCTCAGAAAGCAAGGTTCACTTGCAAAACGTATTGTGATTTTTGCCCACAGCTCCCCTTTTGAAGATCATTACTATAAGCGCAGCTTTATTTACGAGTTTCCTGTAGCATCAAACGATGTCAGCGTATTTTCCAATGCGGTTAAACACCTATTCTTAAATATTTATAGCCCAAATGTACGCTTTCAAAAATGTGGTGTTGGGGCTATTGAATTAGAAGATGAAATGTATCGACAAGGTGATTTGTTTAATCTCTCCCAGGATAAACCTGAGCTCATGAAGTGCTTAGATACGATTAATCAACGTTTTGGTAATGACACGCTTAAGCTTGCGAGTGAAAAGCAAACCTCTTTTTGGCGCATGCGACGTGAGTTTTTATCCCCAAAATATACGACCCGTTGGTCAGATATTCCTAGAATAAAATGTTAATGGCAATTCGCAATTAAAAAGGTCTAGGGTTAATAGTAAAAAAAGCCTCGAAGTTTGCTGTGTCAGTGAATTTAATAACTGCCGCATAACGCTTAGAAGCATCAAAAGTATCTGGTTGTGCTAGCTGAACTGGACGCGAGATGATTTCTCCTTGTGGTGTTTGCCAAGAAAGCATTAAATCAGCCCCCTGATAGCGCGCTTGCGGAAATCCGGTACCACAATAACTTTGGGGTTCGACAATATTACAACTTACCATTTTAGCTGATTCAACAACGGTTAATTTAATATTTAAGATGGTGCTATTTGCATCATTATAAAAAGCGAGACCTGATACAGTTAGCGACGGCTTAGCAGTACTCTTACAGCCGGCTACAGTAACAAAAAAGAAAAGCAAAATAATCAAAAAACGTTTTGAAAATAGCACCTGTTAAACCCCTTTACAAAAAGATAAAACCTTAAAAAATAAGCTGTGTAGATTATATCGGACTTTCAAAAGTTAATACGTTTAAAATAAGCAACGATAATTTAATCAAATATGAACAAAATAAGTAACTATATTAAAAATAAAAAACGATTACAGCATTAAGATGAAGGATTAAATCCCAAATAATAGTGTACCTACATACCAAACTAATAACTTACTTTGATAATGTTCCCTTTTAGGTCCTTATTTTCAATATAAAGTTGAAGTCCTGCAGCATTATAAGGAACATCAAATACTAAACGTGTAGTTGAAAAAGACTTAGGGACAATTTTTAACGATCCTAAAACGACTTTTGAATCTTTATTAAAACCAATACCTGCAAGAGAAACACTTTTACCTTTTTCAAGAGTCACTGATGTTTCGCCAAAAATAAGCGGTGTATTGGCGGCGAAAGGCTCCAGTTTGAGCTCATTGGTTTTTTGATCGTTATCGTAAATAAATAAGGAATATTTACTTTTAGGTACATCAAGCTTAAAGCTGAGCCCATCGAGTGTATTTGTTATAGGTAAAAAATTAAAAATATTATTATGTTGGTAAATGACAATGATTGGATTTGCCAAATTACTAAGTTGATTACCGCTAATAATAACTTCATCACCATAACGATAGCGCCCAGACGCTATTGAGTCTGAATAAACACCTGAAAGCTGAACAAGATAAGCATCCGTTTTTGCAAACGATTTAGCTTTTTGTTGTGGGCTTAAATCGTATTGATCTAGAACTTTATCATTATCAGTGTCCAAGGCAAAAGCACTAAAAATAGATAACAGATAAGCTATAAATGTAAGCGTGAAATAACGTTTCATGACAGGCTCAAAATGTGAGTACACTAATAGACTAGTCATATACCATTATTTAATAAAGATGTTTATTAATTAATGGTCTTTATCAAAAAAACTTTAACTAAAAAAATATAATAAAGTCAGTATGCTAAATAAGAAAACTTAAAGATCTATTTCCCACAACTCAGAAGACTCTATTTTCTCAAAGACACAGCCATCATGCATGGTAAATTTATCGCCATTTGTCCAGGTAATCAGTACTTGTGCCACATTGTCCTTAGTCATTGTTGAAAGGCGTTTTTCTTGAACTATATAATTACCTGCATCTGACAAAACTTGCTGATAACGATTGGCCTTTTTTAAAATATGTTGCTCCACACGCGGCGCTTTGTCGCCTTCAAGCCAACGTTTCTCTACAAAGCTTTTGAGCAAAGGTAAATCTCCTTCTTTCAGCGCTTGTTTATATAGTTCACATTTTTCTATGAAAATTGGATCTTGATTACTTTTGGCTGAAAAACCATGATTGGGCGATGCCATAGCCGTAAAACTCACTAAAAAGAGTACAGAGAAACGATATTGAAATTTCATAAACAATCCTTGTTAAAATAGTTAATAGTATTAGAAGATACGTAAGATAAGTTTATATTGTTACCATACTTTTTGTTACACACCAACTCACAAAAAATGCATTAACAGTATGATATTTAGATAATTGAAGGCATAAAAAAGCTCAACATTAGGTTGAGCTTTTATTAAAGAAAAAGACGTTTACCTAAAAAGAACCTCTTCTTTTTTGAACCAGTGAACACATGCGGCCATCAAGGCACCCGCTAGCACAACGGTTGCCAAAAAGATCATACCAACATAGCTATAATCAACCGTGCCTTTTAAAATTTCTTTAATGGCAAGTGCAACGTTTGTAATTGGCACCATAGCTGTGCTCATCGTTAATTCCATATTCGGCATCATTGCCACAATCAATGGTAAAAACGCAAGCATAGATAATGGCCCCATGTAGTTTTGTGCTTCTTTAAAGGATCTTGCATAAATCGAAATTGATAACACTAGCGATGAGAAAACACACGCAAGTGGAATAAGTAGCAGTAAAATTAGAGCAAAATCGGCAAAATCTAGCATTGAAAACGCATCCGTTATCTTTTCAACTTCGAAGAAATTACCTGCCATTTTCATCCATATACCCATACTCGCGACCGTAATAAGGGCTGTAGCAAGTGAAGTAAACAACACTGTAAAGAATTTACCTAATACTAATTCTGTTCTAGAAATAGGTGTTAATAACAGAGTTTCAAGCGTACCCCGCTCTTTTTCACCTGCACCCAAATCAATTGCCGGGTAACTGGCACCAGCAAGCACCAAAGGGATTAATAAATACGGAATAAGCGCACCTAACTTTTCACCTAAATTTTCACGTAAATCGGCGGTATCTACTTTTTCTAACACTACGGGGTTAAGCAGCGCTTCTTGCTGCTCCGTGGCAATACCAAACTTATTAAACTGTTCGCTTTGTAAAGTCTGTGAAAACTCTTCCGCCATTTCTTTTATACGGGCAAAAATAAAACTAAGTGATGAAGAATCGTTAAATACGATTTGCCATTCATTACTTTTACCATTGGCAATTGTTGTGCGCGCATTGTCTGAAATTACAATTCCCACATCAATCACTTCGTTTTGAACCGCAGTTTTTAAATCTTCAACTGATTTGAAATTCCCTTCAACTTGTTTAAAGTTTTTATGAAAGAATAACTTATCTCGGAATTCTGGCGCATAATCAGCATTAATAATTGCGTAGTTATGGACCTTTTGTTCTGCTTCAATGGCTGCTTTACTCATTAAGAAGCCCATTAATGCAAAAATAATTGGGAAGATAGCAACCGGTAACGCAACAACAAATAATAGTGTTTTTCTATCACGCAACAGCTCTTTCAACTCTTTTAAAAATACTTCAAACACCTTGTTGCTCCTTTAAAATGGTTAAGAAGGCATTATTTAACACATCACTGCAGCCACGCTCTTTAAATTCACTGATTGTGCCATCAAAACACGTAATGCCCTTATCAATTACACTCACGCGTTCACACAACAGCTCAACTTCATCTAAGTGGTGTGTTGAAAAAATAACAGGGGTGCCTTGTGCCTTAATACTTTGAATAAAGCTAATGACGGTTTGGGTCGTCATTATATCAAGCCCTGTGGTTGGCTCATCGAGAACAATGACTTCAGGGTTATGCACAACTGCACGGGCAATATTGGTTTTCTGTTTCATACCCGTTGATAAGTGCTCAGCTCGCTTATCTAAAAAACTATGCATATCGAGCATATCAAACAACTCTTCACAGCGTGTTTTAACTGCTTGCTTATTCATACCGTGAAGGCGTGCAAAGTATTCAATATTTTCTTTCGCAGTTAAACGGCCATAGAGCCCTGTTGAGCCCGATAAAAAGCCAATTTTTTTGCGCGCTTCAAGTGGCTTTTTAACAACGTCAATACCATTAATTTTGATTTGGCCATCGTCAGGGTTTAATGCCGTAGAAAGCATGCGTAACGTAGTGGTTTTACCCGCACCATTTGGGCCTAATAAGCCAAGCACTTCACCTTGATTACAGGTAAACGAAACATCTCGCACAGAATGAAAATAATCTTTATCTTCCCGCGGATCTTTTTTTTCATCGTTTTTCACTTTGTGATCTTTGGTCAGTTTAAAACGCTTTTTAAGCGCCGATACTTCTATCATTTCGACTTCCTTCGCTTAGGTCGAAAATACTCTGTATTTTCGTAAAATGTTTTTTCTGTATTTTGCGCATACCATGTGGGTACACCAAGTAAAGGTAATGGGTACAAATTACTGTTATCGCACAAAATATCTTGTTGTTCTATTAGTTTTTCAAGGGTGGTATCAAGCCAAGCATACTTTTCACTAAGTGAAGATGGCAATTCATCATGATGAGCGGTGATATAAAGTGCTTTACCGGTTAATCCAAGATATGGACGGGTTGCCATTTCATAATTGGCATGACCAAACATAAACGGCCATACCGATTCAAACCAATCATCACGGTTATCAAAAAAGCCTTCAACCCACCCATGATTTTGTAAGCGAGTCGCTTGTGTTTTATCACAAACAATAATTACACCACACTCATCAAGTAAGGTAATCGCATTGCGTTTTTTTGAGCGCTCTACTCGACCATGTAAGTTGATCTGCTCTATATGCAACGCATTGAGCAAGGCTTTTGTTTTTGGAAATAGTAACCAAATAAAGGCGCCAAACAAATCATGCCAGTTCTCTAAACGCGTCGGTATATCACCTTTATCATAAATGATTTCTTCATAGTAACCATGCTGCCAGTCAATATCGTCATTGGCTACAAAGGTTATTTGTTTATCGTTCTTGTTTTTAATGCCTACAGCATGCTGGTTTAACCAATCAAGTGACGGCCACTTATCAAATTGATGAAGATTAAATAATCGATTTAAGTCCTCAAACATACCATGATGTAAAAAATCAGTGGTCCACTGCGGTGGGGCTTCAAATTTCATGCAGATGATTTAAAAGAATAAAACTAAAGCCGTTACTTTAACGCATTTAGTAGCACAACACTAAACTAGTTTTTATAATTGGCAAAATTTGTGACACAGGTTGAATTATGAAAAAACTAACTCCAATTGGTCTTGCTGTTTCATTGCTCTTAAGTGGCTGTGCAACACACAATAATGAACAAGCACTCAGTGCTGCGTATAACAGCATTAATGCCAATCAACTGGGCGAACATATAAAAACAATTGCATCTGACGAATTTGAAGGTCGTGCTCCTTCAACTAAGGGCGAAGAACTTACCCTTGCCTATTTAGAAAAACATTTTAAATCACTTGGCTTTATTGGTGGAAATAACGGAAGTTTTTATCAAGAAGTACCTTTAGTGTCGATAGAAGCCTCTCCAGACATGACGCTCAATATTGCTGGTAAAGCATATGAATACAAAAAAGACATGGTGATGGGCACTAGCCGAATGAGCGAATTAGAGTCAATTGAGAACTCAGAGTTAGTGTTTGTTGGCTACGGAATTAATGCGCCAGAATATGACTGGAACGACTACAAAGACCTAGATGTAAAAGGTAAAACTGTTGTTATTTTGGTAAATGACCCAGGCTTTGCGACTCAAGATGACTCATTATTTACTGGCAATGCCATGACCTATTATGGCCGTTGGACCTATAAATACGAAGAAGCATCTCGTCAAGGTGCAGCAGGTGCCATTATTGTCCATGAAACAGCGCCCGCTTCATACCCTTGGTCAGTAGTTGAAAATTCGTGGTCAGGTCCGCAGTTTGGTTTTCAAAAAGAAAATAACAATATGGACCGCGTAGCTGTAGAGGGTTGGATAACACTTGATGTGGCAAACGAGCTATTTGCTAAAGCAGCTTTAGACTTTGCCAAAGAAAAAGAAAAAGCAGCTAAAGGTGGCTATTCAGTAGATATGGGCGACTTAACGGCGTCAGTAACAGTAAAAAGTGAAATCAAAAAGTCAGTGTCACGTAACTTTATTGCGACCCTGCCTGGTAGCAAAACACCAGATGAGCATATTATTTATTCGGCACATTGGGATCATTTAGGAAAAGACCCAAGTAAAAAAGGCGATAATATTTATAACGGTGCCCATGATAACGCTACAGGTACAGCAGGAATGATTGAAATTGCTGAAGCGTTTTCTATGTTACCCACAAAACCGGCTCGTTCAATTACATTTCTAGCAGTGACTGCTGAAGAGCAAGGCTTACTCGGGGCAAAATACTATGCCGCCAACCCAATAATTGCTGCAAATAAGTCTGTTGCTAACATAAATATGGACAGCTTAAACCTACTTGGCAGAGTAAAAGATATAAGCGTTGTTGGCGCTGGTAAGTCTGAAATGGATGAATATTTAGCGCGTGCAGCACAATCACAAAATCGAACGTTATCTGGCGACCCTCGTCCGGCTGCAGGCGGCTATTACCGCTCGGATCACTTCGCATTTGCTCAGATGGGTATTCCTGCAATGTATTCGGGTGGCGGAACCCAAGCGATTGATGAGGAAACAGAACGATACCGAAAGCGCATGGGATTGATTTTACGTGGTTGTTATCATCAACCATGTGATCAATATCGTAAAGGTTGGGACCTTTCAGGTGCGGTTGAAGACTTGCAACTTTTTTACCAAGTAGGTCTCGATATTGCTGACAGTACTAATTGGCCCAGCTGGTATGCACAATCGGAGTTTCAACGAAAAAATTAATCGACTCAATCACAAAAATTAAACACTAATAGGATTGATTCGCATTACTATTAATACTATAGTGAACCTAATATTCGATTAGGTTCACTATATGTTCTTATCCCTCTCACAAAATACACTATCAAAACAGCTTATTGATAATACGCTTGCATATAAGCGCATGTTTTTACCCTTGGCATTACTCTGCCTTATTATTAATGAGTCAACCCGATATATTGTACTCGGCGCACTATCTGACGCTTTTTTACAAGTAACCATGTTTGTGGCTGCAACACTGTTTGGTTATTACCTATTAGTGAAACGATTCCCCAAATTAGAACTCAGTTACATTGCTACGGTTGCGCCCAAACTTGAAATTCCATTTGCAGCCTTGCTCGGTGTACTGCCTG
This sequence comes from Pseudoalteromonas piratica, assembly GCF_000788395.1. Classification (NCBI taxonomy): domain Bacteria; kingdom Pseudomonadati; phylum Pseudomonadota; class Gammaproteobacteria; order Alteromonadales; family Pseudoalteromonadaceae; genus Pseudoalteromonas; species Pseudoalteromonas piratica. The sequence goes on from NZ_CP009888.1 coordinate 2,334,855, forward strand.
GTTGTGGCGGCGCAATCGTTGTGGTTACACAATTTACAAAAAAACAAGCGAGTTTTGGCTCATTAGTTGCTGTGCTTATCGCAACCATGGGTGATGCGGCTTTTTTGCTTATTGCTGCCGAACCAAAAACAGCCATACAGGTTTTAGTAATCAGTTTTTGTGTTGCAACACTTTCTGGATGGTTAGTAAACAATCTACACCCAAGTGATTACTTAACACCCAAGAATGATTTAAAAAGCAAATCGCAGTGCCAAGCACTACCTAAGTCTATCAGTTTGGTAAGTAAATATTTTTGGCAAAGCATAGCGCTCCCCATGACAATTGCAGCGCTTTTAGTGGCATTTCAGTATGATTTTAGCGAACGGATTGGCCAAATAATGCTTTATTTCGCAGCTGCATGTTGTTTTATGATCGCTTTTTTATGGGCCTGTTCATCACCAGGTAAAAGCTATCAAGATGTCACAGCCGAAGATGAGTGTGATAAAGAAGATTTAATTACAAAAGTCATTCAAGATACACATTTTATAACCAGTTGGGTGGTCGCAGCGTTTATAGGTTATGAGCTGTTTATGTTGTGGTCTGGTATCGATATAGCTTTGTTTTTTAAAAACTACGCATTATTTATCCCGCTAATAGCGAGTTTAATTGGCCTGTTACCAGGTTGTGGCCCTCAAATTATTGTCACAACGCTCTACCTGCAAGGTATAGTGCCATTTTCAGCCCTCATAGCCAATGCAATATCAAATGATGGAGATGCCCTCTTCCCTGCGATCGCATTAGCACCCAAAGCAGCTCTCGTTGCAACCTTATATACGACAGTACCCAGTTTAATCGTTGGCTATTTGATATTTTTACTATAGCTATAAAAAAGGGGTCTTTTGACCCCTTTTAACATTTAACTCATTGCCATTAACATCGCACTTGGAGTTTCTAGGTAATGTTTCCATAAATTATTGAAACGCGCCATAGTCGCACCATCAATAATACGGTGATCACCTGACCACGATATTTGCATAATTGCTCGTGACTCAACCTCCCCATTGGCATTAAAACGCGGCAGATGCTGAAGTTTGCCAAGTGCAACAATTGCTACTTCTGGTTTATTGATGATTGGGGTAGCTGTAGTACCGCCAATTGCACCAATATTAGAAATAGAAATAGTACCACCTTTAAGGTCTTGCGGACTTACACGTCCTTCTCGAGCTTGGTCGGTCAAGCGAGACACTTCGTTCGCAATCTCAACCATATTCTTAGTTTGACAAGATTTAATATTTGGCACTAAAAGACCTAATTTTGAATCAACCGCCATACCAATGTTGTGATCATCAAAATAAGTAAGTTCAGTACAATCAGCATTAACTTGTGAGTTGATCACTGGGAATTCTTTGAGTGCCAGTGATAATGCTTTTATGAAAAACGGCATCATAGTGAGCTTAACACCCTGCTTTGCATATTGCTCTTTCAGGTCCTTACGAAGATTGATTAAATCGGTTAAATCAATTTCATCACTCAATGTGAAATGTGGAATAGTAGAAACCGAGTCCATCATTTGCTTCGCCATTGCCGCTTGCATACCACGGATTGGCTCTACACGCGTATTGCTAGAAGTTTCAACAGGCTGAGACTGCGACAATGCAGGCGTTGATACTTGATTGCTATTTTCACCATTTAAGAAGCGCTGAATATCTTCTTTATATACTCGACCATTTTTACCTGAGCCTGAGACTTGAGAGATATCAAGATTGTGTTCCCTTGCCAAACGGCGAACAGCTGGGCTCGCAACTGCTTTGCCGGCATTTGCAACAGCCGGTAACGCTTCTGGTACTTGTTTAGCAGGTGCATTTTGCTGCGCGTCTACAACTTTCTTTTGTATGTCGATAACTTGAGCACTGGCAACTTGCATTTGGAAAAGAGGTGCATGCACCTTAGCTATTTCACCCTTTTGGTGATAAAGCTTAGTAACAGTACCTGTATGCTTTGCCGGGATCTGGACCAGGGCTTTATCTGTCATTACATCACAAACAGCCTGATCTTCTTTAATCTCATCGCCTTCTGCAACAAGCCAGTCAACAATCTCACACTCAACAATACCTTCACCAATATCAGGTAATATAAAGTCTTCAAGTGCTGTACCTGCAGCCATCTCTATATTTTCTGACTGCTCATGATTTGCCTCTGATGTCGACTGTGCAGGTGAATTATTCTCGATTGCACCTGCTACATCCATCGCAAAAAGTGGCTCATGCACTTTCGCTATTTCGCCTTTTTGATAATACAGCTTAGTGATCACACCGTTATGCACAGCAGGAATTTGTACCAATGCTTTATCTGTCATTACATCACAAATAGGCTGATCTTCTGTAACAGTGTCGCCTTCACTAATAAGCCATTCTACAACTTCACATTCAACAATGCCTTCACCAATGTCTGGTAAAATAAAATCTTGACTCATAACCACTCCTTAAAAATGCACCGAATGCTTGATAGCTGATAACACTTTTAATGCATCAGGAATATATTCTTTCTCAAGTGCAAGTGGGTACGGTGTATCAAGACCACACACACGACTAATTGGTGACTCTAAATGTAAGAAACATTCTTGTTGGATAGTCGCAGCGATCTCAGCACCAAAACCACAAGTAATTGGTGCTTCGTGACTGATAATTAAGCGTCCTGTTTTAGTCACTGATTTTGCCACTGTTTCAACATCCCAAGGTTGAATGCTACGTAAATCAATCACTTCACAACTGATGCCATCTTGTTTAGCCATTTCTGCTGCTTTTTCGATGATTTCCATCTGTGCACCCCATGCAAGAAGCGTAATATCTGAACCTTCAGAAACGACTTCCGCTTTACCAATTGGAATGATGAAATCATCTTCAGGTACATCACCTACTGATGCACGGTAAAGTCGCTTTGGTTCAAAGAAAATAACTGGGTTATCATCTTTGATACAAGCACGCAGTAAACCTTTTGCTTGATATGCATTACGCGGTACAACAAGTTTTAAACCTGGGGTATGCGCAAAATAAGCTTCTGGTGATTGTGAATGGTATAAGCCACCTGCTATACCACCACCGTAAGGGGTACGAATAGTCAGTTTACCTACATTAAACTCATTACCACTACGGTAACGGAATTTAGCTGATTCATTTACGATTTGATCAAATGCTGGAAAAATATAATCAGCGAATTGAATTTCAGCAATTGCCGGCGCACCAGCAGCCGCTAAGCCGTTAGCAAAACCCAATATTCCCTGTTCTGTAAGTGGCGTATTAAATACACGGTGTTTGCCATATTTTTCCTGCAGACCACTAGTGGCACGGAAAACACCACCAAAATAACCGACATCTTCACCGAAAATACACGCTAATGGGTGTTCTGACATCGAAATATCAAGCGCTGAATTAATCGCTTGTAACATATTCATTTGTGCCATTATTTGATTCTCCCTGAAGTTGTCGGATAAGCATCTGGATGCGCTTTAACGTGCGCTTTTAATTCTTCAAGTTGTTTTTCAAGTAATGGAATTGGTGTGTCATACACATCTGTTACTAATTCTTCAATCGGTGGTTTAGCAATTTTTTCTGCTACTTTTACTGCTTCTAAAATTTCTTCACGCAATGTTTCATCATCAGCATTGTCCTCGGCTTCATCGAGCCAACCTTTACTCAATAAATAGCCTTTAAAGCGCAAGATTGGACACTTGGTGTTCGTATTTTCTTCTTCTTTTGAACGATAGCCTGTCGGATCATCTGATGTAGAGTGTGCACCTAAGCGATAAGCAATTGATTCAATCAAAACAGGTTCACCTGTTTCAACACTAAATTGTCGCGCTTTTTGTGTTGCTGCATAGACAGCTAACGCGTCAGCACCGTCAACACGGATTGTTTTAATTCCATATCCTACACCACGGCTGGCAATACCATCACCAGCGAACTGCTCATCAGCAGGAGTCGAGATAGCGTAACCATTGTTGCGGGCGAAAAAGATAACGGGTGCTTTTAAAACAGCTGCCATATTAAGGCCGGCATGAAAATCACCTTCAGACGCTGCGCCCTCACCAAAATAGCAAATTGTTATATTATTAATTTCAGAGCTTAATTCGCCGCTGTCTTCATCTATATGAGGAATTTTTTGCGAATACGCATAACCTGTTGCTTGAGGAATTTGCGTACCAAGCGGTGATGAGATAGTCATATAATGCAATTCTTTTGAACCATAATGAATTGGCATTTGACGACCTTTACCTAAATCTTTCTCGTTAGAGAACATTTGGTTCATAAATTGTTCAAGACTGAAACCACGATAACGTAAAGCTGCTTGCTCACGATATTGCGCCATAATCATGTCATCATCTTTTAATGCAGCGGCACTTGCAGTTACAGCACCTTCTTCACCTAAACATTGCATGTAAAAAGAAACACGTCCTTGACGTTGTGCAGCTTGCATTCGTTCATCAAGAGCACGAATAAAGCGCATTGTTTTATAAATTCTTAATGCGGTTTCTTTGTCAATGTTTGGCTCAACTGCGCCTTTAACAAGATGACCATTTTCATCTAATAAACTAACAGTAGGTATGTCTAATGCTGAAGGATCGATAAATTCGAGTTCCTTTGAAGCATTTAAAGACACATTTTGCGGGTTCGTCATAGCTTACCTCTAATGATGTAGCGCTTTAAAAATGCGTAAATATCCAATTAAGCAACATAATTAGCAATGTGTTGAGATACACATAAACGCTAGGTTAATGACAATTGATGCATCAAACACACTAGCCTATCGATTTTAACAGCTAATTTATGCAAGTGACTGGTATGATTAGTACATATCACCCATAAATTGGACTAATATTAAATTAAAGTTAGCTCGACTTTACGTTAACGTAAACGGATATTCAACTAATTTTAGCTGAATATCCGAAAAGGTGTGGCAAGATATTTATACAAAATCAGTTTTGTTTTGCAGTGGGATAACGGTAAGCAGTGCGCGCTGACCTAGCGCAACTTTTGCGTTGGGGAAAATAATTGCTTCGCCATCAACTTCAGCAAAGTAGTCTGTATCACCATCAGTTGCCAACAGTTCACCTTTCGCAAAACCTGTAAAATTAGCGGCACTATCACTAAATGGAAAACTAAAGTCTTGCTGGGTGCGATTTATCGTGCGATACACTTCGAATAGTTCAAAGTCAGCAAAGTTAAATTCAGGATAATTTACTGTATCGTGCGTGATAAGTTGAGTTAAGGTCATTTTTGCTTTTTCAAAGCGCGACATATCGTTTTCACCAAATGGCCTAACTTTACCAAGTTCAATGGTAAATGCGTCCGCATCAAACATACTGCTAGAGAAATAACTAAACGTCGTAGCTGATGACTTCATCATCATAATGGTATTAACGCCACAGCTTAATAAAAAGCTTAACTCTTCTTTCTTCCAGGGCTTACCATTTAAAAATGGGTAAACCGCGAATTTTTCGTTTTTAGAATCTCGAATTGCAGTGTGTAAGTCATAATGGATACGTTTTCTATTTTTATCACTGAACGCGTTAAAGAATTGGCTAACATACGCCTCCAACTTGGCAGCACGTATTTTTTCGTTATTTTGTTCACCTTTTTTATGGGCACCACAGAATAAACGGTTTAAGTTTTCTTCAACAAAACGCTTTTCAATATTAATTGATGCTGGGTTACCAAAAATAAATAACACGCGATGTGAAAGCGATAATTCACCTTTAATAATACCCTTAATAAGTTCATCACAAATTTCAATAGGCGCAGTCTCATTACCGTGGACAGCTGAAGAAAGAACAATATCTTTGCTACCACAGTTTTTAGGCGTAAATTGAATAACACCTGTATCGAGTACATCAACCTGTGTACCGTTATCCAGTGAAAAGCTAAAGGGTTCTAAGTGCCATTCATTGGCACGTGTTACTGATAAAAAATCGCCTGTTTGTGAGAGATTATTCGTTGTCATATTACTCATCTTTACATAATAAAAAAGGCGGTAAACCGCCTTTTATAAACATTTAAAATTTTAAGAAATAACTGAATTAACTAAAGCAATTGCCTCAGTTTCTAATTCACTTAAATGCGTCTCTGATACAAATGACTCAAGGTAAATCTTGTAAATATCTTCGGTACCAGAAGGACGTGCGGCAAACCAGCCATTTTTGGTAGTTACTTTTAAACCACCAATTGCGGCACCATTACCAGGCGCGTGGGTCAGCTTTGCTAATATTGCATCCCCTGCTAATGTATCGGCTGTAACATCGTCAGCGGAAAGCTTTGATAATTTTGCTTTTTGCTGAGCATTTGCGGGCGCATCTAATCGTTTGTAGATTGGCGCACCAAACTCTTGAGTTAATGCGTTGTAATGCTGACTTGGTGTTTTGCCTGTCACAGCTAAAATTTCAGCTGCTAACAGTGCGAGAATAAAGCCATCTTTGTCTGTTTCCCACACACTGCCATCACGACGTAAGAATGAAGCACCTGCACTCTCCTCACCACCAAACAACAGACTTGATTCTAATAAACCATCAACAAACCATTTAAAGCCTACGGGTACTTCAAATACCTCACGACCATGTTTAGCAACCACTTTGTCAATCATGCCACTTGATACAAGTGTTTTACCCACCTTTGCATCAATTGGCCAATCTGGGCGATGAGAAATTAAATAATCTATGGCAACTGCTAGATAATGGTTCGGATTCATAAGCCCATCAGGAGTGACAATACCATGGCGGTCATAATCAGGGTCATTGCCTACAGCAATATCAAATTTATCTTTTAGCGCAATCAAACTGGCCATTGCATAAGGCGATGAACAATCCATACGGATTTTGCCATCTTTGTCTAATGTCATAAATGAGAATTGTGGATCTATTTTTTCATTTACAACAGTGATATCTAAACCATATTTTTCAGCAATAACAGGCCAGAAATTAATTCCTGAACCACCAAGGGGATCTACACCAATTTTAATGCCTGCTTTTTTGATGGCAGCCATATCAATGATATTAGCGAGGTCATCAACGTAAGGGGTAACTAAATCTTGGTATTGAATAAAGCCAGAACGTTTTGCTTTTACAAATGGAAATAGCTCAACTTCAACAAGATCTTCAATAAGTAGTTGGTTTGCTCTATCTTCAATCCACTTTGTAATGTCAGTATCCGCAGGACCGCCATTAGGTGGGTTATACTTAAAACCACCATCTTCAGGGGGATTATGAGAAGGGGTGATCACAATGCCATCAGCAAGTTCAGCACTATGCGTTTTGTTATGCGTTACAATCGCATGGCTAATTACTGGGGTTGGCGTGTAATCATCATTTTCTTGCGTAACAACCTGAACTTCATTAGCAACTAACACTTCAATCGCCGAGTTAAATGCGGCTTCTGAAAGTGCGTGCGTATCTTTGCCTAAAAACAACGGGCCAAAGATATTGTTTTGCTTGCGGTAATCACAAATTGCTTGTGTAATCGCAAGAATATGAGATTCATTAAACTTAGTTTTTAAGGAACAACCTCGGTGACCGGAAGTACCAAAAGCAACTCGTTGTTCTGGGTTTTCGTCAATATCAGGCTCGTATAAATAGTAGGCTGATACTAATTTAGGGATGTTCACTAAGTCAGACTGTAAGGCGCGCTGCCCTGCTCTTTCATGGTTTGCCATGATCCACCTTTAAATTATAAGTAATCGCGTAATTTTTCTGCTTCGTCTTCACTGTAGCCTAGAGATATGGCAACTTCGTGAACCATCATTTTTTTGCGTGTGGTATTTGAATTTGTCATTACCCAATAACCGCTATCCATAATATTTTTAGGGTTAGTGCTGCTACCTGAAGCGATTAAGTCTTCTTTATTTGTGGCAAAATAAATACGATCACGACCCTTAATATCAAGCACCTTATTGAAAATACCCTTATGAGTACGATGCAGAGCTGAAAGGATAAACAAAAAGCGACCTACTACGCCTTTTTGCATTGCAAGCTCTTCTTTATTAAGAATATTGAACACATTGTCACACTTGTGTTCCTTTTTTTCTTCTGGTGCTGATTGCTTTTCTTTTTGTTCAGTATCAGTAACATTAAGGTTAGGGGTATCTGTATCTAGCTTTAATAATCTACGCAAAATTTGAGAAGCGCTCTCACCAATACTCTGTGTATTGCTTGCTATATACTGATATAACTCGTCGTCGATTTCGATTTTTTTCATGGTTATCCTAATTGTAAGACGAATTTAGCAAAATCTCGCTTAGTATAACGAGTTTAAAATGATTTCTCTATGTTTGCTTTTTCAAGTTTCCCTCGGCACAATTCTGTTTTTTATCGATTTCTAAATACTTATGCTATTAAATTACTCACAAATTGGCGAAGAATCAGAAAACCTACCTGTTATCGTAATCCATGGACTCTTTGGCTCGAAAGAAAATTTAAACATTATTGCGAAACCACTGAGTGAAAAACACCTAGTATTTAATGTAGATTTAAGAAATCATGGCCAATCATTTCATGATGCACACATGAATTATGGTGTTATGGCAGATGATGTCTTTCACCTTTTAGACTCTTTAGGCATTGAACGCGCGATATTAGTAGGTCATTCAATGGGCGGTAAAGTTGCAATGCAAATGGCTTTAAGTCATGGTGAGCGAATTGAAAAATTAGTTGTATTAGACATTGCACCAACGATGTACACACCGAGACACCAAAATGTGATTAATGGCTTAAATAATGTAAAACTAGATTCTATCAACAACCGAACTGAGGCTGATAAGCAACTCGCTGAGCACATTGTTGAACCAGGGGTGAGACAGTTTTTACTTAAAAGCTTAGCTAAAACAGACGCTGGATTTAGTTGGCGCTTTAATGTTGAGCATATTATCGCTGCTTATGATGAGATATTATCTAAACCAGAGGGCCAAACATTCAAAAAGCCTACGCTGTTTATTAAGGGTGCAAATTCGGATTATATTCAAGAAAGCCATCGTCAAGAAATAGCCGCCCTATTCCCCAATGCAAAAGCTAAAATTATTGCTGGAGCAGGTCATTGGCTTCATGCAGAAAAGCCTACTCAAGTTAATTTAGCCATCGCCCAATTTACAGCAAGTAATTGACCTCGTTGGCGATAAAAAACCTACTAAAAACAGGGGTACTATTTTTGATCTTTGATAATGTATTTAACGGCTTACTATGCTATAGTTGCGGCCGTTTTCGCACAGATTCAGAATAATAATGTTAGATAAATTATTAGATGGTATTGATATCCTTGGACTCTATTTCGGCTTAGCCGGAATATTCTTTTTCATTGGTATGGCAATACAAGACGTTTTAAAAAAAGGTGATGTGCCTAAGTTTGGTCGTTACGTAGTTTGGCTTGTACTTTTTTTAGGCTGTTCTGGATTTATAGCAAAAGGTCTTATTCAAGTGTTTTGGCAAGGTGCTGGAGTTGGATAATGGCCAAAGCGGAATCAGATAGAACGACCCTCGATTTATTCGAATACGATAAACGTCCAGGTCGACCTAAAACAAATCCCCTACCACGTGAATTACAGCTTAAAATTAATAAGCGTAATCAGCTTAAGCGTGATAAAGCACGTGGTTTAAAGCGTGTCGAATTCAAAGTTTCATCTGAGTTATATCAAGCATTAAATGATATGGCTGAAGAACAAAACATGAGTCGAAGCGCATTGATAGAAATTATATTGCAAGAGAAATTAGCGACAAAAAGGTAACAAACTATGGCAAGCGTAGGCATTTTTTTTGGTAGTGATACAGGTAATACAGAGCACGTCGCCAAGCTAATTCAAAAAGAGCTCGGTAAAAAAATGGTTGATGTTCATGACATCGCCAAAAGCTCTAAAGAGGATATTGCTGAATTTGATTTAATCCTATTCGGTATTCCAACTTGGTATTATGGTGAAGCCCAATGTGATTGGGATGATTTCTTCCCAGAACTTGAAGAGATTAACTTCGATGGTAAGTTAGTTGCGATTTTTGGTTGCGGTGACCAAGAAGATTACGCCGAGTACTTCCTTGACGCTATGGGCATGATCAATGATATCGTCACTGAGAGAGGTGCCATCGTTGTAGGTCATTGGTCTACAGAAGGCTATGAGTTTGAAGCATCAAAAGCTCTGGTAGATGATAACCACTTTGTAGGCTTAGGCATTGATGAAGATCGTCAACCTGAACTAACAGAAAAGCGTATCAAGGATTGGTGTGCGCAAGTATATGATGAAATGTGCTTGGCTGAATTAGAAGATTAAAATTACACCTGCGTTTACATTAAGCTATATCTAGTATAGCCTTAATGTAACGTCGTGCATTACAAGACAAAACTAGATAAAAACGAGACCAAGTTGATGACTGATCACAATTTAGAACTTAAAAAGGCAGGTTTAAAAGTTACTCTGCCTAGGATTAAAATCTTAGAGATTTTACAATCACCAGATAATCAACATATCAGCGCTGAAGATGTATATAAAATCTTATTAGATAAAGGCGAAGAAATTGGTCTTGCTACTGTATATCGTGTATTAAACCAATTTGATGATGCTGGTATTGTTACACGTCACCATTTTGAAGGCGGTAAATCAGTATTTGAACTAGCTGGTAGCACTCACCATGACCACTTAGTTTGCTTAAAGTGTGGCAAAGTGGTTGAGTTCGAAGACGATGTTATCGAAACTCGCCAAGAAGAAATTGCCAATGATAATGGTATTAAACTAACAAACCATTCTTTATACCTTTACGGTGAGTGCGAAGACAAAGAAGCCTGTAAAAAATTTGCTGAAGATAACAGCTAATTTATAATTCAAAATTAAAAAAGCGCCAATAGGCGCTTTTTTTGTATTTACATTTTAAAAGGGATAGAAAAACTACCCCTTTTTAAACGTTACGCTTTATTCTCTACTTTAGCCCAAGAGTCACGTAAACCAACAGTACGGTTAAATACTAAGCCTTCTGCTTTACTATCTCGACAGAAATAACCTGTACGTTCAAACTGGTAACCTACTTCTGCTTCTGCATTGGCAAGTGCTGGCTCAACAACCGCAGAGGTTAAACGTACTAAAGACTCTGGGTTCAATACTGTTGCAAAGTCCTCTTCTGCTGCCGGGTTAGGTACAGTAAATAAACGATCGTATAAACGTACTTCTGCTGTAACACCTTGGCTTGCACTTACCCAGTGAATAACGCCTTTTACTTTACGACCGTCGCTTGGGTTTTTACCTAGTGTTTCATCATCGTAAGTACAGTAAATAGTAGTAATGTTACCCGCTTCGTCTTGGTCGACACGTTCGGCTTTAATTACATAAGCACCACGTAAACGTACTTCTTTACCAAGCACTAAACGCTTATATTTTTTGTTTGCCTCAAGACGAAAATCTTCACGCTCAATAAATACTACACGCGTGAAAGGTACGATACGCGTGCCCATTTCTTCGATATTTGGATGATTTTGAACAGTCAATTCTTCTACTTTATCTTCTGGGAAATTTTCAATTACTACTTTAATTGGATCAAGGACTGCCATTGCACGCGGTGCATTTTCGTTTAGGTCATCACGGATACACGCTTCCAGCATGCCCATTTCTACCATATTATCTTGTTTTGTAACACCAATACGCTTACAGAATTCACGTACCGAAGCAGGCGTATAACCACGGCGCTTTAAACCCGCAATTGTTGGCATACGCGGGTCATCCCAACCTTCTACGTGCTTTTCTTCAACTAATGCATTTAACTTACGCTTACTCATTAGTGTGTATTCAAGATTTAAGCGAGAAAACTCAATTTGTTGCGGATGACATTCAAGTGAAATATTATCTAACACCCAATCGTATAGACGGCGGTTATCTTGGAACTCAAGCGTACAAAGCGAGTGAGTAATACCCTCTAACGCATCTGAAATACAGTGTGTGAAATCGTACATTGGGTAGATGCACCACTTGTCACCTGTTTGGTGGTGATGTGCAAAACGAATACGATAAATAATTGGATCGCGTAGCACCATAAATGAGCTCGCCATATCAATTTTTGCACGTAAAACACATTCGCCTTCTTTAAACTCACCGTTTTTCATTTTTTCGAAAAGCGCTAAGTTTTCTTCAACACTTGTATCACGGTAAGGGCTGTTTTTACCTGGTTCTGTTAAAGTCCCACGGTATTCGCGTGCTTCATCGGGTGATAAAAAACATACGTACGCTAAGCCTTTTTCAATGAGCTCTACCGCGTAGCCGTATAACTTATCAAAGTAGTTTGACGAATAGCAAATATCGCCATCCCAGTTAAAACCAAGCCATTTAACATCTTGTTGAATTGAGTTTACGTAATCGATGTCTTCTTTTTCTGGGTTTGTATCATCAAAACGTAAGTTACATAGGCCTTTGTAGTCTTGTGCAATACCAAAATTAAGGCAGATTGACTTGGCGTGACCAATATGTAAAAAACCATTCGGCTCTGGTGGAAAACGTGTATGTGTTGCTGCATGTTTTCCTGATGCTAAATCTTTATCAATTAAATTAGTGATAAAGTTTGTTGCTCGATTTTCTGCTTCCGCCATTGCGAAATTTTCCTATATTCATTAAATAAATTAACGGCCTAATTATTACAAATAAAAGGCTCAGCGACTAGCTCCAATCACTTTGCAAGGTTAAAAAAATAACGCTACATTAAGAAATAGATATCATAAAAGTTGTTTAGTTTGTGAAAATATTATTTGTATTGTTGTGTATTGTGAGCTGTTCAGTCAAAGCTGCAAACTCAATTACCTTTGCAGTTGGTCATGACCACCAGAAAATGATAATAGATTACCCTTTTTACGCAGCTTCTTGGGAAATATTAAATGTTGAACTTACTAATATAGGTTATACAGTTAAAACCAATATTTACCCTTGGGCAAGAGCCAAAGAATCAGTAAAAAAAGGGAAAAGCGACGGCTTATTTTTGGCAGCTAATTTCAAAGGTAGAGAAAGTTGGGCCTCATTAAGCATTGCTATTGGCCAAGATCAGTTTGGCGTGTTTCAAAATCATCGCTCTGATCCACTTGCTCCCTTTGGTTCAGTGCGACTGCTAAGTAATTATAGTCAACTAACTTTTCTCGACCAAAATAAACAAATTAAAGTAACTACAGCACAAGAAGGCTTGCTGTTATTGAGTAATCAAAAATTACAAGGATTTGTCATGTCACGTAGTTATGGCGACTACTTATTACATAATGAATTACACACTTTAAATAAACGAATCGTGTTTAACGAAGAGAAAATTGAAACTTATACGGCGCATATTGCGGTAGGCAAAACAAACCCAGAAAGAGCTGGAATCCTCTCCATTGTGAATAAAGCGATTGGAAATGCCTTTAAGTCAGGATCTTATAAAAAAATAATGCAAAAACACGGTGTCGAAGAGTATCAATTAGTCACTTTTTAAAATAACTAAGAAAATTGTCCAATAAAAAAGGCTGCATCTGCAGCCTTTTTCAATTGCTAGGTAGATTACCAGCCAGTTTTTTCAGCTAGTGCTTTACCGATATCAGCTAGTGAACGAACAGTCTTAACGCCTGCTGCTTCTAGCGCTGCGAATTTCTCGTCAGCTGTACCTTTACCGCCAGCGATAATCGCACCAGCGTGACCCATACGCTTACCTGGAGGAGCAGTCACACCAGCGATGTAAGAAACTACAGGCTTAGTTACATTAGCTTTAATGTATTCAGCAGCTTCTTCTTCAGCTGTACCACCGATCTCACCGATCATAACAATCGCTTCAGTTTGTGGATCTTTTTCGAACATTTCAAGAACGTCGATGAAGTTAGTACCTGGGATTGGGTCACCACCGATACCAACACACGTAGATTGACCGAAACCAGCATCAGTTGTTTGCTTAACAGCTTCGTAAGTAAGTGTACCAGAACGTGATACGATACCTACTTTGCCTGGCTTGTGGATATGACCAGGCATGATACCAATCTTAGTCTCACCCGGAGTGATAACACCTGGGCAGTTAGGGCCGATCATACGCGTACCAGTTTCGTCAAGCTTAACTTTAACGTCAACCATGTCTAGCGTTGGAATACCTTCAGTGATACAAACGATAAGCTCGATGCCTGCATCGATTGCTTCAAGGATTGCATCTTTACAGAAAGGTGCTGGTACGTAGATTACTGATGCAGTTGCACCTGTAGCTTCTACTGCGTCACGTACTGTGTTAAATACAGGAAGACCTAGGTGAGTTTGACCACCTTTACCTGGAGAAACACCACCAACCATTTGCGTACCGTACTCAAGCGCTTGCTCTGAGTGGAAAGTACCTTGGCCGCCAGTGAAACCTTGACAGATTACTTTAGTATCTTTATTAATTAATACAGACATTATTTGCCCTCCGCAGCAGCAACAACTTTCTCAGCAGCGTCAGTTAGTGACTCAGCAGCAATGATGTCTAGGTCAGAGCTAGCTAGTACTTCACGACCTTTGTCAGCGTTAGTACCTTCTAAACGTACAACTACAGGCACGTTTACACCTACTTCTTTAACAGCACCAATGATACCTTCTGCGATCATGTCACAACGTACGATACCACCGAAGATGTTTACTAGAACTGCTTTAACATTGTCATCAGATAAGATGATCTTGAATGCTTCAGCAACACGCTCTTTAGTCGCGCCGCCACCAACATCTAGGAAGTTAGCTGGCTTGCCGCCGTGCAGGTTTACGATGTCCATTGTACCCATTGCAAGGCCTGCACCGTTAACCATACAACCTACGTTACCGTCTAGTGCTACGTAGTTCAGTTCCCACTGAGCTGCGTGCGCTTCACGCTCGTCTTCTTGTGATGGATCGTGCATTTCACGGATCTTAGGCTGACGGTATAAAGCGTTACCGTCTACACCGATTTTGCCGTCTAGGCAGTGAAGATTACCTTCATCAGTGATTACAAGCGGGTTGATTTCTAATAGTGCGAAATCGTGGTCGTTGAACATGTTAGCAAGACCCATGAAGATCTTAACGAACTGCTTCATCTGCGTTGGGTTAAGACCTAATTTGAAGCCTAGTTCACGTGCTTGGTAAGCCTGAGGGCCTACTAGCGGATCGATTTCTGCTTTGTGAATTAGTTCTGGTGTTTCTTCTGCAACTTGTTCGATTTCAACACCACCTTCAGTAGATGCCATGAAAACAACTTTACGAGAAGCACGGTCTACTACAGCGCCAAGGTATAATTCGTTAGCGATATCTGTGCAGCTTTCAACAAGGATTTTAGCTACTGGCTGACCATTTTCGTCAGTTTGGTAAGTAACTAGGTTCTTACCTAACCAGTTTTGTGCAAATTCTTTAATTTCTTCTTTGCTGTCTGCAAGCTTTACACCGCCTGCTTTACCACGTCCACCTGCGTGAACCTGACATTTAACAACCCACTTGTCACCGCCAATTTTATCAGCAGCTTCTGCAGCTTCCTGTGGAGTGTCACATGCGTAACCCTCAGAAACTGGTAAACCATAGTCGGCAAATAATTGCTTTGCCTGATACTCATGCAAATTCATGATGCTTTTCCAATTGTATTACGTAAAGGGTTGAACTTTTGTTCAACCATCCCAAATTGCGCACCTAGTATAGTCGCACCAACCTTCTAAGAAAACCCCAGTACGACCAAAGGCGCAAAAAAAAAGCTGCGAATCTCTCCACAGCTTATTTTTTAATCCAAATCTATTAAACGTCTAGTAATAAACGTGTTGGATCTTCTAGTAGTTCCTTAATAGTTACTAAGAAACCTACAGATTCTTTACCATCGATTTGACGGTGATCATATGATAACGCTAAGTACATCATAGGTAAGATTTCAACTTTACCATTTACAGCCATCGGACGGTCTTGGATTTTGTGCATACCAAGAATTGATGATTGCGGTAGGTTGATAATTGGCGTTGATAGTAACGAACCAAATACACCACCATTTGTAATAGTGAAGTTACCACCTGTCATGTCATCAACAGTTAACTTACCATCACGACCTTTAAGTGCTAGTTCACGAATACCTTTTTCAATCTCAGCAACAGATAGCTTGTCACAGTCACGAAGTACCGGTGTTACTAGACCGCGAGGCGTAGAAACAGCAATGCTGATATCGAAGTAGTTGTGATAAACAATGTCATCACCGTCGATAGACGCGTTTACTTCAGGGAAACGCTTAAGCGCTTCAGTAACTGCTTTCACGTAAAAAGACATAAAACCTAAACGGATGCCGTGGCGCTCTTCAAATACATCTTTGTATTGCTTACGAAGATCCATGATTGGTTTCATGTTTACTTCGTTAAACGTTGTAAGCATTGCTGTTGAATTCTTAGCTTCTAGAAGACGGTTAGCAATTGTCTTACGAAGACGTGTCATAGGAACACGTTTTTGCGTACGCTCACCAAGTGCAACTGCAGGCGCTGCCGCCGCAGGAGCTGAAGCAGGCTTAGCTGCAGGTGCTTTTAAGAATGCGTCTACGTCTTCTTTTGTGATACGACCGCCTTTGCCAGAACCTTTGATTTGTGAAGCATCAAGACCTTTTTCTGCAATTAGACGACGAACAGAAGGCGTTAACACGTCTGAGTTTTCGTCAGATGCTGCTGGCGCTTCAGCTGTTGCTGCTGGCGCTGCCGCCGCAGGTGCTGCACCTGCAACTAGTTTACCAATTACTTGTTCGCCAAGTACTGTGTCGCCTTCTGCGTGAATGTGATCACCCATTACACCATCTTCTGGCGCTACAACTTCAAGAACAACTTTATCAGTTTCGATGTCTACTAGGTTTTGGTCACGGCTAACCGCTTCACCTGGTTGAACATGCCATGTTGCAATCGTAGCGTCTGCTACTGATTCTGGAAGTACAGGAACTTTAATATCCACTTCTTTACCTTCTGCTGCTGGCGCCGCTGCTGGCGCTGCTGTTGTTTCTGCTGGCGCAGCTGCTGCATCTGCCGCACCTAATAGTGCAATCACTTGTTCACCAAGTACCGTTGCACCTTCCGTTTGAGAAATTTCTGTAATCACACCATCTTCCGGTGCAACTACTTCTAAAACTACTTTATCTGTTTCAATATCAACAAGGTTTTGATCGCGGCTAACTGTATCACCAACGTTCACGTGCCAAGTTGCAACTGTTGCATCTGCAACAGATTCAGGAAGAACAGGAACCTTAATTTCGGTTGTCATCTCTTATTCCTTATTTTTTAATTGTAAGAGCGTCGGCGATCAACGCAGTTTGTTCTTTAGTATGGGTTGACATATAACCACATGCTGGCGAAGCTGATGCCTTACGACCTGCATAGCTTAAGTTAGCACCTTGTGGAATTGCTTCCCAGAAATGGTGTTGCGAGCAGTACCAAGCACCTTGGTTTTGCGGCTCTTCTTGACACCATACGAAATCTTTAACATGTTGGTAACGTTGCATAATTGTTTCCATTTCCGCATGAGGGAATGGGTACAATTGTTCAACACGTACGATAGCAACATTGTTAAGTTCTTGCTCACGACGCTGTTGCAGTAGCTCGTAATAAACTTTACCGCTACAGAACACAACGCGCTCAACTTTCCTAGCATCAATATCATCGATTTCATCAATCATATTGTGGAAAATACCTGTTGAAAGCTCTTCCAAGCTTGAAACTGCAAGAGGATGACGTAGTAATGATTTAGGTGTCATAACAATCAATGGACGACGCAGAGGACGAACTGATTGACGACGGATCATTGCGTAAACTTGAGCTGGCGTTGACGGCACACATACTTGCATATTATGGTCAGCACAAAGCTGTAAGAAGCGCTCTAAACGTGCAGAACTATGCTCTGGACCTTGGCCTTCATAACCATGAGGAAGCAATATAGTTAAGCCACATAAACGGCCCCATTTTTGCTCACCAGAACTTAAGAATTGGTCAAAAACAACCTGCGCGCCGTTGGCAAAGTCACCAAACTGCGCTTCCCAACATACAAGTGATGTCGGTTCTGCTGTTGCATAACCGTATTCAAACGCAAGTACCGCTTCTTCAGATAATACTGAATCGTACACTTCAAACGCACCTTGTTCCGGGCGAATATTTTGAAGCGGCAAGTAGGTAGATGCATCTGCTTGGTTGTGCACCACTGCATGACGGTGGAAGAACGTACCACGACCAGAATCCTGACCGGTAATACGAATATCAGTACCTTCGTCGACTAATGATGCGTAAGCAAGTGTCTCAGCCATACCCCAATCAAGAGGTTTTTCGCCGGCTGCCATCGCTTTACGATCATCGTAAATTTTCTTAACGCGAGACTGTGCTTTGTGGTTTTCAGGGTAATTAGCAACTGATTCACCCAATGCTTTCAGCTTATCAAGCGGCAGCGCTGGATCGTATGCAACGTCCCAATCGTGACCCACAAACTTAGACCAATCTGATGAGTGTTTTGTATCTGGTTGAATTTCATCAACAACACACACACCGTTGTCTAAACCGTTACGATAGTTATCAGCAAGCGCTTTTGCTTCATCTGCACTTAATACGCCTTGAGATACCAGTGTATCAGCGTAAATCTGACGAGGTACAGGGTGCTTTTTGATTTTCTGATACATTAACGGCTGTGTCGCGTTTGGCTCGTCCGCTTCGTTGTGACCATGACGACGGTAACAAACTAAGTCAATTACTACGTCACGCTTAAACTTGTTACGGAAATCAAGCGCAAGTTGCGTTACAAAAGCAACTGCTTCTGGGTCGTCTGAATTTACGTGGAAAATAGGTGCCTGCACCATTTTCGCGATATCAGTACAGTACTCAGTTGAGCGAACGTCTTCTCGCTTAGACGTTGTAAAACCAACTTGGTTGTTTACAACGATACGAATCGAACCGCCAACACTGAATGCACGTGTTTGTGATAGGTTGAATGTTTCTTGAACCACACCTTGACCAGCAATTGCCGAGTCACCGTGAATAGTGATAGGTAGTGCTTTTGAGCCATTCGTACAGCCTAAACGGTCTAAACGTGCACGTACTGAACCCATTACCACCGGATTAACGATTTCTAAATGCGACGGGTTAAACGCAAGTGCCATGTGCACGTTGCCGCCCGTAGTTGCGAAATCAGATGAGTAACCCATGTGGTATTTAACGTCACCAGAACCTGCTAATTCGCCATATTTACCAGCGAATTCATCGAACAGAACCTGTGGGTTTTTACCAAGTACGTTAACTAAAACGTTTAAACGACCACGGTGCGCCATACCAATAACGGCTTCTTCCTGACCACTTTCCCCTGCTCTGTGAATAAGTTCTTTAAGCATAGGTACTAGCGCATCACCACCTTCTAGTGAGAAACGTTTTGCACCTGGGAATTTAGCGCCTAGGTATTTTTCAAGACCATCAGCGGCCGTAAGGCCTTTTAAGATGCGTAACTTAGTTTCGTTGCTAAATTGAGGCTGGGCAAAGTTAGATTCTAAACGCTGTTGTAACCAACGCTTTTCTTCTGTAGACGTGATATGCATATATTCAGCGCCAATCGAACCACAGTAGGTTTTCTTAAGTGCTGCATATAAGTCTTTTAGTTTCATAGTGTCACTGCCTGAAGCAAATGACCCTACGTTGAATTCTTTATCTAGGTCAGAATCCGTTAAATCGTGGTGTTCAAGTGTTAAATCACGTACTTTTTCACGCTGCCACAAACCTAATGGGTCAAGGTTTGCATTTTGGTGACCACGGAAACGGTATGCATTAATTAATTGCAGAACCCTAACCTGTTTTGCATCAGATGCGCCACCTGCTGCAACGACTACTTCTTTATGCTTGTTTTTCGCAAGCTCGGCAAATTGTGCTCTTATGTCGGAATGTTTTACATCGACATCTACACCTTCTACTTTCGGTAGTGCATCAAACACTTCACGCCATTCGTCAGAAACTGAACTCGCGTCATCTAAATACGCTTCATACAGTTCTTCTACGTATGCGACATTACCACCGTTAAAGTGAGAAGACTCTAGCCATGCCTTCATTACACCTTCGTGCATTTATAAGCCCTTTTTACTAGCGCAGAATACTAAGTTTTAGTTAAACGGCGATAACAATGTTATCGCCGCGGTGATTTGTGTTACTGCCGTTTTATACCGAACGGTTTAGTAACATAGACTTAATGTGACCAATTGCCTTAGTTGGATTAAGGCCCTTAGGACACACGTTGACACAGTTCATAATACCGTGACAACGGAATACGCTGAATGCATCGTCTAAATCTGCTAAACGTTCTTCTGTCGCCGTATCGCGGCTATCAGCTAAGAAACGGTAAGCGTGTAGCAAACCAGCAGGACCAATGAACTTGTCAGGGTTCCACCAGAATGATGGGCATGAAGTTGAACAACATGCACATAAGATACACTCATATAAACCATCAAGCTTGTCACGTTCTTCAATTGACTGAAGACGCTCTTCACCGCCTGTTGGCTTATCGTTGATTAAGAATGGCTTAACTTTCTCGTATTGTGAATAGAATTGAGACATATCAATTACTAAATCACGAACAACTGGTAAGCCTGGTAATGGACGAATAACGATTTTACCCTTACCTAGTGCAGATAATGGAGTAATACACGCTAAACCGTTTTTACCATTCATGTTTACACCGTCAGAACCACATACACCTTCACGGCATGAACGACGGAAAGAAAGTGTTGGATCTTGCTCTTTCAATTGTAAAAGTGCATCCAATACCATCATATCGCGACCTTCTTCTACCTCAAGGGTATAGTCTTGCATACGCGGTGCGTTGTCTACATCTGGATTATAACGATAGACAGAAAATTGTAATTGTGCCATTGACTTCGCTCCTAGTAAGTACGTGCTTTAGGTGGGAAGGCTTCACGTGTTTTAGGTGAGAAGTTCACCTCACGCTTAGACATTTCTTCCGTCACTGGGCTATAAACTGAGTGACATAACCAGTTTTCATCGTCACGCTCTGGGAAATCGAAGCGCGAATGTGCACCACGGCTTTCTGTACGGAAATTCGCAGCAACAGCTGTTGAGTACGCAGTTTCCATTAAGTTATCTAGCTCTAAACACTCAATACGTTGCGTGTTGAACTCAGATGATTTGTCGTCAAGACGTGCGTGCTGTAAGCGTTCACGAATTTCTTTAAGCTCTGTAAGACCTGTTGCCATTGCATCACCTTCACGGAATACCGAGAAGTTAAGCTGCATGCATTTTTGTAGGTCTTTCTTGATCTGTACTGGATCTTCACCTTGGCCTGGTTTAGAAGTTTCCCAACGATTGAAACGAGCCATCGCTGCTTCTAGATCAGATTCAGATGCGTCTTTCGAAATTTCAGCATCTTTTAGGTATTGACCAAGGAAGTTACCCGCTGCACGACCAAATACAACAAGGTCAAGTAGTGAGTTACCGCCTAAGCGGTTTGCACCGTGTACAGATACACATGCAATTTCACCTACTGCGAATAAACCTTCAACTAATTTCTCATTGCCTGCACCATCTACGTTAATAACTTGACCATTAACGTTAGTTGGTACACCACCCATCATGTAGTGACATGTTGGGATTACTGGAATTGGCTCTTTTGCAGGGTCAACGTGTGCGAATGTCTTAGAAAGATCACAAACACCTGGAAGACGTAGGTTTAGCATCTCAGCACCTAAGTGGTCTAACTTAAGTTTGATGTGCGTACCCCATGGGCCTTCACAACCACGGCCTTCACGGATTTCTGTCATCATTGCACGAGCAACAACATCACGACCTGCTAAGTCTTTAGCGTTTGGTGCGTAACGTTCCATGAAACGTTCGCCGTCTTTATTTAGAAGGTAACCACCTTCACCACGACAACCTTCAGTTACAAGTGTACCTGCACCTGCAATACCCGTTGGGTGGAACTGCCACATTTCCATGTCTTGCATTGAAATGCCAGCACGTGTTGCCATACCAACACCGTCACCCGTGTTAATGTGCGCGTTTGTTGTTGATGCGAAGATACGACCTGCACCACCGGTTGCTAGAACAACCGCTTTAGATTTGAAGTAAACAACTTCGCCGCTTTCGATATCGATAGCAGTACAACCAACAACGTCACCTTTGTCGTTTTTAACAAGGTCTAATGCGTACCACTCTGAGAACACATTTGTTTTGTTTTTAACATTTTGTTGGTATAAACAGTGAAGAAGCGCGTGACCAGTACGGTCAGCGGCAGCTGCAGTACGTGCAGCTTGTTCACCACCAAAGTTTTTCGATTGACCACCGAAAGGACGTTGATAAACACGGCCATTTTCAAAACGTGAAAATGGTAAACCCATGTTTTCTAATTCTGTAATTGCTTCAGGACCCGTTTTGGTCATGTATTCAATCGCGTCTTGGTCACCGATGTAATCAGAACCTTTTACCGTGTCGTACATGTGCCATTCCCAGTTATCTTCATGGGAATTACCTAAAGCAACAGTAATACCACCTTGTGCAGACACCGTATGTGAACGGGTTGGGAATACTTTTGAAATAAGGGCACAAGTTTTACCTGATTCACTGATAGCCAGTGCAGCACGCATACCCGCACCACCGGCACCAATTACTACAGCGTCAAATTCTCTTGTTGAAATAGCCACTTACACACTCCAAAGAACAAAGAAACCAATAACTACGTATGAGAACGCCATTAGGTTTAGGAAAAAGCCTAGGATTGCACGCAGTTTTGAACATTTAATATAGTCAGTTAAAACTTGCCACAAACCAATACGGGTATGAATCATCATGCAAACTAGTGCAGTTAATGTATACACTTTTACTGCTAAGTTTGAAAATAAACCCTGCCACGCTTCAAACGTTACTGTTGGAGTAGAAAGGAAATACCCTAAGATAAACAGAGCATATGACGCTAATACAAGTGCTGTTGCACGTAATGATACAAAATCTTGTACACCGTCGCGTTTTAGAGATGCTTGATTAACTACCATATCCATACTCCTGCTAACACGGCTAATACAACCCAAAGTGCAATTACGAATTTAGCACTTGCGTTACCTGAATCTAATTCTTCAAAACGACCCATATCCATTAGTAAGTGACGAACACCCGCTACTAAATGATACAGAAGCGCGATTACCGCACCCCATGCAATGAATTTGGCAATGAACCCGGTAAACAGGCTCTTGACGAATTCAAAACCTTGAGGAGAAGAAAGTGATTCAGACCATGCCCAAATTACAAAAGATAAAGCGAAGAACAACGCTACACCTGAAATACGGTGAAGAATTGAAGCTTTAGCAGTTGCTGGCATCGAGATAGTAGATAAATCTAGATTTACAGGTCTTTGCTTTTTCACTGTTACTTGCCCATTGACTCTAAGGAGTCCAACTATTGTTGTTATAACCCACCAAGTGAATGATGGAACCATCAAAGCGAAATTTGCCACACTGCGATGACGAGTCACAGTATGAAAAAACAGCATTCACTCCAGACGAAAGGCATTCACCTTTTAGAATGCCTACCACAGTATATAAGACCATATGGCCTATTACAATTCTTGTTTAATAAGAGGTGCTTGCGAAGTAGCCATTGGTATAATATTTATCCGTTTGAAGAATAGTTATCATCAATTGATGCATTTAAATTGACTTTATTCCCTATTTATAAGTTAGAATAGATAGAATTTGCTTAACATCCGTATCAAAAATAACAAACTGGTTTGTTATATTTAAAGGAGATAATTAGATGGCAGACAAAAAAGCCACGGTCCATATTGATGGGCTAGATCCTATCGAACTTCCAATTTACTCTGGCACAGCTGGTCAGGACGTTATCGACGTTCGTACCTTAGGCAGCCATGGTTACTTTACGTTCGACCCGGGTTTCATGTCTACTGGTTCATGTGAATCAGCTATCACTTACATTGATGGCGCTAAAGGTGTTTTATTACACCGCGGCTATGCGATTGATGATTTAGCTGAAAAATCAAGCTATATCGAGCTTTGTTACTTACTTTTAAACGGTGAGCTTCCAAATGCAGAGCAGTTAGCTGGTTTTGAAAATGAAATCACAACTAACACAATGTTACACGAGAAAATTGGTGCATTCTTCCAAGGTTTCCGTGTAGATTCTCACCCAATGGCAATGCTATGTGGTGTTGTTGGTGCACTTTCTTCTTTCTACCACAAAGATTTAGACATTACAGATCCAGCACAACGTCACCGTAGCGCTGTTCGTCTAATTGCTAAGTTACCTACAATTGCGGCAATGTGTTACAAGTACAACATCGGCCAACCGTTTGTTTACCCTCGTAACGATCTAAGCTACGCAGAAAACTTCTTACACATGATGTTCTCTGTACCTGCTGAAAAGTATGAAGTAAGCCCTGTACTTGCAAAAGCAATGGACCGAATCTTTATGCTTCACGCGGACCACGAACAAAACGCGTCAACATCGACTGTACGTTTAGCTGGTTCTTCAGGCGCTAACCCGTATGCATGTATCTCAGCTGGTATTGCATCACTTTGGGGCCCTGCACACGGTGGTGCTAACGAAGCATGTCTAACAATGTTAGAAGAAATCGGTTCAGTAGACCGTATCGATGAGTACGTTGCGAAAGCAAAAGATAAGAACGACCCATTCCGTCTAATGGGCTTCGGTCACCGTGTTTACAAGAACTTCGACCCACGTGCAACAGTAATGCGTGAAACGTGTCACGAAGTACTTAAAGAGCTTAACATTGAAGATCCACTACTAGACGTAGCAATGCGTTTAGAGCAAATCGCACTAGAAGACCCATACTTCATCGAGAAGAAACTTTACCCTAACGTAGATTTCTACTCAGGTATCATTCTTAAGGCGATCGGTATTCCAACAAGCATGTTCACTGTAATCTTTGCAATGTCACGTACTGTTGGTTGGATCTCACACTGGGATGAGATGTTATCTCAACCTGGTCAGAAGATCGGTCGTCCTCGTCAGTTATACACTGGTGAAACAAAGCGTGATTATAAAGACGTAACGTCTCGTTAATCCTCTTTGAGTTTAAAAAAGCCGCTATTTGCGGCTTTTTTAATATCTAAATCCCGTCAATAATTGCGAAAATTAGTGTATTTCATTAAAATCGCCGCTCGCATTCTCAGGTGGCACTATGTTAGATAATCAAAAAATCCGTTCTCAATTCCCATTTTTTAAACACACTGAGTCTGTTTATTTAGATAATGGTGCAACCACACAAAAACCTCAGAACGTTATTGATGCAATTACCGAGTTTTATACTTGTCACAATGCCAATGTGCATCGTGGCGTCAGTGAATTTGCCTCAAATACCACCGCCTTATACGAACAGGCACGCACAAAATTAGCACAATTTTGTCAGGTAGATGCAGAACAAATTGTTTGGACCAAAGGCGCAACCGAAGCGATAAACCTTGTTGCCAGTTCAATTGATGCACATATCGAAAAAGATGATGTCATTATTATCTCATCGCTTGAGCACCACGCAAATATTGTCCCCTGGCAAACGCTGTGTAAACGCACCGGCGCGACGCTTCACATTCTGCCAATAGATGCAAATGGTGTACTCAATTTAGATGTTAGTTTAGCCATGATTAATACACTAAAGCCAAAACTGATGGCGATTAGTCATGCATCAAATACCTTAGGTAATATTTTACCAATACAAAGCTTGCTTGATGCCGCGCATGCCATCAATGCCATTACTTTGGTTGATGGTGCACAAGCGATGCAACATCTAAGGCCAAATATTCGTGCGCTTAATTGTGACTTTTATGTGCTATCTGCACACAAAATGTTTGGGCCAACCGGCGTTGGTGCATTAATCGCTAAACCTCACAGTCTATCTTTACTGTCAACCTACCAAACTGGTGGCGAAATGATCGAGCGCGTTAGCTTTAATGAATCAAGTTTTCGCCAAGGTAATGCGCGATTTGAAGCAGGCACGCCGAATATCGCCGGCGTGATTGGTTTTTCTGCAGCACTTGATTTTATGGGCTCAAGCGAGATGGCAACGCAACTAGCTGTTGAAAAAGCGCTCTATCAATACACGCTAAACGCACTTAAACAGATTGATGGAATAAAAATTTACGGCGATTTAAACAATAATATCGGCACAATTAGTTTTAACTACAAAGATGAGCATAACCTAGACGTTGCGACCCTACTCGACCAAGCCGGCATTATTGTACGTTCAGGTAACCACTGTACTCAGCCATTGATAAATCTACTCGGTGTTGCGGGTACCATTCGTGTCAGTTTAAGTTGCTATAACAACGTCGATGACATTGATCGCTTTATTGTTGCATTAAAACAAGCTATAGAATTACTAGATTAACTATGACAGAACAATATCAAAGATTAAAACAGCAGTTTATCGCTAAAAAAGCATGGCAAGATAAGTACCGTGAAATTATGTTGCTTGGTAAACAGTTACCAAAATTACCAGCTGAACTCAAAGTTGATCACGCAAAAGTGAATGGCTGCGAAAGCAATGTTTGGCTTTATGTCGATTTTGATGAAAGCGAAAAGCATATAGTGGTGACGGCGGACTCTGATACACGCATCGTGAAAGGGCTCATTTATATTATTTCTACATTGGTTAACGGCTTAACTGTGGATGAAATTAAGCGCATAAATATTCAAACTGAGTTCAATGAATTGGGGCTTTTACAGCACTTGAGTCCAAGTCGTGGTAATGGTATTTTAGCGATTGCGGATGCGATTACACAATTTGCAATACAAACTGATGATTAAAATCAGCTCTAAAGATTATATTGTATGCAATTCTTATATCAAACTTTTATAGGTAACAATCAAAGCAACTAACTTTGATTGTTACGCTCACATTTTTCTAAGTATTTTTTCACACTTTTTGCCGCTGCAAAAAACGCAAAACTACCTGTCACCATGGTTAACGAGCCGAAACCTGTTTGACAGTCCATATTCATATTGCCATCAGCACCGGCTTTCGCATGACACACACTGCCGTCACTTGATGGGTACACCAATTGCTCTTCTGAATAAATACAATCCAGACCAAATTTACGTTTTGGATTACTTGAAAAGTTGTATTGCTTACGCAGTAAATAGCGTACTTTCGCAAGCAATGGGTCTTGCTTGGTTTTAGCCACATCCCCTATTCTGATTTGGCTTGGATCGATTTGCCCGCCTGCGCCACCTATTGTGATAATCGGTAATTTGTTGCGCTTACAATGGGCAATAAGTGCCGCTTTAACCTTTACTTGATCAATACAATCAATAACATAATCAAATTTTTCAATATGTTCTCTGATATTCTCAAGTGTTAAAAAGTCATCGATAACTGACACATTACAATCAGGGTTTATCTCGTTAATTCGACTTGCCATGGCATCAACTTTCGCCTCGCCAATAGTCGATGTCAACGCGTGGATTTGACGGTTAACGTTGGTAACGCAAATATCATCTAAATCAATTAAGGTAATGTTACCAAGTCCCGTACGCGCTAAACTTTCAGCGACCCAACTACCCACACCGCCAATGCCAACAACACAAAAATGGGCATTATTAAGCAGTTTTTGTTGTTCAATTCCGTAAAGGCGCGCAATGCCGCCAAAACGATTTTGATAAGACTCTGTCATGTAATTTTTAACCTTAATTAAATTCGTGCCAAGGCGTGTGCCATTGTTCGATAAGCTTTTTTGTTTCACTGTGCTCAAATAAGCCACCGCATGGCTTAACACTAAAATGGTATGGTGTATTAGCAAAGGTGAATTTAATCGCATATGCATGCAAATGACCACGTTCGCTATGCTCACCGCCATAGCGTTCATCACCTAAAATAGGCACCGATAGGCTTTTAAGCACAACCCGCAGCTGGTGCGTTTTACCTGTAATTGGTTGGAGCAAATAAAGACGTAAACTGGGCTCAATTAACTGCGATTGAAACCGCGTTACAGACGGGTTTTCCATGGTTTTTTGCAGTTTATAGCACCCTCGACGCGCTTTAACCAAGTCGCCTTTTACCCAACCCTGCTTTTTTGTTGGCTTACCTTGAGCAACGGCTAAATAGTATTTTTCCAGTGTACTTTTATGCTTTTGACTAAACAAATCACCAAATTCTGCAGCAGCTTGTTTAGTCCTCGCAACAATAACTAAACCCGATGTCATTTTATCTAAGCGATGTACTGGATAGAGCTTTTCATTCACCTGCTTTTCAAACAGTACAAAAAAACCCTCTCCATTTTCGCTATGAAAGCTTACATCATGGGGTTTATTCACCACATAAAATTCATCGCATGCAAATACTATTGGATAACTCATCAACTTACTTGCTTAAAAAAGCATTCACCTTAGCGAGATCTTCAGGCGTATCAACACCTGGCTGCGGCGCTTCGATTGCCATTTGTACTTTTATCTTTTTGCCATGATATAAAACACGTAGCTGCTCTAACGATTCGATTTGCTCAAGCGGAGATACGTCAAGGGTAATATATTCTTTTATAAAACCAGCACGATACGCATAAATACCAATATGGCGTTGATAGAAATCGCCAATTTCAGAAATTTCATCTTTGCCTAAAAAGCGGTTTCGATCATACGGAATCGTGGCACGCGAAAAATACAACGCATTATTGTAATTATCAGCCACAACTTTTACCGCGTTAGGGTTAAGGGCTTCTTCAATATCGTCGATTTCCACGCTTAACGTTGCCATGGGTGCTGAATCAGATGCTAACAAACTTGCTACCTGCGCGATGTTTTGCGGTGGAATTAACGGTTCATCACCTTGTACATTCACCACGATTGTGTCATCTGGTAAGTTAAGTTTTGTCACCACTTCAGCAAGGCGTTCTGTGCCCGACTCATGATCTTCACGAGTCATTAAAACTTCACCATTAAAGCGTTTAACAGCCGCTTCTATCTCACTATGATCAGTTGCGACAATTACCCGTTTTGCACCTGATGCCAGCGCTTTTTCATATACGTGCTGCACCATTGGCTTGCCTTGTATGTCAGCCAGTGGTTTAGCCGGTAACCGGCTCGACGCATAGCGCGCTGGAATAATGACTACGAATTCCACTTTTCAACCTCTTCAAGTGATAATTCGCGTGCCTCTTCTTCAAGCAATACCGGAATATCATCTCTTACTGGGTAAGCCAGTTTTGCTTGAGTGCTAATAAGTTCTAAACTCTCGCGGTCAAATTTAAGATGACCTTTTGTTACAGGGCAAGCAATGATTTCGAGTAATTTTGTGTCAAACGCCATGATTATGGATCCCTTTTTCAATTAATAACTGGTCGAGTTTGTCGACCAGTTGTTTAGTCGGTTTAGCGGTAACTTTTAAATAATACCAATTAGCTTTCGCGAATGATTGGCATTTTACCGCATCTTTTTCAGTCATTAAGATTGAACCGTCTAGTGCGGCAAAGTCACTTTCACTGTATGTGTGATGATCTTTAAAAATAGTATGCCCGTGCACCAGAATATTCTGCTCAGTTACACTTTGCTCAAAGCGGCTGGGATTACCTATTGCACTCACTAAGTGAACTGGACTGCATAAATTGGAAACTTTTAGCCCATCAACTATGCCATATACACCATCTACCGCTAGCTGGTAACCGTTACCCACTGCTGTGCCATTAGTAATGGTTAAATCAACATGTTGTATTCTGCTTTTCGCTTCGCGAAGTGGACCGGCCGGAATAACAAAGCCATTACCAAATTGACGTTTCCCATCAACAATGCAAAGTTCTATAGCACGCGCCATTTGGTAATGTTGCAATCCATCATCAGCAATAATCACATCAGGGTTAATGTGCTTCTTTAAATAATCGATACTTAAATTTCGGTTTGGGCACACTACAACAGGTGCTCCTGTACGAATGGCTATCAACTTAGGTTCATCACCACAGACCTCTGGCGATATGTCATCGGTCACTAATAAAGGTTGGCTTTGAATTTGACCACCATAGCCACGTGAAATAACCGCAACAGATAAACCTTTTTGCTTCAAATGATCGACAAGAAACAAGGTAAAGGGTGTTTTGCCTGTGCCACCTACCGCAATATTACCCACAACAATGACTTTTGGTGTGTCAGTCGCCAATTGTAATTTTCGCTTGCGATAGAAGCGATAAAGCGTAATTAGGTAAAACAGCGCACTTAACGGTAATAAAAGCCAAGTAATACCAAATTTTTGATACCAGCTTTTTTCAATCACATTCATTAGTCATTAGCCTGCATTTTTTGCAGTGCTAAATAGGCACCTTGCTTTTCAATTAGCTCAGCATGCGAACCCGATTCGATTATTTGCCCTTTATCTAATACATAAATGACATCAGAGTTTTCAATCGTTGATAAACGGTGCGCAATAACAATCGACGTGCGCCCTTTCATTAAATCGTTTAACGCATGTTGAATTAATTTTTCAGACTCGGTATCGAGTGCTGACGTAGCTTCATCTAAAATCAAAATTGGCGCGTTTTTAAGCAATGCACGTGCGATAGCAAT
The DNA here is from genome assembly GCF_000788395.1 of Pseudoalteromonas piratica. Classification (NCBI taxonomy): domain Bacteria; kingdom Pseudomonadati; phylum Pseudomonadota; class Gammaproteobacteria; order Alteromonadales; family Pseudoalteromonadaceae; genus Pseudoalteromonas; species Pseudoalteromonas piratica. The sequence goes on from NZ_CP009888.1 coordinate 2,365,325, forward strand.
GCGTTGACGCTGTCCACCAGATAACATTACGCCATCTTCACCGACAATGGTTTGTAAACCTTCTGGTAAGTCTTTTACAAATTCCCAAACGTGCGATTGCTCAACAATTTTTTGCAGCTTTTCAGGGGTGATATCACCTTTAAAGCCGTAAGTGATATTGTTCTCAATAGTATCGTTGAATAACACAACTTGTTGCGACACAATGGCAAATTGTTCGCGCAACCAAGTTAAATCAAAGGTATTAACCGATAGCCCGTCGAGTTTGATATCGCCATTGGTATAAGTATCGTAAAAACGTGGTAACAGGTTTGAGAGTGTTGACTTGCCTGAGCCTGAACGGCCAACTAAGGCTACTGATTGCCCAGGTTTAATATCCATCGACAGTTCGTTTAAAATATTGCGCTCGGTATTTGGATAGGCAAACGACAAGCCCTCGATTGTGATATGGCCCTGACATTTTTCCAGCGTTTTTGAGCCGGTGTCTTTTTCATTTTCCAAATCTAAGATATCAAAAATACTTTTTGCTGCGGCAATACCACGCTGCAGTTCAACATTCACATTTGATAGCTGTTTTAACGGGCGTAGCATCATCATCATTGCGGTTAATAAGCTAACGAATGCGCCTGTAGAAATAGGCTCAACAAGTTTGAAACCAATTGCGGCCAATACCATGGCGATGGCAGATGCAGCAATAATTTGAATACTGGCAACGCTCAGCGCTTTCGTCGCATCCATTTTTACTCGCTGTTGGCGATTACGGTTGTTCACATCGGCAAAACGTTGTTGTTCAATTTCTTGACCACCAAATGAATGAATGACTTTATGCCCTTTTACCATTTGTTCTGACGCACGTGTTACGCCCCCCATGGCATCTTGAATGCGTTTTGCAATAACACGAAAGCGTTTAGACACGATTGATACAATGCCTGCAACAATCGGGACTACTAAAATAAACAACAATGATAATTGCCAACTGGCAACCAACATATTGATTACCAAGAAAACAACAAACGCCCCTTCTCGCACTATGGTGATCAAGGCTTTTGTAATTGCTGTTTGTACTTGCTCTGCATCAAAGGTAATTTTTGAAATTAACTCACCGGTTGAATGCTGATCGTGAAATGACACCGGTAAATGAAGTAACTTAGCAAACAATTCTTTGCGAATTGCCATCACCACGTGAGAGCCCACATTAGCTAAGCAATAACTTGAAACGAAGTTAAACACACCACGAAATAGCACCAATAAAATCACCACAACGGGCGCCCACTTCATCACCTCTTGATTTTTCGCCGTCAAACCTTGTTCAATAAACGGATCCATTAAATAAACAAATAATCCGTCCATTGCGGCATAACCTAACATACCAATAATGGCGAAAGTCGCTGCAAGTTTATGCGGTTTGACGTAGGTTAATAAACGTTTGTAGTAATCAGATGAGGTTGTCATGGTGCTAATTTGAATTTATTTGCGCCTATTGTATAGCGCCTCATTCTAAAACCCAAGCCGAACAGCAAGCTATTGAACAAGAAACCAATATTTTTTAGCTTGTCCCTGCGTTGTAATTCGGTAGGCGTCGTTAGCAACCTGAATCTTAATTGCACCTTTATAAGTAGCTAATTGCTTGACATTATTTGACGCATACCGAGTTACAACTTTTATTGATGGAAACTGCCAACGGTTATAAGCATTTACTGAATGAATAACCCAGCTGGGATTTGTTAATTTTATAAATATATCGGTAGATGAACTATTACTACCATGATGTGGAGAAATAAGGAGATCTACGTTACTAATTTTTGCGTTATTTCTGAGCGCATATTCTCTTTGTTTTTCAATATCTCCCGTGAGTAAAAGCTTAAAGCCTTTATAGGAAACTAGCACAACACACGAGTTATTATTATCAGATTTAAATGTGCCCTTGTTAGGTATTGACTCGAATAACACATCTTCAAGCCAGAAGGCTTTAAAGTGACACGCTTTGCCAAAACCAGCAACTGTGTCAATCTTATCACTAGCAATAATGTCTTTTAGTCCGCCACTATGGTCGTTATCATCATGACTTATTATTGTTTTTGATAGTGTTAAGTTATTAAGTTGTAAAGTGGGAAAAATCACACTTTTAACATAACTGTATTCTTGATACCTTGCACCAAGGTCGTAGAGTACAGCGTTATTGTTCTTACTTAATATCACAGCCAAGCCATGCCCTACATCCAAAACATGGATTTTCAACTCATCAGAAACGAAATTAAGCTGAATAAGATAAAAAGTAATAATTGGTAAAGTTATATAGAGTGAATAAGGGATATAAAACAGTAATAAACTACTGACAGACAATAACAAGGCTAATTGCCAAGTTATCAGCGGTAAACTTAGCCAAACCTTATAATTAGCTATTGTATAGACTTGATTCACTATAAATTGAATTACAGGGTCAAAAAATGCAATTAATACAGCTGTGTCAAAAATCTCGCTTAATAAACCAATCAACAAAATTATTGGCATACAAAATAATGAAAATAGCGGTATTGCTACAAGGTTAATGAGTAAACTATAACTACTAACACCATTAAAAAATAGAACTGAAAATGGCAGTAAAGAAAGAGTAATTGCGCTTTGTAAAACGAGAAGTTTAACAGCCCAGTGCTTTATACCTAATCTTTTAATAATGTTTATTGAAAGTAAGATGCTAAGGACTGCGAAAAAAGAAAAATAAAACCCCACGGTTAGCGTTACAAAAGGGTTGATTAATATAATAATCAACAGTGCGAGTATCAATGCTCTGTAGCTGATGTAGCTCCGGTTTATTTGCCAACATAAACAAAACACACATAACATGATTAATGCACGTTGCGCTGATGTCGCATAGCTTGATAAATCCAAGTATACAGCACAACACAAGATACCAAACACATAGGGAATATAACTTCTAACACGACCTATTTTTAATTTTTTAGTATAAAAGAAACATATTCTTGCTAACCAATAGCTGATTCCAAATACTATCCCCATATGTAATCCGGATACAGCAAATAAATGCGAAATGCCTAGCTGTTTAGTTGCCTCTTTAAATTTACTTGGCATGTTACTCGTGTCACCAAATAAAATAGAAAAGTACAACCAAGCATAGTGTGACGTTTCTATGTGTTGATATGTATTTTCAGATTTACGCGTGAGTAGTTTAAAATGACTGGTATGGTTAATACTGCCTTTATATTTTATGCCATGAAAAAAGTTAAATAACCGGCCATCAAATAAGCCTTCATTGACAGTTGAGACTATTGGCTTTAGTTTTACTTTCGTTTCAATTTCATCCCCAACATTTAACACAGTCTCGTTATACTTACTTTTAACTAGATAAAGTTGCAGTTTCAATTTTTTATATTGCGGTATATGTGCGTGCGCCAAAAATTTAGCTCTAAGCGTTAGCCGATAGGTATATTGATAGTCGTCGATAGCCTCAATAACTCCGGAGACAAGTTGTTTTTCCTGTAATTGCTGATAGCTCAAATGGCTATCATAAACACTATGGTAGTAAACAATGGGATAAATTAAGCCAAGTAACAATGCACTAATAATTATAATCTTGGTCTTAATAATAGGTACTATCAACACAATCACTAGTACAACCAGTGCAATTGTTAAAAAAAAGACTGGCGTATTGAGTAAAAATAGCGACAATATGCAGCCTATAACAAAGCATAGAATGCTTTGCCAGAAAGGAAGATGTATACCGCGATGCCAAAAAAGACGATCCAAAAGCTGTTACCAGATCATAACAAGATTAAGCAAAACAAAACGCTTAGTATTTTTGGTGACGTACTACATGATGCAAATTTATGGCATTTAAACAGACGCTCTGCTCGCGGTGCCTTTGCTGTTGGGTTATTTTGGGCATTTATTCCTGTTCCTTTTCAAATGCTACTTAGTGCAGCAATCGCAATTCCATTTCGCGTTAATTTACCCCTATCCGTTGCCTTGGTTTGGATAACTAACCCTTTAACTATGGCACCAATTTTTTATTTTAACTATTTAGTTGGCTATTTAGTGCTCGGTCAGCAAAAGCAAGACTTTACATTTCAGGCAAATTGGCAATGGTTTGTTGATAGTTTATCGAGTATTGGTCCGGCGTTTATGGTGGGTAGTTTAGTATGTGCAGCTGGAGCCTCAGCAATTGGCTATTTTGGTATTGATTACTTATGGCGCTATTCTGTTTTAAAACAATGGAAAGCACGTAAAATTAAAAAATAACTATTTTCTTTTTAAACTTGAATCAAAAAAACCTCACATTTCAGTGAGGTTTTTTAATTTATTTAAATAAACGTCTTCTAATTGCTACCAACGGTAATAGTAGTAATCCAATAAGTCCCATTGATGCTCCCTGGCGCTCATAGGTTTCTTTTTCTTTTGGTGGGCAAGTATCTGCAACACCATCCGGGTTGTAGGTAAGTTTAACCGGTACAACAATACTTTCCCGTTCTACCTTACCTTCGCTGTCAACAACAACATTACCCTGTGCATCACGTTTATCAACTGTTTTCGTTGCCGTACCATACACAGTGCCGTCATTTAAAATACCAATTGCTTCCGAAACTACATAAGCATAAGGTGTTTCACCGTCGCTTTCATAGCATGGCAGTAGGTCGTTTAGGTTAGTAAAGGTTTCAGTATTGATGTTGTAAATAAAGCCTTCTTGACGTCGCCTCGAAGATGACGTGGTCTCAACTTCACCTTGACCAACAATTAAACCATTATCATTGATATCATTTGCAACTGCTGAACTACTTTTAAAGAAGTCATCTGGAAAACGCGTTTCACCTGTTGCAATATCGTGGTAGAAAAATTTACTGCGAGTTGTATTTTCAATATCTTGAACCGCATAACCTGTAAACACATTATGCTGATTAATTGAAACAGCACGACCACCTTGCTCGTACTTATCCTCATCAATAAACTCAACGACTTCACCGTTTTGGAAATACACCGGGTAGTAACGACGTTTATCACCATCATAACGCACAACCGAATAGCCAACTGCGATGTCATTTTCATTAGTGCCTAACGCTGTACTAATCCATGCTGTCTTCAGTTCATCTTCATCCGGAATAATGCCTAGACCTAAATCAATAGTGTCAATAACATTAAATTCATTATCTAACACCCATTTAGTTGCATGGCGATTATACAACGCTGAACTTGTTGAAGTAACATAACCTTCATAGCACACTTCAAGAGGTTGATTTTCACCATCACAACGGTCTTCAAGTCGTTCTAGCGCCTCTGCAACCATACTGACAGAAGATTCACCAATAACAACATAACCTTCCGACACTTTTTGAATATCAGTCGCAATAGATAAGCCACCATAAGTTTGCTCAATAGGCATTAAATCAACACGCTCACCAGTTGGTGTCATTACAAATGCACGACGTGTGAAATCACGGATATAATGTGTTTCAGATTCAGTATCACCGTCAGGAGTAAATTCGATTTTAGTATAGGGCGCAGAACCCCAGCCGACCTTGACGCCGTCTTCTGATATTCCTGTATAAATATTTTCAACAGAGCGTGTTAAGCCTTCATAATCAGCGTCTTCAACATCAAACAACACTTTTTCAGTGGTTGGGTTAATGTATTCCACAGCAACGTTATATTCTAATGTTCTATTAGCAGAGATTTTCTGAAGTTGACTGTCTGTATAGTATTCTCTTAGGTAATCTTGTAGAAATTGCTGTGCATCACCATTAATCGTCCCATTTTGAATATCTTCTAAGGTAAAAGTTATTTCTTCATCAATATCTTCAAACTCACCTTTGCGGATGTCGTAATAATTTTTCAAGCGTGAATCATCGAAATCTAATGCAGCAGTATCAATATGAATATCAAAAACACCTTGTGCCATACCAATCGCTTGACCAGATTCGTTCATATCTGTGACAAACGCATGCTTTGCATAGCTAAGGTTACCGAGTTCTTCTAAAACATATGGAGTAGCGCCTTGAACCTGTGGCGTGATTGCAGCAAAAACGGCCGCTGCAAGTAATTTATATTTCATTTTTATTCCTACTACTGATCCTGTAACTGTTCCAATTCTTCCCAACGCATAAAAGCGGTTTCAAGCTTCGACTCTGCTTGTTGTAATTGGTTCAAGGTTTTCTGTGTTTGATCACTATCTTGCTTGAAAAAGTCCGGAGAATTAACAACTTCTTGGAGTTCTTCAACTTCTTGTTCAAGCGACTCTAATAAAGCGGGTAGCTCTTCAAGTTCGCGTTTTAATTTGTATGATAACTTGCCTGCTTTTTTTGCTAAAGGCTTATCGCTGACTTTTTTGTCCTTTTCTGTGTCTTTTTGTTTTTGTTCTGTAGCATTTCTTTCGCTAAGGGATACAGCATAATTTTGAAAGTCTTGATAACCACCAACAACTTCAACTACTTTTCCGTCACCTAAAAAACCCCACACTGTACTACAGGTGTTATCAATAAATTCACGGTCATGACTTACAACTAACACTGTCCCTTGATAGTTAGCCAATATTTCTTCCAACAACTCAAGTGTTTCCACATCAAGATCATTGGTCGGTTCATCAAGAACTAAAATATTGCTTGGTTTAAGGAACAATTTAGCGAGTAAAAGACGGTTTTTCTCACCACCAGATAGTGATTTTACTGGCGAGCGCGCTCTCGCTGGAGGGAATAAAAAGTCTTGTAAATATCCCAAAACATGGCGACTTCGGCCACCAATATTTACTTCTTGTTTGCCATCTGCAACGTTGTCTTGAACACTTGCTTCTTCATCTAATACTGCACGGTATTGATCAAAATAAGCAACTTCCAAGTTGACACCTTGTTTTACTTTGCCCGACTCTAGTGCTATTTCACCAAATAAAATTTTCAGTAACGTTGTTTTACCGACACCATTAGGGCCAACTAAGCCAATGCGGTCACCACGCATAACAAGGGTAGAAAAATCTTTTACAATAGGTTTATTCGTAAAGCCTTGGCTAATCGCCTTCGCTTCGAAAACTAACTTACCCGAGCGCTGCGCACTTTCGATATTAAAATCAGCCTTACCTTGTTTTTCAACACGGGCTTTGCGTTCTACTCGAAGCTGTTTAAGTGCACGTACGCGACCTTCATTACGCGTTCGACGCGCTTTAATACCTTGCCTTATCCAAGCTTCTTCTTCAGCCAGTTTTTTATCAAAAAGCGCATTTTGTGTTTCTTCAACTTTTAACGCATGTTCTTTTTGCTCGAGATACTTTTCGTAATTACCTGGATATGAAACAAGCTTACCGCGGTCTAAATCGAGAATGCGGGTTGCCATAGAGCGAATAAATGCACGGTCGTGAGAAATAAAGATGATTGCACCATTAAACTCTCTTAAGAATTTTTCCAACCACTCAATACTGGCAACATCTAAATGGTTTGTAGGTTCGTCGAGTAATAATAGATCCGGTTCACCTACTAGCGCCTTCGCGAGTGCCACTTTACGAAGCCAGCCCCCTGAAAGCGAACTTAAATCGCTATTGGGATCCAATTCTAATTGGCTTAACACTTGATTTATTTGTGTTTCAAATCGCCAACCATCATTGGCTTCCAATTGTGAAGAAAGGCGTTCAAATTGTTTTAATGTTTTATCACTGTTATCTTCACTTAATTTCGCACTCACTTCGTGGTATTCAATCAATAGTGCAGCAATATGAGGTAAACCATTGGCAACGTAATCAAATACACTACCACTTGCCCCTTTTGGCGGATCTTGTTCTAAACGAGCAATCTTAAGCCCACTAACTCGGTTAATTTCACCATCGTCAAGTTGCACTTGATTGTCTAACACTTTTAATAAGCTGGATTTACCAGCGCCATTTCGACCAACAATACATACACGCTCACCACTTTCGATGAGCATATCGGCGTTATTTAGTAATGGGTGTGTGCCAAACGCCAGTTGTGCACCCGTTATTCTTATTAAATCCATACTTATTTATTATTTAAAATGTCTTGTAAGTTAAAAGGCCAAAACAACTTTGCGCCAGAACTAAACTGAGCAACAGGAATTGAGGTCTGATATTCGGCAACCAAAGCGTCATCTTGCAGAATATCGATAAGTGTTAAATTCTCTCCAACACCCGCTGCAATAAGTAGTTCATATGCTTGCTCACATAAGTGGCAACCATCCGTATGATATAAAATGACATTAAGCATTACGTATTAACCATGCATTATGTATTTGCTTATTACGTTTGAAGTCGGGCGATAATGTTTTATCACTGATATTTTCTGCAATTAAACCTAAATCCAATAACCCTTCTTCATTCATAGTAAAGCCGCGTTTGTTATTTGAAAACAGTAAGGTGCCATTTGGCGCAAGAATGCGTTTCACCCATGTAAATAATTTAATGTGGTCACGCTGTACATCAAACTCTTTTTTCATGCGTTTTGAATTAGAAAATGTCGGTGGATCTAAGAAAATAAAGTCAAACTGTCCCTTAGCTTGTTCAAGCCACGCTAAACAATCGGCTTGTTCAAAATGATAACGAGGACTGTTTAAATTATTTAAAGCAAAGTTATCACGTCCCCATTTTAAGTAAGTATTACTCATATCCACACTGGTGACAGACTTAGCACCACCGACAGCTGCATGTGTTGAAGCACTACAGGTATAGGCAAATAAATTCAGTACACGTAAGTCTTTGCAGTTTTGTTGAATATAGCGACGTGCTAAACGGTGATCTAAGAATAAACCAGTGTCTAAATAGTCGTGTAAGTTAACTTTAAATTTGACGCCATATTCTTCAACCGTCATGTTATTTTTAGACTTATCAGTACGTTGTGCTTTTTGATACTGAGAGGTACCTTTTTGCTGTTTACGCTGCTTAACCACAATATTACTGGGTGCAATATCAAGCGTTTGAGCACTTAAATAAATTACGTCTTGTAAACGCTTTTCAGCGGTAACTTCATCAATGGTTTTAGGTGGTGCATATTCATAAATCACTAAGTAATCGTTGTACACATCAACCGCAACATTGTATTCAGGAATATCTGCATCATATAAACGATAACAGCTTACACCTTCTTTCTTAAGCCAAGATTTAAGACCTTGTTTATTTTTCTTGAGACGATTTGCAAACGCAATAGAGCTATGGAAGTTCAATTTCGTTTGGCGTGATTGTTCAGTATTCTTTTCATCAAGGTCGTACAGATTAAGTACACAATCTAATGGACCATTCTTAAGCTTGTATTGTTTTTTCTTGGCAAGTTTTAACAGCGCAAGCAAACTAGTATCAGTGGCAAATAGTGCGAGATGCCAAAATTTAAAGTGTTTTTTGAAAGCATCACCCAGATGGCGATACAAATTAACCAGCTCTGCTTTTTCACCTAGTCGTTCACCGTATGGTAAATTGGATAACACCACACCAGGTTGCTTCGCTGCCGTTGTTAATTTGTTTGCATCTGCTTGCTTAAGTTGTATAAATTTAGCAAACGGTAGCTTTTCTATATTTTGACGTGCTTTATCTAATACGCGACCATCGATATCATGACCTATTAAATAAAGCTTTTGTTCGGTTTGTTTTTCTTTTAATTCTTGTTTAAGGGCTTTGAATTTTGCAGGGCGAAAGCCTGGAAGAGATTGAAAAGCAAACTCTTTACGATATAAACCTGGTGCAATATTCCAGGCCATCATTGCCGCTTCAATCAATAGCGTTGCCGAACCACAACACGGGTCAAACAACGGACGAGAAGTATCTTCTAACCACCCTGAACGACTAACCAGCGCCGCTGCGAGATGTTCTTTAATCGGTGCATCACCTTGATAAGGACGATAGCCACGACGAGAAAGACCCGGCCCTGAATAATCAATATACAGTGCACATTTTTCTTTATTTAAACGTCCTACAACACGTACATCAGGTGAAGTTTTGGAGATATTTGGCCTTTGCTGATGGCTTGCAAAAAAACTGTCAACTATCGCGTCTTTCACAACTAAGGTAGAAAACTGAGTATTTTTTAAAGCGCGGTTAGTCCCATTAAAATCGATTGCTAATGTTTGACTAGGACCAAAGAATTCTTGCCAATCAAATTGCTTAGCAAAACCATAAAGGTCGTCTTTGGTATTAATCGCGTCAGATTCACACAACAACATCATAACGCGGGTAGCGTAACGGCTCACAAGGCAAAGCGTTTGTGCTTGTAAATTGGTTGCATTAAAACGAATAGAACCAACAGTTTGTTTGGTTATATCAGCACCAATGTCTTGAATTTCAGTGGCAAGTAAGTTTTCTACACCAATCGATGTCAGTGCAATAAATGATAGTGAATTGCTCAATGCAAAAACCCTGTAAAAAAAACTGGCTGAAGTATAACAGTTTTACAACAAGGGTGCGATAAAGCCTAAGCGCGTTTTAATTGTGTTTGATTGATTAATATAGGATTAACTCTGTCATTTAACACTTTGATTGTCTCAAATCGTGTTAATGTAAAATGCTCATCAAGTTTCATCTGATGTTCTAAACACATACATAGCGAACTCTCACCATCGCACTCAATAATTAAGAACTGTCCTGATTCTTTTTGAGAGTTGAGCGTAATAATTGCTTCTGTACTCGGTGTTTGGCCTTGGTATGGTTTAAAAAACCAACTTTTAGCGAGAACAGGTTTTAATTGTAGTTTTGCAGCTGTTGCATGCAAGGCGATAACGGCGATTTCGCCATCGTTCCATAGATTAAATGCAGCAAGGTAGTGACAGATCTGCTCATAAAGAGCAGCATCTTCAAGGCTGAAAGCACCACCTTCAATAGCAGATTGAGTAAGTTGGCGAAATTTGTAAGGCATTACAAGCTCTTCTTGCGTTGATTCGACGAACAACACAAGGCGATTGCGATTTTCACAGGCATACCATCGCCAGTCTTTCCCTGCTTGTAACATAAAAAATCCCCAAAACTTATCATTCTGAGGATTATAGAGCTATCGCTTTAAAAATAAACTATTTTTTAGATTATTTTCAATAGGATCATAATGTTAAATAACCGATCCTTATAAAGAATCGATGATCTTTTTGATCATTGGTGGGCCTTGATAAATAAACCCAGTGTAAACTTGAACTAAATCTGCCCCAGCACTGAATTTTTCTTTTGCAGATTCTGCAGAATCAATACCACCGACACCAATAATCGGTAATTCACCATTTGTTAAACGCTTAATTTCTTTAACTATTTCGGTAGATTTTTGACGTACAGGCTGTCCAGATAACCCCCCTGCTTCATCGGCATGTTGCATACCTTGAACTGCAGTGCGATCTAATGTGGTATTCGTAGCAATCACACCATCAATTTTATTGTTGATCAATGATTCAGACACTTGCTCTACTTGGATCTGATCAAGATCAGGGGCAATTTTAACTAACATTGGCACACTCTTGCCGTGTTTAGCAGCTAAATCAAGTTGTTCATTTTTTAATGAACCAAGCAAATCATCCAATGCTTCACCATATTGAAGATCGCGTAATCCCGGCGTGTTAGGAGATGAAATATTCACTGTAATATACGACGCACTCGTAAACACTTTGCGCATACAATGAATGTAGTCATCTTTACCTTGTTCATTAGGTGTGTCTTTATTTTTACCAATATTAATGCCTAATATGCCTTTGTATTGCGCATTTTTTACATTTTCTAGTAAATAATCGACACCTTTATTATTGAATCCCATGCGGTTGATGACTGCATTAGCGTCAGGTAAACGGAAGATACGAGGTTTATCATTACCTGCTTGTGGACGAGGTGTTACCGTACCTACTTCAATAAAACCAAAGCCCATTTGAGCAAAGGCATCAATACATTCAGCATTTTTATCAAGACCAGCTGCAAGACCCACTGGGTTTGGTAATTCCAAGCCCAAAAATGTTGTTGGCCTACTTGCAACAGACTGAGACCAGCACATCGATAACGGTGTATTGGCAAATCGCTTTAGGTTTGATAAAGCAAAGTCATGCGACCACTCAGCATCTTTACTAAACATAAAACGACGCGCTAAATCATAAAACATAATTGTGTTGACCTCTTAATAAAAAAATACCCCGGAAAATTCCGGGGTATTGTATCTAAATTTTTGTTATTGCGCAGTATCGCAATTGTGGCTGAGTAACATTAATTCACGTAACGCTACTGAGAATTTTGCAAAGTCATGCGTTTGTGATGTTTTAAACTCCGCTAACATATGCTGCCAACGCTCTAGTAGTACTTGATGCTCATTCATCCAGCCTTCAATGATGGTATCAACGTTACACTCCGTTGTCTTACAGTTGCTAAGTACAACTTGAGACAATGAACGTTGTTGCCAATCAAGCTCTTCACGATATGATGCACGTGCAAGTGCTTGCCAATGGTTCGCAACTGGTTGCTGAGTAATTTGATCCAGGAACCAGTGAAGACCCATACCCGCACCAAGCTTGAAGTATGTTTCTGATACTTGAGAAATTGGCTTACTCGATGCTTCAGCAACTTGAGCTAGGTCCATCACAGAGAACAGGCTAGATAACTGAGCAATGCGTTTTGCTAGTGTCTCAGGCACGCCCTCTTTTGCAAGCATGTTAATTTCTGAACTCAGTTTATCTGCTTCTTCCGCGACCATATAAGATGTAATATTTTCGCTTAAATCAGCGAACGCAGGTGCGAAGAATTCGATAGTTTGCTCGATATTAAGCGCTTTGTTGCGGTGACGTAAGAACCAACGAGTTGCACGGCGAACTGTTCGTCGTAATTGATAAAGCATTTCGCTTTGTACAATTGACGGGATCTTGTTATCCAGTTCTGAAATTTCTTGCCACGCATCACCAAGTTCAAAAATTGCTTTTGCCATTGAGTAACAAAGTACAATTTCACTTACTGGTGCACCTGTTTCTTCACTCATGCGCACAACAAAGTTAAGACCCATATCGTTTACGATTTCATTTGCAAGTTTAGTTGCGATGATTTCAGCACGTAACGGGTGATTATCCATTGCATCATTAAAGCGTTCACGAAGCGGTACTGGAAATGCTTCAACAAGTAGATGACGATAGAACGGATTATCAGTGATTTCTTCAATCACTAATTGTTCTTTTAACACCATTTTTGCGTACGAAACCAGTACTGAAAGCTCTGGACGAGTTAACCCTTTGCCAGCAGCTTGACGTTCAGCTAATTCTTCATCAGATGGTAAGAATTCGATATCACGATTTAACTTACCCTCTTTTTCAAGTGCATGAATAAAGCGAATTTGCTCTTTTAAGGTTTGTGGACCTTTTAATTGAGTAACTGAAAGCGTGTGGGTTTGACGGTAGCAGTCTTTAATTACCATACGACCTACTTCATCTGTCATAGAGTAAAGCAATTCATCACGCTGTTTCTTAGTTAAGTCACCTTCAGAAACGAGTACATTTAGTAAGATCTTAATGTTTACTTCGTTATCTGAACATGCAACACCACCTACATTATCGATGAAGTCAGTGTTCATTCGACCGCCGTTTGCTGTAAATTCAATACGGCCTAATTGCGTTGCACCTAAGTTACCACCTTCACCAAAAATCTTAGCGTTAAGCTCTTCACCATTTACGCGAAGCGCATCGTTTGCACGATCACCCACATCAGCATGCGTTTCTGATTTCGCTTTAACATAAGTACCGATGCCACCGTTCCAAATTAAATCTACTGGCATCATTAAAATGGCGCGTAGTAACTCATTTGGTGTCATCGTTGCTTTCTTAGTACCCAACATTTTCTTAATTTCAGGCGTTAAGGTAATCGACTTCGCACTACGTGAGAAGATACCACCACCTTGAGAAATTAAGTCTTTGTTATAATCTTCCCATGAAGAACGTGGTAGTTCGAACATGCGTTTACGTTCAATGAACGATGACGCTGCATCAGGGTTTGGGTCAATAAAGATATGCATATGGTTAAATGCAGCTTGCAAGCGTATATGTTCTGAAAGCAGCATACCATTACCAAATACATCACCAGCCATGTCGCCAACCGCAACACAGGTGAAATCAGTAGTTTGACAATCAATACCAATTTCACGGAAGTGACGTTTCACTGATTCCCAAGCACCTTTTGCGGTAATACCCATTGCTTTATGGTCATAACCAATAGAACCACCTGATGCAAATGCATCACCAAGCCAGAAACCATATTCTTCAGAAATACCGTTAGCAATATCAGAGAAGGTTGCGGTACCTTTATCAGCTGCAACTACTAGGTATGGGTCATCCTCGTCGTGACGGACAACATCAACAGGTGGCACAATTTCGCCATGGTGAATGTTATCTGTGATATCTAGTAGGCCACGGATAAATAATTTGTAGCACTCTTGGCCTTCTTTAAAGAAAGCTTCACGTTCAGTCGGCAATTGTTTACAAACAAAGCCACCTTTAGAACCAACTGGCACAATAACCGTATTTTTAACTTGTTGTGCTTTTACTAGACCAAGTACTTCAGTACGGAAGTCTTCACGACGATCTGACCAACGAAGGCCACCACGAGCAACTTTACCACCACGTAAATGAACACCTTCTACACGCGGCGAATAAACGAAAATTTCAAACGCAGGTAGTGGTAATGGCATTTCTGGAATTAGGCTTGGTTGAACCTTAAATGAAATGTAAGACTTATTGATACCGTCTTTATCTTTTTGATAGAAGTTAGTACGAAGTGTCGCATTAATCATATCAACGTATAAACGAATAATACGGTCGTCATCAAGGTTAGCAACATTATCAAGTTCAGCGATGATATCGTTTACGATTTTTTCGTAACCTTTTTCAGTGAACTTAGACTTTGGAGAAAACTTTTTGTCGAATAGTTTTACTAGTAACTGCGCAATATGTGGGTAGTTTTCAAATGTGCTTTCAATGTAGCTTTGTGAAAAAGTAACACCAATTTGGCGCATGTATTTTGCGTAAGCACGAATTATAGATGCTTCACGGCCTTTTAAACTTGCTGCTAGAACCAGCTTGTTAAAGCCGTCATCTTCAAGTTTGTTGTTCCATACATTAAGCAGCGCAAGTTGGAATCGTTCAGATACTTTCTCAAAGTCACCTAGCCCATCTTTACTCATCAACATGCTGAAATCCATGATCCAGTTAACTTGACCGTCTTCGGTCTTAACTGAATAAGGCGTTTCACCAATAACACGTAAACCAAAGTTTTCAATGATTGGCATCACATCCGATAGGTGAATTGGTTCATTCTTATGGTATAGGCTTAAACGCACTTCACTTGTATTAGCACTTTCTTGTGGGCGATAGAAAAGCATCGCAAGCTTATTATCGTCTGATAAGCTTTCTAACTTTTCAATGTCAACAACAGCAGCACTCGGTAACACTTGATCGCGATACGCACTTGCAAATGCTTTTGCATATTTACGGGTTAATTCATTGCCACGCGATTCACCCGCTCTTTCTAATAAGGCTGTGTGAAGCTTATCTTCCCAAGTGCGAGCAGCTTCAATAAGATTTCTTTCGATTTGTTTCACTGTATATTCAACATTTTGGTCGCAGCCACGTACTGTATAATGTGTACGTGCAAGCATTGATTCTGAGAAAAACGTTGTAAATTCAACTTGCTCAGTTGAGCCAAATGCATTGGCTAAGATTTTTTGTGTTTCTCTACGTAGGGCGGTGTTATAGCGCTCTCTTGGAACATAAACCATGCAAGAGAAGAAGCGTCCGTAAGTATCTTGACGCACAAAAACACGTGACATGTCACGTTCTTGCATATGATGAACACCTAAAGCCACTTCAAGTAATTCACGCTCTCGTGCTTGTAATAATTCATCACGAGGATAGGTTTCTAAGATGTTTAGAACAGCTTTATAAGCATGTGTGCCAGGAGCAAAATCTGTCATATCAAGCACACGCTTAATTTTGCTCTTTAATACCGGAACATCCGCTGCACTGTTGTTATAAAAACTCGAAGAGAATAGACCAATAAAACGGTCTTCACCGATTACATTGCCTTTATCATCAAAACGCTTGATACCAATGTAATCAATATAGGCAGGTCTATGAACACGCGAAACTGAGTTTGTTTTAGTCAGTATCAATAAGTTATCGCTATGCGCTTCTTTGCGTGCAATTTCAGGTAATTCAGATAAAAGACGCGCTTTTGATTCATTCGAGTTTTTCATCATGCCTAAACTTGTACCAGCAACACCTGTCAGCTGGTAATCGCCTTTAATCGGCGATAAGTCATATTGGCGATAGCCCATTAAAGTAAAGTTATCTTTTGCCAGCCAATCTAAAAACTCAACCGTTTCTTTAACTTCGTCTTTGTTTTTGTAGCCTTTGCGCTTTGGTAACTCTTTGCTAATTGAAACTAGCTTATCTTTAATCGCTAACCAGTCTTCAACAGCTACAGATACATCTGCTAACACTGACTCTAATTCTTTTTTAATAGATGCGATCACAGATTGGTCTGATTGACGGTCAATTTCAATAAAAAACACTGTTTTATTAGAATCAGATTCTTGCTCTGTTTTCATTCCGGATAAGGCAGAAATTAAACCTTTCTCATCACGTTTAATTTTAAGAGGTGAATGAAGCAGTAAATGTGAAACGATGTTTTCACGAGCTAATGCCATACGTACCGAATCAACCAAAAACGGCATATCTTTTGCGATAATTTCAACGATGGTGTGAGAGGATTGCCAGCCATTATTAGCCAGTTCTGGATTAAAAACACGGATTAGCGCTTTATCGTCCGTTTGTTTTTCAAGGCTGTTCCATAAGCTTAGTGCTGCGCCGTATAAATCGCTGTCATTACGGCTTGCTAAATCTTCACTCGACATATTGCTGTAAAGCGTTTTAGCAAACTTTTCGACAAGCGACACATTAGTGGCTTTCACTTTACTTCGGATCAACGATGATACGTTTTCCAGTAAAACTGAGGTTTGGCCTTCTTGTTGAGTCATTATGTGTTCCTTATCTATACCTACCTGTGAACGGTAACTATTTGCAGTCTATCTAACTGCAGTGGAGTCAGGTGAATTCTAACTCTTTTAGCATAGATAAAAATAGCATTTTTTGTAGCAAACCAGTACATATTTCAACCAGTTGGCTTACTATTCACAAAATATAGATAGAAATGGCCATTTCTGGCCATTTCAGTACACATTTATTCAGAAGTTTTTTTTCGCCACAGTAGCGTACCGAGTGCTGGTAGGAGGAGTACAGCACCTAACATGTTGACCAAAAACATAAAGGTTAACAAAATACCCATGTCCATTTGGAATTTAAGCGCCGAGAACACCCAAGTACTTACACCAACCGCAAGTGTGATACCTGTAAATAGTACGGCACTACCTCGCTCAATCAATGCACGACGGTATGCTTCTGTTAAAGGCACCCCTTGACGTAACAAACCACTCATTGATGACAAAATGTAAATTCCGTAATCGACACCAATACCAACACCCAGTGCAATTACCGGTAAGGTACTTACAGTTAATCCAATCTCAAGGTAAACCATTAGTGCTTGCGCAAGAGTAGACACCACATAGAGCGGTAACACCACTGCAATTGTGGCCCGTAGTGAACGGAAACTGATTAAACACAAAATGATCACAGCACCGTAAACGTAAACCATCATAGGTAATTGTGCTTCACTTACTGACTCATTGGTTGCAGCCATTACACCTACAGGACCAGAAGCTAATTTAAATTTGAGTGAATCAGTGCCTTCTTCTTCTGCAAATTGTTTAACAGCATCAATTACATGGTTAATTGTTTTAGCTTTGTGGTCTTCAATAAAAGCAACAATAGGCATAACTGAACAATCACTATTGAGTAAACCTGTACTGGTTTCAACACGACTAGACGCTTGTACAAGTGATGCAGTATTACGCGGCAATGTTTGCCATTTTAAGTTACCTTCGTTGTAGCCTGCATTAACCTGCTGCGCAATACTACTCAAAGAAACAGCAGATTGAACACCCTCAACATTTTGAAGTTTCCATTGGAACCGATCGATACGTTCCATCGTGTCATGGAAGGTACAGGCTTCGGGCTCAGCTTCAACAATCACTTTTAAGATATCAACAGAAATTGAGTACTTATCGGTAATTAGAAACGTATCCTGGTTATAACGGGCATCTTCATGAAGTGACGGTGCACCGGCATGTAAGTCCCCTATTTGCATCTCATTTGACTTCATGAAGCCAAATACAAACAAAGCTACCGAAATAAATAAAATGACTTTACTGGTTTTTGGCTCCGTTGCCTTTACTAGTAGTTCACGAATACCAGCAAATGCATCATGTGTTTCGCCATTACCATCGTCAACTCGCTTCATCTTAGTGTAATCAAGGTATGATGCGATTACAGGTAATAAAATAAGGTTAGTAAAAATAATTACCGCCACACCGAGACTCGCTGTAATTGCAAGCTCTCTAATGATACCGATATCAATTGAAAGTAATGTAATGAAACCAACAGTGTCAGAGAGTAGCGCGATACCGCCTGGTACTAATAACGCAGCAAAACTCGATTGCGCTGCAACTTTGTTAGAAAGGCCCTGCGCTACTTTTTGACCAATACTATTGATCATTTGAACACCATGGCTCACACCAATTGCAAAGACTAAGAAAGGCACAAGAATGGACATCGGGTCCAAACCAAAACCAACCAGATTAAGTAAACCTAATTGCCATATTACCGCTATTAATGAGCATAAAATTGGTAACACAGTTAGTTTCATACTCTTACAGAAAAGCCAAACCATTACAGTTGTGATTAAAATTGCAATCAAGAAAAACAGCACAACATCTTTCGCACCATCAGCAACATCACCTGCCATTTTGGCAAAGCCAATAATATGAATTGAGACATTCTCTGTCGTAAACTTATTACGAATTTCACTTTCAAGCTTTTCAGCAAAAGCTAACGTATCCAGCTTTTCTTGCGTTTTCGGATCAGTTTCCATTAATTGCGCTGTTACCATAGCGCACGAGTAGTCATTTGCGACCATTCGGCCAACAACTTTCGCTTTCTCGATATTTTCTTTAACTATTGCTAATCCACGTGCATCCGCTTTGAAATCAGCAGGTATAATTGGACCACCTGCAAACCCATCTTCAACCACTTCTACAAAACGTGCACTCGGGGCAAATATAGAACTTACCAGTGGACGATTTACACCTGGGATAAAAAATAATTGGTCATGTACATTTTTGAGTTGTGTGAAAAACTCTGGATTAAAAATATCGCCACGTGCATCACACACTGAAATTAAAATGCCATTCGCCCCACCGAACTGCTTTTCATGCTTCAAGTAGGTTTTCATATACTCGTGGTTTAGCGGTATATTTTTATTAAATGACGCATCAAGTTTGATTTGTGTGGCTTTAAAACCTAGAAAAACAGTGGCAGCCAGAAAGACCAAAAGGACAGCTAGACGATGTCTGAATAAACTTGTTTCTATTTTTGTTAAAATTGAATTCATAATTACTGCACGCTAAGTTTATGTATTCCCGCTTCTGATGCGATGATTAATCCATTCTGATTGAACGCACCGGCCATAAGTGACTTACCTGCTTTGGTCACTGATTTTGAAATTTGGTTATCACTATATGTTAGCCAAACACCACTATTTGCTAAAAATATGGCTTTATCACCAACAATTTCAATATTATTGATTGATGCAGTTGTGTTTGTCTCTAATTGTGTCCATTCAACACCGTCAGTACTGGTAAACGCAGTGCCTCGAAGACCACCAACTAGGTATTGATTGTCGAGTTTATTAAACGAGAAAAACGAGCCAGCATAAATTTCATCAAGGCGTTGCCATGTTTTGCCCATATCATTACTGGTGGCCATCAAACCAAGTTCGCCGACAAGCCAAAGTGTTTCACCGTCAAGGTATAATTTATTAAAGTGCGGTAAGATTGCTTGTGTTTCTATCTGATAACCTTCAGGGTCCGACTCTTTTAAGTCATTTAAGTATTCACGGTCTTCTTCATACAACAATGAATCATAAAATTCTTTTTGCCATGTTTTTCCGCCATCATGAGTGCGGTAAGTTAAGCCATATGCACCAATTGCTAAACCATGCTGGTTATCAAAAAAAAGGATATCTAAAAGAGGCTTATCTAACTCAGGTAAATATTGTTGAATGTGCCAGTTTTGACCGCCATCTTGTGTGTGTAAGATTGTAGCGTCATGACCTACAGCCCAGCCGTGTTGTGAGTCAACAAAGTGCACAGCCGTTAATAAGCTTTGAACGGGTGTGTTTGCTTGTTGCCATGTATCTGAATCGTTGCTGTAAACAATGTTTCCCCATTTACCAACCGCAATTGTTGATTTACCCACAGGGGTAATATCCGTTAGCAAATTTTGCGCTGCAAGCTTTGCGTGAATTGCTGGTTGCGGCAACACTTGAGCAAGTGCCCCAGTCGCCATGAGAGAGCCCATTAAAAATAGATATTTTTTCATATATGTAGCGGTAGCGTTGTGAGAAAAACGGCCCTCGCGGGCCGTATTATTTTATTAGCGTCGGCCTGAGCGACGTAATGCATTTGAAGTAAACTCGGTATCTTTGAATGACTGTTGGAAATCATACATCTTTTCTTCGTTATCTAGGCCAATGGCTAAGTAACGACGTGAATTAAGATCATGATAAACATCCAAAGTACTCCAGTGAGTTGGCACTTCATAGTAGTTCACACCGTGTGCCATAGCGACACGGTAAAGTTGATCACGGTTGTCATATAAGTCAGCAACGTGGATCTGCCAGCTATCCTCATCAATGAAGAAAACACGTTTTTTGTATATATGACGTGTACCTTCTTTCAGATTTGCTTCAACAACCCATACACGGTGCTTTTCATAACGCACATGTTCTGGGTTAATATGACCAGGCATCAAAATATCATCATACTTCAGCTCATTGCTATGAAGCTTGTAGCTGTTGTACGGAATGTACATTTCTTTTTTACCAACTAATTTCCAGTCATAACGGTTTGGTGAACCGTTAAACATATCGAAATCATCAGTTGTACGTAGACTATCAGAAGCTGTTCCCGGTGCATCGTATGCAACATTCGGTGCACGACGAACACGACGTTGGCCTGTGTTATAAGTCCAAGCTTGACGTGGTGTTAATACCTGATCCATCGTCTCGTGAACAAGTAATGCAGTACCTGCAAGACGAGCAGGTTCAGTGACAGCTTGTTTGAACTTGAATAAGATATTTGATTTCTGCAACGATTCAGGTGTTGCATCTTGTTCAGAATATTTAACCAGCAGTTGCTCATCAAATCCAACAATATTATATGAACCACTTGCTGTAGGTGCGGCTTGACCACCATAACGTTGAATTGACAAACCACGGTAGCGCAAAATATGGTTCCAAATTGCTTCTAGACCTGTTTCAGGAATTGGAAAAGGAATACCGATAGCAGTATTTTTAATACCATTTCCTTCTTCAACAAGCTCAGCAGTGGTTGCATACTTTTTCGTTGCATCATAAATAAATTGTGGGTATGAAGCACTACGACGCGTTTGATAGATATTCATCTTAAACGTTTCAGGGTAAGCTTCAAACATCGCCACTTGACCTGGAGATAATAATTCCTTGTATTGATCAAGGTTTGACTTATCAATAGTGAATAATACTTTATCATCCGCAAATGGGTCTGGGTGGTGATCGCCCACTTTATAAGTATCTGGCGCTTTAGTAATACCGCCTTCCCAAGAAGGAATAGAACCGTCAGCATTTCCAGCCTTTTCTGCACCTAGTGGTGTTAAATCTTGACCTAATCGAGCTGCTTGCTCAGCGGTAATTTTAGCAACTGCTGATGATGTGCTAAACACACCAAGAAGAGCCAGTGCCACTAGGGTAGGTTTTTTAATCATATTGTTACCCTTAAATTGAATACTTGATATTAAATGAAACATAGTCGCGATCTGCTAAGCCATTTGCACTACCGCCACCCCAGAAACTGTTGTAACCAAAGTCAAACGACCACTGGTTTTGATAGTTAAAGTTGAGGTTGACTGATGCTGACATACGATCTTCAACAAATAAGAACATTGGATCTGGTGTTGTACCATTCACATCGTGTGCGAACACAACACGTGGTGAGAAGTTTACACCAGCAAATAAGTTGTTATATTCACCTTTAGCAACTAAGCGGTAACCCCAAGATGTTGCAGAAGCAAATTGATTTGTTTCTGGACCGTTTGAAAGTAATAGATGAAGTGCAGTGTAGTCATCTGCAGGGCCCTGCATAATACCACTTCGTGCGGTACCCGGTGCATTAAGACGCAGTTCATCATACTCAGGTAAATCCTTAACGTGAACACCACCTACTTCACCAAGTACAGCCCAGCTATCAGCACCTAATGAAGGGCCGAATAAATGCGTTAAGCTAAATTGAAGCTGTGCAGTATCGCGAAGGATATAACCTTGGGCAACTTCACCTGGCGCAACCGTTTCTACTTGAGAAATACCAGCAAACATATCTTGGCGAACCGCATCTGGTACACCAGGGTTTGCAAGTTGTTCTGCCATACCTGCGTATAGCAGCTCTACATCATCAATTTGTAGTGGCTCATCTTGACGATAAGTGAATTCACCAGCAAATGCCGTTTCACCAATGGCTGTGTTCCAGCTGAAAGCATACATTTTAATATCTTCTGGATATTCAAGTTGTGCTTCTGTGAAACCTTTTAAATTAGTAATGTTATCAGCTGTGATCGTGTTGTTAGCAATGTAAGCTAAATCGTGACCAATTGCAGGAGCTGTAAAGTTAGATGCTTTACCAGAAATTAATGGACGACGACTATGGTAATTTACATAGTAAAGACCAAACTCTGTTTCGTTAAGTTCAGGAACAAACCAACCAAGTTTCAAACCATATTGGCCTGAATCTTTTGGCTCTTTCATCGCTTTATCACCATTTGCTTTGATCGCAACTTTTGTTGGATGTGCAAGGTACATACTTGCAAGCAATGATTGCGCTTCAGGGCTCGTTGGATCCATGCCTTGTGACGCTAACACTTGTCCCCACTGAGCATACATACTATTCAATGAGTTTGTTAGATAAGCTAAGTCGATATCAGGGTTTGAAGTAAAACCGAGTTGCACGTTATTAGCATTACCATTTACAGCAGCAAAGTCATTGGTTGATAGGTAAGTACCTGCAACCGGTAGACGTGTTTCATGCCATTGGTATTGGTAGAACATTTCAGCAGAAAAGTTTTCTGTGATACCAAGTGATGCCCAAAGCATACCTACAGGTATAAATGCTTCTTTAACTTCCGCACCTGGTGCTTTTAATCGGTCAATATCAACAGGGTTAATATTGATACCATGGGAAATAAGTGCACTTTCACCCCAGTTAACTACTTGTTGACCAAGACGAATAGAAAGTGGGTTGTAACCGTCGTTCAAATCAAAATCTGCATACGCAAACGCATCAAGTAAACGAAGGTCTTTACATACAAGTTCTTCTGATTCTTTGTTTGCACATGGGTCGACACCTTGACCAGACGTTGGGTTTTTATATGCTAAATCAGTGTCATTTAGTGCGAAATCATAGAAGTACATAAAACGCGTAAAGAAACCATAATTGTCTTTACGAATTTCTAGTTCATGTGTTCCTTTTAATAACTGTGAAAACGCTTCACCGCTATCAAAGTTTAGGTTGCCTGCATCACCATTATTCGAATAAGTACCTGGCTGAGACCAGATATCACTTGAAGAGTAAATTGGATTAAGTGCAGGATGATAACCAGTCCAATCAAAGCGAGGATGATTAGATTTACCGATTTGATTATCGAAGTCACGGTCTTCTACACGATAGCTAGTACCGTATGAAAATGTTGAGTCAAATTGTATTTCAAAACCACCAACTTCAAATGATGCGGCTGAAGCAGTTTGGCTTGCTAGTGCCATACATGCTGCAGTAACACCTAAAGCCAGTTTGTTTTTGACAAAAAGAGGACTTTTTATCATATATATTCCCCCTATGGCGGGCTGTTTTGTTATCAAGTTATTGTTTTTAGTATGCTTGTAACGATAGAAAGCAATTCATAAAATTACAAGTAAAACATGAGATATCACAAAATCATTGAAACAACGATTAAAGATTCACTCTTGTTATTAGATATTCTACTTTCTAATCACATAGGTAAGACATCTTACCAGTTAAATAATCGAAATGAAAAGTGCTTATGATAAAGAACTTGAAAAAGTTACCTGAAAAACGCCGAAATTTTAATCAAGACAATGATTTTAAATGATTTTTTCTAAAGAAATAAATTTATTTTCAGCCGTTAAATGAATACGAAAACGCCCTTTTATACCAATAGAAGAAACAAAAGGACGTAACTTTGATGCATCAAAGCGAATTGTCTTCCCACAATCACTTAATACCTGTACTTGAGTGTAATGGCCTTCGTAATAAGCCATACACTCATCGTAGTTAAGGTTTAATGCAAAATAGTAAGTTTTACTCACCATTAAGAGCATTACTCACTTTTTCGTAGAGATCTGGGCTTAGATCTGAAATATCAGCTAAACGCTTGAGTTGTTCTTTTACCTTATTCTGACGCTCAATAGTATGACGTTTATAACTCATAAGCGGTGTAATAAGGCGTGCAGCATTTTGTGGGTTAATTTTGTCGAGTTTAATTAGCAAATCGGTAAGTAAAGTATACCCTGAGCCATCAACAGCATGAAATGCTTGTGGATTGAACATACAATAACTCATAAGTAGTGCACGAACACGATTCGGGTTAGTAATATCAACTTCCCCATTTGCGAACATTTCAGTAATTGTCGCTGTGATATTTTCTGATTTTAAGCGCCCCACTTGTGCTAGCCATTTATCTAATACAAGCACATCATGTTGCCATTTTTCCTTAAAACGAGTTAAAAACTCGCTATGTACTGAATGCAAACTGTCACATACTGCACTCAATGCATTTAAACTATTGGTCATATTACTGTCAGTGAACTGCTGTTCTAGTTCGTGTGAAGCCTGATCCCAATCAGTTAATGCCAGATAACTCAAAATACACCCTTTCAATGCACGGACACTAATGCTGTGTGCATCCAAACCGCCGTTTTCATCTAACGATGTGTAAAGTTGTACCAGTGAGTCTTTTAGCTCCATTGCCAATGTGGATTTGTAACCAGCTAATTGTGCACAGATTTTGTCGACTGGAACTGTCTTGTAGGTTGCCGCAATTGCATCAAAACTTGGCAATGTAATTAATTCACTTAACAGAGCTAAATCTTTTGACTCTGACGAAAGTAACTCATTGAATAAATCAAGTACCATTTTGGGCAATTCACTTCCAGAATCAATACTCGATTTCAAACATACAATCATCAATCGCTGCATCGCATCCCATTTTGAAAAATCACTGCGTGCATGTTTAACAATTGTGATTAACTCATCTAGAGATTGGTCAAACTCAACTTTACAAGGTGCAGAAAAGTCTTCAAGGAAAACAACCGCACTATCCTGCTCAATATTTTCAAAGATATATTGATGCGTTTCTGATTTTAAACTCACCACATTACCAACAACTTCGCCGTTAATTTGTAATGGCTGCGAGATACCCTTTGGTGAAATTACCTCTATCGCGAGTGGAATATGTAAAGCTTGTTTTTCACTTTGATCTTGTGTCGGTGCCGTGTATTGCGTGACTGTTAAAGTTAAGGTCTTATCTGACTCGTTATAATGTCTATCCACGTTTAGCTCAGGTGTGCCTGATTGACTATACCATTTTGAGAATAACGTTAAGTCAATATTTGATGCATCCTGCATTGCACTCACAAAATCATCACAGGTAGCAGCTGTTCCGTCATGACGTTCAAAGTAAAGCTTCATACCTTTTTGGAAATTAGTTTCACCTAATAAGGTGTGCATCATGCGGATCACTTCAGATCCCTTATCATAAACAGTAACCGTATAGAAATTGTTCATTTCAATCACTTTATCCGGTCTTATCGGATGCGCCATTGGTCCTGCATCTTCACTAAACTGCGGTCCACGCATCACTTTTACTGCATCAATTCTGTTTAACGCACGTGAACCAATGTCTGAGCTAAATTCTTGGTCGCGAAATACCGTTAAACCTTCTTTTAATGATAACTGAAACCAGTCTTGGCACGTCACTCGGTTTCCAGTCCAATTGTGAAAATACTCATGACCCACAATGCTTTCAATGGTGTGATAATCACGGTCAGTTGCGGTTGCCTGGTTGGCAAGAACACACTTTGAGTTAAAAATATTAAGGCCTTTATTTTCCATTGCCCCCATATTGAAGAAATCAACGGCGACAATCATATAAATGTCTAGGTCATACTCAAGGTCGAAACGTTCTTCATCCCACTTCATCGCACGCTTTAGTGATGCCATGGCATGGTCTGCCTTGTTTAAATTACCTTTATCTACAAAGAGTTCTAATAGCACATCACGACCAGTTCGAGTTTTAAACGTGTCTTGGAGAACATCAAAATCACCAGCTACAAGGGCAAATAAATAGCTTGGTTTGTTATATGGGTCTTGCCACACATTAAAGTGCCTTCCGTCTGCAAGCTCACCACTTTCAATTTTATTACCATTCGAAAGTAAATGGGTAAATGATTTATCAGCAATTACTTTTACCGTGTATTTAGTCAATACATCTGGTCTATCTTGAAAATAAGTTATTTTTCGAAAGCCTTCTGCTTCACATTGGGTACAATAAGCACCGTCTGATAAATATAACCCCTCTAATGAGGTGTTGTTTTGCGGATCAATTTCGCTTTCGATATGAAGTTCAAACTCTGACGGTAAATTTTTTAATAAAATCCCTTGCTCAAACTGTTCATATTGTGAAAACGGCACACCATTCACATTAATGCAATGTAGTGTCTGATTAACACCATCCAGCCATAAATCACTTTCGTTTTCTGTAACTCTTTTATAGTGTGATTTTTGTAACACACGTGTCTGTGTTGGTTGTAAATCAAACTCTAAATATAATGAGTCAACAAGAAAGTCTGGGGCCTTATAATCTTTACGATACTTAGCTTGATTAGTCGAAATATGTTGTTCGCTCATAAAAATTACTCCACTAAGTTATGCTTCACGTGATTGAATATGTTTAGGCTCTAGTTTTAATATCTTAATACCAAAGTAAGCATATATAACTGCTAATGCAGGGTTAATTAAATTGAAAAATGCATACATTGCATAATCTAAAGGACTAATTAAAAGTACACTCTGCATATAAGCACCGCATGTATTCCAAGGGATCAATGGACTGGTAATTGTTCCACCATCTTCTAAAGTGCGTGATAAGTTTACAGGTGCCAAGCCACGTTTCTCATATTCTTCTTTAAACATACGTCCTGGCATTACAATAGCCATATACTGATCGGCTGCGATTAAGTTTGTACCAATACATGTCGCAACAGTTGACGCAATAAGAGAACCGGTGCTTTTTGCAATCTTTAAAATACCCGAAACGAAGACTTTCAAAAGACCAACTTTTTCCATCACGGCGCCAAACATCAAAGCACAGATAATCAACCATGTTGTATTTAACATGCCTGACATACCACCACCACTTAATAAGCTATCCATCTTGTCGTCGCCAGTGGTAATACTAAATCCATTAAAGAACGCCGCCCAGACTAATTTAAACGTGCCAACAAAGTGTGTCACGCCAGTTTCAATCTGACTTGCAATCAGTTCTTGTTGAAATAATAACGCCCAAATAGCCCCCACAAATGCGCCAATAGCAACTGCAGGAAACGCTGGCATTTTTTTAATAGCCAGAGTTAACAAAACAACAAGCGGCACTAACATCTCGATACCAATGTTGAAGTTTTGAAGAAGAATACTTGAAATCTCTTCAATACGACCTTCATTCGGGATCCCTTCAGCATTAAAGCCTAAAACCAAGAAAATAATCAGTGCAATAATAAAACTTGGTACCGTTGTCCAAAGCATATGGTGAATATGCTGGAATAGATTACTGCCAGCAACAGCCGGTGCTAGGTTCGTCGTTTCAGATAACGGACTTAATTTATCGCCAAAATAGGCACCGGAAATAACTGCACCTGCCGTCACAACTTGGTCAAGACCAAGTCCTGAAGAAACACCAAGTAATGCCACACCTATGGTCGCAGCTGTAGTCCAAGAACTACCGATACTAAGTGCAACAATGGCGCAAAGCACACAACTGGCAGCATAAAACCAATGGGGATTGATAAGTTGTAAACCATAATAGATCAGTGAAGGAACAGTACCGGATAACAACCAAGTACCTATCAATGCACCTACCATAAGTAGAATCAGTACAGCACCTAAAGAAATGGTTATACCTTTAACCATTGCTTCTTCAAGTTCCCCCCATTTAAATCCATTTTTAAGACCAATAAGCACTGCAATAGCTGCGGCAAACAAAAGTGCTATTTGGTTAGGGCCATATGATGAATCATCACTGTATAAATAAACGGATGTGCCAAGCAGGAGCACTAAAACGCTAATTGGAATTAAAGCGTCTAAAAAGGTCGCTTGTTTAACTTGCTTCACAAAGATACCTCAAATTGTTGTCATTATTTGTCAGCATCACTTAACCAAATAATCATTAAGTGTTGACTTTGTTATTTTAAAATTCACATAAAAAAGCGCCGACTTTTTAAAAATCGGCGCTTGCTAAAATCAAAGATGATTAGTGTTTAGCGTAACGGCCATACTTAATAAAATCTGAAGTAATATGAACCGCTTCTTCTAAACCTGGATCAATTTCATCCAAAACATCTGGCGCATCGTCAAGCGATGCTATTGGGTCTAGGCCCAAACGCTTTAATCGCTCATTTGCACGTGCGAGTGATTTAACTTTGTCTTCTTCACGTTGCTTTTCACGTTTAGCTTTGACAAGCGTAACTGAATCACGATCTTTTTCTTTTTGATAAACTGCAATGTCATCATTAAGATAAATAAACTCAGGCTCTGACGCAATACGCTCGTTATGCTTCTCTGTTAAGAAGGAAATCGCCGGTGATAGGTCATCTAACTTGGAATAACTCGCTTTACGAATATGATCCCAAGGTAAGGCATTATCTTCCTGACTTTCGCCCCATTCTGCAGGGTCAATCGGTGAAGGATACTTAATATCCGGAATAACCCCTTTGTGTTGAGTACTGCCGCCATTAATTCGATAAAATTTTGCGATTGTGTATTGCACACTACCTAGTGGGTTTTCAAAAAGATCAAACGCTTTAGTAAGGCTTCTGTGCTGTTGCACAGTTCCTTTACCAAAGGTTTGCTCACCAATGATTACGGCGCGACCATAATCCTGCATTGCTGCAGCAAAAATTTCAGAAGCGGACGCACTGTAACGGTCTACTAGGACTGTTAAGGGACCATCGTAATAAGTTACACCATCGCGGTCTTTTTGTTTTTCAACTTTACCATTGATGTTATGAATTTGAACTACCGGGCCTTTATCAAAGAACAAACCTGATAATTGGGTTGCTTCATATAGAGACCCCCCACCGTTACCGCGTAAATCGATAATAATGCCGTCTACTTGTTGCTCTTGTAGTTTAGCTAATTCTTTTTTAACATCCTTTGACAGGTTGTTATAAAAACCCGGGATTTCAATCACCCCGATTTTTGTATCAAGCTCTGAATAAACTGGCTCAAATACACTAGATTTAGCAGCTTTATCTTCTAAGCGAATTTTGTCACGTATGATTTCAACTTCAAGCGGCGTGCCGTGCGAATCTGACCCTTTTAAATACTGTAAACGAACCTTAGTACCTTTCGGGCCTTTAATTAAGTCTACCACATCATCTAATCGCCAACCGATAACATCAACAAATTGATCTTGGCCTTGGGCTACCGCAATAATGCGATCATCTGACTTAAGCTTTTCAGTTTTTGACGCTGGACCACCTGGGACTAATGAACGAATTACAGTGTAATCTTCATCAACACCCAAAACTGCGCCAATACCTTCAAGCTCAAGTTGCATATCTTGTTTAAACTGCTCGGCACGACGAGGTGAAAGATAGGATGTATGTGCTTCGATGCTTCGCGCAAATGAGTTCATTGCAATTTGATAAGCATCTTCACTATTCGTTTGTGAAATTCGTTTAAGAGTATAACGGTAACGCTTTTTAAGAATTTCTTTAATATCTGGCCATTCTTTGCCCGTTAACTTTAAACGCAATGCATCGTACTTAACACGTTGACGCCATATTTCATGCAGCTCAGCCTCAGTTTTAGGCACTACAGCATCTTCACGGTCGAAGAAATAATTATCTTCTTTGTCAAACGTCATTTCTTTATCAAGTAAAGAAAGGGAATATTCAAAACGTTCAAAGCGGCGACGCATGTTCAGGTTAAAGATTTCAAATGCAAAAGACATGTCGCCTTTAATTAACGCATTATCAATCTCATACCTGAAATGTTCGAATTTAGCTAAGTCAGATTGAAGGAACAAGCTCTTGTTGCTATCAATTGACTCTAAATAACGGTCATAGA
This sequence comes from Pseudoalteromonas piratica, assembly GCF_000788395.1. Lineage (NCBI taxonomy): Bacteria > Pseudomonadati > Pseudomonadota > Gammaproteobacteria > Alteromonadales > Pseudoalteromonadaceae > Pseudoalteromonas > Pseudoalteromonas piratica. Next base: position 2,395,864 of record NZ_CP009888.1, read on the forward strand.
TTTGGCTAGATAAGTCGTCATCTAATCGTATAAGTTTGTAGTGTGAGCGAGTAAATAAATTGGTTATTCGCTTGGTTGCAGCAATATGCTGTATTTCCTGTTTTAACTCAGGTAAATTTTCAATGCTAATTGTATCGGCAGAAGCAAATAAATTTGCTGAAAAAAGCGCTGCCGCCAGTGGAATAAGCTTAAACTTCTCACTCATACACTGTCTCCTTATACGATAAATAGACTCTCTGCTTTGGTTTTCACCTGCATGCCAGTTACAAGAACTACATGAATGTCTTCCTTGTTCACTTCAGTGATTGTGCCTTTTACTAAAGCTTGGCCAAGTTTAACTTTTACTTCTGCGTTCACTTTAATATCACCTGAAGGTAGTGCTTCTACTTTGTTAGAGCGACGTACAGGTTTGTCTTTATTAGTGTTACTAGAAGTAAATTTAGTTCCTTTTGCATTATTTTTATCTGCAAAAGTACCTTTCTTTTTGTAAGATTTCTTTTCACCCGCATTACGTGGTGCAGCTTTTTTACGCTTAGCTAGTTTTGCACGGCTCTCTTCAAGCGCTTTGTTTGCGTGTTCAACGTGCTCTTCTTCAACTTTTTCTGCGTCGTTACCATCAAGGTCAATACGGAACTCATTTTTGGTTACTGATTCTAGGTAACGCCAGTTTGAAGTGTATTTACGAAGTGCTTGTCGCACTTGCGTTTTACTCACTCGCTCATCACCATCGATACGCTCAGCAATGTCTTTAAAGATACCAACCTTTAACGGTTTAATACCGTCTTTTTCTTTGAAACAGGCTGGAAACTCTGTGTAAAGGTAATTTAATACCTCTTTAATATCTTTTAGCTTGTTAGTAGAGTCCATGTGTTTAACCTTAAATTTAAATCTCTTCGTCTAAATTGTTTTCCAATTGATGCGCAACATAATGTAACACCCAATCGATTAATTCTTCATTTTCGGCATCTAAAATCGCTGTATCACCACGCAGGTGCTCCCAAATGCCTTCAATAATTCTGTCTATCGTCTCAGCATCGCTTTCTTCAGGAAGCGTCTGCCAAGCAATGTGAATAAGTTCGTTTAGATTTTCAGCAACCGTTTCTTCTTGTCCTTCCCAATCGCCTACTTGGTCAATAGCAAAAAGGTAATCTTGGACATTCAACCAGTCCTTCATTTAAAGGTGCTCTTTTAATGATGCCATTATAAGTTCTAAACCAGTTTGGTCATCTTGATCAAAGCGATTTAAGCTTGGACTATCAATATCTAAAACACCGATGTATTTACCATCTTTAATGAGAGGTATTACAATTTCAGAGTTAGATGCTGCGTCACAAGCAATGTGACCTTCAAAATCATGAACGTTTTCAATACGTAAAGTTTGCTTTTTCTCGAAGGAAGTACCGCATACACCTTTACCAATTGGAATTCGCACACAAGCAGGATTACCTTGGAAAGGACCTAAAACAAGCGTGTCGTTCTCTAATAAATAAAAGCCAACCCAATTGATATCTTCTAGAGCAATATTTAATAACGCACTGACGTTTGCAAGATTAGCGATCAGGTTAGTTTCATCTTCAATCAAAGCTACCACTTGATTGTTTAAACTTTGATATAAGCTTTCTTTATTCATTATTTGGAAAAGTTAACAATTCAATATTCACAAAGCTTAAAGGTACTCTTTCGGAACAACAAATGAAACCTTTTTAAGCTAAAAAAAGCGAATATCGCTAAATATTCACTTTTTTGTTTACTATTTATTCACCGTGAAACTAGATTTGTTTTTTTTGCGTCACAATAAAAATACCAGCGGCTAAAATTGCCATTGTAGTATTGACAATAAACACCTGTCCGGAAGCAACATTAAACATAAAACTAAAAAGTGCACCACCAAAAAGCGCTGCGGTTAAAACCGCAGTGTTGTTAGTTTTGCTACGTTTGACTAAGTACAAATATACTGGCAACACACAAATACCCATTGTAAGCCCGACAATATGCGCATTAGCAACAGCACTCAATAAAATAGAGAAGAATAATTGGCTGTTACCGCTTTCAAGTGTAAATACATAGTACATGCCTATAAGACACCCGATAACAAATGGGGAAAAGAGTGAGTAAGCAATGCCTTTAAGAATTATTTTTTTGTCCATAACTGAATCACTAGATTTAAACACAGTGTAAGCTTGGCAAAAATTAATAAAATTTAAAGTAGACTTAGGTATGAGGTGAGGTGGCGGAGAGATAGGGATTTGAACCCTAGATAGGCTATTAACCTATGCCGGTTTTCAAGACCGGTGCTTTCAACCACTCAGCCATCTCTCCGCAATAAAGAAAGTGGCGGAGAGATAGGGATTTGAACCCTAGATAGGCTATTAACCTATGCCGGTTTTCAAGACCGGTGCTTTCAACCACTCAGCCATCTCTCCGCAGCGGGGCGAATATTAGGGGATTCTATTTCACTTGTGAAGCTTTTTTTTCAATTTATTTATCAAACGCACAATAAACACGCAACCCGAGCGTTTTACAATCAAATTTCGAAATTAAATTGAACTAAACGCCCTACTTCACCGTTCTAATATAGGAATAGAATTGCTACCTAACATGTTAATTGATATGCTGTTCGCAGTTCTGAAACCTAACAGGAATGCGTTTCAATTTAAGGAGTTATTTATGAGCTTTAACCACACGTACTCTTCGCCAAAATCGGCGCAATCAGTACTTGAAACTAATAAGGTATTACGCAATACCTATATGCTACTTGGTATGACTTTGCTATTCAGTGCTGTAACTGCAGGCATCTCAATGGCAATGCAATTACCTTACATGATGGGTTTAGTATTCAGTATTGCTGGTCTAGTTACCCTTTTCGTTGTTAACAAAAAAGCCGACAGCGCATCAGGTCTACCATGGGTATTTGTATTTACAGGCCTAATGGGTGCCGCATTGGGGCCTATGCTTAACCATTACGCAGCTATGCCTAACGGTCCTATGCTGATTATGCAGGCATTAGGTTCTACAGCGCTGGTATTCTTTGGTTTATCTGCTTACGCAATGACCACAAAAAAAGATTTCTCTTTCTTAGGTGGTTTCCTTTTTGTTGGTTTAATCGTGGTTGTGTTAGTTAGTCTAGTAAACCTATTTGTTGGTAGCTCAGTTGTATTCATGGCAATGAACGCAGCTATCGTATTTATTATGTCTGGCTTAATTTTGTTCGATACTAGCCGCATTATTAACGGTGGTGAAACCAACTACATCCGTGCAACGGTTAGTTTATATTTAAATGTATATAACCTTTTCACATCTATCTTGCATCTTCTCGGTGCAAATAATGACTAAACACTAAAAGTTTAATAAAATAGCCCCGTTAACCGGGGCTTTTTTTTGGATAAATTTTGGCATCTATCATTATTAGTTATCATGCAAACGTCACTTCACATGATAGTTTGCAACATCTTACCCGCTTTATACATAGTGCGATAAAAGTTGGGCATTCAATTAAAGGTGTATTCCTTTATCAAGATGCAGTCTTTCATGCGAGTAATCATTTTTCATTACCTAGTGATGAATTACAAATTATGGAAGTTTGGCAATCAATTGCTGATTTGGGCGTGAAACTTTCGTTATGTGTTACAGCAGCTGAAAAACGTGGTCTAGCGATTTCAAATACACTTCCTTTTGAAGTTGCAGGACTTGCAGAATTTGCAATGGATGTTGCGCAGACTGATAAGTGGGTACAAATAAAATGAAGTCATTTTTAGTGATCTGCAATCAATCACCTTTTGTCGATGCAAGCCTAAAAGAGAGCTTGGATATGGCATTAATTTTTGCAGCGATTGATCAAGAAGTCAGTTTGCTATTACAGGGTAATGCCCTATTTGGCTTACTTGCTGGGCAATCAATTGATACGCTTAGCATTAAAAATTATCTCAAAGCATTTGGCACATTAGCGCTTTATGATATTGATCAAATCTATGTGTGTGCTCAATCACTTGAAGAGCTAAATCTTAAAGAGTCACAGTTTGCATTTGATGTTATCGCATTAAATGAAAGTGAAAAACGTGAATTACTGACAAAACAACATCAAGTGGTGACTTTGTGATACTGCATATTTTTAGTCTGCCTTTATCTTCTTATAAATTAAATGAGTTAATGATCCAACAGCAAGACAGCATTTTGCTCACATCAGACGCCTGTTATAGCGCCGCAAATTTTGTCTCTACATTTAGCAATTGTAAGCTGTATGCCCTTGAAACTGACATCAAAGCGCGCGGCGTACAGACGCAGCATTTAGAATTAATAACCGATGAACAATGGGTTGAGCTTATTGTTCAGAGTAAACAACATATAACTTGGTAAAAATAATGAGTTATTTAATTGATGGTAAAACCATTGAAACCGACAAAGAAGGCTATTTAAAAATCCAATCGGATTGGAGCGAACAACTGGCAGAAACAATTGCACAACATGAAAATATTGAACTCAATGACAACCATTGGGAAGTTGTACACTTTGTTCGAAACTTCTATTTAGAATTTAACACCAGCCCTGCAATACGCATGTTAGTTAAAGCCATGGCAAAACAACTAGGTGAAGATAAAGGCAATAGTAAATACCTCTATAAATTATTCCCAAAAGGTCCTGCAAAGCAAGCAACAAAAATTGCCGGTTTACCAAAACCTGCCCGTTGTATTTAAGTTAAAATAAACAATTTAACAAACAAAAAAGCCAGCAATAAGCTGGCTTTTTTAATCGTAATCAACTTATACGATTGCAAGTAGCTCAACATCAAAAATAAGTGTTGAGAATGGTGCAATTGACGCACCTGCACCACGCTCACCATATGCAAGGTCATGAGGTACATATAAACGCCATTTTGAACCAACAGGCATCATCTGTAATGCTTCAGTCCAACCTTTAATAACACCACCTACTGGGAATTCAGCAGGCTGACCACGGTCGTAGCTGCTATCAAATACTTCACCGTTAATAAGTGTACCGTGATAATGAGTGCGAACAGTTGACTCTGCAGTTGGTTTGTCACCTTCACCTGCTGTTAGTACTTCGTATTGTAGACCTGATGCAGTAACTGTAACTTCAGCACGCTTCGCGTTTTCTGCTAAGAAAGACTCGCCTTCAGCAGCAAGTACTTTTGCTTCTTCTTCGCGACGTTTTGTGATTTCAGCATTAATTTCTTCAAATGCTGCTTGGATCGCTGGGATCTCAACTTGGAACTCACCACCCGTGTAAGCATCTTTCATGCCTTCAAATACTGAGTTTAAGTTTAAACCTTCAAATGGGTTTGACTTAAGTTGCTCACCCATTTGTAGACCGATACCATAGCTTGCTTTTTCAGCATTTGAATTAAATTTATCTGACATAATCTCTATACTTTAATTGAGTTATAAAAACCCCAGTCTAACATAGATAGGGGCTACTTGTTACCGCAATTACTTACTTTTAGTTTGCATTGTTTCAAGCTTACTTTGCGCAAGTAAAGCCAACATTGAAATAACAACATTCGCTAATAACAATAACCAAACATCAGCTACTTGGTAGGCAAACACAGTGGGCAGCAATGCGGATGCAAATCCAATCATAAATGAAAAGAATAAACGCTGATTCGTTTTGAAGTATTTACGTGTTGTTTGAGCAACCAGCAAATTAAAAATAAACAGGCCAAGGTAACTTTGCCAAATAAGCCCTAACTGGTTTAGCTCTACAGAAAAAGAGTCTGTCAAAAGTAAGATACCTTGTTGCAGCACTAAACTATATATAAATGCAAAAATGAAAATTAACAGTATAGACTTCGCTTTATTATTCATATTAAAACTCCAAAACGAAAAAAACCGCCATAAAGGCGGTTTTGGGAATGAGGTGGCGGAGAGATAGGGATTTGAACCCTAGATAGGCTATTAACCTATGCCGGTTTTCAAGACCGGTGCTTTCAACCACTCAGCCATCTCTCCGTTGTTGGTGCGCATATTAATGAGTTCGTAATGCGTTGTAAAGTAAAAAATTACGTTTTAGTAATATTCTTTTGGCTGACGCGCAATTAACGAACAAATTAAGCTAAAAATAACTGTTATCGCCAATAAAAAAATTATTTTTTTGATAAAATCTGCATTTTTTAACAAACTTAAAGCTTCGAAATTAAAAAATAGTACTGGTGTAACAGCAATAGAGAAAACCACTAACGATATTTTCATCGCCCGCCAGAACGAAAAACGTTTCAAATAAGCCATATACCAAGTTAACAGCGAAAAAACGCCAAGTTTAATAAAGACAATATGGCTAATATTATGTGACTGAGATGCTGTGATATAAACAGCGATAGCAGAAACAATGCCCCAAATAAGCCAAATTGACCAACTTTCCTTTTCGCGCAAAAACAAGTTATTCATAACTGCGCCTTTTTATTATTTTATGGTTTGAATTGGTTGTTAATACACCACCTTAACAAAAAATAAGCACTTTTTAAATAGCCAAAATACGCTTTATGTCAACAAATAAAAACACACGAATGCAACAACAGTCGCAACCAAGATATTAAGCGCAACACCTTGTTTTGCCATATCTTTAATTGATACCTCACCACTTGCAAACACAATTGAGTTTGGCGCTGTAGCGACGGGTAAACAAAAGGCACAGGAACAACTTATCACTACAGGTACCATTAACAACTCAATTGGTAAATTAAGCGCAATTGCGGCGCTGGCAATAATAGGCATCATTAATGTAGCTGTTGCTGTATTTGATGTAATTTCAGTTAAAAATGACACACCAATTGCCAAAGCAAGCAAACTCACCAAAACCGGTAGCGAACCTAAAGCCACAAAAAATTGACCAAGCAGTTCACTTAGTCCGCTCGAAACAAATGCTTTTGCAATACAAATACCACCGGCAAACAGTAACAACATCCCCCAAGGAATATCTTTAGCGTCCCGCCACTCTAACAGTCTTCCTCCTTTTCCATTAGAAGTCATTGCCATTGCAATCACACCTAATATAGCTATCGAAGAATCCCCTACCGTTGTAAGGTTAATTACACCTGACCAACCACCGAATGGCTCCTTACGAAAGACCCATAACAACGCAACAATGGCAAAAATAAACAACACACGTTTTTCTGAAGGTTGCCATGGTCCACATTTAGGTAAATGAATTGAAGCTGATAAGGTTATTCCTCTGGCAAGCCACAAAGCCATAAGTGGAATTGAAATAACAATTATCGGAATTGCCACTTTCATCCAACGAATAAATCCATACTCTTGCCCTGCAAATTCTTCATATACAGATGCAAAGATAACATTGGGTGGCGTGCCAATTAATGTGCCTATCCCGCCAAGTGATGCTGAGTAAGCAAGCCCCAAAAGCAAGGCGATTTTAAAGCGACTATTGTCGGTTGAAGCGCAAATAGCAAGCACGACAGGGAGTAATGCCACAACCGTTGCTGTATTTGAGATCCACATAGACAATATACTGCTTGTTGCCATAATCGCGAATATAATTCTCAGTGCACTGTCTCCACCAATCACTTTTAAAATGGTAAATGCGATGCGCCTATGTACCCCTGATTTTTCAATCGCCACGGCAAGCATAAATGCCCCCATCAAAAGCACTATGACATGTGAACCAAGCGAAGATGCCGCTTGCTGATGGGTTAATACCCCGACAAAAGGGAAAATACCGATAGGAATAAGTGAAGTTAACGGAATTGGTAATGCTTCAGTGATCCAATAGTAAGCGGTTAAAATGGTCAATGATACTGTGAGAGAAATTACTTGAGGCTGTTGCCAAACATAAATACACGCACAGTAGGCTATTGCGCTTGAAAGTAAACCGATAAGAATATTCTTATTATTATTTGTCATTTTAGTTAACTATTTATAATTTTCTGACATCGAAGCCATCTTTGATCACGCTTAACATCATCCCAGCTTGGGTAATTTTTTTGATGAAAAATAGCCATACGAGCGCCATGATGTTGATAATTGTTTATCGACAAGGTATCTAAAACTTGATACAAGCCTTCTTTTTCATTGCAAAGCAATACTGCATCACACCCCGCATCAAGCGCAGCTTTAACGCGAGTTGGGTAATCACCTACCTGAACGGCACCTTGCATGCCCATATCATCTGAAATAACGGGCCCTTTAAAAGCAAGTTGATGTCGCAGCATATTTTTCAACCAAAACTCAGAAAAACATGCAGGGTTTTCATCTACTGCTGAATAAATAACATGTGCTGGCATCACCGCATCTGCCAGCGCTTCGGCAATTAGTTGTTTAAATGGCACTAAATCAAATTCATTAATATCTGCAAAACTGCGGGTATCTACTGGCATTGCGATGTGTGAATCAGGGCCTACAGAGCCATGGCCAGGAAAATGTTTAATTACCGATTTCATCCCGGCGCTGTGTAATCCCTTAATAAGAGCTTTAGCTCCTACTACCACCTTTTCTGGTTCTGATGAAAAGGCTCTGCTACCAATCACTTGTGAAATGCCATTTACATCAACACATGGTGCATAAGAATAATCAACTTTACACGCTAAAAGTTCAGCAGCAAGTGTCCAACCAATGTCCTGTAATTTTTGTTCTGTATTTTCAAGTAAAAACGCATCTGACATACTTGGCAATTGGCTAAAGCCCTTAACAAAACGCTGTACCCTGCCGCCTTCATGATCAACAGAGACTAATAAATTTGGCTTAATCGCTTTTATACTGTTTGTCAGTGCAAGAAGTTGCTCTGTGTCTTCATAATTTCTTGCAAATAAGATGACTCCGTTTATAAGGGGGTGTTTTAAAACTTCGCATTCTTCTTGGCTGAGAAATTTACCATCAATCCCTGTAATAATTGGTCCTAACATTACTCACCTATAAACGTGTAAAATAATCATTTGCATCAATATTGCGCGACTTTTTAATGTCGTTGACTTTACTTCCAAGATACAAAAAACCCACAAGCTCATCATCCGTTGATAGCTCAAGCGCTTGTTTTACATATTCATCTTGAGCATAGCTACCAGTGCGCCATACGCCTGCTAGCCCTTGGGCAAAAGCAGCTTGTTGCATTGCCATTACCGCACAGCCAGCAGATTGTACCTGCTCAATGCGCGGTACTTTCGCATGGGGTTTATATCTAGCAATACAAATAATGATTAACGGCGCGCGTAGCGGAAGTTCTTTAGCACGTTCGAGTGTCTTCTCATCAGCATTATTCTTAAGTGCAGCTTGATAATAAATTTCACCCAGCTTTTCACGTGCATCACCTTCAACAAGAATAAATTGCCACGGTTTAAGTGCTGCATGATCAGGTGCGCGTAAAGCTGCCTGTTTGATGATTTCAAGTTGTTCGGATGTAGGACCCGGAGTGGTTAGTTTACTATCTGATTGACGTTCTAATAAGAGTTCTAATGCGTTCATTAAGCTAAGATGTAAGTTTTTTGCCAAGCTTAACAAACTCCACTAAAAAGAAAAGAGCTTAACGCTCTTCTCATTTAGTTACTGTCATTATTTAATAATAGTGAGTGTTAAGACTGAAGATTTACCAAAAAACGACGCGCGAGCCAATAATCTGCACTAACAAACTTACCACCACCTACAACAATTAGGCTCAACAGCATTGCAAAATAAATAAACCCAAATTCAATGCCATTATTCAAAATCACCGGTTTACCAGTCTCATATAAATACTCGGTATACCCATGCTCTTCTAAAATATCGCGCATTTTGCTTAAACGTTCAGCTGCTTGTTTAGAATTTTCTAAACTGGCTTGTGCACCTGGAATCGAAAGCCAGTCAAGCACTCTAGCGGCACTTGCTTCCGTGTTTGTTGGTGTCACAGAAAACCAACCGTGCGACCAATGAACTGTGCTCATCGCCACTACCATGGTAAATGCGAGAGGGATAGATATAACTCGTGTAAACAGGCCGATTAAAAGTAACCACCCACCTAAAAATTCTGTCCATGCAGCTAAAAAAGCAAGTAATGATGGAAAAGGTAAACCTAGTCCCCATTCTGCATTGCCAAACCAAGATACAATACTTGGCAGCGCTGTTATAGCTTGTAAAAACGTTTCAGGATTTTCGCTAAAGCCGAGTTTGCTATAGCCTGCAATGATCATGACTGGGGCAAGAATTAAACGAAATAATAAAGAAGGGATCCAAGACAGCACTTGGCTCTTTTTAATGGCTGATTGATAAAAATGAATAAGTGTCATACCGACCTCTAAGTTTTAGGAATATATTAAAGACCGGTAAAACACGATTAATTATTCACTAGATTTTACGTGCCACTTGCAATGCTTCAAAAATTGCACGCTTTGCATCAATTGCAGAGGCCAATTTTGCACCACCGATCACTTCAATTTTAGAAGCATATTTTCCATTTTCTAGTTCAGCAGCAAAGGTATCTGTATTTGATACTTGGCCAATACAGGTGATTACTGAGTCGCACGGTATCGTTTGTTTATTACCATCAATCTCGATTACCAAGCCCTCTTTATTTAGCTCGATGTAATTACAACCACTGATTTGCTTCACATTTTGCTGTTTAGCTACAGCACGATGGATCCATCCCGTTGTTTTACCAAGGTCACTACCAAAACGTCCTGGACTTCGTTTCAGCATGGTAATGTTATGTGGAATTTTATGCGGAGCTTCATCAACATTAATTGCCCACTGCTGCTTAAATTCATCGACAGTTTTATTTGCTTTTTCAGCTAAGAATGCAACCATATCAAAACCGATACCACCGGCACCTAAAATGACTACATCCTTACCGATTTCTACTTCACCGCGTATTACTTCATCATAAGCAAGTAATTTGCGACCATCCTTTAATTCAAACGAGGCTTCTCGAGGACGAACACCAGTTGCAAACACAACATTATCAAAATCTTCAAACATGCTATTTTCGAATGACGTTTGCAGCTTTACATCCACATTCAGCTTAGCAAGTTCTGATTTAAAATAATCCAGGGTGTAATTAAAGTCTTCTTTACCCGGTACACGCATTGCTAAATTAAATTGGCCACCTAAACCTGAAGAGCGCTCAATTAAGGTTACTTTATGACCTTTCTCGGCCAAGTAACAACTGGCAGCCATACCTGCAGGGCCGCCCCCTACAACAAGCACATTTTTAGCATTAGTTGTCGGCTCTAAAGAGTAATCTAACTCAAAACCAGCTCGCGGGTTAACCAAACACGTGGCACGCTTTCCTTTAAAAACGTTATCTAAACAGCCTTGATTACACGCAATACACACATTTATATTGTCACTTTTGTTTTCAACGTATTTATTAAAAAAATCAGGATCAGCAAGTAATGGCCTTGCCATTGAAATTAAGTCTGCCGAGTTGTTATTTAAAATTGAGTTGGCGAGGTCTGGTGTATTAATGCGGTTAACAGCAACACACGGAACCGAAACATGTTGTTTAAGCAACTCTGTAGCCTCTACAAACGCCCCTTGCGGTACCATACTAGCAATGGTCGGGACACGAGCTTCATGCCAACCGATACCCGTATTGAAAATGTCGACACCCGCTTTCTCAAGCACTCTTGCCTGTTCCATTACTTCTTCTTGTGTTGAGCCATCTTCCACTAAATCCATCACCGAAATACGGAATACAATAATAAATTTATCACTCACCTCACGACGTACAGCCTCAACAATTTCTTTTGCTAAACGCATTCGGTTTTCATTTGAACCGCCATATTCATCTGTGCGTTTATTTGTGCGGGGTGCCATAAATTCATTAATTAAATACCCTTCAGAACCCATAATCTCAACGCCATCATAACCAGCACGCTCTGCAAGCCTCGCTGATTTGGCGAATGATTTAATTGTCTGCTTAATGTTACTTAATGTCATTTCTTTAGGCTTATACGGGTTTATAGGTGCTTGAATTGCACTCGGTGCCTGATTAAATGGATGATAGGCATAACGCCCTGCATGCAATAATTGAAGACAAATCTTACCACCGTGTTGATGCACAGCCTTAGTCACAGGGCGGTGTTTAAGCACATCTAAAAAAGTATTAAATGACGAGGAAATAGGCGTTAACTTCCCCACTATGTTGGGGCTAAAGCCACCAGTGATGATAAGGCCTACACCACCTTTAGCACGTGCTTCGTAAAACGCTTTTAAACGCTTAACATTCCACAAACCTTCTTCAAGGCCTGTGTGCATTGAACCCATTACAAGGCGATTTCGCAGTGAATTGTTTTTCAGTTTTAATTCTTGTTCTAACATACTTGCTACTTACTCTACTGGTCATACCTCAAGCACTTTAACTGGTTTAACCAGTTAACTCAAGCTTGTCCAAAGTGATCTCTCGATATACTCACTAACTATAATGTTTTATCTAAACTTTTTTGCTAAACACTTCGTTACGTTTTTAATTTAAGTTTGACTAAAAAGTAAGTTAAGATGGTTATAGATGATAAATCTATAGATAGGATAAGATTTTGGTTAAAAAGGCTATCGTAGGCTTTTGGAATGTGCTTAATTTTTCAAGACGCCTCGTATTAAATATAATATTTTTCTTTATTTTAATTGCACTTTTTGTGTCAATTTTAAGTTCAGAGGATGAAATTATCGTTGAGCAAGACTCTGCTCTAGTGCTTTCAATTGCAGGCAATATCGTTGAAGAAAAGACCTATATTGACCCGGTAGAAGCAGCTCTCAATGATTCAATGGGCTCAAGTGATGAACCACAAGAAGTATTACTTGACGACATTTTGATGACCATTAAGTATGCAGCTAAAGATAAAAAAATTAAGCTGCTACTGCTTGATTTGCAAAAAATGCAAGGTGCACACCTTAACAAGCTTAAAGCAATTGCTGGACAGCTTGATAAATTTAAAGAAACCGGTAAAAAAGTATACGCATATGGCGATTACTACACGCAGGCGCAATATTACATTGCGAGTAAAGCTGATGAAGTATTAATGCACCCTTATGGCGCTGTCGATATTTCTGGTTACGCAACTTACCCACTTTATTTTAAAGAAGCGATTGATAAACTTAATATTTCACAGCATATTTTCCGTGTTGGCACATTTAAATCAGCGGTAGAACCATTAATCCGCAGCAACATGTCTGATGCAGCAAAAGAAGCAAACAAGGCTTGGTTAGACGCACTATGGGATGAATATAAAACGGATGTGGCTCAGCATCGTGGTTTTGATACATCAAACTTCGACGAAGATATGACGTCATACCAAGAAAAGTTTGCACAAGTTAATGGCCACTCAGGTCAATATGCCCTGCAAAACAAATGGGTAGACGAATTAGCAAGTAAAGAAACGCTGCGTAAAAAGTTAATTGCTGAGGTTGGCGAAAACTTATCCGGTAAATCATTTAAACAAATTTCATTTAGCGATTATTTAACGACATTAAAACCACCTTTCCCAATTGAAAATCCGATTACGGATAAAGTAGCGGTTGTTGTGGCTAAAGGTAATATTGTTGATGGTAAGCGTAAAGCGGGGGAAATTGGCGGAGACTCTACTGCTGAACTGCTTCGCCGTGCTCGCTTGAACGACAAAGTGAAAGCTGTCGTACTACGTATTGATTCAGGTGGTGGCAGTATGTTCGCCTCCGAAATTATTCGTGCTGAAGTTCTTGCCCTAAAAGATGCGGGTAAACCGGTTATTGCTTCAATGGGTTCTGTGGCTGCCTCAGGCGGTTATTGGATTGCTGCAAACGCGAATGAAATTTGGGCTGCACCAAGCACCATTACAGGTTCTATTGGCGTGTTTGGTACCTTAATGACGTTCGAAAATACCTTAGCAAAATTAGGCGTCTACTCTGACGGTGTTGCGACTACAGAGATGGCATCTTTCTCAATGTTACGCGCATTGGATCCTAAACTAGGTGCTGTGATTCAAATGTCTGTTGAAAGTGCTTATGATCGTTTCTTAACAGTTGTCGCAGAAGCACGCAACATGAAAAAAGAAGACGTCGATAATGTTGCACAAGGCCGTGTTTGGATTGGTACAAAAGCAAAAGAACTTGGCTTAGTTGATGAACTTGGTAATAAGCAAGACGCAATTGAACGCGCTGCTGAGCTTGCAAGTTTATCTATGTATGACGTGATTACTATTGAGCACAAACTTACCGAGCAAGAAATGCTAATGCAAAAAATCTTTGGTGACTCTCAAGCTGCAGCATTTGTCAGTGCTTATTTTGCCAAAGATGACTACGCACCGGTTAAAAATAGCATAATGCAAACTGCGCATGGCTTGAAACAACAAGTTTCGAGTCTTGAGCAATTTAACGATCCAAATGGTGTTTATGCAAAGTGTCTAGTGTGTACAGTGAGCTATTAAACGCTACTTAAACAATCACTTTTAAACTATAATAGCCCAGTGTTTTCACTGGGCTATTTTTATGAAAAGAAAAAAAATATACATCGCCTATACTGGCGGTACGATCGGGATGAAAAAATCGAGCAAAGGTTACATTCCTGCGGAAGGTTTTCTTACCCAAACAGTTAAAGCCAGTGCTGAATTTAATCGTGAAGAAATGCCGTTATTTGATATTCACGAATACTGCCCTCTCATTGATTCGTCAGATATGAGCCCGCTTCATTGGCAACTAATCGCTGATGATATTAAACAAAAATATGCTGACTATGATGGCTTTGTTGTCCTACATGGCACAGACACAATGGCATATACCGCTTCAGCGCTTTCGTTTATGCTCGAAGATCTTACCAAGCCTGTTATTGTTACCGGTTCGCAAATTCCACTGTCTCAATTGCGTTCTGATGGTCAGGTTAACTTACTCAATGCAATGTACCTTGCAGCAAACTATCCGATTGGCGAAGTAAGCTTATATTTTAATAACCAACTTTACCGAGGTAATCGTGCAACAAAAATGCACGCTGATGGTTTTGCTGCATTCGGCTCACCAAATATGGTACCGCTAGCTAAAGTTGGCATCAATATTGAGCTTGTTGCTGGCCAACTTAGCCCAAGCATAAGTAATAAATTAGGTGTCACGCAGATTACGCCTCAACAAATCGCGGTGGTGCACCTTTACCCGGGTATTTCTGTTGAGCTAATAAAAAGTATGATGACTGACAGCTTAAAAGCACTCGTTCTATTAAGTTTTGGCGTAGGTAATGCACCGCAGAACAAGGAAATGTTGGAGTTATTCAATAATGCGACACAATCAGGTTTAGTGATTGTAAATTTAACCCAGTGCTTACAAGGCAGCGTTAATATGGGCGGTTATGCTACTGGTAACGCACTTTTAAATGCGGGTGTGATTAGCGGTTATGACATGACGCTAGAAGCCTGTCTCACTAAATTACACTATTTACTTAGCCAAAATTTAGAAACTGAAACAATTCGCCATCTTATGCAAGATAACTTAAAAGGTGAGTTAACGCGGTAATTAAAGTGTGTTTTAAAAAAAAGAGCGCTAAATTTAGCGCTCTTTTTTATTTCTTTATTTCGGTTTAAAGTCTAAACATACCGAATTTATGCAGTAACGAGTTCCCGTTGGAGGCGGCCCATCATTAAATACATGACCTAGATGTGCATCACACTTTTTGCAGCGCACCTCGATGCGTTCCATGCCATGGGAACTGTCACGTAAATAGCGAATACTTTCTTTTTCACTAAAACTAAATGCTGGCCAACCACAACCTGATTGAAACTTGTCTTCAGATTTAAATAATAACGCATTACAGCAAACACAAAAGTAGTCACCGGACTCAAAAAAGTCGTTATATTCACCACTAAATGGGTATTCAGTACCACCCTCAACACAAACCTGCTTTTGTGCTTGGTTAAGGTGTGCTTGCCACTTTTTATCCATTATCTTACTTTTGCATCAATGTGGGTTAGATCCGTTAAATGGCAAGTCTCACCCTCGTGAGTTTTAATGCCATGCTCGCCAAAATAGTCTCGCTGTGCTTGCACTAAATGGCCATTACTTGGTGTTGTGAGGGTTGCATAATAAGTTTGTGTGGCAGCAAGTACCGGAAATGCAAGTCCCGACTTAACAGACTCTGCTGCAATGTTACGCAATGCAACCACTTCTTCATTCAAACCGTCAATAAAGCCATTGCCTTCTGCGATTTGATCTAAGTAATCTGCACGAATAATACAACCAGCGCGCCAAGTTTGCAGTGTTTTATTCAAATCGACCTTCCATTGATGTGAGCGCGATGCGCCTTTAATCAACGCTAAACCTTGGCGATAACATAAAAGGCTCGCCAGGTGGAATGCTTTACGTAGCTCTTCAAGATCAATGTTTACCTGAGCCGGCTGTTTTGCCGCATACGTCATTTCTAAGGCTGCGTGGGTGTCTTGTGTATTAGTTAAATGACGCGCTTGCACTGCTGCAACAAGTGAAGGTACTGCAATACCCAACTCTAATGCATTTTGCGCAGTCCAAAGACCTGTGCCTTTAGCGCCAACTTTATTATCAATTAAATCAACAATTGGCGTCTCGTTGTCAGATTTTAATTTTAAAATATGGCTTGAAATAGATAGAAGGTAACTGTTTAACTCCCCTTCAGACCAAGTATCAAAAAGTGCTGCAATTTCGTCATTTGTTTTACCACAACCCAAACGTAATAAATGATATACCTCAGCAATTAATTGCATTAACGCATATTCAATGCCGTTATGAACCATTTTAACGAAATGACCTGATGCAGACTGACCAACACGAGCAAAGCACGACTCACCATTGTGACTCGCAGCTACTTTTTCAAAAAATGGAATAATACGTTCCCAACCACCTTCAGAACCTGACGCCATCATAGCAGGGCCATGACGCGCTCCCTCAGCACCACCAGAAATACCCATGGTGGCAAACTCAAACTTGTTCTGATATTTCAGTTTACGAGCAATGCCATCTTTATAATTACTGTTACCGCAATCAACAATAATGTCGTTAATTTCAACGCCCGCTTCAATCAACTCTGAACATACTTTATCGACTAATTCGCCAGCTGGAACTAAAAGCAAAATTGAACGAGGCGTTTCAAGACGGCGAACCATATCCGCCAGATCACTAACAATATGCAGTCGCTCAGCAAACCCTTCTTTTTTTGCAAGGCTTAATAGATCTTCGCCTGCGTCTGGGTTTTTGTCATAGGCTACCAAGTTTAAACCTTTTTCAATTAAGTTTAAGGCAAGGTTTTTACCCATAACACCTAAGCCAACTAATGCGACTTGCATATAAAATCTCCTAACTGTGCTGTGAATTTATCGCTAATTCCAATCAATTTAACGTATGTTTACACTGAGAGCTGGAATTAGTTAAGCGGTAATGGCGCGCATTATATGGCTTTTCGACCAGCATGCAATTTTATTATTAAAAAAATTATAGATTATAATTTCCTTGCGAGGCCTTTATTTTACTCGTTTTGCTTAAATAATGGCTCTGCAACCTTGCGTTGAGGCCAATGACAGCGGACTTATGTCCTTTTTTGGGGCTGTTAAGATAATTTAAAAGGCGTATAATAAAATTTACATAAATTTTATTCATACTAATTCTAGTGTGCGATCAGTTGACGCCAACATGACACCGGTGTCATAATCTACTAACCACACAAAAAGCAAGTTTATTAAGCTAGTTTCTAGCTTATTGATGTGAAACGCAAAGAATATACAAAATAGCTAATGGGAGCTAATAAATGCCAAGACGTACCAAAATCGTTGCCACACTCGGTCCTGCTACAGATAGAGATGACAATTTAGAAAAAATAATAAAAGCAGGTGCGAATGTTGTTCGCCTAAACTTCTCTCATGGCGTAGCACAAGATCATAAAGATCGTGCAGCAAAAGTACGTGAAATCGCAAGTAAATTAGATACACACATCGCTATTCTTGCTGACCTTCAGGGTCCAAAAATTCGTGTATCTACATTCAAAGAAGGAAAGGTTAACCTTGAAGTAGGCGCAAAGTTTATTCTTGATGCTGAAATGGAAAAAGGTGAAGGCGATATTAATGGCGTAGGTATCGACTATAAAGAACTACCACAAGACGTTTCTTCTGGTGACTTACTACTATTAAACGATGGTTTAATCCAGCTTACAGTTGATGAAGTAGTTGGCAAAAAAGTACATACAACAGTTACAGTTGGCGGCGTACTTTCTAACAATAAAGGTATTAACCGTCTGGGTGGTGGTTTAACTGCGCCAGCATTTACAGATAAAGATAAAGAAGACCTTATCACTGCAACTGAAATTGACGTTGATTACATTGCTGTATCATTCCCACGCTCTGGTGATGATATGCGTTATGTGCGTTCATTGGCTGAAGCTGCGGGTTCAAAAGCACAATTACTAGCGAAAATCGAACGTGCTGAAGCTGTTGAAACGGAAGAAGCAATTGATGATATCGTACTTGCATCAGATGCCGTTATGGTTGCCCGTGGCGACTTAGGTGTTGAAATTGGTGACGCTGCACTTGTTGGTAAGCAAAAAGCGATTATTAGCCGTGCACGTACGCTAAACCGCACTGTGATCACTGCCACGCAAATGATGGAATCAATGATTGATAACCCTATGCCAACACGTGCAGAAGTTATGGACGTTGCAAATGCAGTACTTGATGGCACAGATGCGGTGATGTTATCTGCAGAAACCGCTGCTGGTGACTACCCTGCTATTACAGTAGAAACAATGGCGCGTGTTTGTTTAGGTGCAGAGTCACAACCGCAAACGGCAATTTCTAAGCACCGCTTAGATTCAATGTTTGAAAATACATCTGAGACGATTGCATTATCAGCCATGTACGCAGCTAACCACTTAGATTCCGTTAAAGCACTCGTTGCGCTAACAGAATCAGGTAGCACAGCAAAACTAATGTCGCGTATTAGCTCTGGTTTACCAATTTATTCGCTGTCTCGCCATCATCGTACACTTGGCCAAACTGCACTATATCGTGGTGTTTATCCGGTTTATTTTGATTCGACAGAATACGATTCTGGTTCACTGGTAAAACAAGCATTAGCAACTTTAGTAAACAAAGGTTACTTGCAATCAGGTGATAAAGTAATTTTGACCCATGGTGATGCAATGGAAACTGTTGGCGCTACAAATACGCTTAAATTAGTGACAGTTGACTAACCTTTAGCTCAACCAAGTTCAACAAAAAAACCAGTTCAATTGAACTGGTTTTTTATATCACCTAAGTAAAGCGTGCATTTAGTTCTTCGTAGTTTTACTGATGCCTTATTTACTTTTCGATATGTGGAATAACTTGCGTTATTGGTTGTGAAAAAGTAAAGCGTTGATTTTGTGAATATGACTCAGGCACAACAATAGTACAGCGATTTTCAGTACATTTAACTGACTCATCTGCACCAATTGGATCTGCAACAACCTGATCAAATATCAAGGTCACACCTTTCACTTCAGGCATCATAAACGAAAACAGTGTGCGCATAAAAAAGCCTGACAAACGTCCTATTAAATCGTCAAACTCGCTATATAAATCTGCCATTTGCTTCATTGAAATGCTGTCACCATATGTTTGGTTTGCTTCCATTTGCATTTTAAGCTGGCATTGGTCACCACCTTTTGGGTGAACCACAATTAATGCTTTATCTTTGTCGAGCGTCTCATCAAAAGGCAGCAATAATTTGCTTTGTGACGTGTAGTTGAGCGGGTATTCATTCGTTTTAGTGATAATGCTGCCACTTTCAATATTACAAGGCTCCCCCTTTTGGTTTACCAAATAGAAGCCTAGATCAGCTGTTGCATAGTTGCCTTTCGACATCACTTTTAATCGATCATAAAAACCATCATAAGACACAACAAATTCAGAAGCGGTTGCACAAAATGATAATGCAGATAGCACTACCCCTGCTGCCAAGTTTTTCTTAATCACTGAAATACCTTTGGTTTGTAATTAACATTTGATTTAATTCTTCGATGTATTCATGACCGCGCTCAGAGTAGCTTTCAAGGCCATATAATAATTTTTCAGCGAGTATAAGCTGTTCATCATAACGATTACTTTGCCTCAGATCACGAAGTTGTTTATAAGCTGGGTGTGTATTGATATTTCTAAAATATGCTCTCACACTTTGTTCCAGTGTTTTGAAGGCGGCAACTTCGTGATTACTGCCAGCATTTCGTTTGTTTGGCACCATGCCGCAACCTTCTTTGAAGCACCACAAACCAAAGAAATTTAAGCCTATGCGCGCAAAACGTGAAGTCCCCCATCCTGACTCGTTTGCCGCCTGTGTTAACACCATAGAGCGCGGGATTAAATCAACACGTTTTATCGCCACTAATAAGTTTTCTTCATTTACAACAGGTTCTATTTTATATTCTGCCAAAATTGTTTTCAGTGAGGCGATTTGAGAGCTTGGAATATCAAAGCCTAATTCAAGTTCAGTTAATGCTAAATCAATGATTTCACGTTGTTTTAAAATACGCTGGTTTTCTGCAATAACATACGGTTTCAGTAGGTCAAAAAATGCTTGTTTTCGTTGTTGCACATTTGTCATATTTGCAAAATCTGGCAAAACAACATCATGTAATGGTTTTTCTACAACAGGCTCAATCACTTGTTCTGCAACTTGCTCGTCTTGTGCTGGCAATTCAGGTTTTAACAACCAAGGGCTTGCTAACATGTAAGCAAAAAAAGTAATTGCCAATAATCTAATCAATAACTTCATGTACTATTTTCTGTAGTGATATACATCTAAAAAAGGAACAATTCTACAACAATGAGCAAGCAGACGTAAGCTTTTTACTATTTCATTCTGTCCCAATAAATACTTTGACCAAATTTCTTACTGAGTGCTTGGTTAAAAATTTCGAAACTTGCAAAAGGAAGCCACTTGCCAGTAATACAGTACCAAGTGTGTGAATAACAATTTAATTTGCTAATGTGATATTTATGGTAAGCAAAAAGCTCTGACGATACCCGATTTACTTCGAGTTTAGTGTTTAATGGATGGCCCAAAGCGTCACTGGCGACAAAAATGTTAGCGCCACTACGGTTGGCTAAAAAACGTTTGTAGCTAACAGCGCGCGCAAGTCCTGAACCATGTAATTCTAAAATCGCATTGTGGTCGATAACAATTCCAGTGTGAATAAACCCATTATACACACCACAACACACAACATTACCAATTTCGGCTGTAACATGAAAGTCACTCGGGTAATCATCGCAAGGATAACGTCCTATCGGGTTACGAGTGTTAAGATTTTGACGTCGTAACGCATCTTGTTCTGCTAACTCTTTACGATAATAGGTATTCGCAAGCACAGCTGTTGCAGAAATACCGAGTAAAAGTGGTAATGGCATAGAACAACTCCAGTAGTTACCTCATTAAACTATGGCATAACTTAATCAATAATACTGTTTTAAGTTGTTGCAATTTATGTCTAAAATAATTTTATGATTTTAATTAATTTACTAGGTAATTAATGACTGAAGAATGGTTAGCAAGACGATACAAAGAAAACAAACACCGCCCAGATGATAAACGCTCTCCCTATCAGAAGGACCGCTCACGTATTATACATGCAGCAGCATTTCGACGTTTACAAGCTAAAACCCAAATCATGGGAATAGGTGTTAATGACTTTTACCGCACACGCCTAACTCATTCACTCGAAGTATCACAAATTGCCAGTGGTATTTTAGGTCAGTTAAGAGCAAGCCAAACAAGCGACAGCATATGTGCTTTTTTACCCTGTAGAAGTTTAATTGAAACCTTAGCTTTGGCACACGATATAGGTCATCCCCCTTTCGGCCATGGTGGCGAAACGGCACTGAATTACATGATGCGCGAGCACGGTGGATTTGAGGGTAATGCGCAAACATTGCGTATTGTTGCTAAATTAGAACCTTACAGTAAAGGGTTTGGTATGAATTTAACACGCCGAACTTTACTTGGTTTTATAAAATACCCGCAGCTCATTAAACATTTATGGCAGGTTCCAGAAGATAATGAGCAAGAAAGATTCATCAATTCAACGCGTTGGTTACCCGCTAAGGGATTGTATTGCGAAGAGTCCGCGGTATTTGATTGGATCTTAGCACCTTTGTCCTCCTATGATTCAACAACATTTACACAGTTCACCAAAAATAAAAACGGTATAGATCGGACTAAGTATAAGTCGCTTGACTGTTCTATTATGGAACTGGCAGACGATATTGCCTACGGCGTGCATGATTTAGAAGATGCAATTGCAACCGGCATGGTCAGCGTGCATCAATGGCAAGAATTTGTTGATACTCATTTGAGCAACTTACAAACTGGTTGGTTAAATTCCAACTTACCGCGCATTTCAGCACAATTATTCTCACCCGATGAAGCTGATTTAAAGGAAGTAATCGGTGAGTTAGTGAATTTATTTATCACCCAAGCGAAAATAAAAAAACTCGACTTATTCGAAAGCCTGTTATTAGACCACACGGTTTATTTAGATAAAG
Source organism: Pseudoalteromonas piratica (assembly GCF_000788395.1). Taxonomy (NCBI): domain Bacteria; kingdom Pseudomonadati; phylum Pseudomonadota; class Gammaproteobacteria; order Alteromonadales; family Pseudoalteromonadaceae; genus Pseudoalteromonas; species Pseudoalteromonas piratica. The sequence goes on from NZ_CP009888.1 coordinate 2,418,290, forward strand.
ATTTAACTATTTTACTTGAAGGGTTAAAGCAGTTTGTATTTAAAAACGTAATTCGTCACCCAGAAATGCAACAAATTGAATTTAAAGGACAAAAGATTATTTCAGATATTTTTGCCGCTTTTGCCAGCGATCCATTAAGGCTATTACCGCTTACTCGGCAAGCCATCTATCAGAATGCATTAGCCCAAGGAGAAACCGGTTACCGCGAATTATGTGACTACATCTCATCTATGACAGACGAGTACGCCATAAAAGTTCACGGAAGATTGTTCACAACCGAGTATTAAGCCAGTTTAGAATCATCGTAAAAAACCGTACCATCGTCTTTTGAAACACTTCGACTACGGTGATTCTCTTGCATATCAAGTAACTCACTCGGTCTCAAATTGCGCTCTTTTAACGCCTCGCCACAATGTGGACAAACTGAAATTAAACATTGAGTACTGATATTAAAACAATTAGTACATTCAAAACAGCTAACGTCCGTATCAATTTCTGCTTGTTCTGTATGTTGACAGTTAAATAATGCATGTTCAGCCAGATTAGACATAGCAAGCCTCCTTTTTTACACTGAACATAAATAAAGCGACCAAGTTTGACAAGCTTAAACGTTGACCAACTTTTAAAACCAGTAAAAAGTGCTATTTGAAAATAGTTTTTTGAAAGCGAACCTGTAAATTTTGTCCGTTATTGTCTTGCTCATTTTCAAGCGCTAATGCAATTTTAGAAAGTCGGTCAGCTGGTTTTGGGTGGGTACTGTAGAGGTTTGCAAGTGCACTGTCTGAAGGCGAAATGGCAGCAATTTTTTGCATTACAGACGCCATCGCATAAATATCATACCCTGCTTTATTTAACAGCGTAACGGCTTCAGCATCTGCTTCCATTTCATCATTTCTGTCTAACCCTTTACTATAAAGTTCTGTCGCCATTGATGTCAGCGCCCTTGCCCATTGAGTGAGATTGCGCGATGTCATATCTGCACCACTGTGTGTTTGATATGCCTCAGCGGAAATAAATGCCGCTTCTGTTAACGCATTTTGTAAACTAAGTTCTTTTATTTTTTCTACATGATGGCGTTGCGTAATATGAATTACTTCATGTGCCAGCATTGCTGCTAGTTCAGCTTCACTGTCGAGCTGTAATAACGCACCGGATGTTATAAACACAAATCCCCCTGGCGCGGCAAAAGCATTAATATCGTCACTATCAAGCACGGCAAACTGCCAATTAAGCGATGGACGATTTGAATGCCTAGCTAAATGCTGACCAACTTTGTTAACATAACGATTGATTTTAATATTACTGTGAATTGGCGCTACGGATACTAAAACAGACGCAAGATTCTCACCTAACTGCCGCTCTTTCGTATCATCAAATGTTTGACTCTCGTAAACAGTGACTCCTTGATTAACTAGTGCCCCTACATCTACACCTGCCACCTTAATACCCGTTGTGTTACAGCTAACAATTAAAAATAGAGAAAGTAATATGATTAAATGTGGTTTATTCATTGGGCACCTCGGCCGCAATTAGCTTGCCATCGGCAATAAATCTATTAAGTTCAGATTTGGATGGTTTGAATGTATTTAACGTTGTTAAACGCGCTTTGTTTGGCGTAACCTGATCAAAAGCATGTTGGTCAAACCCTCTTACAGCAGTCGACGCTGTGGGTTTTGTCGTCATCGACTCAAACAGTGAGACAACACCTAGCTCTCCTGCTCTTCTAGGCTCAACCGCGAGTTGCACTGCAAGCATCTTAACCCATGCATTGGGGTAGTTGTTATCTTCAACAAAATACCAAGCCCGATGCCGCTTGCCAATTTTAAGCGATTCCCCCGGTGTCTTCTCAACTAAGATTGCACTCTTAACAGTCGGCTTTTTATGGAGGTTTGTTTCAATTGCAACAATTGCAGATTTACTAGTGGGAAGAGAAGCGTCTTCAGCAGGAATATCAACTGAATAAATTATTAAAGACATTGATAATAAAAAGAGTTCAAGGTGTTTCATATTACTATCGCTCCGGCGTTAGTAGTTCAACTGGTTGCTCTCGTCCTTTTACTAATACTTTGTCAACAAACTGATAGTTGAGCTTTGTCCTTTGTGCGGTTTGCTGCGTCACCAATATCCGATTATGTGTTTTGGTTAACCCTTCTACACGGCTTGCTAAGTTTACCGTGTCGCCCAACACAGTATAGTCCAACCGTTGTTCTGTGCCGATAAATCCACATAAAACTTTGCCACTGTGGATGCCGATGCCGATATCTAATGACTGATACTTATTGGGTAAGGTTGCACGAAAATGAATAAGGTTTTGTTCCATCTCAAGCGCAGCTAACACCGCTTGTTCAGCATGATTATTTGTTTGTAACGGTGCCCCCCAAAATGCCATGACTGCATCACCAATAAACTTATCAAGTGTGCCATTATGCTTAAATATTGTCGCGACTTGCATTGATAAGTAGTCATTAAGCAGTGCCACCACTTCTGACACATCGTGTTTTTCAGAGAGTGATGTAAAATTACGAATATCACTGAATAATACGGTTACTTCAACGATCTCACTACTACCAAACTGAGCCAGGTTCTGATGGTCTAGTAAGTTTTTAACAACATTGGGGTCTAAGAAGCGCCCAAACAATTTATTGGCAAATTGCTTTTCACGATATTGCACATAACTTTGCATTAAAAATTGCAGCAAAAGGGCTAATACCGCAGAAAGAGACAAGGTAGCAACAGGTAAGTCTAAACTATATGGCGCTAACAATAGGTAAATATACCAAACAAGCACTAAAGCTAAAACCAGCACTACACATGACACAGAAAACTGTATAACTAACGACGTGTTATAAAAATAAATGCTACTAACACACATAATTAATAAAAACGCCGTACTTATTATCAACCAATCACTCACTGATATATAAAAAGTTCCGTTTAGATAATTTGCAGCTGCATTGGCAATAACAAAAACACCAGGAGCACTATTTGAAATTGGCGTAGAAACCTCATCAAATAACCCTGCGGCAGTGGCACCGATTAAAATTCTTTTATCACGAAAACGTGTTAAAAACTGTGCATCCTCCGTTGCCACAGCATTAAAAATATCAACATAACTGTAAATCTCAAACGCACTGGTGTTTTGCCATTGCAACTTAATAGGCGTGTCATCACTCATTGCAAAATCTGAAATTTTGGCGCCTAATGACAAAAAGGCTTGGTCATTAATCCACACTTTAGAGTAATACTGCCTCACCACAGCATCATCTTGCCTTAATACATTAACGCTGCCCATTTGTTGTGAATTGAGTTGCTTTAAAAATGGGAAAAGTGCCAATGGATAATGGTTCTTAACTGACTGATTATGATATTCAAGGCCAAGCAAGGCCAAATAAATATTGTCAGCGTCTTCAACAACCTGTGCGAAATAAAGATCATCGTCAGGACGATAAACATCGGGTTCATTAAACAAAACGTCAAATGCAATCGCCTGTGGCGAATATGTATTCAAACCCTCTATCAGTTCCGCATGAACACTTCTAGGCCAAGGCCACCGCCCTGCAAAACGTTTCATCGCATCGAGAGATTTATCATCAATAGTCACAACAATCAGTTCTGTTGGCGGTATACGCTTGTCGATTTCAGATTTCTCTCGTAAATCAAACAATGCGTTATCAAATGACTGGCCTAAGTGAAAAAAGAAGCAAAAAAGCCAGATAATAAACACAAGCATACAAGTAAGGAATGTATGTATCTTCTGGCGATGGTTAAAAGTCATAATTTACGGGTGTTAAGTCGCATAAATAAAGCTTAGCAAACTATTGATATTTAACCCTGTTGGTAAACTGGAGTGTGTTTTATTGATAATAATGATTAGCACAGAAGTTCACCTATACGGTTTTAACTGTGCTGATAAAATAGCGAAACCTCTTATTAGTGAACCTGATAATTAGTGATTTTCCGCTTCCAATAAAGTAACCGGTTCCATTAAGCGCTCCGTGGTCTTTTCCAAACGAACAGCTAGCCCCTCAATAATACGTGCAGCAACGCCAGCATTATTTGCTAACATTTCTTCAAAACGTGCTCGTTCATACACTTGCAACACAGTATTTTCAGAAGCAATCGCGGTACAACTTGTTAAAGAACCTGTAATAATCGCCATTTCACCTAAAAATTCTCCCGTGCCAAAGTAACCTATAACAATAGACTGACCCATTTTTGATTTAACCAGTTTTATTTTCCCTGAACGTACAACATAAACACACTCAGCTTTATCACCCTGTTTAAAGAGCACGTGGTTTTTCGCAATGACTAATTCTTTACTCATTATATTTCCTTGTAAAAGTTGCAAAAAATTATCACTTTTTTAAAACACTCGATCTATGATTTATTTAGCATCTTGAATTTTTTGACATAACAAAAAAGGAAGCAAATGCTTCCTTTTTATATAACTAAAAAAAAATACTTCTATTAGAACTGCGCTGTTAAGTTGATTTGAAACATATCGTAATCAAAATCGCTATCAAGGTTTGTACCGTAACTACCCGATAAAGCCCAGTTGGTATTAAAGTAATAACGTCCACCAATTTGCACATCATCAGACTTATTAACTGATGCAAATACTGATAAACCTTTATTAAAATAGTAGTTTGAACCTAATGACCAATAGTCAAAATCACCCGCATCTAAATCAAGATTTACCGTTAAATAACGACCCTGACTAAGCTCTGCATAATATTTGGTATCTAAGCTAAAGAAATCAAATTCCTCATCAACTGATGCAGTAAAGCCAACATAATCCGTCGTGTTTAGGCTTAAATTGTACTGTGCCGTTGCATAAAAACTACCATCAATGCCTCGCGCATCCGAATCACGGTAGTGAATGCGTGCAATTAAATCGGGTGTAAATAAGTAACCAAATGATGCCTCGTAATAGTCTACATCACCCCAATCTGAATCTGCATTATTGTAGCTAGCACCCGCTACAAAATTGTTGAAGAAATATTCACCGCGAACACCTATTGTATCCGTGTAATCATTGTCGCTGTAAGACGCACCGATATTCGACTTGGTATTGATATAAGAAAATTCATTGTATGGACCAAGTGCTTTTCGCGCATCAAAATAATATAAGGTTTCTAGGTGAAACAGGTTGTCTTCTTCAACGTCAGCATAAGCAGCGTGACTAATAGATTGATACTCATTTGCGCACGTTGCAAAAGATGAAAGGGAAATTAAGGTCGCCAATAATGTTTTATTCATGCTACTTTCCTTGTGTAGTTGTTGTCTCGACGGCGGCTATTATAAAAAGCCTTATTTATTGAACAACCACGGGTTTATTCACATAAAATCAATAGTATGAATGTTCTAATCATTATTTATTAAAAAATAGCCCAATTTCACCTCTAATTTACAATTAATCTGTATTTTTCATTTCTTTAAGGGTTATCTCTTACAGTGCTTTAGGATAAAACCACACATTTAAAAATGAAAAAGGGAAGCCGAAACTTCCCTCTTAACGTTTGTTTTTACAGCGTATTTACAAAGGTACGTGTAACACGCCTTCCATTATTACGCGTGCACTTCGGCTCATACTAGCAAACTCTGCTTGCCAGCCAGCGTCAGTTTCAGCTGTTTTTGCGCCGACTTTCATGGTGCCTGATGGATGACCAAAATTCACATCAGAAATGTCACCGCCACCAGCGGCTAAATTAACTAATGAGCCTTTTGTCACAGCAGCGCACGCAATCGCAACTGCTGCTGTGCCCATCATTGCATGATGCAGTTTACCCATTGAAAGCGCACGGACATTTAAATCAATGTTTGCACATTTAACCATATCGCCGCTTGAGCTAATGTAGTCTTGCGAGGGTGAAACAAACGCAATTTTAGGTGTATGTTGGCGCGTTTTCGCTTCACTTGGGTCACTAATTAGCCCCATTTTAAGCGCTCCTGCGATTCTAAGCTTTTCAAAAAAAGCCAGCTTGTCACTATCGCCATTAATGTCTTCTTGCAGCTCCACACCACTGTAGTTAATGTCATGACTATTAACAAAAATGGTGGGAATACCCGCGTTAATCATGGTTGCTGGAATATCCCCTAAGTCGTCAACCGTTAACGTATCGACCAAATTCCCGGTTGGGAACATGTTTTCGCCCACTGGGGATGGCGCAAGGAATTGCACTTTAATTTCGCTGCTTGCAAATGCGACACCATCAAGTTTGAAGTCACCAAATTCGTTTACTTCACCGTCTTTGATGGGTACTTGCACCACCAGCGTTTTTTCGATGTTTTTTTGCCAAATACGCACTTCAACAGCGCCATTTTGAGGAATACGCGACGCATCCACTAACCCATTGTTAATGGCAAATGCGCCTACGGCGGCTGTTAAGTTCCCGCAGTTCCCACTCCAATCAACACTTGGTTTATCGATTGCAACTTGGCCAAATAAGTAATCAACATCGTGGTCCGCTTTATCGCTTTTAGCGACAATTACCGTTTTACTGGTGCTGGACGTTGCACCGCCCATACCATCGATTTGCTTCTCGTAAGGATCTGGGCTGCCAATCACACGCATTAGTAACTTATCGCGAAATTCGCCAGGCGCTTGTGCTTCAAGCGGTAAATCACTGAGCTTAAAAAACACCCCTTTACTGGTGCCGCCACGCATATAAGTTGCTGGAACTTTATATTTTGTTGTCATAGTGAGATATAGCAGCGATTAACTCGCTGCTGTCTCCGCTAAAAAGTCTTGTGCAAAGCGCTGTAAAACACCACCCGCACTGTAAATAGAGACTTCTTCCGCAGTATCTAAACGACAGGTAACCGGCACCTCTACCACTTCGCCATTTGCGCGATTGATAATCAGCGTTAAATCACACCCTGGCGCAGGCTCACCTTTGACATCAAAGGTTTCTGTACCATCAATTGAAAGCGTTTTACGCGTTGTGCCAGTTTTAAATTCAAGCGGCATAACACCCATACCAATTAAGTTAGTACGGTGAATACGCTCAAAGCCCTCTGCCACAATAGCTTCAACCCCTGCTAAGCGCACACCTTTTGCCGCCCAGTCACGTGATGAACCTTGGCCGTAATCAGCACCGGCAATAATAATTAGCGGTTGTTTACGTTCCATATAGGTTTCAATTGCTTCCCACATACGCGTTACTTTGCCTTCTGGCTCAATACGCGCAAGTGATCCTTGTTTTACTTCACCGTTCTCAATCACCATTTCATTAAACAGTTTAGGGTTGGCAAAAGTAGCTCGCTGCGCTGTTAAGTGATCGCCTCGGTGCGTTGCATACGAGTTAAAGTCTTCTTCTGGTAACCCCATTTTGGCAAGGTATTCCCCTGCTGCACTGCTTGCTTGAATAGCATTAGACGGTGATAAATGATCCGTCGTAATGTTATCGCCAAGAACAGCAAGCGGACGCATGCCTGTCATAGTACGAGGTTTTGCAAGTGCGCCTTCCCAATATGGCGGACGGCGAATATACGTACTCATTTCACGCCAATCGTATAGCGGGTTATTGTCTTCGCCATAATCCACGGTTAGGTCAAACATTGGTGTATAAACCGCGTTAAATTGTTCTGGCTTAACGCTTTTCGCAATTACCGCATCAATTTCTTCATCACTAGGCCAAATATCATTTAAGCGAATTTCTTTACCCTCAGAAGATACGCCCAGTACATCGTTTTCAATATCAAAACGAATACTGCCTGCGATTGCATAGGCAATAACCAGTGGTGGCGACGCTAAAAACGCTTGATTGGCATGGGGATGAATACGACCGTCAAAATTACGGTTACCTGAAAGTACTGCTGTGGTATATAAATCGCGATCAATAATTTCTTGTTGAATAACAGGGTCTAGTGCACCACTCATACCATTACACGAAGTACAGGCAAAACCCACGACACCAAAACCTAAGCTTTCAAGCTCTGGTAATAAGTTTGCTTCTTCCAAGTAGCTTTTAACCACTTTAGAACCCGGCGCAAGTGATGATTTAACCCAAGGCTTACGGGTTAAACCGAGTTTATTTGCATTACGTGCAATTAAACCTGCGGCAATCATATTGCGTGGGTTTGAGGTGTTGGTACAGCTAGTGATAGCTGCCACAATTACCGCACCATCTGGCATTTGTGTATCTGTATGCGAATAATCACCCAGTAAGTCGGTGTTTTTAAGCTCGTTGGTTGCTACGCGGCGATGCGGGTTAGAAGGCCCTGCGATATTACGGCCAACCGAACTTAAATCAAAGGTTAATACGCGTTCGTATTTTGCCTCAGTCATTTCAGATGCCCAAAGGCCTGTGGTTTTGGCGTATTCTTCTACGAGTTTAATTTGACTGTCTTCACGGCCTGTTAGCTTTAAGTAATCAATGGTCTTTTCATCGATATAGAACATGGCCGCAGTTGCGCCGTATTCTGGCGTCATATTTGAAATGGTTGCACGATCACCTAAATTTAAATGCTGCGTACCTTCACCGAAGAATTCAAGGTAAGTAGACACCACTTTTTCGTTACGTAAGAACTCGGTAATTGCTAACACAATATCAGTTGCAGTAATACCAGGCTTACGCTCACCGACAATTTCAACACCGACAATGTCTGGTAAACGCATATAGGATGCACGGCCTAACATCACGCTTTCAGCTTCAAGGCCACCTACACCAATGGCGATAACGCCTAATGCATCAACATGCGGTGTGTGACTGTCTGTACCCACTAAGGTATCTGGGAAGGCAACACCATCGCGCGCTTGAACTACCGGCGACATTTTCTCAAGGTTAATTTGGTGCAAAATACCGTTACCTGGTGGGATAACATCAATATTTTTAAATGCCGTTTTCGTCCAATTAATAAAATGGAAGCGGTCTTCATTACGGCGATCTTCAATCGCACGGTTTTTTTCAAACGCGTCTTTGTCATAACCACCGTGCTCTACCGCAAGGGAGTGGTCAACAATCAGCTGTGTTGGCACGACAGGGTTAACTAGTGATGGGTCGCCGCCTTGCTCTGCGATAGCATCACGAAGGCCCGCTAAATCAACCAGTGCGGTTTGGCCTAAAATATCGTGACACACCACACGTGCTGGAAACCACGGAAAATCAAGGTCACGCTTGCGCTCAATCAATTGTTTTAACGAATCAGTTAGCATTGAAGGCTCACAGCGGCGAACTAAATTCTCTGCAAGCACTTTTGAGGTATAAGGTAATTGTTGATAGCTACCTGGTGAAATGGCATTCACCGCAGCTTCAACATTAAAATAATCTAGGCCGGTATTGCCTAGCTTTTGACGGTATTGGGTATTCATATGGGCTCCACAACAAACTCGGAGTAAAGGCATGCTAGGCATGCCTTGATATAATGCGACATTAACGCGCTGAAATAGGTGGTACTTCGCGTGCTTCTGGGCCTGTGTAATCAGCACTTGGGCGAATAATACGGTTATTAGCACGTTGCTCTTTCACGTGTGCTGTCCAGCCTGTTACACGGCTCATTACAAAGATTGGCGTAAATAACGCTGTTGGAATGCCCATAAAGTGGTAGGCCGATGCATGGAAGAAATCAGCATTACAGAAAAGTTTTTTCTCACGCCACATTACTTCTTCACAGCGCACAGACACTGGGTAAAGCACGTCATCGCCTACTTCTTTCGCAAGTAATTCAGACCACTTTTTGATGATCACATTACGCGGGTCAGACTCGCGGTAAATTGCGTGACCAAAGCCCATGATTTTTTCTTTACGCTCAAGCATGCCCATCAGTGCTTCTTCAGCTTGATCAGCACTTGTGAAGTTCTCAATCATTTCCATTGCCGCTTCATTTGCACCACCGTGCAGTGGACCACGTAATGAACCGATAGCACCCGTTACACATGAATGCACATCAGACAGCGTTGATGCACATACGCGCGCTGTGAATGTAGAGGCGTTAAATTCATGCTCTGCGTATAAAATTAGCGATACATTCATTACCTTAGCAAATAGCTCGCTTGGTGCTTTGTCGTGTAATAAATGTAAGAAGTGCGCGCCAATTGAATCGTCGTTAGTTTCAACATCAACACGTACACCGTCGTGCGAGAAACGATACCAATAACAAATAATACTTGGGAATACCGCAACCATACGGTCGATATGGTCGTTCACATCGCTAAAGTCGGTTTCCATTTCAAGGTTACCCAGCATAGAACAACCCGTACGCATTACATCCATTGGGTGAGCTGATTTAGGAATCGATTCTAGAACGGTTTTAAGTGCCGCAGGTAAGCCACGAAGTGTTTTTAGTTTCGCCTTGTACGCATCAAGTTGTGATTGATTTGGTAATTCACCACGGCTTAAAAGGTACGATACTTCTTCAAATTCAACTTTATCTGCAAGCTCTGAAATATCATAACCACAATACGTTAAACCACTGCCTGATTTACCTACTGTACATAACGCTGTTTCACCAGCAACTTGACCACGTAATCCTGCTCCGCCTAATGCTTTATCTACCATTTTCCTGCCCCTTATTTATTATTCTGAAAAAGTTTATCAAGTGTGTTTTCAAACGAGTGGTAATCTAAAAAGTCATACAACTCGGCGCGGGTTTGCATTGAATCAATTGCGCTTGCTTGCGAGCCTTCACTTAAAATAGTGTTGTACACATTAAGCGCCGCTTTATTCATTGCTCTAAACGCACTTAGCGGGTAAAGCACCATGCCTACACCCACTTCTTCTAATTGGGTTTTTGAATAAATTGGTGTTTGGCCAAATTCAGTAATATTGGCAAGAATTGGTACATTCAGCGCATCGCTAAATGCTTTATAGTCGGCAAGGTCGTGCACGGCTTCTGCAAAGATTGCATCGGCACCTGCTTCAATACACGCAGCAGCGCGGTCGATTGCGGCATTTAACCCTTCTTTTTGAAACGCATCGGTACGCGCCATAATGTAAAAATGCTCATCCGTTTTTGCATCAACCGCCGCTTTAATGCGGTCAACCATTTCTTGTTGAGTTACGATTTCTTTATTTGGACGGTGGCCACAACGCTTTTGCGCAACTTGATCTTCAATATGAAAACCCGCTGCACCTGCTTTTGTCATTTCTTTTACAGTACGCGCAATATTAAATGCACCACCCCAGCCTGTATCGGCATCGACGAGTAGTGGTAAATCAGATGCGCTGGTAATACGGCGAATATCTTCAAGCACATTATCTAAGCTAGTCATGCCTAAATCCGGTAAACCGTAACTTGCGTTGGCAACCCCTGCCCCTGATAAGTAAATAGCTTTATGTCCTACCTTCTCTGCCATCATTGCAGTATAGGCATTGATAGTGCCGACCACTTGAAGCGGTTGGTTCTCTGCTAATGCTTGGCGAAACTTCAAACCTGCTGACATGTATGTCTCCTTTGAACGGTATTTTTATATTTGTACGCTAGCGTTACGCTAACTAAATTTGTTTACACTTTTATTGGCATCACGCATTACTGAAACTTACGTTCAATATTGCTGCCTGATGCCGCGATATGTCTTTTCATTAATAATTCGGCTAGTTCGCCATCGCGCGCTGCAATGGCATTAATAATAGCCAGGTGCTCATCAAATGCTTTGCTAACACGTGGGCCATTCATGCCCATTTGCACTCGGTACATACGCACTAATTGGTATAATTCGTTACACAATAGATTAATTAAATGGCTGTTTTTACTGCCTTTAATAATGCGGTAGTGAAAATCCAAATCACCTTCTTCTTGGTAGTAAGATTCTCCTTGGCGCACCCGTTGTGTCGACAAATGATCATCAAGTAAGGCTTTTACCTGATTGATTTCGTCGTCTGTCATATTGGTTGCTGCTAAACGGCACGCCAGCCCCTCAAGGGCACTGCGCACTTGATAAATTTCATCTAGCTTTTCTGGGGTAAGCGATATTACACGACAGCCCACATTGGCTTTGCGCTCAATTAAATGACAGCTTTCTAAACGATTTAATGCCTCACGCAGGGTTGCGCGGCTAACTTGATGCTTTTTGGAGAGTTCTGGCTCAGAAATTTTTGAGCCTTGCGCTATTTCACCTTCCACAATGGCTTGGCGAATGTCGACAAAAACCTTATCTGACGCTGTTTTTACTTCATTTTCCAATTTAAAACCTAACTATTGTCGACAATAACTAGGGGTAATATAGGAGTGATTCACGAAGAGATCAACAGATTGTCGACAATTTTAGCAATTAATTTTATTAAATTAGACTAAAGCGGTATGAATTGTCGACAAAAGGCTTGTGATTTATCCAACGTTCAATAATAAATAAACACAATGCAAAAAGTGCTATATAGATAATCATTCTAATACTTTAGAAAATTCAGCGCCGCAACTACACGGCTAAGTTCTTGGTTTATAAGCCTACAAGTAACCAAGGCAAAGCGCTTTGCCCATGTCATCATTAAAAATCGTTGTAACTAGATTACAACACAGTCAATTTCAGTTTCAACTAACCATTGTTCATCAATAAAACGGCTTACTTCAACAAAAGTACAGGCAGGTTTAATAGCTGAAAAGAGTTCACCGTGAGCTTTTGCCGCGGCTTCCCATTGTGAAATATCAGTGAGCATAATCCTAGTTCTAATAACGTCATTAATGTTCCCTCCAGCTTCTTCTATGGCACCAATTGATAGCTGAAGGCAATATTTCGTTTGATTATATACGTCATCAATATAAACAGTTTCACCGTTCTTTATTGGAGCCGTTCCTGAAACAGAGATTTGATTTCCTATACGACATGCACGAGAAAAACCGATAGGTTTTTCAAGATGTGATCCTGAGCTTATAGTTTTTCTCATAGGTCGACCTCACTTAATATTTTCCCACACAGTAGCTAATAATGATTGCTAAACATTAGCGACGAAGAAGCGCAGCTTGCTATTTTGTACCCTAGCTAAATCTTTTTGTTACAAACACCTTACGCCATTAGGTATTTTATTAATTTACTTTTTTGTACATACCAAATTAAACCAGACGTAAAAATTAAACTAGAGAGCATTTGAAAGCAGGCATATAAATCGACTGTATTATTTAAATAGATAGATGCTGTTACCACGGCAATAATAGTGACTATAGAATTAGCAACACTAAACTCTTTTTTCCAAAGCCAAGGTAAACATAAGCCCAAAAAGATACCGATTAGTACACCAAAAATTAATGCTGATAGATAAAATGATGACAAGCTAATGTTTAGTAAAAAGCTCATCGCACCAATTAAAACCAAAATATTGGAAAATTCGATAAGTTTTATATTGTGAAGAGCTAAGTTAGATGATTTCAAGTCACTTCCATGTATTTGTAACGCCCCAATATGGGGCGTATTGATGCTTGACTAAAATTAGAGAAGAATGAGCGTCAGCCAAGCATTAGACGTCCCATTTATAATTGCTTTGTTATATACCGCCTGCACTTATGAAGTTCGCAATTGTATCATCATCACGTTTTCCATTAGTCAACCACTCAACTCTCCATTCGGTAAGACGTTCACCAGTTTTATGGATGAACTTCTTGGGCTCGGGCTCATCTATCCATTCGAATTGTTTTACCAGTACGAGAGGACTTTCAGAGCCTGTAGTTTTGTTTGAAAACTCTAGAGCTTCTTCGTAAGTGTGAAAAGCGTAGTAGTATATTTCACCATCAAATTCATCTGGGGCGCCCTCCCAGGGTCTGCACCAAACACGATATTCCAATACTTGATCGTAAAAATACCCACCTCCTGATTTTGTAGCTGCTGGGTATTCGCCTACTAAGTTTTCATCTACTGAATTAGGATACATCCCTAAACTTCCTTAGGTATATAACGCCCTGTTAACGGGCAAAATTATGTTGGCTAAAATGTGAAGCGGAGCGAAACCAAGCCAACGTAATTTTGTCCACTTTAAACAGCTTGTTATAAAGCCTTTTGCTTCAAATAGAAAAAATCACCTTCATTCTCAACATTAGAAAAACCTTGTGACTCATAAAAACTGAGCGCTTTTAAGTTGGTTCTAAATACCCTTAAGCCTATGTATTTTAATGTTGCATGACCTTTAACTTGAGCGAGCAACTGCCTCCCCATTCCCTTTGAACGATATTCAGGCAACAATATGAACATCATAATATAATGCTCTTCATCATAATCAATTGACTGAATGTAACCAATGCTTAATTCGTTCATACGAACCAAATAATTTTCGCACTCCATCCATCTAGTTTCAAAATCAGATCTTTGCCAACTTTCATCCCATCCCCATATTTCCTCAATGTGAGAACGCATCGAATGACAATAATTGTCCCAAAAGAAACTTTTATCGCACTCTGTTGCGGGAACTAGGTTAAATATCATCTCAGATTCCAATTAGCTTTATGACGCCCTGTTAAGGGGCTGATAAATGTTTGGCTAAAATGTGTAGCGAAGCGAAACCGAGCCAAACTTCAGCAGTCCCCGCACTTAAACAGCTTGTTATATACACTTGAACTACAAGCTTTTTTTATAAAACTTTAACATTAAAGACCTAGGCATCATATTACGAATAACTGATAGAAACAAAGGGCTTAAATATACTAATGAACCAAACGATAAACTTGTAACGATAGGTTTATTGTTTTCCATACCTGAGGAGTAGCCCATTAACAGTGCAACAAAAGTTAAGCTATGAAGAAACCAGAAATGCCAAGAAAAACGTTTAACGTTCTTTTTGCTTTTAGTTGTTTTGATTCTCCGCCCCATGAAGATAACTCATTTCCCTAGGTGTATAGAACGCCCGGATAAGAGGCATAAAATCAATTGGTTATACTCTAGCGGCTATGCCGCCCTAAACCAATTGGTTTTTGTCCATTTTTCATCGGCTTGTTATAAGCACGTGCGACGATTTCCTATCTGCGCCCAGTTGTGTGGCGGTAAAGTTTCAATAAAGCTTATATCTTTGAACATACTGTTAGAACTGATTTCATCTGTTCGTGTGTTGATCGCTGAGAAAACACCAATAACCCGGACTAATTTTCCTTCGTATGTATCTGATATTCTCTTTGCCGCCTTTTCAGGATCTTCACTGTTCATGGCTACGACTGCAGCGACAAATGGTTGTCTTACAGCATTTTCATAGGCTCTCGCAACATAGCTTGTCCTGTCGATAAATATTCTGCCACCTTCGAACTCAACACTTAGTACCCCAACTGTTTGAACACACTTACCATCATAATTGTTAGGGTTAGCCAATAATGCCGACAGTGAAACCTTCTCTACGCTAACAGTAGGAAAACTCACAAATAGAAGAATTAGAACGAAGAATTTACTCATATCTTGATGTGCTTATAACGCTTGCCGTAAACGGCACAAAATAGCAGGCTAAAATTTGCGACGAAGGAGCACAGCCTGCTGTTTTGTGTCCTTGGTTTAACGGCCTTGTTAGGGTTCAACTTTCACAAAAGCTGATTCAGCTGAAACTATAAGCTCTGCACCTGATTCAAATTCTAATGACCAATGCCAACTGTCATCAGGATCACCGTCAACCCAAAACTGACCTTCACACCATTCATCGTCTGAAAGGTAACCAAAACTACTCAAACAATCATCTTCATTAAATGACCTTTCAGAGCTTCTTGGTTGAAAACCAAAATGCTCTAGATTGAAAAGTGAAAGCAAAAGAGTTTTAGGTAATTCACTTTTAACCCAATCATATTTTCCCTTTCGCCACTCTAGAACAATTAAACTCTTTTCAACATCGTAACTAAATTTTATAAAATCATAATCATTATGAAGGTCATAAACAGTAGAGTCATGTTTCAGATGAATGCTACCTGTCCATGAAAAATTCTCTGAAATCACGATTGAACCCTAACGCTTATTATCGAGAATGCCGGATATGTAATTTTTATACATCACATAATCTTTGACAAAATCTAACAATAAGCAGTTGATTAATATTAATAAATATTATTTTAAAGGCCATTAATGTATTAAATTTTCGAAAAGAAAGCGAGAACTGTCTTATCGAGCCGTTAGTTGCTTCCTATTAAATGCCAAAGAGCTTTTTAAATCCACTTATAAATCAGATAGTTAAATTTTTACTAAAAACAAACCGCGCATTTATAATTTTAATTAATAGGAAGCAATTTTTGGCAATTTTTAAATCATGAATTATAACTGTATATATATACAGTTATAATTTTCAGGTGTGACATGACAAAATCGCCATTCATTGAATCAATTCGCAATATACTTCGGGTGAAACGTTATAGCTTACAAACCGAAAAAGCCTATCTATATTGGATTAGGAAACTCATCTTTTTTCATAACAAGCGTCACCCAAGAGATATGACTGAATCAGATGTTGAGTTATTTCTTACACACCTAGCAATAAATGAAAGGGTTTCTCCTCTCACACAAAATCAAGCTTTGTGTGCAGTAGTATTTATGTATCGCCATGTATTTGGTCGTGAGTTAAACAATATGAAGTTTCACTTCGCTAAAACACCGCAGCGTATTCCACAAGTATTAACACATAATGAAGCAGCAAAAGTTATTCAAAATCTGCACGGTAAACATAAGCTTATTGCGTCTATTATGTATGGCTCAGGACTCAGAGTATCAGAGGTTTTAAGGCTAAGAATAAAAGATCTCGATTTCGAACGGAATACTGTTTTTGTTTACCAGTCAAAAGGACAAAAAGATCGCGTTACTTTATTACCAAATAATATTAAAGATCAATTAAATAGCCAGATTGAACTTGTTAGGCACATTCATGAGCGAGATCTTCATGATGGGTTTGGGCTAACATCATTACCAGCTTCGCTTATATCCAAATACAAGAACGCGGCTAAAAATTTTTATTGGCAATATTTATTTCCATCAACAACACGTTGTAAACACCCTCATGACGATTATATTTGCAGACATCATCTACACCAAACAGCGTTTAGAAAAGCGTTAAAAGTCGCCACAAAAAAAGCTGATATATCAAAAAGAGTTACATCGCATACCTTTCGGCATAGTTTTGCAACCCGTATGTTAGAAACAGGCCATGATATAAGAGTTGTTCAGGAGTTGCTTGGTCATGACGACATTAAAACAACTCAAATTTACACTCACGTAATTGGAAAAAATAAGTTTGGTGCTATCAGTCCAATCGATTCTATAAACTAACCAAAAAACCAATAACACACACCGATTGCTGTTAAAATACCAGCTAAATCTGCAGCCAAGCCACAGCCTACTGCATGCCGGGTATGCTTAATGCCAACAGCCCCAAAATATACGGCTAACACATAAAAAGTGGTTTCGGTTGAGCCTTGTATGGTGGATGCTAAACGTCCTGCAAATGAGTCTGCGCCATGGGTATTCATGGTTTCTAACATCATTGCCCGTGCGCCAGAGCCTGAGAGTGGCTTCATAAAAGCGGTTGGCATGGCATCTACAAATTGTGTATCACCGCCAAGCGTAATCACAACAGTGCGTAGCCAATCCAGTACATAATCAAGCGCCCCACTCGCTCTAAACACCCCAATGGCACATAGCATGGCTAATAAATAGGGAATTAATGAAACTGATAGCTCAAACCCTTGCTTGGCACCTGTAATAAAGCTGTCGTACACATCTATTTTTTTAATACTTGCCCAACATAAACACACAATAATAAACGCGAATATTAAAAAGTTACTAAAAACCGCGGAGTGCGTTTGCATTAGCTCTGTAGTCAGGTTCATAAAATACAAAATGAGTGCCATAACAATGGCTACTAACCCACCAAGGTATAACAGCACAACAGTATTAAACAGTTTAATTCGCTGAATAGCGCAAGTAACAAGTAAACCAACAAAGGTAGAGGCAAAAGTTGCTAATAAAATAGGAATAAATACATCCGTTGGGCTGGCTGCACCTTGCTGCGCGCGATAAACAAATACCGCAATTGGAAATAAGGTTACTGAGCTGGTGTTTAATACCAAAAACAATATTTGCGCATTGGTTGCAGTATCGGGCGTTTTGTTAAGCGATTGCAAGTCATGCATGGCTTTAATGCCCATCGGCGTTGCGGCGTTATCAAGGCCAAGTAAATTCGCGCTTAAATTCATGGTAATTGAGCCAAATGCTGGGTGGCCTTTTGGCACATCGGGCATTAAGCGGGTAAACAGTGGCGATAAGCCTTTAGCCAAAACATCAACCATGCCTCCGCGCTCGGCTATTTTCATAACCCCTAACCAAAAGCACAGAGCCCCAATTAGGCCGATAGCAATTTCAACAGATACTTTGGCCATACTAAATACGGCTTTCACTAGCCGTTCAAACACAAGGCCATCACCGCCCATCCACGTAGCGAGCGCGGATACAAACGCAATAATAAAGAAAGATAACCAAATTTTGTTAAGCATAATCAGATTATTATTATTATGAATGCTGCTTAGTGTGCCACATTTCCTGTATTATTGGTGTAAATACCTTTGTTGGCAGAGAAAAAGTGCACGCTAATATTTTTATTCCACAAACATTTATTGATGATGTTGAAAGTTATATTCCCAATCACCTCTCGATAGACGATTACCTAGCCTCATGTAAGAAACCACTCAGAACAGCTGTGCGCGTCAATACAAAAAAAATGTCTGTCGACAGTTTTAAACAATACGCAGCCCAAAACGATTGGCAAATAACACCTGTACCCTGGTGTGAAAACGGCTTTTGGCTAGTGCGCCCTGAAAACCAACAATCACTTTCACTCGGTAATACCGATATTCATTTATCTGGTTGCATCTATGTGCAAGAAGCAAGCTCGATGATGCCTGTCACCGCCCTATTAAATAATAACGACTTAAGCGATTGCTGTGTGCTTGATATGGCAGCAGCCCCCGGCAGTAAATCAACACAAATTGCCGAGGCACTTTCAAGTGAAGGTGTGTTAGTTGCCAATGAGTATTCGAGCTCGCGTATTAAATCGTTAAGTGCCAATATGCAGCGCTTGGGTATTAGCAACTGTGCCCTTTCCCACTTTGACGCCAGTATTTTTGGCCAGTATATGGAACAGAGTTTTGATCATATCTTGTTAGATGCCCCATGCTCTGGCGAAGGCACCATTCGTAAAGACGAAAATGCACTAAAAAATTGGTCCATTGAATCTAATATTGAAATTGCTGATGTGCAAAAACGCCTAATTGAAAGTGCATTTTATGCTTTAAAAGCTGGTGGTACTTTGGTTTATTCAACTTGCACATTAACACCGCTTGAAAACCAAGCAGTATGCCAACACTTGCTAAACACCTTTGCTGATCATATTGAGGTAGTGCCGCTAAATCATTTATTTGAAAATGCAGATGCCTCAGCAACCGCTGAAGGTTACTTACATATTTGGCCACAAATTTACGATACTGAGGGTTTCTTTGTTGCCAAATTTGTTAAAAAATCTCATGTGCCACAGCCTGAGCCTAAAGTTAAAAAAGGCGCATTTCCGTTTACCCCTGCCGATAAAAAAACTACCGAGCAGTTTAATCAAATAATAAAAAAGCAATTTGCGATGAAACCGCTTGCAGGTGAACTTTGGCAACGTGAGCAAGAGCTCTGGTTGTTCCCATTAAACATTGCAAACGTGATCGATAAAATTAAATACAGCCGAATTGGTATTTTATTGGGTAAAACGCACAAAAATGGCATTCGATTACATCATGAATTTGCAACTTGTTTTGGTGCTGAAGCCCTTAAAAACACGCATAAACTGTCACTTTCAGAGGCTTGTGACTACTTTCAGGGCAAAGATATTAAATTAGCACAAGTAACTTCCGACAAAGATGAAGTACTGTTAATGCTAAATAATACCTGTGTCGGCTTAGGCAAGTGGCAAAAAAACAAAATTAAGAACGGTTTACCACGTGAATTAGTTCGGGATAGCCAGTTGATAACTTGGGAATAACCTTGAATACATTTGTTAACAAAATCTTAAAAAGTCTGTAACCAACTGTTTTAGTTAAGGTTATTTTTTGAGCAAAAATTTCCTTTTTTGGATTAATTTAACTACAATTACTAATACTTTTTCACTTCTCCCTATGAATGATAAAGTTTTTAAGTTAGCGCACGGCTCATCAAATGAGCCATTCCCCTAAGCCCAGGACAATGTGGATTGGTCCTGGGCAATTTTTATCTAGCCTGCAAAACCAATAAATACGGCCTATTAGTCACTAAAATAACGCTATATTGCCTAATGTGAACCCAAAAAACTCGCCGTTAAATCAGCTTTTTTCATTTAAATCGAATTCTGTGATGTTTCCATCACCATGCAATAACTGATATTTGGTCAGTCTTTCGTTTTCAAGGCGCACTAAACTTATCGCCGAATCACTAACTAAATGCTTAGAAGATTCTTTGTGGCGATGCTTATGTACCTTCATTTGCCAACGTTTAGTAAAGAAGTTAAGCGGGCTGCTTGGGTGATATAAAATACTGTCTAAGGTATTTAATTTATTAAGTAAGGACTTGGGAAATTCATTTTTGATCCCGCTTGCGGTTAATTGCCAGATACGGTTATCGCGGTTCGAAAAACGGCTTTGTACTGAAAAGCAAAATGAGTAATGCACATCGCCCGATAAAATCAGTGTTTCAATGGGCGTATCAGCACGTTTGAATGTTTGCATTAATTTACGCGCTGCACCTTCATGGGCCATCCAGTTTTCAACATCAACCAATAACGGCTGGCCACAAAAGTTAAAGATTGCTTGAATAGCTTCAATCGACTTAACACCAAAAACTGGCGCGGGTGAAATTAATATCGCTTCTTCTAACCCTGTCAGGTTATTTTCAAGCTCTACCAATTGCTCCCAATCGAGTAACCCTGATGGTTCATTGAAATCTGTTTCGTTACGCCAGCGGTGGGTTCGCGTATCAAGAGCAATAATTTTTGGTTGTGTGTCTAAACAATAATGCCATTTGTCGAATGCTAAAATCTGTTTATCAAAGGCATTTAAATTGCTGTAGCCATTTTCACTGTGTTTATTAAATTGCGTTAATAACGTTAGTGTATATTCACCACCATCATTGCCTAAGCCTTGAAAAACAAGATAACTAATTAGGCCATTAGCGATAATTCGTTTACTGACAGAATTTGAATAGACTGCTTGTTCCCAACCTGCGGTTAAGTTCCAATCATCTGTCACATCATGATCATCAAACATGGTGATATGTGAAATATTGGCAAACAGTTTTTCAACTATGGGTAATCCAGTTACAAATTCCGCTATATGTGTCTTTTCTTTTACGAATTTAGCTTGATGATCTGGATCTGTTGAATCAAACGTAAGTGTATCTAACTCAACTAGTTGCCAACATGCTGCACTGGTTGTTAACAGATAAAGGGCAAAGAATTCTTCAATATGAACCAAGTGGTTATGCGACTTTAAACTGGTAAAGTGTTCTAAATCGCGGCGTAGCCAATAACCTAATTCGAGCTTAGAGCGTTCATGCCACTTTGTTGTAGGTAAAAACGCGTCTCGCTTGTAAAGTGTTTGACTAGATCCATACCCAAGCGGTTCAAGTAAACATGGCTCTTTAAATAGTTTAAGCGCATCAATCAACTTTTCGATAGCAAGTAGCATCGGGCCAGCAACATCATCAGCATATATTTGATCGCCTGACATAATTAATACACTTGGTTCTTCGCTAGCTTGTTGTCTTTTAGACGCTAAAAAATGGCTTGCACTAATTAATGCATCTTTTGATTCATGATGCGGATTGCGACATGAGCCATGCAACATGCTGTTTAGTTGTTTTGGAATCACAAACGCGCATTGCGATTGGCCTTCTAGGTAGTAAGGACTTAAATCGAGTGACTCACCCTCTAGACTCAGTTGGTAATCAATTAGTTGATCAACTGGAAAAGGCTTATCGTCATTAGGCGTTAAAAAATAATAATGACAAAAGCAGTGCCCACCCAATTGCAAAACATGATGCGACTGAGAAAACTCACCTAATGGCTCTGAGCTAACATCAAATGGATGCGCTTGCCTACTGACAAAAAACAGCGTGACTTTTGATGGCTCCGCTCTTCGGATCATCGGCCCTGTAAGTAAAAGAGGCAGTGTCACGCTATTTTCCAAGGTGTTTACTTCGCAAGCTTAAATAATTGATAGAAATTATCTGTGGTTGCTTTCGCCAGCTCTGAAAACGCTAAGTTTTTTAGATCCGCAATAAAATAAGCAACATCTTCAACATACGCCGGTTGGTTTGTTTTACCACGGTGCGGCACAGGCGCTAAGTATGGCGAGTCGGTTTCAATAAGTAAGCGATCGAGTGGAATTTTTTCGACAACCTCACGCAGTGCTGACGCATTTCTAAAAGTAACAATGCCTGATATAGAAATATAAAAACCAAGCTCAAGCGCTTGCTTTGCCATTTCCCAATCTTCAGTAAAGCAATGGAGTACACCGCCGCATTTTTCGGCGTTGTGCGCACGCATAATATCAAGCGTATCTTGCTTTGCATCACGGGTATGGATAATCAGCGGTTTATTTAATTCATTTGCCACATCAATATGGCCTGCAAACGAATCTTTTTGCACTTGGTGGGTGTCTTTACTGTAATAGTAATCAAGCCCGGTTTCACCAATGGCGACAACTTTGTCGTTATTAGCAAGGTTTAGTAAACGTGCTTTATCAAGTACATCTTTTTGGTCAAGTGGATGAACGCCGCAGCTTACTGATACATCAGGAAAATTTTGCACTTTTTCCAGCATGCCTGGAAATTGGTCAAGGGTAACTGATACACATAAAAAGTGTTCTACTTGTTTAGCGCGCGCGTTTTCAAGTACTTGTTCGAGTGATAAGCCAAGCTCATCAAAATTTAATCTGTCTAAATGACAATGAGAATCTACAATCACAAAAAATCCATAAACTACATGGTATAAGTGGGATCGCTAGAGTTTAACATACCGCCAAGCATTTTTTCGATTTTATCGCGTACTTGGCTTTTATCATCGATAAAGCTCACACCCACACCTGGCGGGTTAGAGTTTTGGCTACCTTGCGGTGTGATCCATACAACCTCACCCGTGATCACATCTTCTTCTAGTGCATCCGGTAAGCTAATACGAAGTGCAAGCGGCTGTGACATTTCAAATTGCATATTCGTACGCACAAATAAGCCACCTGTTTTCAAGTAAGGCATATAGCTTTTATACAGCTCACGTGTATCTTCAAAATCAACGAGTAATTCTTGCAAAATAATGTCCTATTTATAAATAACTTAATTTTTTCAGTAATTGATTTAACTGTAGAGACAAATTAAGTCCTTTAACTTCTTTAAATTTATCTGCAAAGCTCAGTAGCGCTTGGCTTTTTTCTTGGTAGCGTTTTATATCAAGCGTATTACCGAGTAGCTCACTTTGCAATTTTTGTGCGTAAAATTGCACAAATATGTCTATATAATCAGGGTTTTGATTAAAAAGTTCAAGCAATTGCTTATGGCAAGCATGAATGTCATTTTTCATTGCCATAGCATATAAACTTTCAATGACAGTAATGCGATCTTGTTGTTGCCATAACGCAAGGGTGTTTGGCTTATCTAAAAATGCCGAAACCCACGGTGCATTAATATCGATGCCTAAACCCGCTATAAATGATTTAGCTTGTTGATGTTCTACCGTCAGTTGCTTTTTGAAACAACGACTTAAAATTGTAGCAGGCAATGCTGCACTATTATTGGCTAACAATATCAAATAGCGACTTTTATTAGGCTCTTCCAGTGTTTTTAATAGCGCATTGCTGGCAGATAAGGTTAAGCTCTCTGCGTTTTTGATGATAACAACTTTATTGCCTTGATAACTCGCACTCGTTACAAAGAAATCACTAATTGCACGAACTTGTTCAACGCTAATAGTTTCTTTATCTGGCTCAATTAATAAATAATCGGGATGCGTTTGGCTTTGATTTAAAAGACATGCTTTACAATGGCCACATGCCTGCATGGCATTTGTCAGACACAACAAGTCAAATGCCACTTGCTGTGCTAAATCAAAACTCCCCACCCCATGATTACCAAGTAATAAAAGCCCGTGATGCAATTGTTGGTTTGCGCCAAGGGTTACTAAGCTTTGATAGTCATTTTGAAGCCAGGTTGGGATCACGCAGTTGCCCCTGAAATAAATTGATTTAGTGCATCTTTAATATCAGAGTGTACCTTCTCCATTGCTTGGCTCGCATCAATAGTAACAATACTTTTATCATTTTTTGCGGCTGCTAAATACACTTCACGGGTTCTTTCAAAAAAACTTAACTGTTCAAGCTCAATGCGATCTAACTCACCGCGATTAGCCGCGCGCGCTAGGCCAATTTTAGGATCAATGTCTAAATACAAGGTTAAATTTGGTTTTAATTCACCTAAAACAATTTCTGCTAAGGCTTCAAGTTTATGTTTCTCAATGTTTCGACCACCACCTTGGTAGGCTTGTGACGATAAATCGTGCCTATCGCCTAACACCCAATCACCACGACCGAGCGCTGGCGCAATCACATTTTCAACCAATTGCGAGCGCGCTGCATACATTAACAGAAGCTCAGTTGCATCACTGACCTTTTCTTCATGTGTTGCTTTAACCAGACTGCGCAGTGACTCGGCAAGCGGTGTGCCACCTGGTTCGCGGGTATTTACAAAATTAATTTCAGCGTCATTTAATACTTGCTGACAAACAGCAATCGCCGATGACTTTCCAGCGCCCTCAAGGCCCTCAATTACAATAAATTTACCAATCATTTGTTTAAAAGATATTTCCTAACCGCTGCATTATGTTCAGCTAATGTTTTTGAAAAGTGGTGCTCTCCACCACCCGATGCAACAAAATAATAAAAATCAGAGTAACGCGGATTCAAAGTTGCGTAAATAGCTTGCTCTGATGGCATCGCAATGGGAGTTGGCGGCAAACCATTGATGCGGTATGTATTATAAGGTGTATGACGCCTTAAATGTTCCGACTTTATATCGCCTTGATACTCATCACCTAAGCCATAAATGACTGTTGGATCGGTTTGTAAACGCATGCCTTTATTAATACGATTAACAAACACAGACGCAATTAAATCGCGTTCTGCATTGTGACCTGATTCTTTTTCAATTATTGAAGCTAAAATGAGCGCTTCATATTGCGATTTCAAAGGCACAGCCATATCACGTGATTGCCATGCCTTATCTAAAGTTTGCTGCATTTTATCATAAGCACGTTTTAGAATTGCTAGTTGACTATCACCTGCGGAATAAAAATACGTATCAGGATAAAACCACCCTTCTGGATTATCTTGCTTGATACCCATCTCTTTTAGCGCATTGTTCAATGCTGTTTCAGAGACTTGTTCAAGATAGTCAGCATTTTTAAAATCGCTTAATACTTGTTTGAAAGTACTACCTTCTAAAATCGTAAATGGAAATTGATGATCGCGCCCTTTATTCATATCGCTAATCATTTCAAGCAGTGGTTTTGCTTCAATCAAGTACATGCCTTGCTTCAGCTTAACTAACTCTGGATTAATTTTGGCGTACACTTTTAACCAAAAACAATCTTTTACCCAGCCATTCTTTTTAAATGCTGAACACATGCTATTAACACCCGTGCCAGCTTTTACTTGATACAAGGTTGCTTCACTTATTGATAATTGCACAGTTTGAAGTTGCTTTAACTGAAAGCCCGCAAACGTCGCGAAAGCCACAAAAAGCGTAAATAAAAAAGCGAAAGCACGGATCATAAAGACCTCTCTGCTAAAAAGTCTAGCGCAGCGTCTAATGGAAAACGTTTCTCATCTAAACGTGTAATCGGCACGATTCCCATCAGGCTATTACAACAAAATAAACTATCTGCGCTATAACACTCTTCAAGTGAGATTGTTTTAAAGGTTATGGCTAGTTTTTTCTGTAAATGCGCCAAATAGACGCCAAAAATCCCGGACTTATCAAGATGAGGTGAATATAGTTTGCCATCTTTTAAAAGTAATAAATTGGCCACAGTGGTTTCGATTACTTCGCCATTGCAGTTAAGTAATAACCCTTCACTAAACCCTTTTTGCTTAAGTTCGTGTTTAGCTAATACTTGCTCAAGACGATTTAATGTTTTTAAACCGGCAACAAGGGGATTGATTGCCAATGGTGTTTCAAGGGTATCAAGCGCGATACCATCTGCTTTAATCGTTAAATAGGGCTCAGGAAAAGCGAGGCAGCTAATATAAACATGAGGGGTTTGTTGTTCGGGTAGTTGATAGCCTCTGCCGCCTGCACCTCGACTCACAACCACTTTAACAACCGCAAGACTATGTGACTTTGCGACTTTAATAATATTTGATTCAATTTCAGTTAGGTTGAGATTGTCGAAGAAAAGTCGCTCACTACATTGCCGCAAACGTGCTAAATGTTCATCTAATAAACAAGGTTTACCATTTTCAACTTTAATCGTTGTAAAAAAGCCATCACCATATTGCAATGCTCTATCATTACTGGTGATAGTTGGAGTTTCGCTATTTGTTATTATTGTTATGTCCATACACACAAAAAAGCCTAGGAAATCCTAGGCTTTTATTCACAATTCGATTTCTGCTAATGATTATATCTTCTTAAATAATAAAGAGCCATTAGTTCCACCAAAGCCAAATGAATTACATAGGGCATAGTCTAACTTAGCATCACGCGCGGTATGCGCAACATAATCTAAGTCACAGCCTTCACTTGGGTTATCAAGGTTAATTGTCGGTGTTACTTTTTGATCTTGAAGCGATAAAATCGTTACGATTGATTCAACTGAACCTGCAGCACCAAGTAAGTGGCCCATCATTGATTTGGTTGAGCTTACTAATACATCGCTTGCCGCTGCGCCATAAATTGACTTAACAGCGTTAGTTTCAGCAATATCTCCCGCTGGTGTCGAAGTACCGTGTGCGTTGATATAACCAACTTGCTCTGCATTTACACCAGCATCATTGAGTGCATTTTTCATTGCAAGTGCGGCACCTGCACCGTCTTCTGGTGGTGACGTCATGTGATATGCATCGCCACTCATACCAAAACCTACTAACTCGGCATAAATTTTTGCACCGCGTGCTTTTGCGTGTTCGTATTCTTCAAGCACAATTACACCCGCGCCATCAGCCAGTACAAAACCGTCACGGTCTTTATCCCACGGACGCGATGCTGCTTGTGGGTTGTCATTGCGTGTAGATAATGCACGCGCTGAGCTAAAGCCGCCCATGCCAATTGGTGTTGATGCTTTTTCTGCACCACCTGCAACCATAGCATCAGCATCACCATAGGCAATCATACGTGCTGCGTGACCAATATTATGAAGACCTGTTGTACATGCCGTAACTATCGAGATATTTGGACCTTTAAGGCCGTGCATAATCGATAAATGACCAGAGATCATATTGATAATGGTTGAAGGCACGTAAAACGGTGATAATTTGCGAGGACCACTGTTAAGTAATTTAACATGGTTTTCTTCGATAAGTGTTAGACCACCAATACCTGAACCTACCGCAACACCAATACGCTCAGCATTTTCTTCGGTAACTTCTAATCCAGAATCTTTAAATGCTTGTACACCAGCAGCAATACCATATTGAATGAATAAATCCATCTTTTTGGTGTCTTTTTTCGCCATGTACAATGTTGGGTCAAAATCTTTTACCAGACCCGCGAATTTAGTACCAAAATCAGACGTATCAAAATGGTCAATTAAACCAATGCCACTTTGACCCGCTAATAAACCTTGCCATGTTGTATCAACATCATTACCTAGAGGGGTTAACATACCTAGGCCAGTAACCACTACTCGACGTTTAGCCACAGTCATCTCCAAAATATATTAGGTGCAGATAATACAAAAGCCCTAATGAGGGCTTTTGAAAAACTAAAGGCAGCTAAAATGCTGCCTTTAATGTCTATGCTTTTATTACTCAGCGTGAGCAGTAACGTAATCGATAGCTGCTTGAACTGTAGTGATCTTCTCAGCTTCTTCGTCTGGGATCTCAGTGTCAAACTCTTCTTCAAGAGCCATTACTAGTTCTACAGTGTCTAGTGAATCAGCGCCTAAATCATCAACAAATGATGCTTCTGCTTTTACTTCTTCTTCTTGAACACCTAGTTGCTCTACGATGATTTTTTGAACACGTTCTTGGATGTTGCTCATTCTTGTTTCCTTAATTAAAAAACGCTTTTGCGTTATTTTTCAGATTGCGGCGTAGTGTACGCTGCAAAATTTTATGATTCAAGATTCATTTCGATTTTTATTATCTGGTCGAACCTCATAAATCTAAAACTAACCTTTTATCGCCTACTTTCACCGCAATTTCAACCCTAAATTTAACAATTTCGCCGAAATTGTGATAGGACCTTGGGTTAGATCATGTACATGCCGCCGTTTACATGCAAAGTTTCGCCTGTTACGTACGCAGCAGCGTCAGATGCTAAATACGCTACAGCTGCTGCAATTTCGTTCGGTTGACCTAAACGATTTGAAGGTACGTTTGCAAGCGTTGCTGCTTTTTGTTCGTCAGTTAGCTCGTCTGTCATATCCGTTTGAATAAAACCAGGTGCTACAACGTTAACCGTAATGCCGCGAGATGCCACTTCGCGCGCCATTGATTTAGAAAAACCAATAACACCCGCTTTTGCTGCTGCATAGTTTGCTTGACCTGCATTACCCATAGTACCAACAACAGAACCAACGTTGATAATACGACCATTTTTCTTTTTCATCATTGGACGCAGTACCGCTTTTGATAAACGGAAAATTGACGACAAGTTAGTGTCGATAATGTCATCCCACTCACTGTCTTTCATACGCATAAGTAGGTTGTCACGCGTAATACCCGCATTATTAACTAGTACATCGATATCGCCTAGATCCGCTTTAATCGCTGCAAGTGTTGTTTCAATCGAATCAGCTTCTGTCACATTAAGCGCGTAACCTTTACCGTTTTCACCTAAGTAATCACTGATTTTTGCAGCGCCGCCCTCGCTTGTGGCAGTACCCGCAACAGTTGCACCAAGTGATACTAGTGTTTCTGCGATTGATTTACCAATACCACGACTCGCGCCAGTTACTAGTACAACTTTGCCTTCTAAAGAGAATAAGTTACTCATAAAATGTTCCAATAAAATTATGCGTCTAAAACGCTAGAAAGAGTGTTTAAATCGTTTACTGCAGCGCAAGTTACCGATTTATCAATACGTTTTGCAAGACCTGTCAATACTTTACCAGGACCAAACTCATACGTTCTGGTTAAGCCATCTTGTGCTAGCTTTTGAACTGTTTCAGTCCAGCGAACAGGGCTGTAAAGTTGACGTACTAGTGCATCTTTAATAGCTTCGCTTGCGCTTTCTGTCGTTACGTCAACATTATTAATTACTGATATTTCAGGTGTATTAAATGTTATCGCTTCTAAATCAGCAGCTAGTTTGTCAGCAGCGGGCTTCATTAGTGCACAGTGTGACGGTACGCTCACTGCAAGCGGTAACGCGCGTTTTGCACCGGCTTCTTTACATAATTCACCAGCACGCTCTACCGCTGCCTTTTGACCTGCAATTACAACTTGACCAGGTGAATTAAAGTTAACGGGTGAAACAACTTCACCTTGAGCTGCATCAATACATGCTTTAGCAATTGCATCATCAGCAAGGCCGATAATTGCGTACATTGCGCCAGTACCTGCAGGTACTGCTTCTTGCATATAAACACCACGTTTTTCAACAAGCTTTACTGCTTCAGCAAGTTCAATCACGCCTGCGCATACGAGTGCTGAATATTCACCTAAACTGTGACCTGCCATTGCGCTTGGTTTTTCACCACCGTTTGCAAGGTAATGACGGTAAATTGCAACACTTGACGTTAACAACGCAGGTTGAGTGCGATGCGTTTCATTAAGTGACTCTGCAGGGCCTTCAAGCACTAATGCCGCAAGGTCATAACCTAATGCATCACTTGCTTCTTTGAATGTAGCTTGAACAACTTCTGATTCAGCTAGTAATTCAGCCAACATGCCCACCGATTGTGAACCTTGGCCTGGAAATAAAATCGCTGTGTTATTTGACATAGTT